>JAEUTY010000020.1 GCA_016787805.1 Flavobacterium sp. | reverse complement strand
AGCCAGGATCAAACTCTTCATCGTATATTATTTGTATTATGGATAATAATCAATAATAAACAATTCGCCTTACTTTCTTTTTTATTTGTTCCGATATCGCTATCGGAACGGCTGTCAATTCAATATGTCTATGAACTTTTTTATTCTTATTAATCCGCCGCTCTCTCGATTAGCGGGTGCAAAAGTAGTCATTTATTTTTACCAAACAAGCTTTTTTAAAATTATTTTTGAATTTATTTCTAAATCTCTCTAATTCAATAAAATCCCAATGAACTCCCCATTGCGGGGTGCAAATATAGAAAAATTTTTACTCCCTTTCCAAATCTTTTTTACCCTTTTTTTATCCTTTTTACTAACAACCTGATTAACACTTTTTTGAAAACAGATTTTTGGTGATTATTCTTTAACAAGTATGCCTTTTGATTTTTCTCTAGCCCCGATTGCAATGAAAATCCCGACTGAATAGTCGGGATTGTAATGTAAAGCGGGAAAATGGATTGCTGGGAATGCCCAAGCCATTCGCTTCTAATCTTTTTTATTATTTTGCAACTCATTCGCTTTTTGTACCCAAAGTAAATTTAATTGATCAATATCATAGGGTTTGGCCGATTTTTGTTCAGTTAAACGACCATTAATGAACGCTCTCTGAAGGATTGTTTCAATGAGATAGTCTTCATTGACTTGATAAGGATCATAGCCTGTTTTTAGGTTTATATCAAATAATCGAGCTGTATTATTGGACCAGAATGCTTTCCAACCGCTTTTATAATCTTTAATAAGGTCGTAAGTTGACACTCCTGTTTGACGAAAAATAAGTTTAACTAAAATTTGACCTTGTTTACGAGATAACTTTTTTAATTGAGCTTTGAACTCATTTTCCATATAATCTTCAACGATTTTGGTATATTTTTTTTTCTCTTTATTTGATTTGAGCTTTTCCATATTGTTTCTTAGAGTTGTAAGTCTTTCTGCAGCAATTTTGGCATATGGATAAACTTTGTAGACTCTATTTCGCAATAATAAGTATTGTTTTTTTGCTTCAGGATCAAGTTTGTCTCGGTAAACAATCACTTCTTGCAACATAATTGTATCATTCAAAACAGAATTCACTTCTTTAATTTCTTCGAGTTCATCTTTTGTTTTTTTTGAGTTATCTACTTGTGAAAAACCATTAGATACTATTAAAAAAAACAAAGCGGATAAAATATTAGTAAGACGCATAAAACGGATTGTTGATTTATTTAGATGTAAAAATATAGAATATGATTAACAACTGTAATGCCAAATTTATATTTTAGCAAAAAAATAATTTTATGGCGACAAAATCTATCTTAAACAAAACATCTTTAACTTTTTTAGAAAAATATTTAAACAATGCTTCCCCGACTGGTTATGAATCCGAAGGTCAAAAGATTTGGATGGATTATTTAAAGCCCTATGTGGATACTTTTATTACTGATTCTTATGGAACGGCAGTTGGAATTATCAATCCAGATGCTCCTTATAAAGTAGTGATTGAAGGTCACAGCGACGAAATTTCGTGGTACGTGAACTACATTACCTCTGACGGATTGATTTACGTCATTCGAAATGGTGGTTCAGATCATCAAATAGCGCCATCAAAACGTGTAAATATTCATACTAAAAATGGAATTGTTAAAGGAGTTTTTGGTTGGCCAGCTATTCATACTCGTGGTCGTGGTAAAGAAGAATCGGCTACCTCAAGCAATATTTTTATAGACTGTGGATGTTCAACTAAAGAAGAAGTTGAAAAACTAGGCATACATGTGGGTTGTGTAATTACCTATCCAGATGAATTTATGGTATTGAACAAAAACAAATTTGTTTGTAGAGCCTTAGACAATCGTATGGGTGGATTTATGATCGCTGAAGTTGCGCGTTTATTAAAAGAGAACAAGAAAAAATTACCTTTTGGATTGTATATTGTCAATTCGGTTCAAGAGGAAATTGGTTTGCGTGGCGCCGAAATGATTACCCAAACTATCAAGCCTAATGTTGCTATCGTTACAGATGTTTGTCACGATACGACAACTCCTATGATTGATAAGAAAATTGAAGGTGAATTGCAAATAGGAAAAGGTCCAGTTATAGCTTACGCTCCAGCAACACAAAATATATTGCGTGAATTGATTGTTTCCACAGCTGAAGAAAAGAAAATTCCGTTTCAACGCCATGCTTCTTCTCGTGTGACTGGAACCGATACTGATGCATTTGCTTATAGCAACGGTGGTGTTCCGTCTGCATTGATTTCGTTGGCATTGCGTTATATGCATACTACGGTTGAAATGGTGCACCGAGAAGATGTTGAAAACGTCATTAAGTTGATTTACGAAAGTTTACTCAAATTAGAGAATAACCACAATTTCTCTTATTTCAAATAATCAAAAAGTCCCGAAACGTAATGCTTTGGGACTTTTTTTTAACAACTAAATTACAACTATGATTTTAGTTCACTATTGTTTTTTAAAATAATTCCGTCTTTATTTTCGACAGAAGATGTGTTAATCAAGTACATATTTAAAGGAAAAACATCGTCTATTTGATTGCTCTCGATAATCATTTCGTTTTCAAGAATGATTTCGTCAATTGTTCTACCTGAATAAATTGGCAAATTGAAATCTTCTGTACTCTCAATGATTTGTTCGTTTTCTGTAATAGTTTCCAAAATTGGTTTTATATAGTTAGTAGATACTGTAGCTATAGAATTTGCTATATCACTTTCAGAATCTAACATCATTTCTGGTTTTGAGATTATACTTGAAGAAGAAAAGCTTGTGTTTGAAGCTACTACTAAATTGTTTTCAGTTTCAAAATTTTGTTGATCGTTTAAAGACACATTTGCAAATGAGCTAGCTACAAATAGTGTTGAAGCAATTGCACAATAAAAAATAGTGCTTAAGTGGATTGGTCTGTTGTTTTGATTTGTTGTTTTCATGATGATTTGTTTTTTAATTTGATGATGATTTTTAATTGATTGATTGCGTAATTTTCTTAAACTAATACCTTGTATTACATAGTAGGTGTTTAAATTACTTCTTTTTTTATTTTTTCATTATAACAATAAGACGATACATTTCAATAATTGTTACACAAAATTTCAATAAAATAAAAAAACCACAATTTCTTGTGGCTTTATGTTGATTCTATTGCGAAAAATTTATTTCAAAAAATTTAAAACATTATTTTCTATTCGATTTTCAATGGCTGAAATATCCGCTTTAACAAATTTTTCTCCTATTATATTTTCAAACAATTCAATGTATCGTTCCGATACTGATTCAATGTATTCGTCAGTCATTTCTGGAATTTGTTGACCGTCTTTACCCTGAAAACCATTTTCGATTAACCAACGACGCACGAATTCTTTAGAAAGTTGTTTTTGTTCTTCTCCTCTATCTTGGCGTTCTTGGTAACCTTCGGCGTAAAAATAACGTGAAGAATCCGGCGTGTGAATCTCGTCAATTAATACAATGGTTCCGTCTTTGGTTTTCCCGAATTCGTATTTGGTGTCAACTAAAATCAGTCCACGAGCGGCAGCAATTTCAGTTCCACGTTGGTACAATGCACGAGTGTATTTTTCCAAAACTAAATAATCTTCTTCCGAAACAATTCCTTTTGATAAAATCGCTTCACGTGAAATGTCTTCGTCGTGCGAACCATTATCTGCTTTGGTTGTTGGTGTTATAATTGGTGCGGGAAACTGGTCGTTTTCTTTCAAACCTTCTGGCATAGTTACACCACAAAGTACTCGTTTTCCTGCAGCGTATTCACGAGCCGCATGACCTGATAAATAACCACGAATTACCATTTCCACTTTAAAAGGGTCGCACAAATGGCCAACAGCTACATTTGGGTCAGGAGTTGCAATCAACCAATTCGGAACAATATCTTGGGTTAAACTCATGAATTTAGTTGCGATTTGATTCAGGATTTGTCCTTTGTATGGAATTCCGCGTGGCATCACCACATCAAAAGCTGATAAACGATCGGTTGCGATCATGACTAAAATTTCATCATTGATATTGTAAACTTCGCGTACTTTACCGCGGTAAACGGATTTTTGGTTGGGAAAGTGAAAATTGGTTGTAGTTAGTGTATTCATTAAAATAAAGATATTTTGCTGAAAAATCAGCCTATTAGTTGTGTGGCACAAAAATAGTTCGTTTTCAACAGAAATACAATTTTATTTATTTCCCTAATACTTTTCTGCGAATGATGGCATTGAACAAACGATATCCAGCAAAACGGCGGAAATATTTCATAAAATTCGCATCAAAACCAATCGTGTAGCGACGGAAGTTTTTAGCCGGGTTTTCAGCAATATCAAACAATTTAGTAACAATATCCTGAGTCAAGTTGGCGTTTTTTGTCGATTTTTTATTGAGAATTTCAGAAATCGAATCCATCATTTTGTTGTAAGAGGCTATGTTAGAGGGTTCCGATTTGACAACATTTTTTTGAAAATTGGTTGGAGCATTTCCAAATTGTACGGTACAAACGCTTATATTGAATTCCATCAACTCATACGCCATACATTCGGAGAAGCTTTCGACAGCTTGTTTGGTAGAATGGTAAAAACTTCCCAAAGGCAAATTGACCAAACCTGCAATCGAAGAAATATTGATGAATTGACCTGAATTTTGTTGACGAAAAACCGGAATAAAAGCGCGACACATTTTTACTACTCCAAGCCAATTGATATCAACAATTGCATCGATTTTGGAGTCTTCTGAGAGTTCGACAAAACTTCTGTAGCCAATTCCAGCGTTGTTTACAATAACATCAATAGTTTTATGATCTTGTAAAATAGCTGTTTTTGCTTTTTCAATGCTTTCTTGTGAAGTGACATCAAGTTCGTAGCACCAAATACTTTCGATTCCTGTGAATACTTCCGCTTCATTAATCGTAATTACAGTCGCAATTACGTTCCAATGATGATTTGCAAAATACAAGGCCGTTTCTTTACCTAATCCGCCCGAAGCGCCAGTGATGAGTATGGTTTTCAAATTGATTCTATTGAAATTTTGGCAAAAATAGGTGATTTTGTTATGACTCTGAAAGTGGAATTATTTTAAAATTCACTTTTTATGTTTACAATTTGTAAATACCTAACAGGTTTGGGAAACCTGTTAGGATAGTTAATTTCGATTCAATACGTTTCCTCTCTAGCCCCGATTGGAGAAAATGCCGCGCATGACGGAAAGCGGGAAAATGGATTACATAGAAGCCCGAGCCTTTTGCTCCCAACATTAATCGTGATTCTCTATACTTTTGTAGGCTTCGATTACCTTTTTAACCAATCTATGGCGAACAATGTCTTTATCGTCAAGGTAAATGATGCCTATGCCTTCAATGTCTTTCAGTACCAACAATGCTTCTTTTAAACCTGAAATCGTGCGTCGTGGTAAATCGACCTGACCTGGATCGCCAGTGATAATGAATTTGGCGTTTTTTCCCATACGTGTCAAGAACATTTTCATCTGCGAATGCGTGGTATTTTGGGCTTCATCTAGAATAACAAAAGCGTTATCTAACGTTCGTCCACGCATGAAAGCTAAAGGAGCGATTTGGATGATTCCTTTTAAAATATAATCGTCGAGTGTTTGTGGCGGCAACATATCGCGCAATGCATCGTACAACGGTTGCATGTACGGATCGAGTTTTTCTTTCATATCACCAGGGAGAAAACCTAGATTTTCTCCAGCTTCAACGGCAGGACGTGTGAGAATAATTCGTTTGACTTGCTTTTCTTTTAAAGCTTTGACGGCTAAAGCAACGCCAGTATAGGTTTTACCTGTTCCAGCCGGACCAACAGCAAAAACCATATCGTTTTTTTGAACGTACTCTACCAACTTTTGTTGATTGGGCGTCATGGCTTTGATGAGCTTTCCTCCTATGCCGTGAACCAAAATTTTATCGTGATCAGGCATACGTTGTTCCTCGTGAGAATTGCTTTGAATCACGCGATCAATCACATTGTTATCGATGTTATTGTATCGTGTAAAATGCAACATTAGTCGACTGAAGCGGTTTTCGAATTCGTCGAGTTCTTCTTTTTCGCCAAATGCTTTGAGTGTAGTACCTCGCGCGACAATTTTGAGTTTAGGATAGTATTTTTTAATCGTTTCAAGATGAGCATCTTGTGCGCCCCAAAATTCTTTGGGAGCAATGTCGTGTAATTCAATAATACGTTCGTTCAAATGGAGGCTTTTTTTAATTAATTATTTTGCTAAATATTCTTAGCTTTGCAATCATTTCAAATTTAAGAAATACACTAATACGTTTCTCATTTAGTTATAAACAATTTTATGTCAATAATTACCCTTACTACTGATTACGGCTTAAAAGACCACTTTGTTGGAGCTATAAAAGGGAAGATTATTAGTGAATATCCTGACACACAAATCATTGACATTTCGCATCACATTGATCCGTTTAATATTGCCGAAGCGAGTTATATTTTATCGGCGGCGTATTCGAGTTTTCCAAAAGGAACAGTTCATATAATTGGTGTTGATATTGAGCGTAATACCGAAAATCAACACATCGCGATGCAATGGGACGATCATTACTTTGTTTGTGCTGACAACGGCATTTTGAGTATGTTGATTCAGAAAATTGTACCGCAGAAAATTGTTGCCATCAATATTCACGATCGATTATTGCCCGATGCAACAGATATGGATGTGTTTATAAAAGTAGCTTGTCACATTGCTAAAGGCGGATTATTGAATGTAATTGGAAAAGAAATAAAGGAAATCAAAACCATAGTCGAATTGCAAGCTGTAGTTGAAGTCGATTCGATTAAAGGTAATGTTATTTATATCGATAGTTTTGGAAATGCAGTGACCAATATTAGTAAAAAAATGTTTTTAGAAGTGGCCAAAAATCGTCCGTATGAAATTCGGGTGAAAAACAAAACCATTAAAACTATTTTTCCACGTTATTCGGCAATTGCCACTTCAGATAAATTTCCAGTAAAATATTATGAAGGTGAAAAAATGGCGGTTTTTAACGAAGCTGGTTTTTTGGAAATAGCGATTTTTAGAAGTAATCCAGCTACAGTTGGAACTGCGGCTACATTACTGGGATTGGGTTACCGCGATTTGATTACTATTAATTTTAGTTGAGATGAGAAAAGAAATGACCATTTCATTGAAAGAAGAAAGACCACTTCGTTGCAAGAAGAAAGACTATGAAACATCTTTCAGCAAAGCGATCTTGCTTCTTTCAGCGCAGCGGTCAATTTTCTATAAATCATAAACCATTTATACTATGTTTGTACGAATAGTCAAAATGTCATTCCACGAAGAAAATATTCCTGCTTTTAGGGAAAACTTCGAAATAATGAAAGAACACATACGAAACTCGCCCGGAAATCGTTTATTGGAATTGTATCAAGACAAAAACAATCCGTGTATTTTTTTCACTTATAGCATTTGGGAAACCGAAGAAGATTTGGAAAATTACCGAAAATCGGCTTTGTTTGATGAAGTTTGGACGTTTACCAAGAAATTATTCAACGACAAACCCGAAGCTTGGAGTGTAGACAAGTTAGTTTCTCTTCAATAAGAATACAGATAGATAGAATATAGAGAATAGAAAAATATGAAATCAATACTACTACGAGAAATTAAATCCTTTTTTGGTTCGCCAATTGGTTATTTGGTGATTGCCGTTTTTCTGCTACTTAACGGATTATTTTTGTGGGTTTTTGAAGGCGATTACAACATCTTGAATTCGGGTTTTGCCGATTTGAGTCCGTTTTTTACCATCGCACCGTGGATTTTAATTTTCTTAATTCCAGCCGTAACGATGCGCAGTTTTTCGGATGAAAAAAAACAAGGAACCATCGAATTATTAATGACCAAACCGTTGTCGGTATGGCAAATTGTAAACGGTAAATTTCTAGGCGCTTTTTTGTTGATTGTGATTGCAATTATTCCAACGTTTATCTACGTTTACGTCATTTCAACACTCGGCATGCCTGAAGGAAATATCGACATGGGAAGCACTATGGGTTCGTATTTTGGCCTACTGTTTTTAATTGCGGGTTATACTGCTGTTGGCGTTTTTACTTCTACCCTTTCTGAAAATCAAATTGTTGCTTTTATACTTTCGGTTTTCCTTTGTTTTGTGCTTTATTTTGGATTTGATGGTATTGCTACTTTCGTAAAAAGCATGGAAGATGTAATTGCTTCTCTAGGAATGAATTACCATTTTAAAAGCATGAGTCGCGGTGTAATTGATTCGCGTAATGTAATCTACTTCGTCAGCCTAACTATTTTATTTTTATCGATGACTGTTTACAAATTAAAATCTTTAAAATCATAATGGAAACTAAAAAAGCACATTTCAAAAAACTGCTGGTTACCATTGCGATTTTGGTAGCAATTAACTTTATCGGACATTTTTTCTTTAAGCGATTAGATTTGACTGGCGATCAACGTTATACTTTATCAGAAACTTCTCTAAACATCATTAAAGAAGTCAAAGAACCTTTGTATGTTGATGTTTTCTTAGAAGGCAATTTTCCGGGTGAATTCAGAAAATTGCAAACTGAAACGCGTCAGTTGTTAGAAGAATTCAAAGCCTACAATTCGAATATTGTTTTTGATTTTGTCAATCCGCTGGAAGAAGGCAACGAAGCCGAAACCATGCAACAGTTTTTGGATAGAGGCTTAACTCCGTTGAACGTAACTGTTGATGACAAAGGCAAGCAAACGCAAGAAGTTGTTTTTCCTTGGGCTGTAGTTACGTATGGAAATAAAAGCACCAAAGTTCCTTTGTTAAAAAATATGATGGGCGCTTCGACAGCTGAAAAAGTAGTAAGTTCAGTGCAACATTTGGAATATGCTTTTGCCAATGGTTTCAACACCGTTTCTAAAGCCAAAGAGAAAAAAGTAGCGATTATCAAAGGGAATGGTGAAATGCACGAATTGCAGATAGCCGACTTCTTAAAATCGGTTCGAGAGAACTATTACATTGGTCCGTTTACGTTGGATTCTGTGGCTAAAAGTCCGCAAAACACCATCAAAGAACTTAAGAAATACGACTTAGCCATTATAGCAAAACCAACTGAATCCTTTTCTGACGAAGAAAAACAAGTTCTCGATCAATTCATTATCCATGGTGGAAAAACCTTGTGGTTGATTGATCAAGTGGCGATGGAAATGGACAGTTTGTATACCGAAACAGGTTCTAATTTAGCTTATCCACGTGATTTAGGTTTGAACGATATGTTCTTCAAGTACGGCATCCGAATCAAACCCGATTTAATCAAAGATTTACAAGCATCACCAATAGCTTTGGCGACAGGAAAACAAGGTACAGCTACACAATACACGCAATTTCCTTGGTTGTATTCGCCAGCCGTTTATGCTGAAACCAAGCATCCGATTGTGAGTAATTTAGATGTGTTGAAATTTGAATTTACCAATCCAATAGAAGTACTGAAAAATGATATTAAAAAGACTATTTTATTACAATCTTCTAAGTATTCAAAAGCGGTTGGAACCCCAATTGAAGTGAGTTTGGATATGGTCGGACAACAACCTGATCCTGCCGAATTTGCTCAAAATCAAGGCGGGATTCCGTTGGCTGTTTTACTAGAAGGTAATTTCCATTCAATGTATGAAAACCGAGTACTTCCGTTTGACGACAGTACGTTTTCTCCGAAAGGGAAAAACACCAAAATGATAGTGATTTCAGATGGCGATGTCGTAAAAAACCAATTGGACAAAGATTTTCAGCCCTTAGAATTAGGTTTTGACAAGTGGACCAATAAAATGTACGCCAACAAAGAATTCATGATGAATTGCGTGAATTACTTGTTAGATGACAACGGACTTATTAACATCCGAAACAAGGAAGTTGATTTGCCTTTATTGGACAAGGAAAAAGTCTATGAAAATTATACAAGTTCCCAAATCATAACTGTCGGACTGCCAATTGTAATTTTGAGTCTATTTGGAATTGCATTTACATTTATGAGAAAGAGAAAATACAGTAAGTAATGTTAATAAAAATCTTTTTGAAATCTATTTCTTTGAGATATATTTGTAAAAAATAAAAAAAATGAAGTTTATTGTTTCAAGCTCGTATTTATTAAAACAACTACAAGTATTAGGTAGCGTTATTAACAGTAGCAATACCTTACCTATTTTAGATAACTTTTTATTCGAATTAAATAAAAAATCGTTGACGGTTTCGGCTTCTGATTTAGAGACCACTATGTCGGCTACTTTAGAAATCGAATCAACTGATAAAGGAAGTGTTGCGGTTCCAGCGAAATTATTGTTGGATATTTTAAAGACATTTCCCGAGCAACCGTTGACTTTTACGGTAGAAGAAAACAGTACTATTGAAATCAGTTCGAATTCAGGAAAATATGCCATTGCTTATGCTCCAGGAGAAGAATTTCCAAAGTCTGTACAATTAGAAGATCCTTCTTCAACAATTGTTCCGGCTGAAGTTTTAGCAACAGCGATTAGCAAAACGATTTTTGCGGCTGGAAACGACGATTTACGTCCAGTAATGTCAGGTGTTTTCTTCCAGTTTTCACCAGAAGGATTGATTTTTGTAGCTACAGACGCTCACAAATTAGTAAAATATGCTCGCGCTGATGTAAAAGCTTCACAAGTAGCCGATTTTATTATGCCTAAAAAACCGTTGAATATTTTAAAAGGAATTTTAGGTGCGTCGGATGCAGAAGTTAAAATTGAATACAACGACTCGAATGCTACGTTCTCCTTCGAAAATTACATTTTAACTTGTCGTTTGATTGATGGGAAATACCCAAATTACGAAGCAGTAATTCCAAAAGAAAACCCAAATAAATTATTAATCGACAGAACACAGTTCTTCAATTCCGTTCGTCGTGTAGCTATTTTCTCAAATAAAACCACTCACCAAATTCGTTTGAAAATTGCGGGCGCAGAATTGAATATTTCTGCCGAAGATATCGATTATTCTAATAAAGCAGAAGAGCGTTTGACTTGTGATTACCAAGGTGATGATATGCAAATTGGCTTCAACTCACGCTTTTTATTAGAGATGTTAACTAACTTACAATCAGATGACATACAATTGGAAATGTCGATGCCAAACCGTGCTGGAATTCTAACTCCAGTTGATGGATTGGACGAAGGTGAAACCATCACAATGTTGGTAATGCCTGTAATGTTGAATAATTAATCATTGGATTCATAATTATAAAAGCCGTTTTCTAATCAAAGCGGCTTTTTTATTTCAGTTATCAAAACCATTCAATCACTTATTGTAAAATCTACAGCAGTTATCATTTTTAGTTAGTTCATACCTTTATTGAAATTAATTTTGTAGCAATTCAACGAATGAATTGTTATGCTCAAATTGGATAAAAAATCACGTTTACTACTCTTGCAATCGTTGTGCTATATTGCTTTTGCTATAGTAATTTATTGGTTGTATTTGTGTTCTTTTAATTTGAAAAGGCTAAAAGAAATTGGAGTTACCAAAAGTGCAATCAAAGAGTTACCCGAATTTATTCGACCTGTTTTTGAAGATTTCCCAAACTTACTTACACTTCTTTGTTATTGTATTTTTACGTTTTCAGCATTTATTTTTATTCGTGAGAAAAACAAACTATTTAAATTTTTGGGTATCACCTCATTTATTTTTATTTTTATAATTCTTTACCTTTTAAATTAAAAGGTAAATTCGTAATAGTTTTAAGGAGTAACCGAAAATCCGTAAGAGTAGGAAAAATTAAAACCCGTAATAAACATGAAAAAAAATGTATTAGCGATTTTGTTATGTATAGGAACATTATCAATTGCAACTGCCCAAAAATTGGATAAGTTTGGAGCCGATTTGGCTAAAAAATCTGTAATGGGAAAAGAAATCAGAGTACCTTATACTGATATGGTAAGTTATTTTGGTTACATCAAACCAGGTTCAGCACCAGACGAAGTTAAAAATGGAAAAAAAATGTATTATATCTACGTTTGGGTTCCAGTTGCAGCTCCTGAAATTGGAATTCGTATGATATCTCCAGTGCCAGACGGAACAAAACCATCAGGAACCGATTATGTTTCTGCTGACTATACTGCAAATGCAGCTGACACCAAAAGTTTCTTCGATACTTGGGTAACTTTTGAAAGAGCAGAAGGAATTTTAAAATTAGAAGATGTTCCTGCCAAAGCCAAATCAGCTACTTGGACCAAAATTGAAAGCAATGACGATTCAGGTGAAATGCCAGCTCAACCATCTGGAAGCAAATACAACTCTTTGATGAGAATTACTAGCGATACTAGTAATCCAACTAAATCATTAGTAATGGGATTGTACCGAATTGGTTTTACAACCTACAAAACAGGTGAAGTTCAAGGTAGTTTCTTAGCACAAATGGGAGCTCCAATCAAACTTCCTGGAGTTGTTGTAGCTGTTAAACCAGAAGAAATGATCAAAAAGTAATAGTAGTTTATTTATATTTAAAATCCGTCTTGCTTTATTTCAAGACGGATTTTTTTATTAATGCAAAACTAAAACGGGTATTTCGCTTCGGTTAGTTATTTTTTCAGTAAAACTCGATTCAAATAAACTAACAAAGAAGTTTCTTTTATGCGTTACCATAGCCAACACATCTATTTCTTGACTCGTAATAAAATCTAAAATAGTTTCCATTGGATTGTCGTCTTCAACAATAAAAAACTGAATAGGTTCATTTTTAAAAGTTACACGCCAATTTTCTATTTCATGTTCTTCAACATCTGAAAAAGCAGTTTTCACATACAAACATTTTACTTTAGCGTTGTTTTTCTTAGCCACTTCTATGGCTTTCCACAACGATTCTTTATCTTTTTCTCTAAAGCGAGTAGTAAATCCAATATTTTTGATAAAGGTATATTTTGAAGATGCTGGCACACATAAAACCGGAATAGAAACCGTGCTTATCACTTCACCTGTATTGGTTCCGAGGAAAAATTCTTTCCAGCCTGTTGCTCCCGAAGTTCCCATTACAATCAAATCAATATTTTCATTTTTGATGCATTCTTTGATATTATACACCAAATCGCCATCCATTATAATGTGAGAAAACGTAACATGGCTTAATTTTCGCTCTTCTGCTATAGCATGCAATTGAGGCATTAAATCTTTGAAACGCTCAAAATTGGCCATTTCAAGAGAATCAAAAATGGTTTGGTAATTTTGTGGAAAAAATTGATTGTCAACAATAGGCAATTCATAAGTGTGAAGCAACAATAACTCAGCATCCAAGTGATTGGCCATTTCCAAAGCATGAACAAATGCATTATTCGCCACTGCAGTAAAATCGGTTGGCAATAGTATTTTTTTCATGGTAAATCAGTTTTAAATTATACTATAAATTTAGGCAATTAAAAGTTGGAAAAACATGATAACAGTCATATTTACAATTATTTAACTTAACATTGTGACGAATTGCAACTACTTATTTTTAAACACTTAAAATTGGTATCTTTGCAATCACAAATTCACATTTCAATATGATTTACAATGATACAATAGTGGCTCTCGCTACACCTTCGGGCGCTGGTGCGGTAGCCATTATTCGAATGTCAGGAAAAGATGCTATTATGATTGCTGCTGGTGTTTTTCAATCGGTTTCAGGTAAAAATATTACTTCACAAAAAACACATACCATTCACCTCGGAACTATCGTTGATGGAACTAAAATCATCGATCAAGTTTTACTTTCCATTTTCAAAAACCCAAATTCTTATACTGGCGAAGATGTAATTGAAATTTCGTGTCACGGCTCAACCTTCATCCAACAGCAAATCATTCAATTGTTATTGCGAAAAGGATGTAGAATGGCACAGGCTGGCGAATTTACTTTGAGAGCTTTTTTAAATGGAAAACTCGATTTATCTCAAGCAGAAGCAGTAGCTGATTTGATTGCCTCGGACAACGAAGCATCGCACCAAATTGCTATGCAACAAATGCGTGGCGGATTTAGTAATGAAATTGCCAAATTGCGTGAAGAACTCTTGAATTTTGCTTCACTTATTGAACTTGAATTGGATTTTGCTGAAGAAGACGTTGAATTTGCTGATAGAACACAGTTTAGTGAATTATTGAACCGAATTGAATTTGTATTGAAGCGTTTGATTGATTCGTTTGCTGTTGGAAATGTGATTAAAAACGGAATTCCTGTAGCAATTGTTGGCGAACCCAATGTAGGAAAATCGACCTTATTGAATGCTTTATTAAACGAAGAGCGCGCTATCGTTTCAGATATTGCTGGAACCACACGCGATACTATCGAAGATGAATTAGTTATTGATGGAATTGGTTTTAGATTCATCGACACTGCTGGAATTCGCGACACCAAAGACGTAGTTGAAAGCATCGGAATTAAGAAAACCTTTGAAAAAATAGAGCAAGCACAAGTGGTAATGTTTCTAATTGACAGTTTACAATTGATAATTGACAATGATGGAAAATTCAAAATTGAAATTGAGAAAGTACGAAATCAATTTCCCTTGAAACCTCTAATCATAGTTGTCAATAAAGTTGATTCATTGCAAACAGAGCAAAAATTGATTTTAGACGAAAAATTATCCATTATCAATTATCCATTATCAATTCAAATATCAGCTAAACAAAAAATTGGGATTGATAGTTTAAAAAAAGAGCTTTTATCTTTTGTAAATACAGGTGCTTTGCGCAACAACGAAACGATAGTTACCAATACACGCCACTACGATTCATTGTTAAAAGCCTTAGAAGAAATTCAGAAAGTCAAATTCGGACTCACTTCTGGTCTTTCCTCTGATTTAATGGCAATCGACATCAAACAAGCGTTGTATTATTTTGGTGAAATTACCGGTGAAGTGACCAATGATGAATTATTGGGTAATATTTTTGCTAATTTCTGTATCGGAAAGTAAAATACTTTCCTTTGTTTGTCAAGTGCTTGTTTTTCATAGGTTTTAGTGTGTTTTTCTTTCTCTTTTTTGTTGCCCAACTGCACTTTTTTACTTATATTTGTTGCCTAATTGTTGCCCAAAGTTCTATTTCGTTGCCAACTATTCCGTTTGATGTACAGATGGAGAAATAATGCACCAAGTAGCACCACACAGCAACCTTTAGCTATTAATAGCAACAAATGAGCAGTTCAATAAAGCTTCCTAAATTCTGTAATCATTGCGGTAAGGCTTTCATAGCCCAAAAGACCACAACCAAGTATTGTGGCCACAAATGCAATAGTGCTGCCTACAAGAAAGCCAAACGAGAAGAAAAGGTTAACGCAGAATTTAAGAACCAACAAAGCAAAATTGTTTCAGCTTCTCCAGTAGTTGCTACTGAAACCCTTTCCACTCCAATAGCAGGTAATCACATCAATTTAAGAGATAAAGAATTTTTGAGTGTAGCAGAAACAGCACAGCTTGTAGGAGCAAGCAGATGGACCATTCAAAGAATGATTAAGGACAACCGATTACCAGCTTCAAAATTTGGCAGTCGTACCATTATAAAAAGAACTTCAATTGATAATTTATTTAACTGATAAGAAATGAAAGTAACATTAAGGCAACGGCAGAAAGGCGATAAAATAAGCCTTTACTTAGATTACTATTCCAATGGCAAACGCCAATACGAGTACCTGAATTTGTATTTAACTCCCGACCCAGACAAAGGCAGTTTGAGCAAAGCTCAAAAAGAGGAAAATAAGAAAATAATTGCATTAGCTGAAACTATCCGAAGTAAAAGGCATTTGGAAATACAAAACAGTACTTACGATTTTCACGATAAGGAGAAGCTAAAAACGTACTTCATTATGTATATGGAAGCTTTAGCCGAAAAGCGTAAAGACAGCAAGGGTAATTATGGCAATTGGGATAGTACCATTAAGCACCTGAAAAAATATTGCCCAAGAGATATTCAGTTCAGCCAATTAAACAAGCAATTTGTAGAAGGATTTAGAGAGTATCTTTTAAAAGAAGCTGTAACCAAAACAGGTGTACAAGTTTCAATCAATACCAGGTATAGCTATTTCAATAAGTTTAGAGCAGCATTAAAACAGGCTTTAAAGGATGGTATCATCAAATCAAACCCTGCCGATTTAGTGGATGCTTTCCCACAGGGTGAGCCGGTAAGAGAGTTTTTAACCTTAGATGAAGTAAGAGCATTAGCCAAAACAGAGTGCCGTAATCCGTTAATGAAAAGGGCGTTTCTATTCAGTTGTTTAACAGGTTTGCGTTTCAGCGATATTCAAAAATTGAAGTGGAGTGAATTACAGCAGTCTGCCGAGTTAGGGCATTACATCCGTTTCATTCAGCAAAAAACAAAGGGTTCAGAAACCTTGCCTATATCAGATGAAGCCTATAGTCTTTTAGGTGAAAGAGGCAAAGCAGATGAATTGGTGTTTACGAATCTTATTTACTCTGATAGTCGAAATAGGGATTTAGTGGCTTGGCTCATAAAAGCAGGTATTGAAAAGCACATTACATTCCATTGTGCAAGGCATACATACGCTACACTGCAATTAACTTTGGGTACAGATATTTTTACCGTTAGCAAATTGCTTGGTCATAGGCATTTAAAAACTACACAGATATATGCCAATGTGATTGATGAAAAGAAAACGGTAGCAGCTAACAAAATTAAAATTGGCATATAATGAACTTACAAATTTTCAATAGTATAGTAAATGGTGAGCTAAAGCCTTGGCTTATTGATATTGAGGAAAGCACTTTAAAAGAAATTGTCAGGCAGTCAAATAAAATGCCTGTCAATGATTTGCAACAAGTCGCTAATAAGTTAAAGCACTTATCACAGCCATTTAATAATATACAAAAATCAATACCAGTACCAACTATTCAAGAAATAAAGCAGCAAGCATATTTAAGTAATAACATAGAGGCAACTACTTTATTACAACACTATTACAAAGGGTTAATTGATGCTGCATTGATAATCTACTACAATGAAGCCGTAAATAATCCATTTATAAAAGATAATGCCCTTGATGTTCCGTTTCAAATTGGGGAAAAATCATTAAAGGGAATTTCTGTGCTATGCAACCAAGCCAACAACGAATTAAGAGAAAAAGGCTTTGATGATGTGCCACCCTACACAGACATTACACATTTTGCACTTACCTATTTGCGGAATAATCTTTTAGCTCTTTATTTCTCAATTCAAAATCCTTTCAAAGAGTATTTAAGTAATTCTTACGATACAGTTGAAGATTATATGTTGTACAGCATAGAAAATTCTTTTGAATTTACATTAGTTCCAAATCAAAATGCAAACAAGGTTACACAACAAATCATAAAACCAACTATAAATCTACCTCCAAAATTTTCATTTGGGTGGAAAGGAGGCTCACCTGAAAAATTACAGGCATTGTTTGATGATTTGTGTTTAGATATAAAATTTTTAGATGAAGAACAAACATCTGTAAAAACCTTAGTAGAATTGCTTACCAGTGCGGATGTTAAAATTGGTACATCAAAAATTTACTTAGGCTGTAGAACCACAGAATTTGTTTTAGTTATGGATGCAATTTCAAAACATTTTCTTCGATTAACACAAACAACCATTGAGAAGTCTCAATGCTTTTGGTCTAAACCAGCAACAAATAAACCTTCAACACTAATTACCTCCAGTTCAATATCAAAATCAAGGACAAAAAACAAGACCAAAGAAGAAGTAATATCTGATATAAAAGCTACTATTGATAAACATTTGCCATAAAAAACATTCAAGTAGGTACAAGTTTATTCAAGTACTTGTACCTATTGGCTCACTTGAACCTTTTCCCCCTTTGACATAAGAGAATTTTGACATCGTAAACAAAAAATAATTTACGATGCAAACAGATAATTTAATCTTAGACAAGCTCACAGAAATTGCAAGCAAATTAGATGAGCAAAATTTACTGCAAAAAACAGTACTCAACTTTGGCGAAGCCTGTAAGTACCTCGATGTAAGTGAAAGCCACTTATACAAACTTACCAGTACTAAGCAAATCCCCCATTTCTGCCCACAGGGTAAAAAACTCTATTTCAAGCGTACCGAGTTAGACGATTGGTTACAGCGTAACCGTCAATCATCTGCCGATGAAATTGATGCATTGGCAACGGAGTACATACTCAAAAACAAACGCAAATAGATTTTTTTAACTGATAAGAAAGAAAAGAAATGGCAAGTTGTACCATATTCAGAAGCTTTACCATACCAGTAGAAAAGAAATCCCTTTTGCTGATTGGTAAAGACATTATTTCCGACAAATACAAAACGGAAGTAGAGGAAATTAGAACCCTTCTTGCACAAGGCAAAAAGGACGAAGCAGATAGTAAGAAAAAGCAGCTTTTAGCTTTTACGCCTTCGGCAGTATTTACCGAAAAAAGGCAAATGCCTTTTCTCGAAATGTACAGTGGTTTTGTGCATTTAGACTTTGATAAACTCACAGCAGAGCAATTGCAAAATGCTTTTGCAGTTATTTGTAAAATTCCATACACAGCACTTTGCTTTATTAGCCCAAGTGGTAACGGATTAAAAGTATTTATTGAGGTTAATACGGAATTGGAACACCACGACATAGCTTACCAACAAGTACAAAAGTTCTATGAAGATGCTACAGGCTTAAAGGCAGACGATAAATGCAAGGATGTTACAAGGCTTTGTTTTATGAGCCACGACCCCAACGCATACCGAACCATACAAAACCAAAAATTCATTGTGGCTTTGCCCCAATTCATTCAAGAACAACAATCGCAAACGCCTACGGCTATTGCTCCAGTTGTTGCAGAGGCACAGGCAGAACCCGAAGACCTGAATATTACATTCCTATTCAATCAGCAAATACAATTCACAAACAATAAAATACAATACACCGATGGCAACCGAAACAATTATATTTATCAGCTTGCTTCTAATTGCAACAGAGTTGGTTTATCGCAATCCGATACTGAACTACTATGTACAAGGCATTTTGACCTACCTAATAGAGAAATTCAGGAAGCGGTAAAAAGTGCTTACACTCACCATACACAAGAATTTGCAAAGTACAAACCCAAACCATTAGAGCAAGAGCAAATTCCAATGAATGAACAAATGCCAACTTTACCCGATGATGTTTTTAATACTATTCCTGTTTTCTTACAACGCATCACCAACGTAGCACAGTCCAAAGAAGAAAGAGATATTTTACTATTAGGCTCAATCGTTACGTTAAGTGTGGCATTTCCAAAAGTTGTGGGCAAGTATGGAGATAATCCGGTAAACACCAATCTATACATTTTTATTTCTGCCAAAGCATCTGCCGGAAAAGGTGTATTAATACATTGCCGAAAACTCATTGACCCAATTCATCAAGCATTAAGAGAAGAAGCCAGGCAATTAAAACAACGCTACGAAGTAGAAATGTTGGAGTACAATGCCAATAAAGGCAAAGAATCCAATGTAGAAAAACCACAAAAGCCACCTCAAAAAATGTTGTTCATACCTGCCAATAACAGTGCCACAGGTTTTTTAGAATTGTTAGGTGATAGCAATAGTAGAGGAATAATATTTGAAACTGAAGGCGATACCTTAGCAAAAGCCTTTAAATCTGATTATGGTGATTTTAGCGATGGTTTTCGCAATGCTTTTCAGCACGAACCTATTTCCTACTATCGCAGAACCGATAAAGAATTTGTGGAGATTGAAAGACCTTGCCTATCGGCAATGCTTTCAGGCACTCCCAAGCAAATACAAACTTTAATACCAAGTGCCGAAAATGGTTTATTCAGCCGTTTTATGTTCTATGTAATGAATATGAAAATAGTATGGAAAGATGTATTTGCTTCCAATACTGCTGATGGCTTAGATAATCATTTTGCACAATTAGGAACAGAGTTTTATACACTCTATCAATTACTGATGAGTAACCCTGAAATACAATTTTCACTTACTCAAAACCAACAAAATAAATTCAACCAATTTTTTGCAGAAAAGCAAAACCTATATGTAGCCATACAGGAAGATAATATTGTAGGTACGGTTAGAAGGCTTGGGCTTACTGCCTTTCGTATGATGATGGTATTTACAGCCCTACGAATTATGGAGGACGGAGAAATAACAAACCAGCTCACCTGCACCGATACCGATTTTGAAAATACTTTAAGCATTGTTGAAACCCTTTTAAAGCATAGCAGCTATGTATTTAACCAAATAGCCGAACAAAGCCACCAACCCAAGCCAAAGAAGCGTAAAGAGCTATTTTTGGAGGCATTGCCCTATGAATTTAACCGACAAACCTATGTAAACATTGCCCAATCTTTAGGTATTCCTGATAAAACAGCACAGGGATATATCAAAACATTTATAGATAGCGGAATTGTGTTACACCCATCCCAAGACTACTATATCAACACTACAGCCCCAAATCCTCAAAAAAGTTAAGTTGAGGATTTAAGGAAACAAGGAAATCCCACATCCTAATATCCTCAAATCCTCATTTCCTTGCTACCATTTTCTACCCTTTTTAATTGCCGTTATTTTCTTATATTTGCCAATATTTGACAAGTCTAAATAAAACAAGGCAATGGCATACCAATTTGGTGATAAAATAAAAGAGCTAAGAGAAAAGCAAAAACTATTTCTCAGGCAGGTGGCTGCACAGCTTGATATGGATACAGCCCAGTTAAGCAAAATAGAAAAAGGCACAAGGCAGCTAAAGCAAGAGCAAATAGAACCATTGGCAAAAATCTTAAAAGCAGAGTTTTCTGATTTGCATACCCTTTGGCTTGCAGACCAAGTATTGGATTTGGTAAAAGACCAACCCAATGCAGACGAAGCATTAAAATCTGTTTCTAAAACAATTAAGAAAAAGTAATTATGGCACTTTCAGTAGAAATAAAAGGTAATAAGATTAAAGCCCCATTAAAAGGCAAAGATGTTTGGTTAGTGTTAAAACCCGAAGAAGAAGTCAGGCAGGAATTTATTTGCAAATTAGTCAATGACTATGGGTATTCACTTGCACAAATGGACCAAGAAGTTAAATTAACAAAATCTCAGCGTGGTACAGGCAGAGCAAGTGCTGATATTGTGGTTTGGCTAAATGAAGCTGATAAAAAAGCAAAGAAAACAGCATTCTTGGTTATAGAATTAAAAGCAAAAAATCTCAAACTAAAAGTAGAAGATTG
Organism: Flavobacterium sp.; assembly: GCA_016787805.1. Lineage (GTDB taxonomy): Bacteria > Bacteroidota > Bacteroidia > Flavobacteriales > Flavobacteriaceae > Flavobacterium. Next base: position 76,244 of record JAEUTY010000020.1, on the reverse strand, counting down.
TTATCAAGGGTACAACTATGCTACTTGGAGTAGAGCAAAACTTTTTGCTATTAGTAATGGAAATGAACTGCAAGTTTATAAAACAGTTGAAGAAGAGATTCCTTTGAAATTGCAACCTGTTAATGACATTCCTAAGTTGGAGGATATAGCAGATGCAAAAAAATTAGAAGAGGCACTTGCTAAAACCAAAGAGTTTACGGGTGACGCATTTGCCAAACTATTGCAAACTTGTCATAACATAATTAGGAATAATGATAAGCTAAGTCCAGAAGCTGCATTTGACGAAATTAGTAAAGTGCTATTCATCAAAATAATGTACGAAAGAAACCCAAAGCAGGAGGCTATATTTTCAAAAAATCAATTTAAGAAACTTAAAGAGGCCTGGATGTTAGCAGTAGGTGATAGCGATGAAGAATCTTCTTATATGCAAAAATTATTTAAAGATGTTAAAAAAACATTTGAGAATGATAAAATTTTTGAACCCAATGACCGTATCAAAATAAGAGAAAATAGCTTTGAAAAGATTGTTGAGGAATTACAGGTATATAATTTAACCAGTACAAGTGCAGATGTTAAAGGAATTGCTTTTGAAAAATTTCTTGGAAGAACTTTTAGAGGTGAATTAGGTCAGTTTTTTACACCAAGAGCTGTGGTAAATTTTATTGTTGACCTTTTAGACCCAAAAGAAAACGAACTTATTTGTGACCCTTGTGCTGGTAGTGGTGGTTTCTTGATAAAGGCTTTTGAAGCGGTAAGAACTCAAATTGACAATGAGTACATAGCACTTAAAACAAAAAAACAAAAAGAAATATTTGGTGAGAACTTAGAGAATATTGATGATGAAAGATTACAAAAGCAATATGATACTTTTTTGGTGAAAATAAATGAGGAGCAGGACAAGCGAATACAAAAATTATCTCATAAATCAATATTCGGAACAGATGCCAACCCAAGAATGGCAAGGGTTTCTAAAATGAATATGATTATGCACGGTGATGGTCATAATGGTATTCACCATAATGATGGCTTACTAAATGTTAATGGTATTTTCAGAAACAGGTTTGATGTAATTATTACTAATCCCCCTTTTGGTACGAATCTAAAAAAGGATAGTCCAACAGTTGAGATTGATGATAAATATACCAACGAAGCAATGATTCAAAGGTACATTGAGGAGTACGGTGATTTATACATTGAAGAGATGAAACAAGTTACGGAGAATTTTGGTGAATCAATCAGGAGTTTGTTTACAACTGGTAAAACATCAGGTGCAACAGAAGTATTATTTATAGAACGTTGTTTGGATTTGCTAAAGCCAGGAGGGCGAATGGGAATTGTTTTACCAGAAGGTGTTTTGAATAGTGGTAATCTTGAGAGTGTTAGAAATTATTTTGAAAGCCGTGCAAAGATTTTGCTTTTAGTTTCATTACCTCAAGACGTTTTTGTAAGTAGCGGTGCAACAGTAAAAACAAGTTTAGTATTTCTTAAAAAGTTTAATGAGAAAGAGCAAGCAGAATACAGCAAGATTACCAAACAGGCTGAAAAGACAGTAAAGGATAAATATAATGAAGAGATAACAGCTATTGAGGCTAAGTTAGAAAACAAGGATAGCAAGCAGCAACTTTCCATAGATGAAAAGAAAAGACTTAAATCTGAATTAAATGCTATTAAAGCAAAAATGGATATTGAGCAAAAGGAAATTGTAAGAGAAATGTTTGATTACGAAGTTCCAATTTCAGATATACAGAAAGCAGGTATAACTACAACGGGTGCAACTGGCGATGACGAATTGCCAGACTTGCTAAAAGTGTACACAGAATATCGTATTAAAAACAAACTTTGGAATTAAATAATTATGACTGTAAGTTTTCAAAAATTACGATATAAAAACCTTAGCAATTGGAGTGTTGCCCACTTGCTTGCCAATCAATTTAACTATAACGAAGATTTTAAGTTAGAACGGATTGGTAATTTTTTATTACGTAACAAAACACAAATTAGTGTTGATGATAACACTATTTACAAAAGGGTAACTATTCGCTTGTATAATAAAGGTGTAAAACTAAGAGATACTGAAATTGGTAAAAAAATTGGCACTAAGAAACAATTTATCATTAAGCAAGGGCAATTTTTAATGTCAAAAATAGATGCCAGAAATGGAGCTTTTGGAATAGCTACTGAAGAAGTAGATGGAGCAATTATAACAGCAGACTTTTTTGCTTATGACATAGACGAAACTAAAATATTACCTCAATTTCTTGTATTGCTTACCACAACTAAGCAATTTCAGCGTTTTGCACAAAGTGCCAGTTCGGGTACAACAGGTAGGCAACGTATGGATGAAAAGAAATTTTTGGATGTTAAAATCCCTCTTCCATCCATCAAAAAGCAAAATGAAATTATTGACAAATACCTAGAAAAAGTTAATCAAGTAAATATTTTAAATGCTCTTATTGAAGAAAAATCAAAGCAGATTGAAGAGACTATCTTATCAACTCTAAGTATTTCAAAATCCTTTAATGATAGTAGTAATAAAATTTTGCAGTTTTCAAAATTTTCTACTCTTACTTCTTGGGGCGTAAATAAACTATTACTAAATAAAGAAATTTATAAGTCAGACAAATATCATCTTCAACCATTAAGAACCTATTGTACTCTGATTAGGGGTGTTACTTATAAGAAAAGTAGTGAGCTGCCTTCGGGTGGTTATAAAGTTTTAAGGGCAAACAATATTAACCTAGACAATACACTAAATTTTGATGAAATTAAATATATTTCAAAAACTGAACAGTTTTCGGATGAAAAAAAATTAAGAAAAAATGATGTTTTTATTTGCTTAGCAAGTGGCAGTAAAAAACACATTGGAAAGGTTGTTTTTATTGATGAGGATATGGATTATTATTTCGGTGGCTTTATGGGTGTTATTCGTATCAATAGTGAAGTGCTGATGCCTGATTATTTAAACCTAATTTTAAATACATCACTTTTTAATGATTATTTGAGTTCAAAAATATTCGGTTCTAATATCAATAATTTGAACTCTGAACTATTGTATGATTTTAAAATCCCAATTCCGTCAAAAGATTTACAGATGGATTTAATTAATCTATCAGGTAAAATGAAGTCCGAAATAATTAATCTTAAAGCACAAATTCAAAATAACAATGAGCTTGCAATTTCTCAATTTGAACAAGAAATATTTAATTAGATGATACTACAAAAGTTATATATACACGACTATAAATTGCTTCAAGATTTTGACATAAAATTTACGAAGCAGATTTCTGTTTTTATAGGCATCAATGGTTCTGGTAAAAGCTCCATATTAGAATCATTGGCATTACTATTTTCAGTAGCATACGAGCAAACAATTTTAAAAAAGAAGTCAGTAGCTCCCGATTACATCAAGCAGTCTTATGTTGAATATTTTTTACGATATGAAACCGAGACAGAAAAGGAAGCAATGCACTCAAAATTTAATATTGACTACATTCCAGTAAAACTTTTGGTAAATGAACAAGGCAAAGTTGAAATTACCATTAATGTAGATAAGGAAAAAGAGAAAGACTTTTACTCAGAAATATCAAAGAAGTATAGTGACGAATCACTATTGCCAAAAAGACTAATTATTTATTATTCTGGTATCTCAAATCATTTTCAATCTATTTATCAATCCACAGAGGATTATTTATTGAAACAACTTAAACTTAATCCTTCTGCTACAAAACAAGGCTATGTAGAAAATACACAGATGCCAATGTTTCTATTTAACCCATCAGATTTTAATTTGCTGTTTGCAGGTTTATGGGCATTTTCTTTTAATGATAGAATAAGCAAAAAATTATTTGGAAGCCTTAAAATTTCAAATAGCACAACGCTAATAACGTTGGTTATCAATAAAGCAGAATTTGATAAGGTTGAACTCAAAGACCGTTTAAAAGAAATTGATAATGACATTATATTAATTGAAGATAATGATGCGGATGCCGATTTGTTAGAAATAAAGAGAAATATGATTTCTGACCTAAACAAACGTAGAGCAGCAAATTTCTTTGGAGCATCGGGTCGGCTTGGAGCATTTTTAAAACAGCTACAAGAAACCTGTCTAACCCCTGATAATGTTTATGATGAATTAAAAGAAGAGTACACATTTAATTTCAGTATTGGTAAGTGGCAATACCTTTCAGAAGATGTTATTCAAAACCCAAAAATGGTATTTGAATTGTTGCTGATGCTTAAATACAATGGGCTACTAAAAGAACTTAACGTTAATGTAATAAAGGATAATACTGAAATAAATGGTGAGCAATTAAGTGAAGGAGAAAAACAAGTTATTATCATTACAGCATTAAACGAAATAGTAGGTACTAATAATGCTTTGTTTTTGTTTGATGAACCTGACAACTATTTACATCCTTCACTTCAAGATGATTTGATAATTAACATTGAAGCAAACAATGATACTAATGAAATGTATCAAAACCATTATTGCGTCACTACGCATAACCCTTCTTTTCTTAATAATTTAGATTCAGCACAAGGTGAATTATTTATTATGAAAGTAGGTAAGCTACATCATCATAGTTTGTCTTGGTACGGTAGAGATGTCAATGATACTGTTCACGAAATTATGGGAAGTGAGTTTAGACCTAAATGGGCTACTAAAGAAATACAGAATGTAGATACTCTATTAGATACTGGCAAAATTGATGAAGGTGAAAAAGCCTTTAAAAGCTTAAAAAGTAAACTCTCTGGTACTGATATAGAAATCATACGCCTACAAACTAAACTTGACTTTCTAAAAGATTAATGGCTTATGATAAATATTACTAAGGTACAAGGTGAGCCACAGCCATTACAAGATTTTAAGGCAAATACACAGTTACTTGGTGCAGGTAGCCCCTGTAATTATGATTTATTGGTAAATCCTCAGAAGAATGACTATAAGTTAGCCTTGCTAATTGAACAGCATTATTTATGTGCGTATTGCAACAGGAATCTCGATGAGTATTTAGAGCCTACTGATAAACTTGCTAATAAGCTTCATCTTTTGAAAATTGAACATTGGTATCCTCAATCTTTATGTAAAATATATGCACATTATGACACCCCTAATGGCAGAGATGTGGCACACGAGAATATGCTTATAGTCTGTCCTGGTGAAAACGCTAATCCAAAATTTACACATTGTGATAGCTCAAGGACTGATGGTAGCACCTTAACAATAAAACCTCAAGACCCAGCGTATAGATTCTCAAATGTATTCAGATATGAAGGTGGAGTATTAAAAACTGATATAGCAGCAATTCAATCAGATGTAGATGATGAACTAAATCTAAACGATGATATGCTAATTCACAGGCGTAATGTGGTATTAAATCAATTCATTAAAAGTTTGCCAAACAAAAATGCAATCAATAAGCAAGTTCTTATTCAAAAATATACAACTCCAAATAGAGAAAATAGGCTAAAAGAGTATTGCACCTTAATAGTCTATTTTATTGTAAATAATCTAAATTAATTAAAAGTGCATCAATCCTTACAACTAAATATTGTTCCATTCAATCACCCAGTACCGAGTGCCAGTTTTGCATTTTATAACAATCCGGCTTTGGCAAAGCAAGAGGGCTTTTATCCCATTTTTAAAGATGATTTGGGAGAACTATTGAATGAAATATTTAGTGAAGAAGAACTTGAAAGTTTAGAAAAATTATATACAGACTTTCAAGCACCAACGGAAGATGCCATAAACATTGAAATAAACTTTGCCGAAACACCACGATTTGCCAACCATTATTACCGTTACCTTATAAGACAATATTTTATCGGTAAAGTTGATATTATACATAAAAATTTTACTTCTGAAACCGAGGTATGGCTGCACGACAAAAAGAAAAGCACACAAGAGTATAATTTATATAATCAGTTTACTATTAAGGTGCAAAATGCAAGGGTAAGCAACTTGCCAGAATTGGTAATTTCTTATGACGGTACTACCAAAGTACTCAAACAGTCGGTATTAGATATAACAGATTTAGATACCAATCTTTACAATTGGATTGTATGTGAAGGCGTATTATACAAATATCGTTTTCGTACTCCCGAAATACAAGCTAAAGCAAATATTAGTTACCCTGTACTAAGCAATACCCTCAAACCACATTTGGGTATAGCACACGATACCACTAACCCATCACGAAATAGATACACCGAATACAAACCAATTTTAGAAGACTTCCTAAGAAAGCTAATCATAACAACAGATTTTAAAAAAGTTTTTCCATTAGCAACTGATGGCTTTCTTAAAATTTCTACCGACCAATATGCTGTATTAAGTAAAACATCTAAAGAGTTGGTATTTGGTGGCAAAGCCCCCAATAATATAGGCTATGACCCTAAAGGAGATTTTAAGTACAAGGGTCCTTACAAACCCATCCCATCCAATAATAATATCAGGTTCTTTTTCTTGTATCACAAACCTGAAAAGGAAACTGCGATGCAAGCCATTTATACCTACTTAAAAGATGGCTTTAATGGTGAATGGAAGTTTCCAAGTATGCAGCAATATATTAAGCATCCTTTTAGTATTTTACAGAATGAGAGTTTTGCATTTGATAATATTGATACTGCTGTACAGGAAATAAAACAATTTATCCGTAATAAAGAAAGGTTGCCTAATACTACCTACTTTGCTATTTATGTAAACCCGGTTCCAAAAGATGAGCCCAACCAAGAACGAGTTAATATTTATTACAAAATCAAGGAATTATTACTGATTGAAGGCATTTCTTCACAAGTAATAAAAAGCCCTAACATATTTAATGCAGTAGAAGCAGAAAAACAATTAGAAATTTGGAGGAATAATAACCCTCAAAACTTTTCAGAGGCACAATTAAAATTAGGCTTGTTTAAAACAAATGGTGTACGGAAAAATATATTCAATCAAGATTTTAATACCTTCTTGCCTCATATACAAATAGCAATTTTAGCCAAGTTAGGTGGCATACCGTGGCGATTAAACCGAACAAGCAACAAAGAATTAATTGTTGGCGTAGGGGCTTTTTATTCCACTAAAATAGGTAAGCGATTTATTGGTTCTGCCTTTTGTTTTGATAACGAAGGCGTATTTAAAGGATTTGATTGTTTTAATTCTAATGATACAATTAGTTTGGCAGGTTCTATTCGTGAAGCAGTACTGAAATTTATAATTGCTAATGAAACTGCATCAAGATTAGTAATTCATTTTTATAAAGATATTGGCGAAAAGGAACTGAAACCTATACGCAATATATTGTACAAATTGGGTTTAAACATTCCTATTGTTATTGTTACTATTAATAAAACAGAAAGCAAAGACCTGATAGCCTTTGATACAAGTTATAGTAATTTAATGCCAGCAAGCGGCACATTTATAAAAGTTGGTTACTCCGAATATCTATTATTCAATAATACCCGGTACGATGAAACCTCAAATCCTAAAAAGAAAGAGTTTCATTTTCCAATAAAGGTTGCCATAAGCAGCACCGATGAACAGGAAATTGACAGCATCGAAAAAATAGAATTATTTATTGACCAGGTATATCAATTTAGTCGTATGTATTGGAAAAGCAACGACCAGCAAAGCCTGCCTGTAACAATTAAATACCCAGAAATGGTAGCCAAAATATGGCCACACTTTAATATGGAACGTCCCAATGAGTTCGCAAGAAATAATTTGTGGTTTTTGTAAATAAAAATAAAAGAATTGTAATAAAATGAAAGCAACATCAGCAAATCTATTAACAGTAATAAAGGGGCCAAAACAATTTGTAATTCCAATTTACCAAAGGACATATAGTTGGCTAATTCCTCAATGCAATAAATTATTTAATGATATACTTAAAGTAAGCACCGATGAAAACTTACAAGGTCATTTTATTGGTTCTGTAGTATATTTTCAAGAGAGCATACACACTGTATCAGATGTCCCCAAATTATTAGTAATTGACGGTCAGCAAAGGTTAACCACAGTTTCATTGTTAATTATTGCTTTGGCAGAATTTATAAAAGAAAACGAAGTTAGTATTGATACAAATTTCACAAAGCTTCAAAATTACTACTTGTTAAATTCGGAAGAAGAAAACGAGTTAAGATATAAATTACTACTCACCAGAAGGGATAAAGACACTTTAATCAATTTAATTAAAGGTATAGAACCATCGGGTGAGTTTTCATTAAGATTGGTTGAGAACTATAAGTTCTTTAAGGGTAAAATTTCCAAAGAAAATGTAAATGACATTTACAATGGTATTCTTAGGTTGTTTATTGTAGATGTGGCATTGGAAAAAGACAAAGACAATCCACAGTTGATTTTTGAAAGTATGAACTCAACAGGGTTAGATTTATCACAAGCAGATTTGATTAGGAACTACATATTAATGGGGCAAGACATTAAGCTCCAAACAGAATTGTATGAAAAGTATTGGTTTCCAATGGAACAGAGTTACGGTAATGAATACGCAACCAAATTTGATTGGTTTATGAGAGACTATCTCTCGGTAAAGACAGGTTCAATTCCACGTATAGACAAAGTATATGAAGAATTTAAAGCATTCGTACAAAGTAGTAAAGCTCCGTCCACAATTACAGAGGTAGTTCAAGACATATTTAAATACTCAGGATTTTATGTGAATATGGTTTTAAGAAAAGAGAAAAACGAAGACCTAAAAAAACTCTTTACTAACATTTTGAAATTAAAGGTTGATGTTTCTTATCCGTTTCTATTACCAGTTTACAATGATTATGCTTTAGGCTTATTGAGTGTAAATGATTTTAAAGAAATAATTAAGTTAGTTGAAAATTATGTTTTCCGTAGAGCTATTTGTGGCATACCTACAAACAGTTTAAATAAAACATTTGCAACACTTTATAAATCCATCAAGCCACATACATATTTAGAGAGCTTACAAGCAGCGTTTCAGTTAATGGAAAACTATAAACGTTTTCCAAATGATGTAGAATTTGAAAAGGAAATTGTTTTAAAAGATGTATATAATTTCCGTTCTCGTAATTACTTGTTGCATAATTTGGAAAACTTCAACAGAAAGGAAATAGTAAATACAGATGACTATACAATAGAACACATTATGCCTCAAAACCCCAAATTAAATGCAAAATGGCAAGTAATGTTGGGCGATAATTGGCAGGAAGTACAGAAGAAGTATTTGCATACATTAGGTAACTTAACTCTTACCGGCTACAATCCTGAATTAAGTGATAACCCGTTTGATATTAAAAAATCAATTGAAGGTGGCTTTGACCATTCACCACTTCGTTTAAATTCATTTATGCAAAAAGTAGATGTTTGGAATGAAGAAAAGATACAGGAAAGAGCAATTGAATTAGCACTAAAAGCTTCTAAAATTTGGGGAGCTCCAAATTTGCCTCAAGAAATTTTGGATAAATATAAGCGTAGTGAAGAAAAGGAAACCACCACATATACAATTGAGCAGTATGAGTATTTGAAAGGTGATATGTTAGAGCTTTATTATGCTTTAAAGAAACGAATATTAAATATTGATGCTTCCGTAAAAGAGGAGTATAAAAAGCTATACATAGCTTTTAAATCTAATACAAATTTTGTAGACATTGTTCCTCAAAAAGCAAGATTAAGACTATCCTTGAACATAGAATTTAATCAAATTGACGACCCATTAGGCTTATGTATTGATGTTTCGGATAAAGGTAGATGGGGCAATGGTGATATAGAAGTTGGTATTAGTAAAATGAGTGAATTAGATAATGTTATGGATTTAATCCAACAGGCATTTGATATACAAATGGAAAATAGTTGAAAACAGGTATAAATGGTTGAATTACGACAGTACCAAAAAGATGGAATAACTAAAATTTTCAATGCGTGGAATCCTGCAAAGGATAACCTTATGAAAGTGTTATTTCAAATGCCAACAGGTACAGGTAAGACTACTGTGTTTTCAGAAATTGTTAGAAAAGCACAACTAAAGAATAAAACAGTTTTATTAGTTGTTCACCGTACAGAATTAGTTGAACAAATAAAAGACCGTCTTGCAACATTTGAAGTTGATGCAGGTATCATAACAGCAGGTGTAAAACCTGAACCAAATAAAGCAATTCAAGTTGCTACAATTCAAACTCTTTCTCGTAGAGAATACCCAAAAGCTGACATAGTTATAATTGATGAGTGCCATCATTCAAAAGCAGATACATACAAAACCTTATGGAGCATATACCCTAATGCCAGATTTTTAGGCGTTACTGCAACTCCAGTTCGGTTGAATGGTGATGGATTTTCAGATTTATTTGATACACTCATATCATTAGGAAAGTTAAGTTATTTTATTAAAGAAGGCTATTTAGCACCGATTAAGCATAGGGTTTGTGGTATTCCGAATTTGGAAAATGTAAGGCAAGTTCGTAGAGATTATGATTTGCAGATGCTTAAAAATGTAATGCTTGATAATTCTTTAATGGCAGACCTTATTGAAAGTTATTTGAAGTTTGCCAAAGGAAAAAAAACTATTGTATTTGCTGTTGATATAGAGCACAGCAAAAGTATTGTTGATAGATACATTGCAGCAGGTGTACAAGCAGTCCATATTGATGCAAACACATCAAAAATAGAACGAAAAGAAAAATTGAACCAGTTTAGAAATGGGACAATTAAAGTTTTGTGTAATGTAGATATAGTTTCTGAAGGATTTGATGTTCCGGACTGTGAAGCAGTGCAATTAGCTCGTCCCACAAAATCATTGGTGCTTTATTTACAGCAAGTAGGCAGGTGTATGCGACCAGCTGATGGTAAAGAATTTGGGATTGTTTTAGATAATGCAGGGCTTTGGTTAGAACACGGTTTGTCTTTTATTGATAGAGAATGGTCATTAGAGGGAGTAAAAAAGCACCGGAAAGTAGTAAATCCGAAAGATGTAATAGCCATAGATGAAGAAGGTAGAATACGGGAGCTAAAAAGACCACCCGAAGCTGATGGCTTAGAACTTGTAGAACTTACAGAAGAATTAGAAAGGTTATTAGTATTTGAAAGTTATTTAAGCCAAGCAATCATCAAAGAGCATAAGTTGGTGTCAGTAGTTTATAAATACTTCACCTATTTAGCTGAGAAAAACACTTCAATTACCGAATATGAAATGAAGTATGCACATAAAAGGTTAAATAAGGAGGGTTATACACACAAAATTGGTTTTTGGTATCATCGTAAAAAGGAATTAGATGAATTGTTGAAAGAAAAATAATTGTAAGCCAACGCACAAAAAAATACGGCTTTGGGCTTTGCCAACACACAGAGCCTACGCATAAAGCCCTATAAGGTATTGCAGTCAGTTTTTAACTGTCATATTTTTTGTGGCTATGCTACCTAAACTGTTGGCACATTGCAATACTCACTTCGTTGCGTTTGCAAAGAGCCAAGCCAACCCAAAGCATAGCAACAAAAAAACGCTTCGTTCCAACCACCACCACCACTTCGCTTATGCCAGTATAAAAACTGCCTGAAGCTACTTAAACATAATGTTGCCTTATAGTACATTTTCCCAACGCTTATAGGCGACTATGCCAACTCAAAAAATGTCCTATAAGAACATTATGTTAAGTATCCAATACCTTAGCACCCTTGCATTAAAAAGAGTAATAGTTTTTTTCAATGGCTTTTTTAATGCAAGGGTGAAGCCGTATTTTTTCACAACGCTTCACCCCCCCGAAGCCACACACCCCAACCACCCTTTTCAGCGGTGCAGAAAAAAATAAAGCATTAATATAGGATGCCAATGTGCTTAATAAAGTGTTCATTTATTCCGTTCCAGTCGTTTCAGCAGCTATCGCAAATATGCTTACACTCCATTCCACTCCATAAATTTCACACATTATTTCAAGCACCACACAGCAAGAGTATTTCGTACCTCATACACTTGCTTTCAGCCAACGCCACAACTGTAGGTATGCTTTATTTTTTCTGCGACATATTGCCCCAAGCCAACGCAACAAAAGCAATTTGATTTTTAACAAATAAATAGAATGAAGAAGTAAAAAGTTTTCCAAAGAAAAAAACAACAGGAATAAAAAGGAAAGCAAAGTTAGGTGGCTTGCACAAGCCTATGCACAAAAAAAGCCAAAAGACTACGGCATAATGGCAAGGCATTTTTGTTGCTTCGCAAATCTAATTTTTTGCCTTGCCAGCCTTCGGCACTTATTCCGTTTCCTTTTGGCTTTTTTGCCACGCCACCTTTTTGAATGCTTTCTTTTTTTTCTGTTTTTTTCTTTGTAAAAATATTTATGGGTTTTCGCCATAGCAAGGAACAAAGCAGCTAACAATTAAAGCAATGTTTCTTATGCAGTCAGTAAAAATTTGCACATTCAATCCAAAAAATCCAGTAAATGAATTTGATGTTTACGCTTTATGTAAGGGCTTAAATAGTGGCAAACCACTTGAAAAGCCTTGTCCTAATTGTTTTGTATTAGCTTGTAAAAATCAAGAGGAAAAGGACTTTTACACAACCTTACTTTTTGGCTTATGGAAAATAAAGCATTTTTATCCCTATCATACAGGTTCAGTAATTCCATTTATTAGAATATCCGATTTTAAACAAGTGGTAAAAGAACAGGCAAATAAAGTAAGCATACAGCCACAAGATTTTATTCAAGATGTTCACAAGTTCAAGCTAATAGAACGAAAACAAAAACAGATTTACGAACAAATGGCATTGCTAAACGATGTAAAAAGAGCCTTGATATACAGGCATTTCCACAGCAAACGGTAACGGTGGGCAAAATGTGCTAAAAACTGCCATAAATAAAATTCTAATATGCAAAAGTAGCAAGGGTGGCAACGCACAAAGCCAACAAAAAAACCAAAAGACTACGGCATAATGCAAAAAAATAGTTGCAAGGCAAAGCCAAATTTGCACCTATTTTTTTGCACCCTTCGGGACTTATTCCGTTTCCTTTTGGTTTTTTTATCACCCTTGCTGAGAAGGGCATATTAAATTTTCTTTATTATGTCAGTACATCACATTTCCCAGTCAGCCACCAGTTCAGCAGTTTGCCGTTGTGGCTCTTGTCAGTCAGGCTCGTTAGTAGCCGTTTCGCCATTTGCCCACCAGCGTAGGGTTCGTAGGCGTTTTTTTAATTGGTCGCCTTCTATGGGCTGCCGTGTTTATAATTTAGCTTGTGGCTGTTCCCTTTGGGTTTATGCCTCAGGTCAGCGTTTCGTTTCGTCTTTGCCCTTTTAGGGCATTGACTGAACTACAAAAAGAAAGCCCCACCAAATGGCAGGGCTAACTTCAACTGATAAGAAAGAAAATTTTATACTCCATCAACTTTTACAATCGCTAACGGATTAAATACACCGTTTTTCAATGGATACATTTGACCATTTACTTCTTGGTAAAACTCAATACCCAATACTAAAAACAATGGATTAGTACTGTTAGCGGTAACAGTATTAGTTAAAGTGATTGCAGCTGTGGCAGTAGCATCCCAGGTCATTACGGCACTTGCATTTTCATCAACTACAAAAGTTTCATTTGTAAAATCCACTTCTGCACCGGCACTTTCAATTTTGAAGTGAGTAGTACCCGATGGAGCAGCAATCATATTGGCAGGGATAAACGAAGCTAAAGTAGCTTCCAAAGTTCCTGCTGTTCTGTTTATGGTTGCTGTATAGGGTGCATATAACGCATTTCCAAGCTTTCCTTTGATGTTAAACTCAAAGCCCTCTAATAGTTCGGCTTCGCCATCAATTACGTTTCTTTGACCTCTTGGGTTGGTTAAATCGGCTTGTATTACCTTAACCATTTCAGAAGTTAAACGGCCAACCATTCGGTTGTCTGCTGAGTTTTGCAAAATAGTTCTAAATGCAGTTCTCAAAAGTTTTCCTGCTTTACCTGCTGCACCAAATTCAGCACCGTTTTCACGGGTACGTTGAAAGTTGGGGTCGTTTGCAATTCGTGATGCTTCCACACCACCTTTTTCTCTTGCAAGATGTCCATCTTGCGACTTGTAGAAGGTAATACCACCGATAGTACCATTCAATTTTATTAATCCTGATTGTCTTGCCATTTTGATAAAATTTTAAATATTCAAGACAAAAATATTTCAACATATAAGCGTTTACAAACAAGCACTTCCGTCATTTCCGTTATTGCCACATTATGCCAACAAACACACTTTTACCACCATAAAATTTTAATTATCTTTGCCAAATCATATTCATATCAGCAGTAGGTATGAAGTATAGATAAAGTATTAAATAAATGAATAGACTGTGTATTTATCCGAAAGACATTCAGATAATCACAGGCAAAAGCGACAGATATGGCAGATACCTTATTAAGAGGATTAAAGAGTACTTCAACAAAGAGCAACACCAAGTTGTTACAGTTGAGGAGTTCTGCCAGTATATGGGCTTACAATTGGAAACAGTTGTAAAGCAATTAAGGTAATACAATCCTTATCTTCGCTTTCGCTTATGATAAGGACTAACACACTCTAAAAGCAACAACATATTTTCCTTTATTTGCACTGCACTTTCCTTTGATATTGTAGGTTTTGTTGCCCTATTGTTGCCATAAAATACACTAATCTTTTGAAAGCCTTTATTATTAAGGGTTTATCTTTGTAAATTATAATTTGTATCGGTAAATAGCTATTTCACAACCAATTTCTTAATCACAACTTTAGTATCATTACTAATTTTAGCAAAATAAATTCCAGTAGTCACATTCATTGTAAAATGTTGCGTTCCTGAAAAATCATCTTTAAAAACAAGTTCGCCCAATTGGTTATATACTTCTACTCTACTCTGTCCTTCCAATCCAGCAATCGTAAACGTATTTTGCATTGGATTAGGATAAATCGATATTGTATCAGTAGTAAAATTAGTAGTGCTCAAAGTTGAAAACCACGGCTGTCCATAGTTCGCTCCGAAAATATAATCGGCCAAACTTGGGTAATCAATAAATGGATTTCGGTTATTTTGCCACGTTTGAATGTAATTGTTACGATTCATTTCAAAATCATCGGCTGTATCTGTATGATTCCAATCTAGCAATGAAGCCAAATCGCCCATTTGCCCAACAATGTTATCTGCCGGATTTCCATTGACCAAATTCAAACCATTATAGCGAATCGCCATATAAAATAGCGAACGAGCTACATCGCCTTTCCAGCTACCAACATTACCTGCTGGACCATTATAATCGGAGCCATAATCACGATTACTACGTAAACTGTTTTCGGCTCCATCTTCGGCTCTAATATGATGAGCATCAGAATGGCCCGCTGTTATATCATTTGGTCCTGTTGGAAGCCAAACATTTATTCCATCAGAAAAAGAGGAAGTTGCATCAGCAAATCCACCACGCGATTGTGGCCAAATGTGTTCTCTGTTCCATACACCAATATTACTATTGCCAGTTTGATAGTCAATTTTGGAACGAGGCTGTTCAACATACATCATCCAAACCTCGCTACTATTGGCTGGGTTTTGATCGGCAACTAATAAAATATCCGAAACATCGCCATAAGTATGTGCATGAACAATATCTGGATTTGCAATAATATTTTGCAATGCTAGTTTTAAATTTTCACCTGATAATCCTTCCAAACTACTGTAATAATTTGTAGTATAAGTTGGAGTTACAATTCCATGTGTAGGATTTAAAGGTGTTCCCCAAGGTTGCACTATATTATCCGAATCATGCACTCGAATCACGATATTATTGTTGGCTAATGCATAACCCGACTGAATCGAATTGACTCTTATAATAAGTTCTTCATCACCTTCTACAGCTGTATCATCAACTATGGTAAAGTTTTTTACGACAGAAGTTGCTCCAACTGGAATAAAAGTGGTTAGACTTCCACTAAAATCCAGTAAAGTAAAACTACCATTATTAAGTGTCATATTAATGATTAAATTCGAATCGGCAACAGGAAATGCAGTAGAAAAGTTGATGGATAAAACATCACCTTCAGTTAAAACAGTAGCTGATGGAGTAATAGTTATGGCATTCAAAACCACACCACTACCATCATTATTGACACCTGGAGTTGGCGTTGAAACGGAATATGTTCCATCGTTATTTCGTTGAATTGATTTTGTGGTTGCTTGTGAAGTCTGATTTTCATTCGTGCAAACACTCAAACCAAAAATACTCATTAATGCTGTAGGTTGAACAGTAGTCGAATTTGAATAAGCTAAAGCATCAATTAATCCAACATTAGTTGCATTGGTATTAACTGGAAAATCAGAAGCATTTCCTTGAAAAAGTGCAATTGCATCAGGACCGTTTTGCAAAATGGCATTATCAAAAAGCAGTGATGGTGCAGGAGAAACTTGTGAATTTCCGATTAAAAAATTCCCATTAATATCAGTAGTAAAACCGTCTAAATCAATTGCGTTATAACTTACAATTCCTGTTCCAGCTGAACCACCATTAAAGAAAACCAAAACATAACCATTCAATGAAAAATTAGGTGTAGTGGATTTAAGTTCAACAAACTCCAACACATCGGTGCCAGGCGTATCGGCATCAATTTCATTAATAATTATCTGACTATAGGCAAAGCAGAAATTAAAAAAGGTTAAGATCAGGGCTATTTTTTTTATCATTTTAAATAAAAATTACCTGCAAATTTAAACAATAAATAATGATTATCGTTTGATGTTCATAAAATTGCATTTATATGACAACGAATTCCCAACTTAATGTGAAAGTAAATTGCGAATTTCATTTTTTTAAATACTTTTGCAGAAATTAATTTAAATCCTATATAATGAAAAAAATTGTAAGCGTTATAATTCTTAGTTTGGTTTTATTTTCATGCAGTAAAGTAAAAAAAGGTGAATTCTTAATTACTGGTGTCGCTAAAGGTATTGAAAATGGCAAGATGGTAGTTTTACAAACGCAAGACGAAAGTGGAATGATGATGATGCCGGTTGATACTGTGAAAGTTAAAGATGGTAAATTTGAATTCAAAGGAAAAATAAAAGAGCCAAAAATATATTCTATCATTTTCCCAGAACTAAATAATGGTTTTTCTTTAATTGTTGAAAATGATGAAGCCAAAGTTGAAGTTTACAAAGACAGTATTCAATCTTCAAAAATTTCAGGAACATACAATAATGATGAGTTTTACAAATTCAATCTTGATATGAAAAAAATTGGTAAATCAGTTGAGAAAAAAATGACTGATTTCCAAAATAAAAATATGGCTGCTTTTCAAGAAGCTAATGCCAAACAAGATACTGCGACAGTAAACAGAATAATGAAAGAGGCTAACAAAATTCAATCAGCTTATACTGATAATATGATTAAGTATGCTTCTGAGCACCCAAAATCATTTATTTCAGCTTTAATTGTTGAAAGTATGTTTAAAATGCCAAAAAGTGATCCTAAGAAAATCAAAGAGTTGTATGAGAACTTGGATGATGATTTAAAAGGATTAAAAAGTGGTAAAAACATCAAAAAGCAATTGGATGCTTTGGATGGTGCAAAAAAAAAACCAGCAGCAGCAGCAGTAAAATAAAATTAGCTCCTAATTTTTCAGCTAATTCTCCAGAAGGAAAAACAATTTCACTAAAACAGTCATTAGGTAAAGTTACCATAATTGATTTTTGGGCTTCGTGGTGTAAACCTTGCCGAATGGAAAATCCACATGTTGTGGCACTGTACAATGAGTTTCATTCCAAAGGATTAAACATAATAGGAGTTTCTTTGGATGAAGATGTCGAGAGTTGGAAAACTGCAATTGCAAAAGACAAATTAACTTGGACGCAAGTATCCAATTTAAAAGGCTGGAAAGATCCGATTGCCCAATTGTATGAGATTGAACAAATTCCAACCACATTTTTACTAGATTCAAATGGAAATATTGTTGCCAAAGATTTAACTGGTGACGCATTGAAAAGTAAAATTCAAGAACTTTTAGCAAAAAACTAAAGCAAATAGAAAAATCCCTTATAGTCAAGGGATTTTTTATTCATCTCAACTTCAAAGCATTAAAATTAATTCGTAAATATTGTTGCAAATTAATTTGGAAAGCCTAAAAGTGTTTTTATATTTGCAACCGCAATAATGCGTTGGGGAGATACTCAAGTGGCCAACGAGGGCGGACTGTAAATCCGCTGATTACATCTTCGCAGGTTCGAATCCTGCTCTCCCCACGAATAAATAGAATAAAAGAAAAAATCCACCAAGTTTACTTGAGTGGATTTTTTCTTTTATTCTATTTTCAAAGCGTAGCTTTACAGGATGGACGAAGTCAATCCTGTTATTCGTCTTGTCCAACTTTAAAGATAAATTTACTTGAGTGGATTTTTTCTTTTATTCTATTTTCAAAGCGTAGCTTTACAGGATGGACGAAGTCAATCCTGTTATTCGTGAATACAGTGGATAATGGATAACTCCTTAGTTAATAGTTTATTGTATTAATTGTTAATTACCCATTGTCAATTGTCAATTAAAAAAGCCCAATCTTTCGACTGAGCTTCTCTATAGTAAGAAATTATTTTTGTTATTCTAAAACAAAAGTAACCTGAACTGTTGCATTGATCTCAATTTCGCCAATCGCTAGCGTTTCTCTTGGCATTCCACCTGCTTCAGCATCCATCGACATCATTGCTCCTTTGAACATTGGAATTGGAGGGTTAACAAATGTTGCATCAGAAATTAAAAGCGCCTTACCTACTTTTTGATTCAATACTGAAACATAATCTTCGGCTTTTTTCTTTGCATTGAGCATTGCACTTTTACGAGCGTCACTTTCGTAATCACTCATTTTAGACGATTTGAATTCTACTCCATGAATAGTCGTTACACCAGTATCTGAAACTCCCATCATAAATTCGTTGTATTTTTTCAAATCTTTTAGTGTAATCGTAATGGTTTGATTGGCTACGAAATTGTATTTCTTTTTCTCATAATCGTAGTTTTTATACAAACTTACATTGGTAGTTTGGTAATCAGAAGCTGGAATAGCATTCTTTTTAATGTATTTGATGACTTTGTCAACTATCTCATCATTCATCTTTTTAACTTCTGCAGCGTCTTTGCCCGTATTTTCAACTCCAAGTGAAATAACTCCCATATCAGGAACTATTTTAATTTTTCCTTCACCAGTAACCGAAATTTGAGGAATTTGATTTGTTTTAGTTTCTTGCGCTTCAATCATGGCACCCATTAATAATGTTAGTAATAAAATTGTCTTTTTCATGATGTAAAAAATTATTGATAGGAACTTTTCAAAAGTTGTGCCAATTTACAGACTTCCTTTTTTTTGCAAAAAATACAGCAACACAATTGGAATGGCCAAAACAACCACTAAAAAAGTTTGCTCAGTTACAATTGATGGTTCTTTTAACAATGTGATCAAATAACCGCCAATTGCACCACCAAAATGAGCAGTATGTCCAATGTTATCACTTTTAGCTTTCATTCCGTATATAGAATACAACAAATATAAAAGACCAAACAAATAGCCTGAAATATGTACAAAAGGAATAAAAATTAAACCAATTTGAATATTCGGTTCGAGTAAAATAGCCGAATAAACAATTCCGGTTACCGCACCAGAAGCTCCAACTGCACGGTAACTGTAGTCGTTTTTATGCATAATAAGCGTCAATAAACTACCAAAAATTAAGCTACCAAAATAAATCAATAGAAAAGAGAAATTACTTAAATTATCAAATACATAAGGCGCAAAAAAATACAACGAAAGCATATTGAAAATCAAATGTGGAATATCAACATGCAAAAAACCAGATGAAATCATTCTAATCTGCTCGCCTGCTCGAATACTTCCGATATGAAATTCGTATTTTCTAAAAAAATAAACATCATCAAAACCTTTATAACTAATGATGACGTTAGCCGCAATAATGGCCAATAAAAAGAGATTAAAATCCATACACTAATTATTTCTGTAAATTTAATAGATACTTCTTTAGGATTTGTTAAATGGTAAAAATAAAATTAGCATTTCTCGTATATTTGCCAAAAATATAGTCAATGCAGTTCGTTTTTTTTATTCTACTTTACCCTTTACTTTGGTTGATTTCCATACTGCCATTTCGACTTTTATATTTTTTATCAGACGCCATTTATCTTTTGATTTATTACGTTCTGGGTTACCGAAAAAAAACGGTTCGTCAAAACCTTGCTAAAGCTTTGCCACATTTGTCAGCAAAAGAACGTTTGATTATTGAAAAAAAATCATTTCGCCATTTGTGCGATATGTTTCTAGAAATGATCAAAACCATGACAATTTCCAAAAATGAAATCGAAAAACGCTTTGTTCTGACCAACATCGAAGTCTACCATCAACTGGAAAAAGAAGGCAAAAGCATTGCTTTAATGTGCGCGCACTATGCGAGTTATGAATGGGTAATTTCAATGAATCATCACATCACATTCAATGGATACGCTATATACAAACGCATACGCAATAAGTATTTTGACAAACTAGTCCGCGATATTCGTTCCAAATTCAAAGCCTATTTAATTACCACCAAAGAAACCAAAAAGGTAATCGAAGAAAACATCAAAAATGGCACATTAGGTGTATACGGATTTGCCAGCGATCAATCGCCTCGACCCACCGAAAATATGTATTGGTACAAGTTCATGGGAATTGAGGCTCCTATTCATATTGGCGCCGAACTTTTGTCGAAACGCTACAATATGAATGTAGTTTATCTGAAGGTGAAAAAAGTAAAACGAGGTTATTATGAAGGTACATTCGAAGTGCTAACAACCGACATAAAATCGATTCCAAATTTCAAATTATCCGAGCAATTTATGGATAAAGTTGAACAACAAATTCTGGAAGCTCCCGAATATTATTTGTGGACACACAAACGTTGGAAACACAAAAAAGAAAACTAAACTCTTCCTTTCAACGAGCTAAAAACCCATGCATTGGCTAAAAAACCTACTCCAGTAGCGCCAAATCCCCAACCTGCTGTTTCGTCGTAACGGAATGCGCCCAACGCAATCAGCGTTAAACCCATGATAATCATAATCAAAGTTGCCCAACCAAACACGGTATTTTTATTCATTCCCATAGTTCTATATTTTAGTTTTTGAGGATTGCAAATATCGAAAAAAAACTCTCTTTTACTACAAATTTGTGTTTTTTTTAGTAGCTAATCCAGCTCTTCGTTACGCGTTTTTGGCTGCCTTTGTGTTTTTGTAAAGTGCCAAATCAGTTTCCGTTGGGCACTGCTTTGCCCCAACAAAAAACTACAAAGTCATCTCAAAAAGCGCTTCGCTACGATCTGGGCTAGGGCCTTAGTGCTTAAAAAGAAACTCTCCTAGTCGTGATCTCGTTGTTCCATCGAGACGGAATGCGCGATAAGCTTCTAATTAAAAATCTTCACCAACATTTCTTTGAGCATGTCGTGGTTGCTCATGGCATTGGCGCCAATTCCTTTGCTTTTGTTGTCGATATCGCGTAAAGTCGCCACTATGCTACTTACTTTTTTCATCGGATAATTGCGCAAGGCAACATCATAATCTTTTAAAAAAAACGGACTAATTGACAATGCTGCAGCGACATTTTTTGGGTTTTTGTCTTTCAAACCATGGTATTTGAGCAACTTGACAAAAAAAGCAAACACCAAGCTAGTCGTCACCACCATTGGATTGTCTTTGGGATTGTCGGCAAAATATTGGGCAATTTGGTAGGCTTTAACTTGGTTTTTGGCACCTAAAGCATTCTGCAATTCGAATACGTTAAAATCTTTGCTAAAACCAATATTGTCTTCGATGTGTTTGGCGGTAATAGTGGTTCCCTTGGGTAAAATAATTTGGAGTTTGTCAATCTCATTGCTAATGCGACTCAAATCGTTGCCCAAAAACTCGACCAACATGGCATTGGCTTTGGGCTCGATGGTCAAACCACGACCTTGCAAAACACGCGTAATCCAGGTTCCGACTTGATTATCGTACATTTTTTTACTTTCAAAAAGCACCGCATTTTTCTCCAATAACTTGGTCATTTTTTTGCGTTTATCGAGTGTTTTGTATTTGTACGCCATCACCAAAACTGTTGTGGGTTGTGGGTTTTCAACGTACGACTCCAATTTATCAATAGTTTTAGAAAGCTCTTGCGCTTCACGTACAATCACTACTTGACGTTCGGCCATCATAGGATAACGTTTGGCATTCGAAACAATGTCTTCTACTGTGGTATCGCGACCGTAAATCACCATTTGATTAAAGCCTTTTTCATCTTCCGAAAGGATATTATTCTCAATAAACTCAGTCAGCTTATCAATATAATACGGCTCATCACCCATCAAAAAATAAATGGGTTTGATGTTGCCTGCTTTGATGTCGTTGATGATTTTTAGTACTTCATCCATTATTCAGTGTTCCGTTTTCAGTCGCAGTTGACAGTTAGTGAAATTTAGTTAATTTTGCGTTATGCAAAAACTCAACTTTCCAGCGTATTCGTTTCGCTTCAAAAATAGTGAAAATAAAGTTGCTATCTTTGATGAAATCAGGAAAAAATTTATCATTTTGACGCCCGAAGAATGGGTTCGTCAGCACGTGATTCAGTATTTGATTCTGG
Source organism: Flavobacterium sp. (assembly GCA_016787805.1). Classification (GTDB taxonomy): domain Bacteria; phylum Bacteroidota; class Bacteroidia; order Flavobacteriales; family Flavobacteriaceae; genus Flavobacterium. Next base: position 53,636 of record JAEUTY010000020.1, on the reverse strand, counting down.
ATAAAAAATATGCTAAATCGTACATTAATGTTGAGAAATTAATTAAAGTTAATGATTTAAGTAAGCGCTACGATGTGGTTGTTTTTCAGCCAAATGGAGAATTATTTTTACTTGTTGAGTGTAAAGCGCCCGAAGTCAAAATCACCCAACAAACTTTTGATCAAATTGCGCGGTATAATTTGACATTAAAAGCACAATACTTAATGGTAACTAACGGACTTAATCATTACTTTTGTCAAATGGATTTTGAGCAAGAAAAATATACTTTCTTACCCGAATTACCTGATTTTCAAACTAAATAATTTACATTGAAAAAAATAGCTGTTGTCATATTGAATTGGAATGGAGCCCAATTGTTGGAGCAATTTTTGCCTTCGGTAGTTGCCTTTTCAAACGAAGCGACCATTTATGTAGCTGACAATGCTTCGACTGATAACTCAATAGAAGTGATTCGCAATCAATTTCCATCGGTAAAAATCATTCAAAATGATGGGAATTATGGCTTTGCTAAAGGTTACAACGTAGCGTTGCAACAAGTAGAAGAAGAATATTACGCTTTAGTAAATTCGGATATTGAAGTGACTGAAAATTGGCTCGTTCCTATTCTATCCATTTTTGATAATCAACTCGAAATTGGAATTATTCAACCCAAAATATTGGATTATAAAAATAAAGAATACTTTGAATACGCTGGTGCAGCGGGCGGTTTTATTGATAAATTGGGTTATCCTTTTTGTCGTGGACGCATTTTTGATACTATAGAAAAAGACAACCATCAATACGACGATGAACGCGAGATATTTTGGGCATCAGGAGCTTGTTTTTTCATTCGAAAAGAAGTATACAAACGGTTAAACGGATTTGACGACAGTTTTTTTGCTCACCAAGAAGAGATTGATTTGTGTTGGCGTGCGTTTAATTTGGGCTATAAAGCCAAATACACTTCAAAATCAACGGTTTATCATGTCGGTGGCGCTACATTGAACGAAGGAAATCCGAGAAAAACGTATTTGAATTTCAGAAATTCGCTTTCCATGCTGATTAAGAATTTGCCTGATGGTCAGTTGGTTCCGATTATTTTTATTCGTTTACTACTGGATGGATTGGCTGGCATTCAATTTATTTTGAAAGGCAAATTCAAACATTGTTGGGCAATTGTACAAGCGCACTTTTCTTTTTATTCACTTATTAGTTCAAATTACAATAAAAGGTCGAGCTCACAAAAAGAAAATTATTTCCATACTAAAAGCATCGTTTACAAGTATTTTATCAAGAACGGTAAGGTTTTTGAGTAGTCATTTAACAATACTTTAGACTACTGTGTTGTTTTATTTAAGTATTAAATTGTAATTTTGCATTTCCTAATTAATAATTACCATGAAGAAAATTGTTGTATTACTTTCTATTGCTGCATTGACCTTAACATCGTGTGGAACAAAAAAGAAAATCGCTGATTTAGAGCAAAAGAATAAAGAATGTCAAGATTTATTGAATTCGACCACAGTAAAATTGAATTTGTGTTTGTCTGAAAAAGACGCTTTAGCTCAACAAAATGATTTTTTAAAGAAAAATAATACTGATTTGATTAACAATATGGGGAATATGACCACTTTGACGCAACAAGGTGCTGCCAATATTGAAAAAGCGTTAGAAACCATCAAAGAAAAAGATTTGAAAATTTCGCGTTTACAGGATGCTTTAACCAAGAAAGATTCAGTGACTTTGGCTTTGGTCACAAGCATTAAAAGTTCGGTTGGTGTTTCAGATCCTGATATAGAAGTAAATGTTGAAAAAGGCGTTGTCTTTATTTCAATTGCAGATAAATTATTATTCAAAAGTGGTAGTTACGTAGTTACTGACAAGGCCAAAGAAGTATTGGCAAAAGTTGCAAAAATCATCAACGACAAACCAACATTTGAATGCATGGTTGAAGGTCACACTGATAATGTTCCATTTACTGGAAACGCAGTTTTGATAGACAATTGGGATTTGAGTGTAAAAAGAGCTACTGCGATTACTCGAGTTTTAACACGTGATTTGAATGTAAATCCGAAGCAAATTATTGCTGCTGGTCGTGGTGAGTACATTCCGTTAGTAGAAAATACAACAGTAGAAAATCGTTCGAAAAACAGAAGAACTCGCATTGTAATTTTACCAAAAATCGACGAATTCTACGAAATGATTGAAAAAGAAATGAAGAATTTATCAAAGAAAAATTAATTCAAATTTGAATATTAAAAAACGCCTTGGTTCAACTGAGGCGTTTTTTTATACTAAGTATTTTCTAAACTCTCAAATAATATCCAAACTTCCTTTTCCTTCACGAACGACTTCAGGTTCATATCCTGATAAATCAATAATTGTCGAAGGCACATTATCGCCGTAGCCACCATCAATAACCAAATCAACTATATTCTGCCATTTTTCAAAAATCAATTCTGGATCTGTAGAATATTCCAATACTTCATCTTCATCATAAATGGATGTAGAAACAATTGGATTACCGAGCATTCGCACAACATCAATTACAATTTGGTTATCTGGCACACGAATTCCGACTGTTTTTTTCTTCCGAAATTCTTTAGGTAAATCATTATTTCCAGGCAAAATAAAAGTATACGGGCCAGGAAGAGCGCGTTTTAAAATTTTAAACGTTGACGTATCAATTTGCTTAACATAATCAGAAAGGTTGCTTAAATCACTGCAAATAAATGAAAAATTGGCTTTTTCCAACTTGATCCCTTTGATTTTGGCAATTCGTTCCAAAGCCTTTGTGTTGGTAATATCACATCCTAAACCATAAACCGTATCGGTTGGATAAATGATTAATCCACCATCACGCAAAACATCTACTACTTTTTTTATGGCAGCTTCGTTGGGATTATCTTCGTAAATTTTGATAAACTGAGACATTACACTATACTTTATTCGTTTTTATAACGTTTTAAAACAATATAAAAAACATTGATTTTATTACTCAAAGATAAATAGAAGCTATGAAAATAAAGCATTTTTTACACCTTTTTATTGTTGTTTTAATTTCACTCACGTTTTCGTGTTCAAGTGATACCAATTCGTCTCAAGCAACCGACTTTAGTCAGGAAAAAAACCTTTTCAACATTAGTTACGGAACGAATAATCAACAAGTTTTTGATTTGTATTTGCCTGCTAATAGGAATGCGAACACGACCAAAACCTTAATCTTAATTCATGGTGGTGGTTGGACGAGTGGCGATAAAGCTGACATGAATTATATTGTAAATATTATAAAGCAATACTTGCCGAATTATGCTATTGCCAATATCAATTATCGTTTAGCAACGATTGGAAATCCCGCATTTCCGATGCAAATTAATGATATTGAGTCGGTAATTATGAAATTGGAAAATGAAAATTACGGAATATCCGATCAATTCGGATTCATTGGTGTAAGTGCCGGAGCGCATTTATCACTACTCTATGGCTATGCTCATAACCCTGATGTAAAAATAGTTTGTAGTATTGTTGGTCCAACCGATTTTAATGATGTCAATTATACCTCAAATCCTTTTATGGTTGAACTATTTCAAGGTGTAACAGGAGTAAATTATGCCGCAAATCCTAGTTATTACAATCAAATTAGTCCAGTTTATAGAGCGACAGCAAATGCACAACCAACAATTATGTTGTACGGAAATGCTGATCCGTTGATTCCAACTACGCAAGGACAATCTTTGCATAACAAGCTCAATCAATTGGGTGTTTATAATGAATTTTACTTGTACAATGGTGGTCACGGAGATTGGTCAATTCCGGATCAATTGGATGCTTATGGAAAATTAGTGACTTTTATTCAGAATAAATTTTAACCTATCACATCCAATTTAGCAAAGCGAAGCAATAGTTTTTTAATTCCGCCCACGTCGAATTTAATTTCAGCTTTTCTATCGGCACCAACACCTTCTAAATTGAGAATTTGACCTTTGCCAAATCGCTCGTGCATTACAACATTTCCGATGGCAAGTTTACTATCAAACAAGTTGGTATTGGATGGCGGATTAGACGAAACTGGTTTTAATTTACGAATATTGGATGAAACTACAGGTTCTTCGCCGTATTTTTTGGGTGGTGTTCCAGTTGTTGGTTTGGTTAAACGCAATTTTGATTTATCAATATCACCAAAAATATCCAAATCGATTGAAGGTTTGTAGCGGTAACCATTATCCATTGGATTAATGTATTCTAAATAATCGTCTTTTATTTCTTCGATAAAACGTGAAGGCTCGCTATCAGTCAATTTTCCCCAACGATAACGCGATTGTGCATAGGTCAAATACGCTTGATGTTCAGCTCTTGTTAAAGCTACATAAAACAAACGACGTTCTTCTTCGAGTTCGCTGCGAGTATTCATACTCATCGCACTCGGAAACAAATCTTCTTCCATTCCCACTACAAAAACGTAGGGAAACTCAAGTCCTTTTGCTAAGTGAATCGTCATTAAAGCTACTCGATCATCATCTCCAGTATCTTTATCCAAATCGGTGGCCAAAGCAACATCTTCTAAAAACTCAGACAAAGCTCCACGTGCGCCGTCGATTTCTTTTTGACCTTCAATAAAATCTTTGATACCATTAAGTAGTTCTTCAATATTTTCAATTCGAGCAATACCTTCAGGTGTTCCGTCTTTCTTAAGTTCTTGGACTAAACCTGTTTTTTTGGTCACATGTTCTGCTAAATAAAAAGCATCTTGAGTTTCGTTGATGACTTGAAAACTCTTGATCATCATGACAAAATCATTGATTTTAGTTTTCGTGCCCGAGTTCAGTTTTAGGTCAATTTTATCAATGTGTTCCATTACTTCAAAAATAGAACGCTTGTAATGATTGGCTGCAACCGTTAATTTTTCTACAGTTGAATCTCCAATTCCTCTTGCAGGATAATTGATTACTCGAACAAGTGCTTCTTCATCTTTTGGATTAATAATAAGACGCAAATAACACAAAACATCTTTAATTTCTTTGCGTTGGTAAAATGATAATCCGCCGTAAATTCGATACGGAATATCGCGTTTACGCAAAGCATCTTCCATAGCACGCGATTGCGCATTGGTGCGGTACAAAATAGCAAATTGGCCATTGTGCAACTGATTGCGCATCTTTTGTTCAAAGATTTCACTTGCTACAAAACGACCTTCTTCTCCATCGGTAATACTACGGTGCACTTTAATTTTCGGCCCAAAATCGTTGGCTGTCCAAACCACTTTTTCGAGTTTGGTTTTATTTTTATCGATGATCGAATTGGCCGCTTCTACGATGTTTTTGGTGGAACGGTAATTTTGCTCCAATCGATAGGTTTTTACATTATCATAATCCTTTTGAAAGTTTAAGATATTGTTGATGTTTGCGCCACGAAAGGCATAAATACTTTGCGCATCATCACCTACCACGCAAATATTTTGGAAACGATCTGACAAAGCACGAACAATCAAATATTGCGAATGGTTGGTATCTTGATACTCATCCACCATAATGTAGCGAAAACGATCTTGGTATTTGGCCAAAACATCCGGAAAGCGATTCAGTAGCTCATTGGTTTTTAGCAATAAATCATCAAAATCCATCGCGCCTGCTTTGAAACAACGATCAACATAATTAGCATAAATTTCGCCTGTTCGCGGTTTTTTACTCATCGCATCGGCCTCTTGCAACTCAGGATTGTTAAAATATGCTTTTACGGTAATCAACGAATTTTTATAAGATGAAATTCGACCCAATAATTGTTTGGGTTTATAAATATCTTTGTCCAATTGCATTTCTTTGATAATGGCAGAAATCAGTCGAACTGAATCTTGAGAATCATAAATTGTAAAGTTCGATGGATAACCCAATTTATCCGCTTCACTGCGCAGAATTCGTGCAAAAACAGAGTGAAAAGTTCCCATCCAAAGGTTTTTGGCTTCATTGGTTCCCACAATATCAGCAATGCGTTTTTTCATTTCGCGAGCCGCTTTGTTGGTAAATGTCAATGCTAAGATATTAAACGCATCAACACCTAAGCTCATCAAATAAGCAATTCTCATGGTCAAAACACGTGTTTTACCAGAACCTGCTCCAGCTATAATAATCATTGGTCCATCTTTTTGATAGACTGGAGCTTGCTGGGCTTCGTTGAGTTGGTCGATGTATTTTTGCATAAACTATTACGAGATACTTTTTTACAAAAGTAGGTTTCCTTAAAATTAAATACAACAGCTAGTGGTTTGAATTATCAACTATTTTATTGGTTGCAACTGTAAAATTGTTTTACTTTGTGAAAGCATAACAAACAGTCAAAAAAACAAAAACCATGAAAGCAAAAAATATTTTTTTACTTCTAACAGCTTCACTTATTTTAGGATGCTCTAGTCCATCAAAAAACCTTAAAACAACGTACAACGCTGAAACAGAAGGTATGATTGTTGGGACAATTTGTATCGAAAAAAAAATGTACAATATATTTACATTCAATTATTGTTACGATGTGCCTTCTATAAACAATTATCCCAACTCAAAAGATTTTTTTACTTATAAAAATTCCAATGGAGATTTCAATGAAAACGGTAATGTGTACTATCTTTTTACCATTGCAAAACCTGCTGGGAAATACAAATTTTTTGAGATAAAAATCTTCAACAACATGCGCAATGATCCGTCAACAATTAAAATTCCAATTGATATGAAATTTGACATTGAAAAAGGAAAAGTAACGTATTTTGGAGAGTTAAAAATAAACACTCAAAAGAAGTCTTACACTCGTGAAAATCAAATTGAAAGAGATCGAGAATGGTTTGCTAAAAAAGTACCTCAAATACAATTTTAATATAAAAATATGAACACCGACAAGATTATCGAATTAGCGTTTTATTGTATACCCGCAGCTATTACTGGAGCCGTAGCCTTTTATTTATTTCAAACTTTTACAAATGCTGAAGAAAAAAGAAGACGATTTCAATTAGTAAAAGAAAACCAAAAACAAGCGTTACCATTAAAATTACAAGCCTACGAACGTTTAGCTTTATTTTTAGAACGAATTAATCCTTCAAAATTATTAATTCGTGTTGCTCCGAATGGTAGTGATAAAAGTGATTACCAAAACCTTTTGATTTATCATATTGAACAAGAATTTGAACACAATTTAACTCAGCAAATTTATATCACAGACGATTGTTGGACGATGATTATAACTGCTAAAAACACGGTTATTCAAAATATTCGCAAAACTACATTAGATTCAAGTATTCAAAATGCTGATAGTCTTCGTGAAAAGATTTTAAGCAATCAATTTGAAACAGAATCAGCCACAGGTGTAGCTTTGAATTATTTGAAAAACGAAGTGAAAGATTTTTTATAAATTCAGAGAATAATCAGTTCATCAGAAAGTTTTTAATGATCTCTTATTACATGTGCAATTCCTGTAATATTATAGGTTTGTGTTGTTATAGTTGTTCCTGAAAACTCGACATCAATATAATCGCCAATATTTCCGAATTTATTAATTTTAAATTTGTAACCACTTGTATAAGTTAGTCCATTAACGAAAGTAAAGTGATTAAAAGGTGAGAAATATTGTTGGATTCTAAAACTAGAATTACTTGTAGTATAGCTACCAAGTTGATTACTTGCGCATTCCATTATAAGAGAATAATTGCTATTCGAAGGATTTCCAGCATTGGCATATATTGTTAACTGATTTGCAAAAAGATTATTACCATACGTAACAATTCCAAGGTTGTTTTGAGAATCAATATTTTCAGTTATTATAGTATCCTCACCATTGATTTTAAAAGAAACGTATTCAACAATTGAATTGCATGCTTTCAAAGTATTAATATTGGTCAAAGGATGACTCATATTGTATGTTGTTTTACCAGTAGATTGAAAAGTATCAAAATCAAAACCTTCAATAGTAAATTGATTAATGCTAAGGCATGAATAGGTATTAAACTCATAATCTCCATCATTAATACTAGAGAAAATAAGGTTATTACCTAAACGCATTACAACGTAGCCATTGGTGACTATTTCATTGTTACATTTTAAAATTTTACCTTTCACTTTTACACTTTCATCAACGCTATTTGGCAATATAACTTCTAAGTTCGTTTTTTGAGAAAACGGTCCGATTTGAGTAGAATATATTTCAACTCCACAAATATTATAGGCTTTCAGTGTGATAACCTCATTGACAGGAACTACTCCAGAAGCAAGACCATCGTCAGAGGTGTAAAACAAAAATGAAGAAAAGTTTGTTGAATTTACAGTTAATTTGAGTTTTGCATTACTTAAAAAGCCTCCGCTGCTATCTTTAACCGTTAGATTTAAATCGACTGTTGCTGAAAACGCATCACAATTCCACCAACTAAAGTGCGTTACATTTCCCACGTATTGATTGCCAACTTTTGTCGCATTTCCTTGCTGAATCCAATAGCCATTTTCTTCATCAAAATGCCAAAGCGGAATGGTTGAAGGTGCTGTACTAATTTGGCTATTATCAATCTGCATAGTGATTTGTGCTGTATGACCATTTGCTATTTGTAATTTCTGTCCACTGGTGCCTTTTAGTTCTACATTTAACATTCCGTAGGTTTGCAAAATTGCTTCTTCTCCACTCTCTGTTGCTCCGTAAAGCATTCCAGGCATAATTTTTTCAATGTTATCATTGGAAGGTTTTAAATGATAAACTGATACACTAACATTTCCTGAGTAAGGATTTCCATTTGCATCTTGAAATGCACCATCAAAATTTACCTTTGTTTCAGAGTTTAGAGCAACTTCAGAAGCACTACCAGACGTTATCGTTGCAATTGGCGCGTTTGACAACAACATGATTCTAACATTGTTTTTTCCAGAAGTGGGTATCATTGCACGCGAGCCATCAATAAAACCGCTTTTACTTGCTTTTATATAAGCAAATCGTTCAAATACGTCGGCATTATTTAAAATAAATAAACCATTTACATCCGTTTGTACTGTTGATGTACCAATTGAAATTGTTGCATTTTGAATAGGATTATTGTTGGTGTCAACAACATACCCAATAAAATCTCTCGAAACAGATTGCCCGAAATTCTCTTGAAATTCAGCAACAGATTGCTGCTCGACATCATTTTCTGATTGGCATCCAAAAAATAAAATTAACATGAATGCGAAACTAAATACTAACTTGTTATTTTTCATAGCTTTTTTTTTATAAAGATAAAAAAAACCGCTAAATAAATTTAGCGGTTTTCATCATTATTAGGGTTTAATTCGAATTATTTTTTCTGATTGCCCATTCTATCTACAGTGGGAATGATAACCGTAACATATCTCTCTAAATCTGGAGAAGCTGGCAACACTTGTTGGTTGATTAAAATTCCAAAAGAATTATATGCTCTGAAAATCAACACTTCATTTCTTGGCACACCAGCACTTAAAGTACCATTAACACCTGTTACACCTAAATCCATTAATACATCTCCTGTACTTCCAGCTTCTCTTGTGATAGTTACTCTAACACCGTTTACTGGAGTTTCATCAGAATTTTTAACAGTTACATATAAGGTAGCAACAACGTAAGCATAATCATTATTCCACCATGTAAAGTGAGAAACTTGACCGTAATATTTGTTACCTACTTTTCTTGAAAATCCTTCTTCAACCCACAAACCAGTTGATTCGTTGAAGTACCATAATGGAATAGTTGCAGGAGCAGTATCCAATTGGTTTTCTGCAATATTTTGAACAATTTCTGCTTTGTGACCAGATAAAATTTGTAATTTTTGACCGTTATCACCTTTCAATTCAACATTAACCATTCCGTAAGTTTCCATACCAGAAATAGTACCATCCGTTCTTTCACCGATAAGGTTACCTGGCATTTTGATGAAAACATCTGGATCAGTTGAAGCTAATTCGTGAGCTACAACATTAACAGTACCGTTATAAACAGCACCATCTTCAGTCATAAAAGCACCATCAAAAGCGATTTTAACATTATTGTTATTAATAAATACATTGTGAGGTGTTCCAGCAGTAAAAGTATCTACTACAGTTTCTGGTAACAACATGATAACCATATTATTTTCACCATCGTGTGGCATTGTAGCTCTTGATCCTTTCATAAAACCATCTTTTTCTGCAGTTAAGTAAGCAAAACGCTCTAAAACTGGAACTGATGATAACGAAAATTGTCCGTTTGCGTCAGTTGTAGTTGTGAATGAGCCCATTTTAATAGTTGCATTAGCAATTGGAGCATGGTCTATATCAACTACTTTACCAACAAAGTTTCTTGTTACAGAATCTCCAAAGTTGAACTCATAAGATACCTCTTTTTCATCTCTAGAGTCGCAACTTGAAAATAACATTCCTGTTAAAGCAAAACCTAAAATAAATAGTTTGTTAATTTTCATAATTTTTAAATTTAATAATTTTAGTTATAATAAATAAATATTGGGGTCAACATGAATTTCTCCGACAAATAACCTAACAAGTTTTTTAACACAAAAAAATTTTCGTTATATAACTGTAAAACTCGATGAACTGCACATAAATTTCTTTATGAACAAACGATTGTTAAGAAAAGTTAAGAATTTGGCAAAATTTGTCGAATTTATTCGACTCTAGTCATTTACAATCTTAATCATTCTATTTTTCTGATTGTCATCAAGCGATAGAAATAGATTGTTTAATATGATTTTGGTATCATTATTTTTGTAAAGAAGCTTTAACTTGTCTTTTGCATATAGTGCAAATCGCCATTTAAAATGTGAAGTGGCCTCTATTAGGTTTCTTAAAGCTATTTCGTCATTTTGATTTAATTGAAATAAAGCCTCAAAAGCATTCTCACGAATTGAGCTTTCAAAATTAGTGGAAGTGTAATTCTGTAGTTCTGTAAACAGCTGCTGTTTTTCATCTGCAGTCAAAGCAACGGTCAACTGAGCGTATGCTAAATACAATATACGTGAAGACTTATCATTATTTCCTGACCAATTTTTAGCTAATTCGAGGTATTGATTTTGATTATCGGGAAAACTATTCCACAAATTAATAAAGGCAATTTCTCGGGTTTCATACGAATTGTCATTCAGCAACGATTCGTATTTAGTTTTTAAATAATTGGGGATTTTGGGAAACGATTGCGCCACAGTTCGTCTTACAAATACATTATTTGAATTCAACGCCAATTCAATCAAATCTTTATTAGATTTATAATCTAAATTGCGGATTTGTGTTACAATCTCTTGCTTAATTGGATAATACGCATCTGAACTCAAAATAGTTCTGTAGTCATCTATATAGGAAACAAAACTTGCGTTAGTTAACTCTTTTTGCTTTTTAATTTCAAGGTACTGAGCAATGAAAGCATTTTTTTTGGTCAGTAAACCAATTGCTTCGTGGTATTCAAATCCTGACTTTTCTAACCATTTTTCTTTAAAAGATTGCGTATCAAAATCAGAAACTTTATTGATTTCGACTAAAAAATCATCGGTTTCAACATTCTTGAATTTGTATTTTTTAAGATATTTTTTTACTGCTTTATTGAATGCTTTTTCTCCAATTGCATCTCGCAAAACATGCAAAGCCCAAGCGCCTTTTTGGTAAAATGTGAGCGAACTCGCTTTTTCGTTCAAAAGCGGAATCGTATCCGTTTTGGTAGCATTTCGCAGTTGAGTTGCCGTTTTATATAATTGATGGTGAAAGTAATCATCTCCAAAAACTTCTTTTTCAGCTAACAAGGCATAATAAGTAGCAAAACCCTCTTGCAACCAGTGGTGTTTTCCTGATTTGGCCGTAATCAAATCACCAAACCATTGATGAGCTAACTCGTGCGCATTGACATTAACATAATTTCGATCGTTAAATCCAATGTCATCCACAACATAATCTTGAGCAAAAATGGTTGCTGTTGTATTTTCCATACCCGCATACAAGAAATCGCGAACCGGAACCTGACGATACACTTTCCAAGGATACTTCACTCCTATTTCCTTCTCAAAAAAATCAAATATTTGCTTTGAATAACGATAAGTTGATTCAAATTTGCCTGAATCATTTTTATCCAAATAAAACTCCAACGGAATTCCTGTGTTGGCTTTTTCTTCCTTTTTAATAAAATTCCCAATAGCCAACATCACCAAATACGACGACATCGGTTTTTGCATTGTGTATTGATAAGAAATGAAATCTTTACCTTGAGACCATGACTTTCGCGTCACAACTTCCTTTAAAATCCCATTACACAATACTGTTTTTTGAGTTGCTTTTATATCTTCAAAATCATATTCATCATTGATGTTCAAATTAAAAATCACTTTCTCATTCACATCATCAAAACTGGGCAACCAATGACTGGTGTAGCGACCTTGTCCTTGTGTCCAAATTTGCAATTCATCACCTTGACCAATAAAATATAAAGCTTGTTTTGGAGTAGCGGAATAACCAAAAGTCAACGTATTTTTCCCTTTTATAAAACCTTCAAAAAGAAGTAAATGTGTTTTATTTGCTTTAAACCGAACTTCTTTTCCGTTGATAAGTAAATCGCTAAAAGTCATGTTCTTTGCATCAATACGAATGGTATCTATTGCAGATTTAACCTTAAAAGAATACGTTATTCCACCCGAAATTGATTGGGTAGCAGCATTAGGATATAAAACGGCATTCATCTCAATAAAATCAACCTTTTCGATTTGTTGAGCGAAAGAAAATGTACTGAAAATTAAAAGCAAAAAAAACTTCATTGAATTCGACTTTTTGACAAAGATAAATATTCGGCTCAATCAAGTGAAAATACTTAACGTAATTTGTTTTTATTTATTTAATTTTAAACTTTTATTAAAATAAGTTCGAAAATGTCAGCAGTTCAAAATGATGTATATTTAGAAAAAATAGTCCGCTTCTTAAACAAAATTGGCATTACTATAGTGGAGAAAGAATTGGATGAAACCACTTTTCTTCCTGGATTGAAATTGGGTTCCAATTGTATTATTATCGATTACAAAAAACTATCTTATCCTGGTGATATATTGCATGAAGCCGGACATTTAGCCGTAACTTCTCCAACCAATCGCGCTTTAGTTGCTACCGAAAATCAATCAAAAGATTGGCCTGATCAAGGTGAAGAAATTGCTACCATGTTGTGGTCATTTGCGGCTTGCAAATATTTAGATTTACCATTGGATTACGTTTTTCATGCTGGCGGATACAAAGGAAGTTCAAATTGGTTGATGGATAATTTCAGTTCTGGAAATTACATTGGTTTGCCTTATTTTGAGTGGACACAAATGGCTTATGGGAAAGAAAAAGCAATTGAAATGAACGTTCCCACTTTTCCAGAAATGGTAAAATGGGTTCGTGAAAAAGAATAAACATGAGTGAATTAGTTCGATATATTAAATTTCCGCTACATTTTGATAGCCAGCGACTCAAAAAAGACGTTCAAAAAATCATGAGCATCAATTGGATTGATCATTACAATCAAAAAGATTATGAGGGAAAATGGACTTCCATTGCCTTGATGTCGGTCACTGGAAAATCAGACAATATTTACGCTTTTAATTTTGATTCTAAAGAAATTATAGCAACTGAAGCGCTTGAATCATGCGAATATTTTAAAGAAATCTTGAATTCTTTTCAATTCGAAAAAGCAGCTGTCCGATTGCTTAATTTAGCTGCTGGAGCGCAAATCAAACCACACAGTGATTATTGTTTAGGTTATGAAGATGGTTATTTTAGATTGCATATTCCTATCATCACCAATCCTAATGTGATTTTTATTTTAGATGATAAACGTTTAATTATGAACGAAGGAGAATGTTGGTACATTAATGCTAATTTTACACATTCGGTTGCTAATAATGGTACTGAAGACCGAATTCACTTAGTTATCGATGGTATTCGCAATCATTGGAGCGATCAACTTTTCTTTGAAAATCATACTGAAAATCAGTTTCAAAAGCCTGTTCCCGAAATGGATGAAAAAACCAAACTACAAGTCATTGAACAACTCAAATTAATGAATACTGATGTTTCCAAAGAAATGATTGAGAAATTAAGTAAATGATATTTCTTATCTTCGTAATTCAAATTTCTATTACAAGCCAAAATGAAAATCTTACTCGACACACCAATTGAATACCTCAAAGGCGTTGGTCCGCAACGTGGTGATTTGTTGCGCAAAGAACTCAACATTCACAAATACAGCGATTTAATTAACCTTTATCCGAATCGTTACATCGACAGAACGCGTTATTATAAAATCAATCAACTAACCAATAATAATGCTGAAGTACAGGTTATTGGTAAAATCATTCACCTTAAAACCGTTGATCAAGGAAAAGCCAAAACGCGTTTGGTTGCCACATTTGTTGATGATACTGGCGAAATGGAATTGGTTTGGTTTCAAGGTCATAAATGGATTCGAGAAAACTTAAAAATTAACGTTCCTTATGTTGTATTCGGAAAAGTGGGTCAATTTGGTTCGACATTCAACATGGCACATCCCGAAATGGAACTGCTTGACGAACATAAAGCGAGTCTGCGAAGTGCGATGCAACCCGTTTATCCTAGCACTGAAAAGCTTGCTAACAAAGGAATTTCAAACAAAGTCATCAATAAAATGATGCAACAATTATTTGTAGAAACGCAAGCTAATTTTTCGGAAACTTTGCCAAACTATTTATTGGATGAACTAAAATTAATCCCTAAAAACGCCGCATTATTTAATATTCATTTTCCAAAAAGCGCTGATTTATTGGCGAAAGCACAATTTCGTTTAAAGTTTGAAGAATTGTTTTTTATTCAATTGCAATTAATCACCAAAAACCTAGTGAGAAAGCACAAAATCAAAGGTCATCCATTTGAAAAAGTGGGTGAAAATTTCAACGATTTTTATCAAAATCACTTGCCTTTTGATTTAACCAATGCACAAAAACGCGTTTTAAAAGAAATTCGAAACGACTTAGGAAGCAACGCTCAAATGAATCGATTGCTACAAGGCGATGTAGGATCAGGAAAAACAATAGTAGCATTAATGTGCATGCTCTTGGCCAAAGACAATGGTTTTCAAAGTTGCTTAATGGCACCAACCGAGATATTAGCTACACAACATTTTAATGGTTTAATAGAATTAGCTAAAGAATTAAATATCAGTATAAAACTGCTCACTGGTTCAACCAAAACTGCAGATCGAAAAATCATTCACGAAGCTTTGGAAAATGGCAGTTTAGACATTTTGATCGGAACGCATGCTTTGTTGGAAGATAAAGTACAATTTCAAAATTTAGGGTTGGCTGTGATTGACGAACAGCATCGTTTTGGTGTGGAACAACGCTCCAAATTATGGAAAAAAAACGACATTCCGCCACATGTTTTAGTGATGACTGCGACTCCAATTCCGCGTACATTAGCCATGAGTTTGTATGGCGATTTGGATATTTCTGTTATCGATGAATTGCCTCCAGGCAGAAAACCAATTCAAACGGTGCATCGTTACGATAGCAATCGACTAAAAGTTTGGAAATTTTTAAAAGATGAAATAGCCAAAGGAAGACAAATTTACATTGTTTATCCTTTGATTCAGGAAAGTGAGAAAATGGATTTCAAAGATTTGATGGATGGTTACGAAAGTATTTCACGTGATTTTCCATTGCCACACTACAGCATTTCCATCGTTCATGGAAAAATGAAACCTGCCGAAAAAGAAGCGGAAATGAAACGTTTTTCGGAAGGAAAAACCAATATTATGGTAGCGACCACAGTTATTGAAGTTGGTGTAAATGTTCCCAACGCCAGTGTCATGGTAATTGAAAGCGCCGAACGATTTGGGTTATCACAATTACACCAATTGCGAGGTCGCGTGGGTCGTGGAGCCGAACAAAGTTATTGCATTTTAATGACCAGTTTCAAACTCAACAACGACACTAAAACTCGTTTGGAAACAATGGTTCGCACCAATGATGGATTCGAAATTGCTGAAGTAGATTTGAAATTGCGTGGACCAGGAGATATTATGGGAACGCAACAAAGTGGTGTTTTAAATTTGCAAATTGCTGATTTAGTTAAAGATAGAGATATTTTACAACTGGCCCGAAATTACGCTTTACGATTACTCAAAGATGATCCCTCCATGGCTAAGACTGAACATCTTACCCTTAGAAATGTATTTTTGGAATTGAGCAAAAAGAAAAACATCTGGAATTACATCAGCTGATTTTTTCTATACCAAATTAGCAAATAAACTACTTCTTTTTCATTGACTTTTGACTTTATTTATTACTTTAGTAAAAGTTAATTTATGTGGAATGTCAATTAAATCATTACTTCACGCACCAGCACTCACACATGAGAAATCCCTAAAAACTTTGGTGGAAAACCGTACGATTTTTTCGTTAAACAACTGTGAGTTAAATATTTTTGAAACCTATCAAGAATCGGCTTTGGTTCCGTTAAAGTTTAATGATTTGGTGGTGACAAGTATGTTGCGCGGTAAAAAAGTAATGCATTTATTTGACGATCCAGCATTTGACTATTTGCCAGGAGAAACGGTGGTAATTCCATCGAATGTAGAAATGAAAATTGATTTTCCCGAAGCTTCCAATAACAATCCAACACAGTGTTTAGCATTAGCCATTGATCAAACTAAGATTTCGGAAACGTTGAATTTTTTAAACGAACGTTATCCTAAAGAAGGAAACGACAATTTTTGGCAATTGAATTATCAAAATTATTTTTTCTACAATAATGTAGATTTGGCGGCGACCATCAACAAGCTCATTAAAGAATGCATGAGTACGTCGATAACCAAAGATGCGTTGGCCGATTTGACTTTACAAGAATTACTGATCCGAATCATTCAAACGCAAACTGTAAAATCAATAGATGACAATACTTTTAGTAATCAAAACAACGCGATTGCTCAAGTAATTGAATACATTAGAAAAAACTTGAAAGAAGATATTAATCTGAAACATTTGAGCGATAAAGCCTGCATGAGCACTACATCTTTTTATCGCTTTTTCAAGCGAGAATTAGGCATGAGTCCGATTGAATTTGTACTCAGTGAAAAAATAAAACACGCCAAAAAATTGCTCAAAAGCCCTTCAATACAAATCAACGAAGTCTGTTATTTGTCTGGTTTTGAAGATGCTAATTACTTTATACGATTATTCAAAAAATACGAAGGCGTCACTCCAAAGCAATACCAATTAATGAACTTTTCTAATTAAGTTATGAATTCAGACGAACAGCTTCTAAATTTTTACTTTCTTCTTCCGAGAAAATCCGGTACTGAACAATAAACGTTTTCCCGTAAGGTGTTTCTAATGAAAAACCTCCTGCTCCTATTCCATCTGAAACGTCTAAAGTGAAATGAGCGTGTTTCCAATATTCGAATAAATCTTTATCCAACCAAAATTCAAAACCTTTGATGGTTCCGATACAAACATCACCCAATCGAAGGTAAAATCCGCCTTTTTCAAAACATTGTGGTTGTGTTCCTTCACAACAACCGCCCGCTTGATAAAACATTAAATCGCCAAACTTTTCGCTCAACAAATCAATTAATGCTACCGCTTTTTCAGTGGCGTCGAGTCGTTTAATTTTTTCCATAAATTAAAATTAGTAAAAAATCCACGAATTTGAATTCAAATGAATGCGAAACTCGTGGATTCTTAGGTTAGAGGCAAAAAAGTATCAATTAAAAGAAACCTAATTTATTTTTGTTGTACGATATCAACATATTTTTAGTTTGACGGTAATGATCGAGCATCATTTTGTGATTTTCTCTACCGATTCCTGATTGCTTATAACCTCCAAATGGCGCTCCCGCAGGATAAGCATGGTATTGATTCACCCAAACTCTACCCGCTTTAATCGCTCTAGGCACTTGGTATAATTCGTGTGCATCGCGTGTCCAAACTCCAGCTCCTAAACCATACAATGTATCATTGGCTATTTCGATAGCTTCTTCAGTAGTTTTAAAAGTAGTAACGGCCAAAACAGGTCCGAAAATCTCTTCTTGGAAAATACGCATTTTATTATGGCCTTTAAACAATGTCGGTTGAATGTAATAACCACCACCTAATTCTTCTCCCAAATGATTTACATCGCCACCACACAACAGCTCAGCGCCTTCTTCTCTACCCAATTTAATGTAGGAAAGAATTTTATCTTTCTGAATTTGAGAGGCTTGCGCTCCCATCATCACTGTTGGATCCAATGGATGACCCACTTTTATTGCTTTCACACGTTGTAAAACGCGCTCAATAAACTTATCATAAATTGATTCGTGAATTAAAAGTCGCGATGGACAAGTACATACTTCACCTTGATTGAGTGCGAATAATACAACACCTTCTAATGCTTTATCCAAAAATTCGTCGTCGGCATCCATAACCGATGGAAAGAAAATGTTAGGCGATTTTCCTCCTAATTCTAATGTTACCGGAATAATATTTTCAGTAGCGTATTGCATTACCATTCTTCCTGTAGCGGTAGAACCTGTAAATGCTGCTTTTGCCACTTTTGGATTCGTTACCAAAGTTCTACCTAATTCTGCTCCGAAACCATTTACAATGTTTACAACTCCAGCTGGAATCAAATCTTCAATCAATTCCATCAGTACCATGATAGAAATTGGTGTACTTTCTGCAGGTTTTAAAACCACACAATTTCCTGCTGCTAAAGCTGGCGCTAATTTCCATGTAGCCATTAAAATTGGGAAATTCCACGGAATAATCTGAGCAATTACACCAATAGGCTCGTGTACAATTATTGAAACAGAATCTTTATCCAATTCGGTTATTGAACCTTCTTCTGCACGGATTACGCTTGCAAAGTAGCGAAAATGATCAACTGCCAACGGAATGTCTGCGGCCATTGTTTCTCTGATAGCTTTACCGTTATCTAAAGTTTCAACAGCTGCTATGTAAGCCAAGTTTGCTTCAATTCTATCGGCAATTTTATTCAGCATAATGCTTCTTTCCGTAGCCGAAGTTTGGCTCCACGATTGAAATGCTTCATTCGCAGCATCAACAGCCATTTCAATATCTAATTTGGCTGAATGTGCTGCCTTGGCCATTGGTTTTCCATCTACAGGAGAAACCACTTCAAAATATTGCCCTGTTGAAGGAGCTGTCCATTTTCCGTTGATGTAATTATCATACTTTTCTTTTAATTGGGGACGTTGAACTAAATTACTCATATTTTTAAATTTTATATTTTTATACTGCATCAAATGTACTTTCATTACTAAAAAAGAAATAGCACAATTATTTCAATTTATAGCACAAAATTGTTAAGTTGAAAAAAATCAATCACTTTAATTACATTTATCAAAAAAATAGACTTAATTTTTATTCATATTGACAATCCTTAACTCTTTGCATTATTTTTTCTCATAAAAATTCAGAATAAGTATCTTTGCACACTAATTTTCGTAAACAATATGGTACAATACAACCCAAAAGATTGGATTACATTTATATTTAGATTTCACAAATCTGACACTTTCAGACAATTACTTCCTATGATGGTTTTTATTGGGTTTTATTCAGCTGGAATAGGTTATCTGGAAATAGAGTACTGGAAATTAGCAGACGATAGTCATGTGAAAAACATCACTATTATGCATGGAATGTTGGGATTTGTGATTTCCTTATTGCTCGCTTATCGCACCAATACAGCTTATGATCGTTGGTGGGAAGGGCGAAAACTTTGGGGTTCATTGGTCAACAATAGTCGAAATTTAGCCATAAAATTATCCGCTATTTTAAATGACGAAAGCGACCGAAATTATTTTAAGAGAATGATTCCTGGCTATGCTTCGGTTTTAGCCAAACATTTGAGTAATGAAGATACAAGCAAAATGCTCTTTGAAGGCTTGGATTTGGAAATTGACCATCACAAACACCGCCCGAATCAAGTGGCTAAAATGATTTTTCAAAAGGTAAACGATTTACACAAACAAGGAAAAATTTCTGGTGAACAACTGATTATTCTAAATGCCGAATTGCAATCATTTACAGATGTTTGTGGCGCGTGTGAACGAATTAAAAACACTCCAATTCCTTATTCTTACAGCGCTTTTATTAAAAAATTTATTTTCTTTTACGTAATGACTTTGCCTTTTGGATACGTTTTTAGTTTAGGATATTATACTATTCCAGTAGTAATTTTTATTTTTTATGTTTTGGCAAGTTTGGAGTTGATTGCCGAAGAAATTGAAGATCCATTTGGAGGTGATGCCAACGATTTACCCACGACAAAAATTTCGAGCAACATCAAAAAACACATTGAAGAAATTTTGTAGCCAAAATATAAGTCAGGATTCATTTTGGTAATTCCAATCTATATCCTATTTTTGAATAAGAAATTTATCTTTATAAAATGGAGTTAGTAAACAAGTATAAAAAATACATTATCATCACAGCACTCGTTTTGATTGCATTTTTTATTGCTTTCAAATTCATTAAAAAAGAAACCATTTTAGAAACATTTTCTTCTAAACCCGAAGACAATTACAGTTATTCCGACGGAAGTACCAAAACGGATACTTTGGAAAAATACGGATTCCATGCAGTTGAAAATTATGTAATAAAAGAAGTAGGTGAAGTGCGAAGAACGCCAAATTTTGCTGCTTACAACACCATTCACAAGTTGCGCTTTGGAACCAAAATTTACACCAAAGAAGTCGACTCAACTAGTAACATTGAAATTGATCCAGCATTGGTAGCTCGTGAAATTAGAAACGATTATGTAGCTGTATATGCAAGCAAACCTGTAATGTTTTCAGATATGCCTGTAGGTTATATGGCTAAAGATGAGTTCATTAGAAAGGATAAGTTCAAAGATTTTAAACCCGAACCTATAAAACCTGAAAAAATTGAATACGATTCGGGTGTAATAGCAACCATAGAAGAAAGTTATATTTTGAACGATGATGGTTTCAAAATGTCAGACGACTTCAAACGGTATAATAAAGCGATTGTTTTTGGCGATTATAATAACGATACACATCCTGATTTTTCTGTTTTATTGGATAATGTTGAATTGAATCGTTCAGCTGTATTGATTTTCTTCTTCAACCCAGAAAAAAACCTGTACAACTTAATGCTAAAAAAAACATACGAAAACCTACTTTCCATCAAAAACATAAAAAAGAATACTTCAATTGTTGTAAATGCTGAAAACACTAGTTTCCCTTTAGATGGTGTTTTAATTTTAAACCCTAATAATTCAGGTTATTTTCACATTTTTAATACTGACAACGATTCTTTTATGATTTTGCCTCATTAATTATATTTAATCTCTCTTTTCCTCATTAATATTTTAGGTGAACTCAATTGAATTTTCTCTAATAATAGCTATATTTGCCGACTCAAAAAACATAATAAATTATGCGCATTTCTTACAACTGGTTAAAGCAATTCATCAAAATCGATTTACCTTCAGAAGAAACTTCTGCTATCCTAACCGATTTAGGCTTAGAAGTGGAAGTTGTTGAACCTTTTCAATCCGTTAAAGGCGGTTTGATTGGAGTTGTAGTTGGCGAAGTGATGACGTGTGAAAAACATCCAGATGCGGATCGTTTGAAAGTGACAACCGTAAATTTAGGTGACGGGAATCCAGTTCAAATTGTATGTGGAGCTCCTAATGTTGCGGTTGGTCAAAAAGTACCAGTGGCTACCATCGGAACTAAATTGTACGACAAGGACGGCAACGAATTTGAAATCAAAAAAGGTAAAATTCGCGGACAAGAAAGCCACGGAATGATTTGTGCTGAAGACGAATTAGGTTTAGGTAACAGCCACGATGGTATTATGGTTTTGGATAAAAAAATCAAACCTGGAACTACTTTAGCCGAAGTACTCAAAATTGAAAACGACGAAATTTTTGAAATTGGTTTAACACCAAACCGTGCCGACGCAATGTCGCATTACGGTGTTGCACGTGATTTAAGAGCAAGTTTATTGTTGAAAAATAAAAACATTGAGTTAATCACGCCTTCTGTTTCGGCTTTTAGAGTGGATAAAAGAACACTGAAAATTGACGTAGACGTAGTCGATTCAAAATTGGCTCCTCGCTATTGTGGTGTTACGATTTCGGGTGTAAAAGTAAAACCTTCTCCAGATTGGTTGCAAAACCGCTTGAAATCAATTGGGTTGACTCCAAAAAATAATATTGTTGATGTGACCAATTATGTTTTACACGCATTCGGCCAACCTTTACACGCTTTTGATGCATCTAAAATTAACGGAAAAGTGATTGTGAAAACCGTTGCTTCTGGAACAAAATTTACAACTTTAGACGACGTTGAACGCACATTACACGAAGATGATTTAATGATTTGCGATGAAAATGGACCAATGTGTATCGCTGGAGTTTTTGGCGGAAAAAATTCGGGGGTTACAGATTCAACTACAAATATATTTTTGGAAAGTGCCTATTTCAATCCAATTAGTGTTCGTAAAACGGCTAAACGTCATGGTTTAAGTACGGATGCTTCTTTCCGCTTTGAAAGAGGAATTGATATTAATTTGACAGATTACGCTTTACGTCGTGCAGCAATGATGATTCAAGAAGTGGCTGGTGGCGAAATTACTTCAGATCCAATTGATTTTTACCCTAAAAAAATGGAAGATTTCACCGTGTTTTTAAACTTTGAAAATGCAAAGAAAATCATTGGTCAAGAATTACCAAAAGAAACCATCAAAAAGATTTTGGCTTCATTAGATATTAAAGTCAACAGTGTAACCGATGCTGGTTTAGGACTAATTATTCCATCGTATCGTGTGGATGTACAAAGAGAAATCGATGTAATTGAGGAAATTTTGCGTGTTTACGGCTACAATAATATCGTTTATTCTAAAAAATTGAACGCTACCGTTGCCAATTCTCCAAGAAATGAAGATTACAAGATCCAAAATATTGTGGCCAGTCAATTGAATTCTAATGGTTTTCATGAAATGATGGCCAACTCATTGACCACTCCTGATTACATTAAGTTATCAACAATGCTAAAAGAAGACTACAACGTCACTATTTTGAATCCTTTAAGTAATGATTTATCAGTGATGCGTCAATCGCTGTTGTTTTCAGGGTTAGAAGCCATTTCGTACAACATCAACCGTAAAAATTCAGATTTAAAATTATTTGAATTTGGAAAAACATACCACAAATTATTATCGGGCAACACCGAGAAAAAACATTTGACACTTTACCTTTCGGGTAACCGAAACAGCGAATCATGGACCAATCATGTTAAACCAACGGATTTCTTCCTTTTTAAAGGTTATATCAATGCTATTTTGACTCGTTTAGGATTAACCAAAACAGTAACAAAACCAGTAGAATCAGATGTTTTTGCGGAAGGAATTGCCATTGCTTCTGGTAATGATACTCTGGTTGAATTTGGTATAATCAAAAAATCAATTTTAAAAGGATTTGATATAAAGCAAGAGGTTTTGTATGCTGATTTCAATTGGGATTTAGTTTTGAAACTAATTTCGTTAAAAATCAAATTTCAAGATATTCCAAAATATCCCGAAGTTCGTCGTGATTTGGCCTTGTTAGTAGATGAAAAAGTGAGTTTTGAATCAATATACAGTATTGCGACTCAAACGGAAAAATCGTTATTAAAAGAAGTCAACTTATTTGATGTTTATCAAGGGAAAAATTTACCTGAAGGTAAGAAATCATATGCTGTGAGTTTTGTTATTCAAGACGCAACAAAAACCTTAACAGACGTGCAAATTGATAAAACAATAGGTAAAATCAAACAGAATTTAGAAAACGAATTAGGCGCGAGCTTACGATAAAAACAATTCATTTGAACACGATCATCACAGATAAAACCTATAAAAAGCTAGTCATTCAAGTTGCCTTGAATGGCTTTAGTTTTTGTATTGTAGACACTTTATCGGATCGTACAAAAATGCTGAAAAACATTCATTTTGATGCTTTTCAGCGTAGCGCCAATATCAGTGATTTGTTTTCGAGTGTCTTTAATGGAAACCCTGAATTAGTTGAGAAGTACGACGAGATTATGATTGTTCATAGTAACAATCTCTCCACATTTGTTCCTGTAGCTTTGTTTGATGAGGATTATTTGGGAAGTTATTTGCAATACAATACCAAGGTTTTTGATACTGATTTTTTCACATTTGACAAACTCGAAAAATACGAAATGAACAATGTGTACATTCCGTACGTAAACATGAACAATTTCTTTATTGACAAATTTGGTTCGTTTGAATACAAACATGCCAATTCAACTCTAGTTTCTAAATTATTAGATGTTTCCAAAAACAACGACGAACGAAAAATGTTTGTTCATCTTAGTGAAAGTCATTTTGAAATTGTAGTAATTCAAAATCAAAAATTACACTTTTTTAATTCATTTGACTACAAAACACCTGAAGATTTTATTTACTACATTTTGTTCACAGCCGAGCAATTGCAATTGAATCCTGAGGTTTTTAAATTGGAAATTTTAGGAAGTTGTACTGAAAACGACACTTACTATTCGATTGCATATAAGTACATTCGAAACGTTCAATTGTTTGCTATTTCAAATGCTCAAAATGATTTTTCCGTTGCTGAAAACCGTGAACATTTTATATTACTCCACTCGTGAGAATTATTTCTGGTAAATACAAAGGACGTCGAATCAATCCGCCTAAAAACCTTCCGGTTAGGCCAACGACTGATATGAGCAAAGAATCGTTGTTTAACATTTTAAACAATCATTTTAATTTTTTCGAGCTCAAAATTTTGGATTTATTTTCGGGAACTGGGAATATAAGTTACGAATTTGCCTCACGTGGTGCTACCCCAATTGTGAGCGTTGATGGCGATTTTGGATGTATTAAGTTCATCAAACAAACTGCAACCGAATTTGATTTTGACATTACAGCGATTAAAAGCGATGTTTTCTCATTTTTAGCTAAACACCAAAGTAGTTACGATATCATTTTTGCTGATCCTCCTTACGGAATGGAACAAAAAGAATTTGAAAAGTTAATTGATTTGGTTTTTGAAAACGAGCTTTTAGACGAAGGAGGAATGCTAATCGTAGAACATTCGAAACACACCAAACTCGACCATAAAGAGCACTTTTCATTTGAAAAAAGTTATGGTGGTTCTGTTTTTACTTTTTATGAAATAGAAAGTGAAGAGGAAGATGAAATTGATTGATTATAGGATTTCTATTAATGTTAGACAAAACATAATTGTCATATTTACTAATTGTCAAATTGTCTAATTATCTAAAAAAAGCAGACCTATAAGCCGGATTCTGTCTCCGAATAATCGGAGCCTTATCATTTATCTAGACTTGTAATTACTCACAAGTTCTATCTTTCTACCCTTCGACAACGGACGAGTAACCCTTAAATGTCGATATACTTGAAATTTCACCGCATAGAGTTTACCTGGTTTCACTACAGCCGAACTGTACTTGCTTTCTGTTGCACTTGTCCTCGTCTTTCAACGGTTGGGCGTTACCCAATATGCTACTCTGTGGTGTCCGGACTTTCCTCTCTTCATTACTGAACAGCGATAAGGCGGTCTGCTGTGCAAAGGTAAGCAATGACAATGACAATATCAATGACAATATCAATGGAAAGATCAATGACAATATCAATGACAATATCAATGGCAATGGTTTTTGGATTAATGATAAAAATTTCGAATTTAATTTTAAGAAATATTTTTTCAATTTGTTATTGAAATTGACATTGAAATTGAAATTGAAAATTATATATTTGTAATGAAGTAATCTCTATGGAACAATTTGTAGTATCAGCGCGAAAATACCGTCCGCAAACGTTTAAAGACGTTGTTGGGCAACAAGCTATTACGAGCACTTTGTTGAATGCTATAGAAACAAATCACTTGGCTTCTGCTTTATTGTTTACTGGCCCACGTGGTGTTGGAAAAACGACTTGTGCGCGTATTTTGGCTCGAAAAATCAATCAGCCTGGTTACGACGATCCGAACGAAGATTTTACTTTCAATGTTTTCGAATTAGACGCTGCTTCGAACAACTCAGTTGATGACATTCGAAATTTGATTGATCAAGTGCGTATTCCCCCACAAACAGGACAATATAAAGTGTACATTATTGATGAGGTTCACATGTTGTCTTCGGCTGCTTTTAATGCTTTTTTGAAAACTTTAGAAGAACCGCCTAAGCACGCCATTTTTATTTTGGCTACGACCGAAAAACACAAAATCATTCCAACTATATTATCGCGTTGTCAAATATTTGATTTTAAACGAATTACTGTTAAAGATGCGAAAGAACATTTGGCTGAAGTAGCTCAAAGTCAAGGTGTTCAATTTGAAGATGACGCTTTACATATTATTGCTCAAAAAGCAGATGGTGCAATGCGAGATGCGCTATCGATTTTTGATCGTGTGGTTTCATATTGTGGAGCCAATTTGACACGACAAGCCGTTACAGAAAACTTGAATGTTTTGGATTATGAAACGTATGTGAAAGTAACCGATTTGATTTTAGACAATAATATTCCTGAGATATTAGTAACGTTTAATGAAATTTTGTCGAAAGGTTTTGATGGACACCACTTTATTTCTGGTTTGGCATCGCATTTTAGAGATTTATTGGTTTGTAAAAATCCTGCAACGTTGACTTTATTGGAAGCTGGCGAGCAAGCTCAACAAATGTATGGACAACAAGCACAAAGATGCCATCAAGAGTTTTTATTAAAAGCGATTGAAATTGCCAACGATTGTGATTTAAAGTACAAAGTATCACAAAATCAGCGATTGTTAGTTGAACTGACATTAATGCAACTGAGCTCTATCAACTTTGATGGAGAAAAAAAAAAGCTGACTTTATAATTCCACCTACTTATTTTCGTCGTTCTGATTATTCAATAAAAGAAGTTGGTACAACGACTGTTCAAAATAGTAATGTTTCAACACCAATTGAAAATCCAATTCTTGAGAAAGAATATAGCTCCCCTAAAGAAGTCGAAGCAACTTCTACTCAAGTAGCAAGCATTCCTGAACCTTCTATAATTGAAGTTAAACTTTCAAATTCTGATCGACCCAAAGTTTCTGCCTTATCATTATCTAGTATTAGAGCCAAGAAAGAGTTATTGGAACAACAAAAAGGGCAAATCAAACAAGAAGTTCAATTGCCTACAGAATCATTTTCTGAGACTCAGATGTTGGAATTTTGGTTTAAATACGCTGACAAATTAGGAGACAAAGGTCATAAAATCATGGAATCGTTGTTACGAATGAATGAGCCCAAATTGGAAGGTTTTACCATTCAGTACGAATTACCAAATGAAGGTTCGAAAATTGATTTTGAAAAAGAAAAACCAGAACTATTGGGTTATTTGCGAGGGCATTTGCATAATCATGAAATTACTATTGAAGTCAATGTAAATGAAAGCATCAAAAGCAAAATAGCCTTTACTAGCCAAGATAAATATAATCGTTTGAACGAAATAAATCCGAATATTGAATTACTCAAGAAAACATTTGATTTAGATATATAAAAAAAGCCTCAAAAAATGAGGCTTTTTTATTTGATCAATTTTATTTTTTTATTCTTTAGCTTTAAGTGCTTTATACTTATCCGTCAAGTCTAAAGCTTGATAAACTCCTAATAATGTTTTTTTAGCAGCATCGTTTGATGGTTGAATTTCAACAGCTTTTTCCAAATATGGCATAACTTCTCTGTAGTTAGCATTTTGTTTTGCTCTTAACTCATCATATTTTTTGTTATCAGCAACAGTTGTTCCTAATTTTTTCATTGCATCTACAAAATCTTTGTCGGCTCTCAATTTCAGCTCGGCCAAGTTTAAATATGCATTAAAGTAATTAGGATCGATTTCAATAGCTTTTTTGTAATGCTTCTCAGCATCTTGCAAATTGTTTGAGTCTGCACTAATTACACCGAGGTTAAAAATTAAATCAACATTATTAGAATCTTTTTCAAGAGCCTCATTCACTACTCGAGTATAATTAGCGTAATCTTTTTCTTTTAAATAAAAATCCGCTTCTGCAATCATTAATGAAGTATCATTTGGATTGGCTTTTCTTGCATCTTCAATAGCACCTTTAGCTTCATTTGACTTTCCTTGATCAATTAAAATAAGAACTATGTTTTTATAGATTTCACTTTTCTTGGAAAATATTTTTTCGTCTCTTGGTTTTTCATGTGACCCTAATTTAATATAATTATCTCTAGAAGTTTTAGCTGTATTATCTTTCCCAAAGTACTCTTCTTCTTTACTTGCTTTATTTACAGCATAATACATAGTGCCCTCACCAGTATAATTTATATTTTTCAATTCATTATAATAGCTCAAAGCTTTATCATATTTTTTAGCATTAACGGCATAACTAGCGGCATAATACAAATTTTCAGGATCATTTTTATCCAAAAGGTAAATCGAATATAGAATATCGGATGCTTCAATATACTTTTTTTGATCTCCTAAAGCAACCGCAGCATTAAGTAAAGAAGGCTTTATTGCAGTAATACTCTTATTGATATCATCAGTAAAAACTTTTTTTCCTGTTTTTTTCTCGTATTCTAACATTGCTGAACAACCCAATGCCATATCCAAAATTGCTTTTGGAGTGAACAACTTTTGCAATTGCATTTCACTCGGTTGAGCAACGCCAGAATTAGCTAACTCAATCTTTGGCAAAACTCCTTTAAAAAAATTGTAGTGTATTTTGTCTCCTTCTTCAGTAGCGACAGACTCCAACTTGGTCAAGTTTGCTTTGTAATCATTTAAATCGTTATCCGAAGGAGCTTCTTTACTATAAATCTTCTTTAACGCTTTTAATTCATCTTTTTGAGAAAAAGCTACTACCGAAACCAATAAAGCTCCTGTAATAAAAACATTTTTAATTTTCATTATATTTAAAATTAATATTATTCATCGCTTTCAGAAACATTATTGGAAGTATCTACATCATTTGAATCAATACTTTCATCTGTTTCATTTATCTCATTGCTGCTTGCTTCATCTTCTTCATCTTCTTTCATTACTTTGGTTACAGCAGCTATTGAGTCGTTTTCTTTAATGTTTATTAAACGAACTCCTTGTGTAGCTCTTCCCATTACACGCAATGCAGAAACTTCCATTCTTATAGTCAAACCTGACTTGTTAATTATCATCAGATCATCTTCATCTGTAACATTATTGATCGAAATTAAAGCTCCTGTTTTTTCAGTAATGTTTAATGTTTTAACTCCTTTTCCACCTCTGTTTGTGATACGATATACATCTTCTCCATCTTCATCAACTAACTTGGTTCTTTTTCCGTATCCTTTTTCAGTTACCACTAATAATTGCGTATCGGCAATATCTTCTTTGTTTACAGAAACCATGCCAATCACTTCATCGTTATCATCAGCTAGCGTAATTCCGCGTACACCCGAAGCTGTTCTTCCCATTGGGCGTGTTTTTTCTTCTTCAAAGCGAACTAATTTTCCAGATTTAACTGCTACCAAAACTTGGCTATCGCCATTGGTTAATTTTGCTTCTAATAGTTCGTCATCTTCTCTAATTGTTATCGCGTTGATACCATTTTGACGTGGACGAGAATATTGTTCTAAAGGCGTTTTCTTCACTTGACCTTTTTTAGTCGCCATGATTACATAATGACTATTGATGTATTCTTCATCTTTAAGATCTTGTGTACAAATGAATGCTTTTACCTTATCATCACTTTCGATGTTAATCAAGTTTTGAATGGCGCGACCTTTGCTCGTTTTATTTCCTTCTGGGATTTCGTAAACGCGCATCCAATAGCATTTCCCTTTTTGAGTAAAGAACAATAAATATTGGTGATTGGTTGCCACAAATAAATGTTCTAAGAAATCCTGATCACGTGTTGCCGAACCTTTTTGACCTACTCCACCTCTGTTTTGAGTTTTATATTCCGACAATGATGTTCGTTTTACGTAACCTGCATGCGAAATAGTAATTACCACATTTTCGTCAGCAATTAAATCTTCTATACTTACATCACCACCAGAATATTCAATTGCAGAACGACGCTCATCACCGTATTTTTCTTTAATTTCAATCAATTCTTCTTTGATCAAATTCATTCGCAATTCTTTGCTAGCTAATAAATCTTTCAAATGTTGGATTAATTTCATGATTTCTTCGTATTCTGCACGCAACTTATCTTGCTCTAATCCTGTCAACTGTCTTAAACGCATTTCGACAATAGCACGGGCTTGAATTTCAGAAAGTGTAAATCGTTCGATCAATTTTGCTCTTGCTTCATCACCATCTTTTGAAGCTCTGATTAAAGCAATAACTTCATCAATATTATCAGAAGCAATTATCAAACCTTCTAAAATGTGGGCTCTTTCCTCTGCTTTACGCAATTCAAATTGTGTTCTACGCACCACAACATCATGTCGATGTTCAACAAAATAATGAATCAAATCTTTTAGATTCAATAGTTGTGGTCGACCGTTTACTAATGCAATATTATTTACACTAAATGACGACTGTAATTGTGTAAATTTGTAAAGTGTATTTAAAACCACATTTGGAACGGCATCGCGCTTTAAAATATAAACGATACGCATTCCATTTCGATCGGACTCGTCACGAATGTTGGAAATTCCTTCAATCCTTTTTTCATTGATTAAATCGGCTGTTTTTTTAATCATTTCGGCCTTATTGACCTGATATGGTATTTCGGTAACCACTATCGATTCTCTTCCATCAACTTCTTCAAAATTAACTTTGGCTCGAATTACGATTCTTCCTCTACCTGTTTTGAATGCTTCACGAACACCTTCATAACCATAAATCACTCCACCTGTAGGAAAATCAGGAGCTTTTACGTGATGCATTAATTCGTCAATCTCAATTTCGTTATTATCAATATAAGCCAACGTTCCGTCGACAACTTCGGTCAAATTGTGAGGAGGCATATTGGTTGCCATACCAACTGCGATCCCAGAAGCTCCATTAATCAATAAATTAGGAACTTTGGTTGGCATTACTGTTGGTTCGTACAAAGTGTCGTCGAAGTTAAGTTTAAAATCAACTGTTTCTTTGTCAATATCTGCCATAATGTCTTCCGACATTTTTTTCATTCTTGCCTCAGTGTAACGCATTGCTGCAGGACTATCGCCATCAATCGACCCAAAGTTACCTTGTCCGTCGATTAATAAGTAGCGTAAACTCCATTCTTGCGCCATACGTACCATGGCATCATAAACTGAAGTATCTCCATGAGGATGGTACTTCCCTAAAACTTCTCCAACAATTCTTGCGGATTTTTTGTGTGCTCTGTTTGAAAATACTCCTAAATCATACATTCCGTAAAGTACTCTTCGGTGAACTGGTTTTAAACCATCACGTACATCGGGCAATGCTCTTGATACAATAACCGACATCGAATAATCGATGTAAGCTGATTTCATTTCATCTTCTATGTTAATAGGAATTAACTTTTCTCCGTCAGACATATACTTAAATTTATTAAAAAATTAGTTTAAAATTCAAACGTGCAATATACATCATTTTGCCTTTTTTAAAAGCATTTCACAGTCGAAATTTCTACTATTTATTAACAATTTCAACCCAAAATTTGGTTAATAAATTAAGTTTTCACTGCTTTCATATCTTGCTATTTTTTTGTCAATTTACTGACAACACTTTTACTGCGGAATGGTTTTTGCAATTTCATCAGTAATTCACTAATTTTACCTTTATAATAGTTTATTTATGGATGATAATTTTTCTCCAAGAGTCAAAGATGTAATTACGTATAGCAAAGAAGAAGCTTTACGTTTAGGTCACGATTTTATTGGCACTGAACATCTTATGCTTGGGATTTTAAGAGATGGAAACGGCAAGGCAATTACAATCCTTAATAATTTGTCAATTGATTTAGAACACTTGAGGAAAAAAGTAGAGATATTGAGTCCGCCAAATCCCAATGCTGACATAAGTAATGACAAGAAGAATTTACACTTAACCAGGCAAGCGGAAAGAGCACTCAAAACTACTTTTTTAGAAGCCAAAGTGTTTCAAAGCTCATCAATAAGCACTGCGCATTTACTATTGTGTATATTGCGAAACGAGAATGATCCCACAACCAAGTTACTCAACAAATTAAAAATCGATTACGAAGTAGCTAAAGAACAATACCTAAATATGACACCACAAGAAGACGATTTCATGGATAACTTGCCTAAAAATGAATTTAACGAAGATTCAGGACAAGATGACAGTTTAAAAGAAGGCAGTTTTAATAATCCAGCCAACAAATCCAATAAAAAATCTAAAACTCCTGTTTTGGACAATTTTGGTCGTGATTTGACCGAAATGGCTGAAGAAGGAAAATTAGATCCTGTAGTTGGCCGTGAAAAAGAAATTGAGCGTGTATCTCAAATTTTGAGCCGCAGAAAGAAAAACAACCCACTACTAATTGGTGAGCCTGGAGTTGGAAAATCTGCCATTGCTGAAGGTTTGGCTTTGCGAATCATTCAAAAGAAAGTATCTCGCATCCTTTTCAACAAAAGAGTAGTGACTTTAGATTTAGCTTCGCTTGTAGCCGGAACCAAATACCGCGGACAATTTGAAGAGCGAATGAAAGCCGTAATGAACGAATTAGAGAAAAACGACGATATTATTCTTTTTATTGACGAAATCCACACTATAGTTGGCGCTGGTGGAGCAACGGGTTCTTTAGATGCTTCCAACATGTTTAAACCTGCTTTAGCGCGTGGTGAAATTCAATGTATTGGGGCAACAACTTTAGACGAATACCGTCAGTATATCGAAAAAGATGGTGCTTTAGAACGTCGTTTTCAAAAGGTAATAGTTGAACCAACTTCAGTTAACGAAACGATTACCATTTTAAATAATATCAAAAACAAATACGAAGATCATCACAATGTAACTTACACTGATGAAGCTATTGAAGCTTGTGTAAAATTGACCGATCGCTATATGTCGGAGCGTTTTTTACCAGATAAAGCAATTGATGCTTTGGATGAAGCAGGTTCGCGTGTTCACATTACCAATATTGATGTTCCAAAGCAAATATTAGACTTAGAACGTCAGTTGGAAGAAGTTCGTGATCTGAAAAACACGGTGGTTAAAAGACAGAAATACGAAGAAGCAGCCAAATTGCGTGACGATGAAAAACGCTTGGAAAAAGACCTTGCCATCGCGCAAGAACAATGGGAAGAAGATTCGAAAAATAATCGTATTCAAGTAACGGAAGACAATGTTGCAGATGTAGTTTCAATGATGACAGGAATTCCAGTAAATCGAATTGCACAAACTGAAAGCAACAAGTTAGCTAATTTGCCTGAACTGCTTCAAAATAAAGTAATTGGACAAAACGATGCAGTGTTGAAAATTGCACGTTCAATTCAAAGAAATCGTGCCGGTTTGAAAGACCCGAATCGACCAATTGGTTCATTTATTTTCTTAGGTCAAACTGGTGTTGGTAAAACACAATTAGCCAAAGTATTAGCCAAAGAATTATTCGATTCTGAAGACGCTTTGATTCGTATTGACATGAGTGAATACATGGAAAAATTCGCAATTTCACGTTTGATTGGTGCGCCTCCAGGTTATGTTGGTTATGAAGAAGGCGGACAATTGACCGAAAAAGTACGAAGAAAACCGTATTGTGTTGTGCTTTTGGATGAAATTGAAAAAGCGCATCCAGACGTTTTCAACATGATGCTTCAAGTATTGGATGACGGTTATTTAACCGATAGTTTGGGTCGAAAAATCGATTTTAAAAACACTATTATTATCATGACATCCAATGTTGGAGCGCGTCAATTAAAAGATTTTGGTCAAGGTGTTGGTTTCGGAACAGCAGCCAAAGCCGCACAAGCAGATGACAATTCAAAAAGTATCATTGAAAATGCATTAAAGAAAACATTTGCGCCAGAATTCTTAAATCGTATTGACGATGTAATTGTTTTCAACGCTCTAGAAAAACAAGACATTGATAAAATCATAGAAATTGAGTTGAAAAAATTATATGCTCGTATTGCTGATTTAGGTTACAATTTGACATTGTCTGATAAAGCAAAAGCATTTATAGCAGACAAAGGTTTTGATAAACAATTTGGAGCTCGTCCACTAAAAAGAGCTATTCAAAAATATGTTGAAGATGCTTTGGCAGAAGAAATTATTACTTCTAAAATTGCATCTGGAGATGAGATTTTTATGGACATTGAAGATGGAACTGAAGAATTAACTGTTAAAATTAAAAAAACAGAAAAGCCAACAAAGTAATATTTGTTCAATTATAAACCACGAATTCCTAATCATTAAATTTGTGAATTCGTGGTTTTTTATTTCTACTTGTTATGAAACTAATGTTTTGTGGAGCCAAAGACACAGCTGAATTTTATGAAAGTTATATCAAAGTGACTCGTGAATTTGGCGCAACAATAAGAAGCTTCTCAGGAGCTGATTTAGAGTACGATAATTACCACAACAACAATTGGGAAATGAACTCTATCAGAACTGTAAGTAGTTGTGACATAATTATTTTTGTTGTGAATAAACTTTACGGAAAAATAACTTGGGAAACTGAATTTAAAGAAGTACTGTCTAATTATAAAAACTTCATTATCCTTTGCGAAAAATCAACTTATGAATCTTATCGAAATCATAATGCGCTTTTGGATAAAAATAAAGAAAATGCTTTAATTCACTTGTTTCAACAACTTGAAGCCAATCATCAAGTAACCCTAATTCCCTTTGAAAACGACAAAGAAAATTTTGAAAACAAACTGAAAGAAAATTTATTGTTAGTATTTTCTTTGGCATTAAAAGCAAAAGAAATTGAAAATAAAAAGAATACATTTTTGCCTATTCTTTATTCTTCTCGAATGAATGATATAGCGTATATTAAAGATAAAGTTTCTTCTGAAAATGATAAACTTTGTAAAGAAATTTTATTTGATTCTTTTCAAGAAAAACAAATTCGTAAAAAAGCATTGGATTATTTTATGGTTTCAAAATCATTAAATGATGATGAAATTGTTGAATTGTGCTTAGACTCTGAACAAGGAATTTCACGAAAAACAATTGAATCATTGACTGAATTAATCAACATTAATAGTAATTTAGATTTTATATTTGAAGAAGTCATACCTTCAATAGCAAATGAAGAAGTTGGAGTTGTTAGACGTGCAATCACTTCATTTTTTGATTTAGATATGGTAAAATCAATACAAAATTTTCATCATTTTCTACCTGCAAATGATGTAGGAACACCAAAAAGAATAATCCTAGAGCTTTCTAATAGGTTTGAAAAAATAAAAACTGTATTTTTATCAGAACCAAAATTAATCCAACAGTTCTCCGATTTAATCCTATTGTGCTTGGATTATAGCTATGATAAAGCAAAATGGAAAGAAATTGGAAAAGAGTTGCTA
The DNA here is from genome assembly GCA_016787805.1 of Flavobacterium sp. Lineage (GTDB taxonomy): Bacteria > Bacteroidota > Bacteroidia > Flavobacteriales > Flavobacteriaceae > Flavobacterium. The sequence goes on along the minus strand of JAEUTY010000020.1, from coordinate 18,197 downwards.
AATACACTTGAAAAAAAATGAACAAAAACCGTTTAGAAGCCTTTAGTGATGGTGTTTTAGCAATCATCATCACCATCATGGTTTTAGAATTTAAAGTTCCAAACGACACTACTTTTGAGTCAGTTATAAAATTATCTCATAAGTTTTTGAGTTATATTTTGAGTTTCATTTACGTTGGAATTTACTGGAACAATCACCATCACATGATGCATACTGTAAAGCGAGTAAATGGAAAAATACTTTGGGCCAATTTGCATTTGTTGTTTTGGTTGTCGTTAATTCCGTTTGCCACTGCTTGGATTGGTGAGCATCACTTTGCTTCTTTTCCAATGATGCTATACGGAATTATATTGTTGATGAACGCTATTGCTTATTTTATTCTTCAAAACGCTATTATTGCTAGTCATGGAAAAGATTCAGTTCTTTCAAAAGCTGTAGGAAAAGATGTTAAGGGAAAAATTTCGCTTGTTTTGTACTTGATTGCTGTAGTTTTAACCCAATTTTACACATTAATTTCGGGTATTTTATACATAATAGTAGCAATATTGTGGTTAATTCCTGATAAACGAATTGAAAAAACGTTAGAACAAGAAAAATAAAACTTGAAACCTAAAAACTATGAATCTACTTTCACAAATTATCATCGGCTTTATAGCAATAATTCACCTTTATATTTTATGGCTTGAAATGTTTGCTTGGTTAACGCGCGGACCAAAAGTATTCCGCACTATTCCATCCGATTTATTTGAAAAAACCAAAATCATGGCCGCAAATCAAGGCTTGTACAACGGATTTTTGTCCGCTGGATTGATTTGGTCATTATTTATTTCGGATGCTTCTTGGAGTAAAAACGTCGCTATTTTCTTTTTAGGATGCGTTCTAATTGCTGGAATTTACGGTGCAATAACGGCTTCAAAACGGATTTTGTTTGTGCAAGCGGTTCCCGCTGCAATTGGATTGTTGAGTTTGTTGTTTTAACTATTCCTCCAAATCAATCATAAAACTATCCAAAAACGCCACTGAGTTTTGAATGTCGTAATGTAGAATTCGGTCTTCTTTTACCAGAGGAACTTCATCTCTGTAGGATTTTAAAAACGATTCTAAAAATTCACTAGTTTTCAAAGGTCTTCTGTATTCAATGGCTTGAGAAGCGTTCATCAACTCAATGGCCAAAATGCGCTCTAAGTTTTCCATGATTTTCAAACATTTGGTAGCTGCATTCGCTCCCATCGACACATGATCTTCTTGACCATTACTCGAAACAATACTATCAATACTAGCTGGCGTAGCCAATTGCTTATTCTGACTTACAATACCTGCTGCGGTGTATTGCGGAATCATAAACCCTGAATTTAAACCGGGATTATCCACCAAAAACGCTGGCAAACCTCGCAAACCAGAAATCAATTGATAGGTTCTTCTTTCTGAAATACTGCCTAATTCAGCTAATGCAATTCCTAAGAAATCTAATGCCAAAGCCAAAGGTTGTCCATGAAAATTTCCGCCCGAAATAATCACATCACTATCAATAAAGATATTAGGATTATCAGTCACCGAATTAATTTCTGTCTTAAATACTTTTTTTACATAATCAATTGTATCTTTCGAAGCTCCATGTACTTGCGGAATGCAACGAAATGAATACGGATCTTGTACATGCGCTTTCGGTTGCGCAATAATTTGGCTTCCATCGAGCAATTCTTTCATGCGCTGAGCAGTCACAATTTGCCCTTTGTGCGGGCGAACAAAATGAATCAAATCGTTGAAAGGTTCAATTCGTCCATCAAAACCTTCCAATGAAATAGCTGAAATAACATCTGCTAGATAGGAATATTTCATTGCTTTCAACAACGCATAACATCCATACGCACTCATAAACTGAGTACCATTTAACAATGCCAAACCTTCTTTCGATTGCAATACAATAGGTGCCCAACCCATTTTTTCCATGACTTTTCGCGCTGGTTGACGAAATCCATCGTGGTAAACTTCGCCTTCTCCTAATAATGGTAAGGATAAATGGGCTAACGGAGCCAAATCACCACTTGCTCCTAACGACCCTTGAGTATAAACTACTGGAAAAACATCATTGTTAAAATAATCAACCAAACGCTCTACAGTTTGCAATTGAACACCCGAATGTCCATAACTCAATGATTGAATTTTCAACAGCAACATAATTTTCACAATCTCTTGTGGCACTTCGTCACCAGTTCCGCATGCGTGCGATTTCACTAAGTTTTCTTGCAATTGAGATAAATTTTCATTCGAAATTTTCACATTACACAATGAACCAAAACCTGTATTAATGCCGTAAATTGGATCATCGCTGTTAGCCATTTTTTTATCCAAATATTCCCTACATTTCTGAATATTGAGCTTAGCTTCTTCTGATAACGACAGTAATTTATGTTCCGCAATAATCTCTTGTAACGTCTCTAAATGCAATAATTCAGAACTGATGTAGTGTATATTTTCCATGGAATAGTTGAAATTTGACCTCAAAAATCCGTAAACGATTGTTAAAATCCAACTATTTTAACTTCTATTTTATTGAGAATTTAACAAAAATCGTTGCTGTGATGCATTTATATAAAATTATTTAAAAAGTAGAACGATATAAAATTGTGATATTCACAAAAATACTTACTAAATTTTTTTCGTAACCAAAAAATACTACTTTTGAAATTATGATGTGCTACAATAATACAAAAACTACTTTTTCAACAACCAACACTTCGGTTGTACGTTTTGTTGGCACAACATCAACCACAACTACAACCCCACTCGGGGTATAATTTTCACATATAACAATTTTTATGGTGCTTTCTTCAGAAAGAAGAGACGTCACGTGTAACAAAATCCTAAAATAAATGCTAACCCAAGTATTATGATAACACTAAAATTCGGTGGAACCTCAGTTGCCAATGCTCAAAACATTAAACTAGTTATTGATATCGTCAATCAAAAAGCCAAAACAAATAAATTAGCTGTTGTGGTTTCTGCTTTGAGTGGCGTTACAGATATGTTGATTAACGCTTCCAAAAAAGCAGCTAGCAAAGACGAATCATACAAAAACAGCATCGAAGAAATCAAACAAAAACATTTCGATGCAATTGGTGATTTGGTTGAAAGTGCTAATCAAAATCAACTCTTAATCCGCATCAACAGTCAAATCAATCAACTGCAAACCTTGTTGGATGGTTGCTTTTTGTTGGGAGAATTATCTCCAAGAACTGCCGATGCTATTGCTGGTTTTGGCGAACTTTTATCGTCTCAAATCATAGCCACAGCTTTGCAACAAACGATTCCGAATAGTAATTTTAAAGACAGCAGAGAAATCATCAAAACCAATTCCAACTTCGGAAAAGCTGCCGTTGATTTTGAATTAACAAATAAACTAATTGGTGATTATTTCGGCACTAATAAATCGCAAGTGGTTGTTTTGCCCGGATTTATAGCTAACGACGAAAACGGAAACACCACAACTTTGGGTCGAGGTGGCTCAGATTATACCGCAGCCATTATTGCCAATGCAACGCATTCGGAATCGCTAGAAATTTGGACCGACGTCAACGGAATGTTTACGGCCAACCCGAAAATTGTAAAACAAGCACAACCTATTGAAAGCATATCGTATCAAGAAGCGATGGAATTGTCTCATTTTGGTGCTAAAGTACTTTATCCGCCAACTATTCAGCCTGTTTTGAAATCAGGCATTCCGATTTGGATTAAAAATACGTTTGAGGCCAATGCATACGGAACGTTAATTTCGAATCAAAATGAAGTTGGCGTTAATCCGATTAAAGGGATCTCACATATTGATAATATTGCGTTGATTACACTAGAAGGATCTGGAATGATAGGTGTTGCTGGTTCTTCTAAACGATTATTTGAGGTGCTTTCGCAAAACGCTATTAATGTAATTTTCATTACGCAAGCTTCCTCAGAACATTCGATTTGTGTTGGAATCCTGAATAACGATGCTGAAAAAGCTAAAGCAGCTATTGATGCTGCATTTGAAATCGAAATCGTCCAAGGCAAAATTGATCCTTGCAGTGTTGAAAAAGACTTGTGTATTGTGGCTTTGGTGGGCGAAAGTATGAAAAACCACCAAGGATTAAGCGGAAAAATGTTTAGTACTCTTGGTAAAAACAATGTAAACATCCGGGCCATTGCTCAAGGTGCTTCCGAGCGCAATATTTCGGTTGTTATCAATGAAAAAGACGTCAAAAAAGCATTGAATACTTTGCATGAACGTTTCTTTGAAGACAATACCAAACAATTGAATTTGTTTGTGATGGGCGTTGGAAATGTGGGCGAAAAATTCATCGATCAAATTCATCAACAAAAGAAATTCTTAAAAGAAAATCTGAAGATTAATGTCCGCGTTATTGCTCTTTCTAATTCGAGAAAAATGGTTTTTAACGAAGATGGAATTGATTTAAAAGACTGGCCAAACACCTTGAGTAGTGGCGAAAATGCAAATGTTACCGAATTCATTTCTCGAACAAAAGAACTTAATCTACGCAATAGCATTTTTGTAGACATTACTGCCAATTACGATGTAGCCTCAATTTACGAACAATTTTTAAAACAAAGTATTGCAGTAGTAACTTGCAACAAAATTGCGTGTTCGTCACAATACGATAATTACAAAAACTTAAAAAATCTTTCCCGAAAATACAACGCACCTTTCCTATTTGAAACGAATGTTGGAGCAGGGTTACCTATCATTGATACACTCAAAAACCTAATTGCTTCTGGAGATAAAGTCAATCGTATCAATGCGGTTTTATCGGGAAGTTTGAACTTTATTTTTAATAATTTCAGTGAAACTTATAACTTTCATGACGTTGTAAAAGAAGCTGGTGTGCAAGGGTTTACAGAGCCTGACCCGAAAATTGATTTAAGCGGCGTGGATGTGGCGCGCAAGATCTTAATTCTGATTCGAGAAAGCGGAAATATCATCGAAATGGAAGACATTGTTAACAATAGTTTCTTACCTGACGAATGCATGAATACAACCAACAACGTCGACTTTTTTGCTTCTTTAATTAAACATTCTTCCCATTTTGAAAAACTCCTAGCCGATGCCAAAGCCAACGATTGTCGTTTAAAATTCGTAGCTTCGTTTGATAATGGAAAAGCCAGCGTTGGTTTGCAACAAATTCCAAAAGAAAGTCCGTTTTACAATTTGGAAGGAAAAGATAATATTGTAGAATTTTACACCGATCGCTATGTTGATCAACCATTGATAATTAAAGGCGCTGGAGCTGGTGCTGCTGTAACAGCATCTGGAATTTTTGCCGATGTTATTCGAATTGGAAATGTGTAATTAGTCTTAAAGTCGAATGTCAAAAGGATAATCTCCAAATGACATTGATTTACCGACTTTAGACTTTAGACTTTAGACATTATGACTAGTATAAAAGTATTCTGCCCAGCAACTATTGCCAATCTCAATTGTGGCTTTGACGTAATGGGTTTGTGTTTAGACGGAATTGGCGATGAAATGATTATTCGAAAATCGCCCGAAAAAGGCATTCGAATTACTAAAATTGAAGGCGCTAATTTACCTTATGAAACAGAAAAAAATGTGGCTGGAGTAGCTGGAATGGCGATTCTCAATGCGGTTGATGTTGACTTTGGTTTCGAAATTGAAATCAACAAAATTCTAAAATTGGGAAGCGGAATTGGAAGCTCGTCGGCCAGTGCTGCTGGCGTTGTCTTTGGGATGAATGAATTACTTGGTCGACCATTTACCAAACACCAGTTGGTCGAATTTGCCATGAAAGGCGAAGTAGTAGCCAGCGGAAGCGAACACGCAGACAATGTAGCTCCTTGCCTACTAGGCGGTTTTACGTTGGTGCGTGGTTACAATCCGTTGGATGTGATTCGAATTGAGAGTCCGGCTGAAGTATACGCTGTTGTTTTACATCCACATATTGAAGTCAAAACTTCGGATGCGCGTGCTGTTTTGCAACCCATGATTCCGCTGAAAAGCGCCATAACACAAACAGGAAATTTGGGCGGATTAATCGCAGGTTTATACACCAATGACTACGAATTAATTGGTCGTTCGCTGCAAGACGTGATTATCGAACCGTTGCGCAAACATTTAATTCCTAATTTTGATGCTGTAAAAAATGCCGCGCTCCAAAATGGAGCTTTAGGCGCTGGAATTTCGGGTGCTGGGCCATCGATTTTTGCATTGTGCAAAGGAAAAGAATCAGCTGATAAAGTAGCTCTAGCCATGAAAGAAAGTTATGTCAATACAGGAATTACCTTTGATTTGCATACATCAAAAATTAATGCAAATGGCGTAATAACAATCTAACTTGAAACTGAAAACTGAAACTTGAAACCTGAAACTCAATGAACTATTTTAGCCTAAACAACAAACAACTCAAAGTCACTTTCGAAGAAGCCGTTATTCAAGGATTAGCACCTGATAAAGGTTTGTATTTTCCTGAAACTATTCCTACTCTTCCACAATCGTTTTTTGATGAAATTGAAAATTTTTCCAATGAAGAAATCGCGTTTGAGGTGATTCAACCATTTGTAGGTGATGAAATTCCTGCTCTTGAACTCAAACAAATAATTGCTGAAACACTTTGTTTTGATTTTCCTTGTGTAACTGTCGAAGAAAATGTGTTTTCATTAGAATTATACCACGGACCAACTATGGCTTTTAAAGATGTTGGCGCTCGATTCATGTCGCGTTGTTTGGGCTATTTTAACCGTGAAAAAGATCAAAAAAACACTGTTTTAGTCGCTACTTCTGGTGATACAGGCGGCGCTGTTGCTAGTGGATTTTTAGGCGTAAAAGGTGTTGAAGTGGTGATTTTGTATCCTTCAGGAAAAGTAAGTGATATTCAAGAGCGTCAATTGACAACTTTAGGTCAAAATATTAAAGCTTTGGAAGTTGATGGTGTTTTTGACGATTGCCAAGACATGGTAAAAAAAGCCTTTTTGGACGACAGTTTAAACCATAAAAATCTGACTTCGGCCAATTCGATTAATATTGCGCGTTGGTTGCCCCAGATGTTTTATTTTTTCTTTGCTTACAAACAATTGAAAAAGTTCAAAAAGCCACTAATTGTTTCGTGTCCGAGTGGAAATTTTGGAAACATTTGTGCAGGAATTTTAGCTAAGAAATTAGGTTTACCGATCTATCATTTCGTAGCTTCGACCAATGTTAATGACACGGTTCCGCAGTTTTTGGTTAATGGAATTTACGAAGCCAAAGCGTCAGTGCCGACAATTTCCAATGCGATGGACGTTGGAAATCCGAGTAATTTTGTGCGCATTCAGGAAATGTATAACCACAATTTGGAGGAGTTTAAAAAAGATTTTACTTCCTATTCCTATACCGATGATGAAACGCGTTTTGCCATGAAAAATATTTACACCAATTCGGGCTACATAGCCGAGCCACATGGTGCTGTTGGTTATTTGGGATTGAAAAAAGAGATGCAAAATCAGCCCGATAGCATTGGTGTTTTCTTAGAAACCGCGCATCCAATTAAGTTTTTGGATGTAGTTGAACCTGTTTTAAATGTAACTTTACCTATTCCAACGCAAATTGAAAGTGTTTTGGATAAAGAGAAAGTTCGGACTCAAATCAAAACCTACGAAGAATTAAAACATTTTTTAGAATCTTAAAATGTAGATTATGATCCAAGCGAAAACCATTGACGAAGTCATACAGATTTTAAATAACATCATTGCAGAAACCAAAAAAGAAGGTTCGACTTTGGGTTATTTTGCGGTTTTGTATTGCAAAGTAACTCAAAAAGTAAAAGAAGGAATTGTCAATGGCGATTTTGAAAATGGACCGCGCATGGAGCGTTTGGATGTAGTTTTTGCCAATCGATATATTAAAGCTTATTACGAGTATAAAAGCAAGCAAAAACCTTCCCAATGTTGGGAAATTGCGTTTGAAAAATCGAATGACTTTTGGTTGATTATGATGCAACATTTGCTTTTGGGAATGAACGCACACATCAACTATGATTTGGGAATTGCGGCCGCTGAAGTGTGCTCTGGAAATGAAATACACAGTTTGAAAAATGATTTCAATACAATCAATACAATATTGTCGAGTTTGGTTGGTAATGTTGAAAAAGCCTTATCGGATATTTGGCCTACTTTGAAATGGATTTTGAAGAAAACCAATAAAGTTGATACGTTTTTGGTTGATTTTAGCATGCAAATGGCGCGTGATGGTGCTTGGAAATTTGCCACCGAAATTGCTCCGCTGAATCCGAATGAGTTAGCGATTGCTTTACGAAATAGAGATGTGAAAATCACTGAAACTGCTAAATTGGTAACGAATCCAGGATTTGTAGCAAGTACACTTTTTAAAATCATTCGCCTTTCGGAATTGGGAAGTGTGGACAAAAAGATTGCAACGTTGGAAAAAGTTATTTGATGGTTTGCACTCATTGTGTTTAGTGCTACAAAGTCTAGCCCAGACAGCAGTGGAAAGCCTTTTGTAGCGGAAGACTAATTTTTGTTGCTTTTGAGCAGCGACCAACGGAAGCTGATGAAAAGCGTACAAAAATAGCTTGGAGCCCAAAAGCTTGTAACGAATGGCTGGATTAGCTTCTAAAAAAAATGATAACTTTGTAAAAAAATTGCTATGACGACCTTTTCTTTTTTGCCTTTTAAAAACTTAGAATCCGAGCGCTTGCTTTTGCGTCAAATAACCGATGACGATGTGAATGAAGTGTATGAGTTGCGCAGTAATCCTGAGACCATGAAATACATTCCGCGACCTTTGGCGACTAATCACGAAGAGGCGTTGGCTCATATCAGAATGATCAATGACAAAATTGAGACTAACGAAGGAATAAATTGGGCAGTAACGTTGAAAGGTAGCGATAAATTACTTGGCGTTGTAGGACATTATCGCATTCAATGGCATAATTTTAGGTCGGAAATTGGCTATATGTTTTTGCCTGAATGTCATGGAAAAGGCATTGCCACAGAAGTCATTAAGTTGTTGATTGATTATGGATTTGATGAAATGAACATGCATTCGTTGGAAGCGGTCATTGATCCTGGCAATATTGCTTCGGCACGTGTATTAGAGAAAAATGGTTTTGTGAAAGAAGCGCACATTTTGGAAAACGAATATTACGAAGGAAAGTTTATTGACACAGTGATTTATTCGTTGTTGAAACGCAATCGTCTTTAATTATTGAATTTTGGCAAGGTACGAATGTAGAGTTCTTCGACTTTTTTGCGTGCCCAAGGTGTTTTTCGGAGAAAAGTTAGACTCGACTTTACGCTAGGGTTTTCGTTAAAGCAACGAATTTTTATCAATTCACCCAAAGTGTCAAATCCGTAAAACTCGACTAATTGTTCTACAATTTTTTGTAGTGTAATACCGTGAAGTGGATCTTTAGAAGTATTGTTTTCCATTGTACAAAAGTATTCATTCGAAACCGAAAAGCATAAAAAAACCACCAGAAGTTTGGCGGTTTTGTATTTTTAAAAAAGGTTTTGATTATTGTACAGCCAGCGCAGCATTTACATTTCCGTAACCATAACTTGAATTCGGAGTTGGGTAATAAGTAGCCGATTGGCGCATTTTGTTGATGACTTGATCGCGTGTCCAAGTTGGATTTTTAGACCAAACCAAAGCGGCAATTCCGGCAGTAGTTGCAGTTGCTACTGATGAACCACCGACGTAATCTGTTTGTCCGTTGTAATAGCTCACTACAGGAACAGTATTTCCTGAACCCGAACGTTGCATTTGAACTGTAAAATCAATTTCAGAACCCGAGTGACAAACGTCGCATTTTTGATTCGATGTTCCTTCAATTACACCAGTTACGGCTTGCGTTTCAGGCATCCACGCTGGAAAAATTACGCCAACAAAATTGGTAAAACTAGTTGAAGTTCCACCTGCGCAGAAAATTAATTTTCCTTTACTGTAAGCATATTTTACACCGTCAGAAATTTTCCCAACAGAGAAAATGTGTCCCATTGACATCGAAATGATTTTTACACTGGTGTTGTTTCCTAAAGCAGTGAATGCATTTTTCACTCCATTTTGCTCATGATAACCATCTAAAACCACATTAGAAGCGGCGCGATAAGTCACTAAATTAGCATTATAAGCTACTCCAACAGGTAAACCTGCGTTATTTCTTGGTGCCGCTGCAGCAGATGACATGCTAGTTCCGTGTCCGCATTGATCGTTCGGACCATCAGTTCCAGTGCTCCATGGCCAAATTGAATCGACATAAACACCGTATTTACTAATTGTTCTACCTGATGACAAACCATTATTAAAACTAGAGCCTAACAACGTTTGGTTTGGAGAAACACCTGTGTCAATAATACCAATCGTTATTCCAGCTCCAGTACTTGTGCTCCAAGCTGTTGGAATATTGTGTTGATAGAAAGCCCAAGGCACTTTTGCATTTGGTGTTACTGTAGTATAATCAGATGCGCTTAAGGTAGACGATTCAAAACCACAACCCGAATCGGATTGCATTGCATTACCTCCTCCTTTTTGTTGTGAGGTTTGATTTGCGAAATACTTGTAATCGCCAGGTTCGAAATAGCGAAGAGTTGTTAAACGTCTTAAAGCAATTACCGTTTCTTGCTTTTCAATAACAACATCTACTTGGTTTAAAAACTCATCAGAAGCGATTAAAATATCTTTTAAAGATTTGTCTTCGTTCTCTTGAATTATTGTTAGAATTTCGTTTTGCATTTTAGCATTTTCGGGAGATTTGCTACGATCAAAATCTTCAGCAGAAGTTCCGAAACCTATTGAAGCCATTTTATTTCCTTGGTAAATGGCGCTCCAAAGCAAATGATTAGAAGCTTGATTCCAATTGAACGATCCAGAATTAGCAAATGATTCATCAATTTTAGAATTAATCTCTGAAGGTGATAGCGGATTTTTTTGCGTTGGATCAATTTCATTAGAATATTGACTTTCTTCCTTAGTACAAGATACAACAACAAAAAGAAAAGCGAATAGTTGGAGTGATTTTTTTAACATATTTATAGAAATTATTGGTTGGTATTACGAATATATGATAATTTTATGTAATTGAGTATCGTATATACAAAAAATTCGCCTTATTTATTAACAAAATAAGACGAACTTTCTTAACCGATTTTACTCGGTCCTAACCAATAAATTTATGAAATTTAGAACAAAAATTTAACTCCAATTTGCAATCCGCCAAATGCTCTATCAGCAACAGAGTTCATAGGATTAGCATTAAATTCAAATGAAGTTGTTTTGTCTCCAACAGCTGGTGTTTCCGTAGATGATCCAACATTAAAAATTGTAAATGAGGTTTCTACTGTCATCCATTTGTTTACAACATAGTCAAAACCAGGTGATAATTCTAAAGAAACAGAAGAAGTTTTTCCATCCGAAATTTTATTTTTTCCCATCATAACAGGAACTGCAGCTTGACCATAAAAGAAAAGCCCACCTTTAATGTTCCAATATTTACGCACTAATGGTTTTACAACAAAAGTGTTTGAATCACTAGTAGTAACTCCTGTTCCATCAACTGTTTTCGATGCAATATTTCCTACACCAACACCTACAGTAGTTGCTGGTCCAACAAAATACCCAACGATAGGTAAAATCATATTCGAATCTGATTTTGCATCACCTGTTTTTTCAGAAGTAAAAGAAACTTGACCTGCTACCCACCATGTTCCTTGTAATCCACTCTTAGTTTTTTCTTGTGCATTTACACTTAAAGACATTAAAGCTATTCCTGCTAATAAAAATAATTTTTTCATTTTGTTTTAGTTTTAAAATTATAGGACAAATTTAGAGTCCTAATTTGTCATAAAAACTGATATAAGTCATTGTTTGATTTTTTTTTTCATCCTAAATAAAATCGTTTTTTAGTTTCATAAATTTGTCACTACATTTGCTATCGATGATAAAAACGGCCAACATACTCAACAAACGAGCAAAATTTGATTATGAAATAATTGAAACCTATTCGGCTGGAATTGTTTTAACAGGAACTGAAATCAAATCCATTCGATTAGGCAAAGCACAAATTGCGGAGAGTTTTTGTGAATTTAATAATGGTGAGCTTTTTGCCATTAATACTTATATCGAAGAATACGCATTTGGAAACCAGTTCAATCATAAATCGAGAAGTGAACGAAAATTACTCTTGAACAAGCGTGAATTAAAATCGCTAGCCAGAAGTGTTGAAACCAAAGGCCTAACTATTATTCCTTTGCGTCTTTTTACAAACGAAAAAGGTTTGGCAAAACTTGAAATCGGGCTTTGCCGTGGAAAGAAAACCTACGACAAGCGCGAAACATTAAAAGAACAAGATACCAAACGCGACTTAGACCGAATCAAAAAATCGTTCTAAACCATGAAAGATTTATTAAAAAAAGCAAGGGAAAGTAAAAGCTTGAAAACTCGTGAATTGGCTGAACTTACTCAGATTGATCAGGCATTGATTAGTAAATTTGAAAATGGTTTTCGAATTCCAACCGAAAAACAAATCAAAATTTTATCAGATGTTTTAGGAATCGACTTAAACGAATTATTAGTAGCATGGTACAAGCAAAAACTGCTACATCACGTTGATTTTAATACCAATTCTATTCAAGCCATAACCGAAATATTATCTGAAAAAGGAATTCAGATTGCACATGATGATGACAAAGAAAATAAAATGGCGGCTATTTTACTAGAAATTGACAATTTGAAAAATAAGTTAACCAATTTATAAAAAGGATTTTTTGGGCATTATATAGGTAATAAAAAAAGGTTGACACTAATGTATCAACCTCTCTTCATAATTTTTTTTAGAATTTATTCTTTCGCTTTTTTGCTAGGCAAATGCACTTGTAAACCAAAATTTACTGGAACATATATTCTTGAATAAGTACTAGTATAATTATACCCCGTACCAGTAGTTGGCTCATACTCATATTCAGTTTTAGATTTACCATAATTTAAACCAAGACTAGCATACAAACCAACATACTTGCTGATGAAATATTCGTATCCAAAAGTGGCTCCAAAATTATAATCTCCTTTTGGTTTAGTAGTGGTTTGACTTCCTGACCCCGTTGAAGTTGAGCTTTCACTTTTTCCTCCATAAACACCATACTGAGCATTTAATTGGGCAAAAGGTTTTCCGCTTGTACTCTTACCAAAATAGTATCGAGCAAATGGTCCGATGTAAAAAGAGGGCTGTGTTGATTTACTTTCAGAAGTTGTAGTCGAAGAAGTGTTGCTTGAATCACTTTTTGAGGCGTAGTAAGATAACGAAATACCGCCACCAATAGCTAAATTATCCTTAACAAACCAAGCCACATTAGGATTAATACTAATGCTAAAACTGTTTCCTTCAGAACTGTATTCTGTAGGAGTGTTAGAATAAGTGGTGTCACTGTTTGAATCAGTAAAACTCAAAGACCCAAAACTAACTCCAACCATCATTGAACCTTTTTCTGTTTGACCATACACCGTAAGGCCAAAAGCTAGAATAAAAAATAAAATAATTTTTTTCATGATTAATTTGTTTAAAATTTGTTACTCAAATTTAAGGTAAATTTTATTCAATAATTTATCAAAAACACATACTTATCAACATTAAAATTGTTAATAATGTGAATTATATTAAACTTACAATAGCTTCTTAAAATAATTCTAAAAGAATTTGAAGAATAGTGTTTAGGTCTTATTTTCCAATAAAGGAACAAATCTAAAATCGCCAAATTCGTGCTTTTCAAATTGGGTTTCGTTTTTACGAATTAGTAATGTCATCACTTGTTCATTTTCTCCCAATGGAATGACTAATCGTCCTCCTACTTTTAATTGTGCCATTAATGCTTTTGGAATAATTGGTGCACCAGCAGTAACAATAATGCTATCAAAAGGAGCATAATTGGGCAATCCTTTGTAGCCGTCGCCAAACGATAAATGCTTTGGACGGATACCTAACTTTGGCAATAACAAAGAAGTCGTTTTAAATAGCTCATTTTGTCTTTCAACTGAATAAACTTTTGCACCAAGCAAACACAAAACTGCGGTTTGATATCCACTACCTGTTCCTATTTCTAATATTTTTTGATCTTTTTTTACTTCTAATAATTGGCTTTGAAAAGCAACAGTATAAGGTTGCGATATAGTTTGACCAGCGGCAATTGGAAACGCTTTGTCCTGATAAGCAAAATCTTCAAAACTCGAGTTCAAAAACAAATGCCTCGGAATCTTTTTAATGGCTTCCAATACATTTTTATCAGTAATTCCTTTATCTTCCAATACCTTAGCTAATTGGTTTCGAAGTCCTTGATGTTTATTTGTATCTTTCAATTGGGGTGCTAATTTATTTTCGTAAAAATAGAAAACAAATTATCAATTATCAATTACTAATTATCAATTAATTTCTATTTTTGATAAAAATTATTTTTATGCTTAAAGTTGGCGTTTTGGGTGCGGGTCACCTTGGAAAAATACATTTGCGTTTATTACAACAATCTGAAAAATACGAACTTATTGGTTTTTATGACGAAAATGTCGAATATGCCGAAAAAATTGCAGCTGAATTTGGTTACCAACGTTTTGATACTATTGCCAAATTAATTCATGCTGTAGATGTAATTGACATCGTTACTCCTACTCTTTCACATTACAAATGTGCTAAAGTTTCTATCAAATCAGGCAAACATGTTTTTATAGAGAAGCCAATCGCTACTACAGTTGAAGAGGCCGAAGAAATCATTGCTTTATCAAATGAATACAATGTAAAAGGTCAAGTTGGTCATGTAGAGCGCTTTAATCCTGCTTTCGCCGCTGTGAAAGATCAAATTGAAAATCCAATGTTTATTGAAACGCACCGTTTGGCCGAGTTCAATCCGCGTGGCACTGATGTTCCTGTGGTTTTGGATTTGATGATACACGACATTGATGCCATTTTGAGTGTGGTAAAATCAAAAGTAAAAGCGGTTCACGCCAGTGGCGTTTCAGTATTGAGCCAATCGCCCGATATTGCGAATGCGCGTTTGGAGTTTGAAAACGGTTGTGTGGCGAACATTACTTCGAGTCGCATTTCGATGAAAAACATGCGCAAATCACGTTTCTTTCAAAAAGATGCCTACATATCCGTTGATTATTTGGATAAAATCTGTGAAGTAGTAAAAATGAAAGAGGCACCTGAAGTTCCAGGCGATTTTGACATGATACTTCAAAATGCTGAAGGAGAAAAAAAACAAATCTATTTCAACAATCCTGAAGTGTTACCAAACAACGCCATTTTGGACGAGCTAGAAACGTTTGCCGATGCCATCAACAACAATACAACTCCAATTGTAACTCTAGAAGATGGAACAGAAGCGTTGCGTGTAGCCTACATGATAATTGATTCGATGAACGAAAAATAAAATTGGTTTCAAGTTTCAGGTTTCAAATTTAAAAACCTGAAACTTGAAACCTGAAACTTGAAACAAATCTAAACTAACATAATGAAAACAATAGCTGTAATAGGCGCAGGAACCATGGGTAACGGAATTGCTCATACTTTTGCACAAAGCGGTTTTACCGTTAAATTGATCGATATTTCTGAAAAATCGTTAGAAAAAGGAATGGCAACAATTGCTGCTAACCTTGATCGAATGGTGACCAAAGGAACCATTACCGAAGAAGACAAACACAGAACCATTAGCAACATCATCACCTACACTGACATCAAAGACGGCGTTGTAGGAACTGATTTAGTAGTGGAAGCAGCTACAGAAAATGTGACACTGAAACTTAACATCTTTAAGCAATTAAGCGACATTTGCGACCACAATGTGATTTTAGCAACGAATACTTCTTCTATTTCGATTACACAAATCGCCGCACAAGTGGTTCATCCAGAACGTGTTATTGGAATGCACTTTATGAATCCAGTACCAATTATGAAATTGGTCGAAATCATTCGCGGCTACACTACTTCGGATGAAGTAACCAAAATCATCATGGATTTATCAATAAAATTAGGAAAAACACCTACCGAAGTAAACGATTATCCTGGCTTTGTAGCCAATCGTATTTTAATGCCAATGATCAATGAATCAATTGAAACATTGTACAATGGTGTTGCTGGTGTTGAAGAAATCGACACAGTAATGAAACTCGGTATGGCGCATCCAATGGGACCATTGCAACTAGCTGATTTTATTGGTTTGGATGTTTGTCTGTCGATATTAAATGTAATGTACGACGGCTTCAAGAACCCAAAATACGCACCATGCCCACTCTTAGTCAATATGGTAATGGCCGGAAAACTTGGAGTAAAATCGGGTGAAGGTTTTTATGATTACAGTGAAAGTAAAAAAGCAGAGAAAGTAGCCTCTCAATTTAGTAAATAGTAAAAAGTGATTAGTGAATAGTCTTAGCTAAACTGCTAATCACTATTCACTATTTACCAATCACTCAAAAAATGTCAAAAATAATCCCATTCAAAGCGGTTCGCCCAACTCCAGATAAAGTGGCTTTGGTAACGTGTAGAAATTACGATGACTACAGTCCGGCTGAATTGGCTGCATGGCTGAATTTCAACCCGTATTCATTTTTACATGTGATTAATCCTGCCTACATTCATGCGCAAAAGATTACATTAGATAAACGTTTCAAAGGCGTGGCCCATAAATACCAAGATTTCAAAAATGATGGTATTTTTATGGAAGAGGAAAAGCCTGTTTTTTTTGTCTATCAAATTCAAAATAAAACACAGTCTTTTACTGGAATTATTGCTGGAACATCTATTGAAGATTACAAGAATAATGTTATCAAAAAACACGAAGACACCTTGCAATATCGTGTGGAATTGTTTAAGGATTATTTGCATCAAACAGGTTTCAATACGGAACCAGTTTTGATTACATATCCTGATAACACGGAAGTAAATAGTTGGATTGCCGAAAAGAAAAAATCACAACCCATTTACAATTATTCTACCACAAACAAAGAACAGCATACGGTTTGGAAAATTGATTCAGATGAGGAAATCAAATGGCTTCAGTATCAGTTTGCTGCTATTCCAGAATTGTACATTGCTGATGGTCACCATCGTTCCGCTTCTGCAGAATTACTTTACGACCAAGATCAACACTTGGGCAACGAAAATCTCAATTATTTCATGAGCTTTTTGATTGCGGAAAGTAATGTTAAAATCTACGAATTCAACCGAATTATTCGCGATTTGAACGGACACTCAAAAGAGGATTTTATACTGAAATTATCCGAACATTTCATCATTAAAAACAAAGAACAAGAATTGTGGAAACCGCAGAGCAAATTTGAATTCGGAATGTACTTGGATGGTAGTTTTTATGCTCTTTTTTACAAAGTAAATGACAATGTCAATAACAATGACAATAACAATGACAATATCAAAAGTCAAAATTCAATATTAGCCAATTTAGATGCTCAGATTTTGTATGATAAAGTACTGCAACCGTTACTCGGAATAGAAGATTTACGCAACGACGAACGCATCGAATACATTCCGGGAAAGCAATCCATTTTAACAATCAAAGAACTAGTAGACGAAGGCGAATTCGAGGTCGGATTTATGTTGTATCCGAGTGATATTTCTGAAATCAAAGCCTTGGCTGATAATAATTTGATTATGCCACCGAAAAGTACGTATATTGAACCTAAGTTTCGAAGTGGTTTGGTGGTGTATGAATTATAATTTGAAAATGTGTCAATTTGAAAATTTGAAAATGTCAATACAAGAAAATCTGCTCCAAATACAATCTCAACTTCCTGAACACGTTACTTTAGTTGCCGTTTCTAAAACTAAGCCAGTGGCCGATTTGATGGAAGCGTATGACGCGGGTCAACGTATTTTTGGTGAAAATAAAATCCAGGAAATGACTGAGAAGTGGCAGCAAATGCCCAAAGACATTCAATGGCACATGATTGGTCATGTTCAATCAAACAAGGTCAAGTACATGATTCCGTATGTGAAATTGATTCACGGCGTGGATAGTTTGAAATTACTGAAAGAAATCAATCGTTTGGCTGCAAAATGGCGCAAAAAAGTAGATTGTTTGTTGCAAATTCACATCGCCGAAGAAGACACCAAATTTGGTTTGGATGAAAAAGAATTGGAAGAGATTCTTCAATTCGTTCAGAATGACAAAAATGAAATGAACAATATCCGTATTGTCGG
>JAEUTY010000011.1 GCA_016787805.1 Flavobacterium sp. | reverse complement strand
TTAGGAAAAAATATAAAAAATGTTAGACAAAAACACACTCGAAAAAGCCTTCGCCACCATGGCAACTGCCAAAGCCATGGCTACTTTGTACGAAGACAATTTCAAAATCGTTTCCAAATACGTGCACGCTACTTCACGCGGACACGAAGCTATACAAATTGCTGTCGGGATGCAATTGTTACCTCAAGACTTCGCTTTTCCCTACTATCGCGATGATGCCATGCTGCTGTCCATCGGCATGCAACCTTACGATTTGATGCTCCAATTGATGGCCAAAAAAGACGATCCATTTTCGGGCGGACGAACCTATTATTGCCACCCAAGTTTAAAAGATGTTGATAAACCCAAAATTCCACATCAATCTTCAGCTACTGGAATGCAAGCCATTCCTGCCACTGGAGCCGCATTGGGATTTTGGTATAAAGAAAATACAGGATTACAGAATGACAATGAACCAAAACCACTAGTTGTTTGTTCACTCGGCGATGCCTCTGTTACCGAAGGCGAAATTGCAGAAGCCTTACAAATGGCAGCGTTGAAGCAACTTCCAATTTTGTATTTGGTGCAAGACAACGGTTGGGACATTTCGGCCAATGCAGCCGAAACGCGTGCGCAAAACGCCTTTGAATACGCCAAAGGGTTTCACGGAATCGAAGCGATTTCCATCGATGGAGCCAATTTTACCGAAAGTTATTTGGCAGTAAAAAAAGTTATCGAAACGATTCGTGAAGAACGTCGTCCATTTTTGGTTCATGCCAAGGTTCCGTTATTGAATCATCATACATCTGGCGTTCGAATGGAATGGTACCGCGACGATTTGGAAGAAGCGCAATCACGTGATCCATATCCAGTTTTGAAACAGCAATTACTCGATGCTGGATTTACAACTAATGAAATTCAAACCATAGAAAATATGGCTATCGCCAAAGTCAAATCCGATTTTGATAAAGCGCAACTAGCCGAAGATCCACAACCATCCGATTTATTCACGCACGATTTTGCGCCAACACCCATCACAGAAGAAGTGGGTGAGCGCAATCCTGTTCGCGAAGACAAAGTGGTAATGGTCGATTGTGCTTTGTTTGCTGTCGAAGAATTAATGAAAAAACACCAAGAGTGCCTATTATACGGACAAGACGTTGGCGCTCGTTTGGGCGGCGTTTTTCGTGAAGCAGCTACTTTGGCTCAGAAATTCGGTGACGAACGCGTTTTTAATACGCCCATTCAAGAAGCGTTTATTGTAGGTTCAACCGTCGGAATGTCGGCTGTCGGCCTAAAACCCATCGTCGAGGTGCAATTTGCCGATTACATTTGGCCCGGACTTAATCAATTGTTTACCGAAGTGAGTCGTTCGTGCTATTTATCTAATGGTAAATGGCCCGTGAGCATGATTCTTCGCGTACCAATTGGTGCGTATGGTAGTGGCGGACCTTATCATTCCTCATCTGTCGAAAGCGTTCTCACCAATATTCGGGGTATTAAAATTGCCTATCCAAGTAACGGAGCTGACCTAAAAGGTCTCATGAAAGCCGCATATTACGACCCCAATCCGGTGGTGATTTTAGAGCACAAAGGCTTGTATTGGAGTAAGGTCAAAGGTACCGAAACAGCAAGAGTCAACGAACCTTCAGAAGATTACATTTTACCATTCGGAAAAGCCAATATCGTACAAGAAATCTGGGAGCAAGAAACTGCCGAGACTCTTACGATTATCACTTACGGAATGGGTGTTCATTGGGCGTTAAATGCTTCCGAAATCATCAAAAACCAAGTCGAAATAATTGATTTGCGTACCTTGTATCCACTCGACGAAGAAACCATTTTTAAATCGGTTCGAAAAGCCAAAAAATGTTTGGTGGTAACCGAAGAACCTACCAACAATTCGTTTGCGCGCAGTTTAGCCGGACTCATTCAAGAAAACTGTTTCAAACATTTAGATGCGCCTGTTATGGTGATTGGTTCCGAAAATATGCCTGCCATTCCGCTCAACAGCACACTCGAATTCACCATGATTCCGAATGTGGAAAAGGTAAGAGCCAAAATAGAAGAACTTTTGAATTACTAGTGTACAGTCGCAGTCACAGTGAGCAGTTACTGAAAACTGAGACTGAAAGCTTTAACAAGAAGCCAATCCAGCTATTCATTCCAAGTCCTCACACTTACACCAAGTCTTGTAAGGCATGAGCCAGCTTCCGTTGGTCGCTTTCTCTTACCAACAAGACTAAGGTATAAGTGCTCTGGGCTTTCCATTGCTATCTGGGCTAGGGCAGTTGTGTTTCAAGCTGTTTTACTTCAATATTCAACATTCGTTGTTCAACATTCCTTGTTCAACATTCCTTGTTTATGACTATTGCTCAAAATCATAATCTAGTATCATTGAATGTTGCATATTCAACTTGGAATTTTGAACGTTAAAGTCATAGAAATCCTACGCTTTATTCAATACGATTACTTTCTAGCCCTGATCCCGTAATTGTCGGAGCTCTTGATTTGTTGAAAACAAGTCAAAGCGACTAACGGGAGCAGGAATACGGAAACCAAGAAAGGCAAACCAATCGCTCCAAAAACCCTTCCCAAAAGTCAATTACTCAATAAATCTGCACAATACAAAAAAGTAGGTTCTAATTGCGCTTTTTTCCTTATTTTGCATCAACTTTATGCGTAAACAGTATTACATAATAATTTCATCATTGATTTTGAGTTGGTTTTCCATCGCTCAAAACAACAATTTGTCATTCATCAATTTCAACGAAAAAGAAGGCCTGACAGAAAAATACATTTATACAGTAGCTCAAGATCACAATCATATGATTTGGATTGGAACAGGTAGTGGTTTGTATCGTTTTGATGGGAAAAAGTTTACCAAAATTAAAAGCACAGTCGATAAACCAGGCCGACAAATTAGTAATATTTTGCAAAATATATATGTCGATCGGTCCGGAAAATTATGGTTGTCAAGCATCAATGCATTACAAATTTTTGACCCAAAAACACAAAATTTTTCAAGTGTCAATTATGCTGATCCAGTCATTAATAAAATGATAAAGGCTTTTATTATGGGTTTTTGCGAAGACCGAAATGGAAATATTTGGATAGCCACCCAAACCGATTATTGGTACAAATACAACCCAAAAACGAAGAGAATTATTCATTTTGTTCCCAAAGACAACCAATTGACCGAAGCCTCAAAAGATGTTTTGAAAATTTTAGAAACACCAAATGGTCAGCTTTGGGCTGTTACAACTAATGGTCTATTTGAGTTTACAGAAAATGGCATGATAAGACCTCATTGGAATGTAAAAAATGGCCAACTCACTGCAAACACATTTTATGATGCCTATTTTGATGCAAAACGAAATTGTTTATGGCTTGCTGGCGGTTATGATGGAATTGTACAGTTCGATTTTAAGTCGCAACAATTTCAAAATCAACCCTTGGTTATGACTAATTCTAAAAATTCTAATCCTGCTAATTTTGTTACACTTATTGCGCCAAAAGACAACAATACAATCTGGTTTTCTGCTTGGTTATTGGGCGAATATTCAATTGAGAGTAAAAAATTTGTCAATTTTGGTGCACAATTTAAAGATGAGTTCTCTTTTAAAACTACACCGATAAGCCGATTTTTTCATGATCGTGAAAACAATTTATGGATTGCATCTTATGCGGGACTTTGTATGTTGCCATGGCAAAATCACCAAATCAAATCCTATCCTTTGTTTAATTCATTTGCTGAATACACTATTGAGCCTTACGGAACTTTACCCTATAAAAATGGTTATTTGATTGCCAACAACACTAGTAATGGATTGCTGTGGTTAAAACCCAACGAAAATAAAATTGATTTGATTGAAAACCCTTTTTATATTGGTCAGTATCGCAACATAAAAGGAATTGAGGCTTTAGTGCAAACTTCAGATAATCAAATTTATGGTGCTAGTTCGGATGCACTTTTTTATCTCAATCAGCTTACCAATCGCTTGGTTCCTATTAATGTTACCGATCAAAACGGAAAAAAGCCTCAAAATATCACCAAAATGATTGCCGTTTCTCATCGCCTTTATATGACATCGGCAACCGATGGTTATTACATTTTTGACAGGCAAAGCAATACTTTACAGCATATTACATTGGCCGAGGTAGATTCAAAAAACAGTAATTCCTCTTCACTTTTGATTTCACCGCGAATGGAAGATAGTAAAGGAAATATTTGGTTTACCTACACCAAAGGAGTGTACTGTTTGGAAAAGTCAACCAATAAATACCGTGCTTTTGCTACAGGAAAAGCCAAAAATAATGGCGCTATTGTTTCACAATCAATTAATATTACTCAAGACAAAAACGGACACTATTGGATTACAACTTTAGACAATGGCATTTTTGAATTTGTCATAAAAGGTCAAAAAGAAGAGTTGTTCAACTACACCAAAGAAAATGCCAACCTACCTTCAGACTATTGCGGTAATATCATGTTGGATAACAATGGAATGATTTGGATAGGAACTTCCTATGGATTGGTTCAGTTTGATCCAATAAGCAAACAAACTGTTTCGATTTTGGGTCAACAACACGGATTCAAAGACAATAATATTTCGGTAGTAACCAATTGGTTAAAAGACGGCTCGATTGCGGTAAATCATTATGGACAATTGTCTATTTTTAATCCAAAAACATACCAAAAAAACGCCATTCAACCGCAAGTTCATTTTACAACAATAAAAGTTTTAGATCAGAATTTACCCATAGCTAATTTACTTAATAACGAAATAAATGTCAAACACAATCAGAACTTTATCACTTTTGAATGGGCTTCTGATGTGTACAATAATTTTAACCAAAATCGTTTTGCTTATCGATTGGTGGGTTATGATAGAAAATGGATGTACACCACTGACAACCAAGTTTCATATTCTTCGTTAGAAGATGGCGATTATGTTTTTGAAGTAAAATCGTGCAATAATGACGGTATTTGGGGAGAAGTTACTGCGTTCAAAATAAACATTGCTACACCTTTTTGGAAAGCATGGTGGTTTTATGGTTTGATAGTGTTATTGTTAGGCGGTATTTTGTATGCGTTTTACCAATTTAAATTGAATCAAGTTAAAAAAGAAGAAAGCCTTAAATCGCAATACGCACAACAAATAGCCGAAATCGAAATGAAAGCTTTGCGCGCACAGATGAACCCACATTTCATCTTCAATTCGCTCAATAGTATTCAAAAATACATTTTAAAAAACGACAGTTTTGCCGCTTCGCAATACTTGACCAAATTTTCCAAATTAATCCGTTTGATTTTGGATCACAGCAATCAGAATTATATTTTGTTAAGTAGTGAAGTTGAATTACTAAAGCTTTACATCGAAATTGAAGCCTTGCGTTTTGATAATCAATTTGAATACGAACTAGTGGTTGCTGATGCACTTAATACCGATACCATTCAAATTCCGTCGATGATTATTCAACCATACGTTGAAAATGCTATTTGGCACGGATTGTTGCACAAAGAAACCAAAGGCAAATTGACGTTGAATGTCTCTCATTTTGATGAACATAATATCAAAGTTTTGGTTACCGATGACGGAATTGGTCGCGAAAAGGCACAAGAGTTAAAAAGTAAACAAGTGTTGAAAAAGAAAAGTTATGGCTTGCAAATTACTGAAGATCGAATATCCATTCTGAATAAAACACAAAGTAGCAAAACGACCTTGAAAATTCACGATTTGAAGGGTGAAAACGCCAATGCTTTAGGAACGCAAGTTGAACTGATTATACCAATTCAAACTATAAATTAGCTAACATGATTAAAGCAGTAATCATTGACGACGAAAAAAACGCACTTGAAGTGCTCGAAATGCAACTCAATCAGTTTTGCAAAGAAGTGGCAGTTTTGGCAACTTGCAATGGCGGAAAAGAAGGCGTAAAGGCCATCAAAGAATGGCAACCTGATTTGGTTTTTTTGGATATCGAAATGCCTCACGTCAACGGTTTTGATGTGTTGGAACAAACCAAAGAACTCAATTATAAAGTCATTTTTACAACTGCTTACGATCAATTTGCTATTAAAGCATTCAAATTTTCAGCCATCGATTATTTGCTTAAACCCATTGACATTGTCGATTTGCAAAATGCTGTTGAAAAAGCCAAAAAAGAGACCAGTTCTAATAGCTTAGAGGACAAAATAAAATCATTGGTTGAACATTATTATCCTCAAAAGAACCGTCAAAAAGTTGCACTTCCTGTGGGCAATATGTTGGAGTTTTTTGATGTAGATGAAATCATACGTGTAGAGAGCGATAGCAATTATTCGCACATTTTTCTTGCCAATCAAAAGAAAATTACTTTGAGTAAAACCCTCAAAGATGTGGAAGAAAACATCAAAGGAGAACCATTTTTTAGAGTTCATCAATCACATTTAATCAATACCAATCATGTGGAGAAAGCCGTCAAAGGCGAAAATGCTTATGTGGTGATGAAAGACGGTACAACCATTACCGTAAGTCGGAATCGCAAAGAAGAATTTTTCGAGCTTTTTCGTAGGATATGAAAACCAAATACTAAGTAAATCTGCACAATACTAAAGACTGCCTTCGGGGAGTCTTTTTTTTGGATTCCTTTGAACTGAATCTAAACCCAACACTTATGAAACCAATTTATTCTAAATTATTTTTTTTAACTGTATTAGTTACTCTATTGATGAGTTGCAGTAAAGACGAGGATACAGTAGCTCCAGTCACAAAAGATATTTACGTTTCAGGTAACGTTGATCCAACCAATTCAGGTCTAACGCGTGCAACCTATTGGAAAAATGGTCAGCCAAACCATCTTACAGAAAGTACCATACTATCTAATGCAAAAGGAATTTATGTTGCTGATAATGGCGATGTTTATGTTTGCGGTTATATTCAAAACTCCAACTTTATTTTGAATGCCTGTTATTGGAAAAATGGTGTGCTAACTAATTTGGGTTCTGCTACACTTCTATCTTATGCAGAAAAAATTGTGGTTAGTGGTAGTGATATATATGTAGTTGGGGAAGAAACAAATGCAAGCGGTACAGAGTTGGCTGTAATATGGAAAAATGGTGTAAAAACAACGTTGTCAACCATAGAAAGTTATACAAGAGATTTGATTGTTTCAGGAACTGATGTTTATGTTGGTGGTGCTCAGAAAAATGCGTCGGGAATTTTGGTGGCTAAAATTTGGAAAAATAATGTGGCGAGTAATCTAACAAATGGAACAACAACAGCCGCAATTTTTGGATTAAAAGTTGTTGGATCTGACCTATATGCTGTTGGTGGCGAAGGTGATTATGCTAAATTATGGAAAAATGGAAATGCATCCTTTCTTTCTTTAGGGGTAAACTATGCTATAGGTTTAAAAGTTGAAGTTGTTGGGCCAGATGTTTATGTTGCTGGTTATGAAAATAATTCGGGTGGAATTTCAATAGCTAAAATTTGGAAAAATGGTGACGCGACTTCACTTTCAGATGGATTAATCTTTAGTGAAGTATCGGATTTAAAAATATTTGGAAACGATGTGTATGCAGTTGGTAGGTATGGTAATAAAGCCATTTTTTGGAAAAATAACGTGCAAACAGAATTGTCGGCTACAGGTGTTGCGAATTCCATTTTCATAAAATAATAAAAGAAAAATAAGATGAAATATAATCTATCATTTTTAGTTGGGCTGTTTTTAGTAATATTTTTAAACAGTTGCGCACAAGAAAAGAAAAAAGCAACTTCAAGCAATTCAAAAACGGATTCATTCGAAATCACACTTGGTCCAACATTTTACATGACAGCCGATGATTTTAATGATTTGTTCATCAGCGCGACCATTACCAAAGGCACAATCAAACAAAATACGGTGGTCGACTTGGTCAAAAAAACCAATCCAAATGAGAAAGTTTCTGCTACGATTTACCGTATTGATGATCAATACAATCAACAGTTAAAATCGGCCAAAGCAGGACAAGAAGTCACCTTGAGTATCAAAGTAGCCAACGATAAAAAGTTTCGCTTCAGTAACAACGGCGATGAATATACTATGGTCCGTCAAGGGCAATCTGTAAAAGCTACTTCCACAAAAATGGCTTCTGGAAAAGCTACCATCACCATCGATGGCAAACCTTGGACGTATGAGTATTACAAAGTCTATCATTATACCAAAGATTACGGAATCACTAAAAATCCAGCCAATATTTTGATCGTTTTTACCAAACCCAACAAAAACTTAAAAAACACGCCCGAGGAAGTGTTGCAAATTTCACTTTTCAAAGCTCCAAAAACGACCAAAACATTTGCAAAGAAAGAAATTGATGTGAGTTTTAACAGTGATATGTTTGGTGAAGAACGCGCATATGCCAAAACATTAAACGCAGAATACGAGGCCAAGGCGTCGATCAGTAAGTATCAAGAGCTTGATAATTCTGCAATTATTACGGGCAGCGTAACGGCTGAAGGGAAAGCATTCTTATGTCCAGAATGTCCAAATGTGCCAATTAAAGTCGAATTTGAAAACCTTGAAGTCGAATTATACGACAACTAAAAAAGATGCATTGCTGATTTAAATGTATTTCTATTGCAAATTGTATACACAAAGGTGATTCATGAATCAATTTTTAAAAACCGAATCACAACATTAAATAAATTATTATGAAAAATTTTGTAACACTATTTTTAGTACTACTGGGATTATTTACTATAGTTTCGTGTGGCGATAATGATCCAGCGCCAGGACCACCTCCAACTCCAATGGATTTGATGGGATTGTTTGATATCCGTTTGAATAATACTCAAGATGCAAATTTACTATTTGAAGCCAATCAAAAAGTAGTATACGGAAGTCCAACAATTAACGAAATGTTTCAGCATATTGGAATGCGAGCTATTTATATTGATCAAAATGGTTTTATTAAATTTTCTACCACCGAAAATACAACTTCTGGAATCGAAGTGAGAAACTATAAATGTCAGTACAATGCTACAACAGGCGAATTGTATGACGGAACTTACGGCAGTGGTACAAGCGAAACCAATTTAGGAACTTTTGTTGGAACAAAGCACACACCTACCTCAGGAACTGGATTGTTTAAGGGGTATTGGAAAGGGAAATATGGTCATAACACCTTGACGCCTTCGACTGATTTTGCTTTGCTATTTGAAGACGATGGAAAATTTACTCTTGCCGAAAGTAATTCTTTTTACAATACCACTATTTATGCTAAAGGCAGTTACACTATAACAGGTAACACTTTTGTAGCAACTTATTTATATGTTGGTGGAAGTGGCAGTCAATTTAGTATGACAGGTACTTTAAGTAGCGATAATAAAAGACTTAATGGTACTTGGGGTCAAGATGTAAATACTTCGGGCTCGGGTACTTTTTATGTAGACGCATTGAATTATTAATTTAAAGAACAAGAACAATGAAAACAATTTTTTTGAAAATTACAACTTTAGTATTTACCATTCTTTTACTATCCTCATGCAGCAAAGATGATAATCCCGCACCAACTCCAATCACAAAAGATATATATGCTTGCGGTTACGAGTTCGTCTCGGGAAAATATGTAGCCAAATATTGGAAAAATGGCACAGCGGTAGCGTTAACAGATGGAACCAGAGATGCTATTGCATATGATATTTTTGTTAGTGGAAGTGATGTGTATGTTTGTGGTTATGAAATGAATGCTGTAGGAATACCAGTTGCTAAATACTGGAAAAATGGTGCCGCAACAAACCTTTCTGATGGTAGCACTACTGCGCGTGCAAAAGCTATTTATGTAGACGGAAATGATGCTTGGATTGCTGGTGTCAAATTTAATTCTAGCGGTATTGCTCAGGGGACAGTTTGGCGAGAAGGAAGTCAATTTTCAGTAACGAATGGTACATTGTCTGGTTTTGCCGAAGATATTATTGGGTTTACTAATGGCACTTGGTACGTAGCCGGATATTTAGAAAATATTGCTGGTAAACGAGAAGCTACTTCATGGATAAATGGAATTTCAAGAACGCATTCTAATCCAACAAAAAATGGTTATGCTTATGGTATAGCCAAAAGTGGGTCTGATATATATGTAGCGGGTTATGAAGAAAACAGTGCAGGAATGTTTATTGCCAAATACTGGAAAAATGATGGAGTTGGTATAAACCTCACAGATGGTTCTTATGATGGTTATGCTAAAAAAATTGCAGTTAGTGGAACAGATGTTTATGTTGTGGGGATGGAATATAACGCAGCTGGAAAACAAGTGCCAAAATACTGGAAAAACAACACTTCCGTAACCATAAGTGATGGTACCAAAAATGGAGAAGCTAATGATGTTGCAATTGATGGGAGTGATATTTATATAGCTGGTGTAGAAAACATTGATGGCTATGGCGTAGCAAAAATTTGGAAAAATGGTGTGGCAACATCACTAACATCTGGATCCAATAATGCTAATTTGTATGGTGTTTTTGTGAAATAGTTTTTAACGTTTGTTGTAAGACTTTTCAAATAATTTTTCTCTATCAAAGTCAAATACAAAAAGTTCTGCAATTACTCAATTTGATAAACTTTTAAAAAGTAAATAGTGTTGTTTATACCAACAAAATCAATTAATTATGAAAATTATTTATTATTTGTTTTTACTGTCGTTTGGGATTTTAACGGCTGCTCCAAGTGTACAAGTTATTCCTTATCCAGGAGTTCAAGACGCGAATACTTCAAGTCCAGCGGTCTATTTTAAAGTGATTTTTAGCGAAGTAGTAACCGAGTTCACCAATTCAGATTTGGTAGTGGGTGGCACATCGGGAGCAGCAGTTGGGTTCATTAATGAGCAATTCATAAGTAGTTTTGATGGTCAAAACTTTATGATTCAAGTAGATGTTGGTGCGCTCAATAGCGGAACCGTAACCTTGTTTATTCCAGCTGGAGCAGCATTTGGTGGAGGAGATGCAAATACAGCTTCAAATATTTGTACCATCAACTATCAGATACCCGCCACCAATTGCAGTAGCTATAATGGATTACAGTTTAATCCGCTACAAATAAATTTTGAATACGAGAAAAATATACCTATCGGAAGTTGTGAGAATTCACTGCAAGTAGCCACTTATGATATTCCAGTTGTTAATGCACGGTATTTAAGGGTAAATAATTACTCAGCAAATGCAGTTTGTACTGGAGTTACTATAGTTCGACAAGCAGCAACATCGTATCCGTTTTATGTGGTACGTTCACTTCAATTAACTGATATTAATCAACTTCTAACTAATTTTTTGGGTGGTTCTTATACGGTTAATAGCCTAGAAAGTTTAAATGCTGTCGGTCAGGCCTACAAATGTGTTAATTTCGAACTAGAAGCTGGTGATGTTGCTTACATTATCGTACTAACGCAAAATACCGATTACTTTATGTATTTGGATGGATTGGATTGCAATGCTCTAAGTAACGATGAGATTGCTTTTGATTCAAACATCCAAGTAATACCAAATCCAAGTAATGGCGTTTTTCAAATTGAAGGAGTTGAATTTGAAACGGCAAAAGTATACAATTTAACGGGACAATTACTGTATGAAACCACACAGTCCATTTTGAATGTGGAACATTTAGCTAAAGGAACTTATCTTTTAGAAATTAGTAATGGGGAGCATAAAAAAGTAGAAAAAATCATTATTGATTAATTTGACAATGTGTTGACTTTTAATGATTTGAAAAGTTTGTTGGGTTTTGTTTGTCTGTGTGCAAGTGATTAATAGTAGTCTAAAAATCTGCTTTTTTAAAAAGTATTTATTACCCACTACTCAAATCTACCAAATGCTAAATAAAATTGCCAGATACTCAATTGAATTAGTAACCAAAAAGTAAATAGTGTTATTTCGATTAACTAAAAACTAAAGTTA
The DNA here is from genome assembly GCA_016787805.1 of Flavobacterium sp. GTDB lineage: Bacteria > Bacteroidota > Bacteroidia > Flavobacteriales > Flavobacteriaceae > Flavobacterium. Next base: position 74,271 of record JAEUTY010000011.1, on the reverse strand, counting down.
TGAAAAATAGATACTATTTACTTTTGCTTTTTTTTACGCTACAAGCGATGGGTCAAGTCGGCATCAACACAACAACACCAAGTGCTCAGTTGGATATTAAATCATCCAATCAAGCTACACCCAGTAATACCGACGGAATTCTGATTCCCAAAGTCGACACTTTTCCAGCGACCAATCCAACAGCGGCTCAAAATGGCATGATGGTTTTTCTCACTACAGCTTCAGGAAGTAATCAACCAGGTTTTTACTATTGGGACAATGCTACAACTACTTGGGTAGGTATAAATTCAACTAAAAATGCCGATGCCGATTTTTATGAAGTCGGCGGAACGAATGCTCCAGATAATATCAACGATGAAATGTATCATTTGGGGAAAGTTAAAATTGGAAATACCAATAATATTGAAGGGAAACTCGAAGTGGTTTCCGATGAAACGATCCAATTTGGTATTCACAATCAACGCAATTTAAACCCAGCTGGGCTTATCAAAAGAGCCGGAATTTACAACGAATTTACAGGCAATTCCAACGCCGAATTAAATGGAAATGGTAACGATATTTTCACTAACGGCGATGGTATTCACTATGGCACTACCAATTATTTGAGCGGTTCTGGATTAGGAGATAGAGTTAGTTTTAATTCGATTTTAACGGGCTCTTCAACAGGAGCAATCACGGCACTTGATAATTCGTTTTTTAATACGGGTACAAGTCAACATTCGGGCATAATAAACCGTATGCAAGGTCCGAATGCATCAAATCATGTTGGGGTAACCAATCAGATTAGTAGCACGAGTAATGGCGGTCAATATGGTGTAGCTAATTTTCTTACTAATGGAAATAATAGTATAAAATACGGTATTTTTAATCAAATTCTTGGTTTAAGTTCGTTATGGCATTACGGGGTAAGTAATCAATTTACGACTAGTGGTACAGGTATAAGAACGGGAGTTGTCAACGAATTCACTGGCACAGGTACAGGAACGCACACAGGAATGCGAACCGAAAACACCTCTTCAGGAGGAGGAATACATTACGGAAGCTATGTGGCTTTGGGAGGAATTGGTACAGGCAATCAGGCGGGTTCGGAAACCTTTATTAACAACTCGGGAACTGGCTTTCACTATGGCGCCATTTATACATTAAATGGCTCAAGTGCCACCGAAAAAACAGGTGTTTATAACGCTATAACTTCTGCCAATGCTGCAGGCGTTTATGGTACACGTAATTTAGTAACACTCAATGGCACGGGTATAGGATACGGAACATACAATTCTATTAACGGCGCTCAATCTACTTTAAGTTATGGCGTTTTCAATGAAATAGCTGGAAGTAATTCAAGTACACAACTTGGTGTAAGTAACTTTTTTAACAGTACAGGGAATGGAACCCGATATGGTTTACAAAACCTTATTTGGGGTTCAGGTAATGGTAACAAGTTTGGTATGAATACCGAATTCAACTCAAGTGGAACAGGAGAAAATATTGGCGTGCGAAATCTATTCTCAGGCACATCAACAGGTGCACAAACCGGAATACAAAATTCATTACTAAATAATAATAATGCCACCCAAATCGCTGTAGACAACCAATTGTCAGGAACAGGAGCTGGTACAAAATACGCCGTTAAAAATGCAATAACTAGCGCTGGTCTAGGAGTAAAATATGGTAATCATACGCTCATCACAGGTACAGGAAACGACTCTCATTTTGGAAATTACAGTCAAATAGGCTCTGCGGGTTCAGGATTCAGATACGCAAGCTACAATGAACTTACCGGAATTGGAACCGGAAAACAATTTGCCAACTACAACTTTATTGATAATTCAGGCAATGAAGAACATTTCGGTAGTTATTCGCAACTTTTAGGTGATGGAACAGGAAATCATATTGGAAGTTATAACGAATTAGGTGGTTCGGGAATCGGAATTCAAACTGGAGTAAAAAATACTATCAACAATACGGCCAGTATCAATAATTTCGGAGTTGTAAACGAATTGCCGTCTTCTGTTGCTACGACCAAAACAGCAATTTTAAATACAATAACCAATTCAACTTCCGGAAATATAAAAGGCGTGCAAAATGATATCATAGTAAGTTCAGGAGCGCCAATATCTATAGGTGTGGAAAACAATTTATCTGGGGCTAATGATGGATTACGTTATGCAATAAAGAATAACATTAGCGGTATATCTACCGTTGCTCAATATGGTATTCAAAATACTTTTTTAAACAATGCCACTGAACATTTTGGACTTTTTAATCAAATGAATGGAAATTCTAATAAATATGGTGTAAGAAATAATTTTGATGGGAGTTTAGGAGATAATTATGGGGCAAGAAGTATTTTCACAACGTATTCGTCTACTAATAATTATGGCAGCTATAATGAATTTTACAGAGGAGTATACAACAGAGGAGTATACAACAGATTTGAAAATTATGATTTCACATTATGGCAGGAAAATTATGGTATGAATAATGATTTTATACTTTATAATAACATTGGACGTCAATACTACGGTATGCGTAATAATGTGACAGGAGCTTCAGGAAACTGTGCTTTTGCTGGATTATATAATGATATCAGCGGTTTCAGTTATTATAACTCGGGTTTTAAGGGTGTTTACAATAACTTTACGGCTTCTGGAGACCAAATTTTTTGGGGAATGTACAATGTAATTGCGGGAACACAAGAAGGAAATAAAGCCGGAGTAGACAACCAAATTTCAAATACGGGTAATGGTGTTCATTATGGAACTATTAATGTTCTAACTGGCTCAGGAACAGGAATAAAATACGGTTCCTACAATTACATCGACTTCTTCGCTGGCGGGTTTCAATATGGTGTGTATTCGAGCGCTACTTTGCCTTCCAGTTACGCTGGCTATTTCCTCGGCAACGTATTCGTTTCGGGTGTTTTTACCAACCCGTCCGATGCTTCGCTCAAAGAAAATATCGCTCCAACTTCATCCGTCTTAGACAAAATCAACACATTACAAGTCAAAGATTATACATTTAAAACCGATTTAGCACAAAAATACGGCTTCGCTCGCGGCCAACAAACCGGGTTTATCGCACAAGAAATGGAACAAGTGTTCCCTAATTTGGTCAAAGACGAAATTTTGTCCACACCTAAAGATCCCACCAAAATCGCCGAAACTACTCACGAAGAACGCCAAATCAAATCTATTAATTACATAGGTTTGGTGCCGTATTTAACCAAAGCTATTCAAGAACAACAACAACTCATCGAATCGGAACAAAATAAAAATCAACAGCTCCAAACCGAAATCAATCTTCTCAAACAAAACCAAATCCAGTTGGAAAATCGCTTAAAAGCACTCGAAAATAAATAGTAAGTAGTTTTTAGTTTTGAAACCGCCTAGTCCTGAACGAAGCGGTTTTTTTATTTACTGAAAACTGCGACTGTGACTGCGACTGAAAACTTTACTAGAAGCCATTCCAGCTTTCCGCTCCAAGTCCTCACGCTTACACCAAGCCTTGTAAGGCAAAAGCCAGCTTCCGTTGGTCGCTTTCTCTCGCCAACAAAGCTAAGGCATAAGCGCTCCGGGCTTTCTGCTACAATCTGGGCTAGGGCAGTAGCTCTTGCAAGCTATTTTACTTCAATATTCAACATTCGTTGTCAAAGATTTTTCCTCAAAAATTCACGTATAAACACGCTACTTTACTCATTTCGAATTGATTTACTTTGATTCAATAAAACAAATGAATAATCATGGCACTCAAAAAAAACTTAATAGTAGGCATTCCTTTGTACCAAAATTGTACACTAATGGATTTTGCCGGAGCTACACAGGTGTTTGCAACACCATTTGGTTTTGAACCCATTTGGATTTCCAACGAAGATAAAATTACCACTAGCGAAGGTGTAACGGTAGTTCCCAATTACAATTTCGACAATTGTCCGCCCATCGACATACTTTTCATCCCAGGCGGAAGTGCGCAATCGTCTCTAAAAGCACCTTTAGACGGAGTTCCAGCCGCCATGCAAAATAAAGCGTTGTTGGATTTTATTGAGCAAAGAGCCAAAACCGCTTCATGGAAAGGTTCGGTTTGTACTGGAGCTTTTGTTTTAGCCGCAGCTGGAGTTTTAAAAAACACCAAAGCTACTACGTATTGGTCGCAAATCCCAGTTCTAGGATTGTTGTCGCCCAAGTTGAAACTTAAAATTCCAAAAGGATTTCCTCGTTTTTTATTCGATAAAAAGAACAAAATTTTCACGGGTGGTGGAATTTCTTCTTCCATCGATTTGTCGCTCAAAATTGTCCGAATTGTTAAAGGAAAAAGAGTAGCCGAAATGACCCAACTTTTCATCCAATACCAACCACAGCCGTCTACCAATGCAGGCGATCCGCAGCATGCACCCAAAGCCATCACCAATCAACTTCGTAACTCAGGCAAATATTTTACTCAAGTAATGACACAAGCGGTAGAAAAATTAGTATAAAAAAACCGCAACAATTACGTTACGGTTTACTATTTCAAAATTCAAAATTCCAAGTTGAATATTGAATATTCAATGTTGAACAACGAATTTTGAAGTTTTTACTTCTTCACTACTGGTGGATATTGTTCCAAAATCTTGGTTACAAATTCTTTGATGTTTTCGTCTTTTTTCTCAGCACATTTGGTCAAAACACCTTCTCCCATGCCTTGCCAAACGAGTTCTTTTTTCTTGTTATCAATAAAGTCGATAGTCAAAGTACCTTCGGTGTAGCGATAAACAGAAGTGTTTCCGCCCCACATCCAAGGATTCCAACCCCAGCCCCAACCGTAACCCCAACCAGCGTTGAATTGGTTCACGTCTACTTGCTCTCTTTCTTTGGTAAAAAAGTTAATCATCAAATCGGGGTTTTCGCTTTTGGTCAAGCCTTTGGCAGCCATTACTTCGTCTATCGAACGCAAAATACGTTTTTTGTCTAAGTCAGAAATTTCCACTTTGTCAATGCCACTTTTGTGGTAGGCATAAGTTTTGTAACCATCAAACGACACATTTTTGTCGTAATCCGAATTCACTCTCACCGAACTGCAAGAGGCGAGTACGAAGAGTAGGAGTAATGGGATAAATTTGAGTGTCTTTTTCATATGTAAAGTATTAGAATATTAGACATTTTAGATTTTTTGAATGTTAGATTTTATTGAAATAGATAAATAAACGGAAGCCAAAGTCTAATAGTCTTACAGTCTAATAATCTAAAAATCCAACAATCCATCATCTACTACATTAGGGATGGTCACTTTCAACAAAGGTTGCGTTTCCATCGCTCTTTTTATCGCAAAAATCGCGCCTTCGTTTCTTGCCCAACTGCGACGTGAAATTCCGTTGTTCACATCCCAGAAAAGCATTGATTGTAAGCGTCTAGATGCTTCTGTAGTTCCATCAAGAACCATACCAAAACCACCGTTAATTACTTCGCCCCAACCAACGCCACCACCATTGTGAATGGATACCCAAGTAGCGCCTCTAAAACTGTCACCAATCACGTTATGAATGGCCATATCGGCGGTAAAACGTGAGCCATCGTAAATGTTTGAAGTTTCACGGTAAGGTGAATCCGTTCCAGAAACATCGTGGTGATCGCGACCTAAAATTACGTAGCCAATTTCGCCTCGAGCAATCGCTTGGTTGAACGCTTCAGCAATTTTGATTCGACCTTCAGCATCGGCATATAATATTCTTGCTTGCGAACCAACTACTAATTTATTTTCTTGTGCGCCTTTGATCCACTGAATGTTATCGGCCATTTGTTGTTGGATTTCTTCGGGTGCGGTTTTCATCATTTCTTCCAAAACATCGCAGGCAATTTTATCGGTTTTGGCTAAATCTTCGGGTTTTCCTGAGGCACAAACCCAACGGAATGGACCAAATCCATAGTCAAAACACATCGGACCCATAATGTCCTGCACGTAACTTGGGTATTTGAATTCTCTTCCCAAAGTTGGATGCTCGTTCATTACAGCAGCTCCAGCGCGTGAAGCTTCGAGTAAAAAGGCATTTCCATAGTCAAAGAAATAAGTTCCTTTGGTTGTATGTTTGTTGATTGCTGCCGCGTGACGACGTAGTGTTTTTTGAACTTCTTCTTTGAATTTTTCGGGATTGTTGGCCATTAAATCATTCGATTCTTCAAACGAATAACCCATTGGGTAATAACCACCAGCCCACGGATTGTGCAATGAAGTTTGATCGGAACCCAAATCGATGTGCAGGTTTTCTTGATCGAAACGTTCCCAAACATCTACTACGTTTCCGAGGTAAGCAATTGAAACAACTTCATTATTGGCCAAAGCGGTTTTCACTCTTGGAACCAAATGGTCAATGTTATCTACAATTTCGTTGATCCAGCCTTGTGAATGACGAATGTGCGTGATTTTCGGATTGACTTCAGCACAAACGGTAACGCAACCTGCTATATTGCCTGCTTTAGGCTGTGCTCCACTCATTCCGCCAAGACCTGACGTTACGAATAAACCACCTTTGGGCGAACGTTTTATTTTTCTAAATCCGTTTAAAACCGTAATAGTTGTACCGTGAACGATGCCTTGCGGACCGATGTACATGTAACTTCCAGCGGTCATTTGTCCGTATTGTGAAACGCCTAGTGCGTTCATCTTTTCCCAATCGTCGGGTTTGGAGTAGTTGGGAATAACCATTCCATTAGTAACGACTACTCGTGGTGCTTCTTTGTGCGATGGAAATAAACCCATTGGATGACCTGAGTACATTACTAAAGTTTGTTCGTCAGTCATTTCGGACAAGTACTGCATGGTGAGTAAATACTGTGCCCAGTTTTGAAACACCGCGCCATTTCCACCATAGGTGATTAACTCGTGTGGATGTTGTGCTACTGCATTATCCAAGTTGTTTTGGATCATGAGCATGATGGCTTTGGCTTGTTCGCTTTTTCCAGGATATTCAGAAATGGGGCGAGCATACATGCGGTAATCCGGACGAAGACGATACATATAAATACGGCCGTAAGTTTCGAGTTCGGTTTTGAATTCGGGAATTAATTCGGCGTGGTGTTGAGGTTCAAAATAGCGTAAGGCATTTTTGAGCGCTAGTTTTTTTTCTTCTTCGGTCAGAATTTCTTTGCGTTTGGGAGCGTGATTGATGTCGACTTCGTAGGGTTTGGGTTGTGGTAAAACCTGCGGAATTCCTTGTTGTATTTGTTCTTGAAAAGTCATTTTTTTGATTGTAAGATTGTAAGACTATTGGATGGTATGATTGTTGTTTTTTTAATTTAGTTGTTAGTTGTTAGCTGTTAGCTGTTAGCCTTCTGCCTTCTGCCTTCTGCCTTCTGCCTTCTGCCTTCTAAAATTAGAGTGGTAAAGTTACAGAGTTTTTTAATTTAATTCTAATTTTCTGTAGCACTACTGACTGCGTTAGGGATAGAGCAATTGTTTGAGCTCTTTTTGCGTAATATACATGGAGCAAAAAAGCGAGTGCGAAAGCCCGACCCCGATTGGTAAAAACTACATTTTGCAAATTTGTTTTTATCCATCGGGGGAACGCCTTAGTAAAATTACTTCTTTTTGATATCACCTGTTTTTTTATCAAAGCCGTAAGGGCAATGTCGGCATCCACTTTTGCAGCAATAGCCACGTTTGAGGTGGTATTTTTCGGTAAAACAGCGGTAACCTTCGGGTGTGAGGTAGTAATCTTCACCTTCGATTAAATTATTTGGGTCAATTTTTTCATTCATAAGCGTAAAATTAGCAACTTTGCCCGACATGATATTAATCGTTTTTAAATATTTAACACCGCGCGGATTTAGGGGCTTGACTTTTTTTCCGTTTGTTTTTATTGCTAGTAAGAGTGATAAGCTCAACAAGGTGTTTATCAATCATGAGCGCATTCATTTGCGGCAACAATTAGAATTGTTGGTTGTGCCGTTTTATATTTGGTACGGAATTGAGTTTGGGATACGATTGCTACAGTATAAAAACCGTAAGAAAGCGTATTACAACATATCGTTTGAGCGTGAAGCGTACGCTAATGAAAAAGATTTTGACTATTTAAAAGAGCGTTCTTTTTGGTGTTTTTTATCCTTTTTGTCTGAAAAATAATAGTGTCAATGTGTATCTTTGGATAAAATAATTGAAGTTGTCTGATGAAAAACAAATTGTATTTATTGCTGTTGCTTCTTCTCAGTAGTTTTGTTTTTGCTCAACTTAGCGATAAACAGATCCAGCAAAAATTAGTCAAAGTTGATTCTTTTTTGAAAGGTAATGTTATGGTTGATAGTGCTTCGTTGTATTTGAATCAGATAGAAAAAACGGCAAATTGGTCTTCGGAATCCTCTTTAGAATCGGAATTTTTATATAGAAAAATTCGATTATTAATGCTACGAGGTAATTACCAAGAAGTTGTTCCTTTGGCTAAAAAAGCAATTGTATTTTATGAACGTCAGGACCAAAAAGCAAAAGCTGCCAGTTGCAAGAAGTTTTTAGGACACAGTTACTTTCAAATCAATCAGAAGAAATTGGCTTTGCATTATTTGAATGAAGCAGAAGCTGATATTGACGAATCGGAAAGGGCAACTTTGTACTATTATTTGAGTGCTTTTTATTTGAGTATCAACGATAATAGAAGCGCTCAGAAATATGCCATTGATGGATTTGAGTTGGCCAAAAAACAGGAGAATGTCAATCAATTAATTGAAGGTTATTCAGCGCTTGCTTTTGTTAATACCAAACAAAAAAACATTAAGAAAGCCATTGATTATTACCAAAAGGCAATGGAATTGAGTAAGCAAAAAAAGCGGAATTACCACATTTTGATAGCGTCTAATAATTTAGGAGCGATTTTGCTAGAAGATGGTCAGTATACTGAAGCATTGAGGATTTTTTTTGATGCAAAAGATAGGGTTAGAATCATCAAAAACGATCATTTGAACGCGATTTTAGACTTGAATATTGCCGAAACGTATGCGCATTTAAATGCTGTTGTTGAATCAGAAAAGTACGCGCAATTGTGTTATCAATACGCTCAAAAAACCAAAGATCAATTATTGTTGAGTGAGGTTTTGTTGGTGTTGGGTGATTTGAGTTTTAAAGAAAATAATTATGCAAAAGCTATTGCTAACTATCAAGAAGTAGTTCAACATGCTACAGCCATTGAAGAAGACAAGCTTAAAGCAAAAGGCTATTTGAATTTATCTAAAACTTATGAAAAAATAAATCAATCGGATTTAGCTTTGAGTAATTTTAAAGAGCACATTGCCATAAATGAAGCAATTGCTGTAAAAGAAAAAAAGCGTGAAACTGAAGAATTGCAAATTAAGTATGACATTTCGCAATACCAACAAGAGTTAGAGTTGTTGCAAATCAAATCGACACAATCGAAATACCGTTATGCATTGTTAGTATTATTAATTGTAGGTTTGAGTTATTTTGTCATTCGTCAGCACAAAACCATTAAAATAAAGAAGCGTAACGAGAAATACTTAGAAGAAATCAGTAGGCTTAAAGAAGAAAATTTGAATAAGGAAGTTGAGTTTAAAAATCGCCAAGTAACCGAGTTTGCCCTTCAAATTCAAGAGCAAAACAAGTTATTATCTAATTTTAAAAAGAAATTAACAACTGTAAAAAGTGCGAGTACAGATTCGGCTATTTTAGATGAAATAAAGGAATTGCAATTAATGATTAATGATTCAATTGATCTCAATAATGAGAAAGTGCAATTGAACTCACAAATTAAAGATTCTCAGGCATCATTTTTATTTAATTTAAAAAACAGTTTCCCTGATTTGAATGATAAAGAAATACAAATTGCAACTTATCTTCGGTTGAATTTGAATACCAAACAAATTTCAAGTCAGTTGAATATTTCTGAAAAAGCAATCAACAACTACAGAGCCATTATTCGAAAAAAACTCAATTTAGAAAAAGACCAAAATTTGACTTCGTTTCTAAAAGAAATTTAGAAAACACCAAAAAAACCTTCAATTTTTAGTGAAGGTTTTTTATGATAGTGATTTTTTTATTGTTTTGGTTTTTCTACTGGAACAGCAGTGCCATATTTTCCATTACCAAGCTTAATTTTACCCGCATTAGGCCCAGCTGGAATAACATCACCTACTGAAACATAATCTTCAGGGTTGTATTTGTACACAATGTGGTCAGATGGCCATTTGAAAATTGCTCTACCGTCGTTAGGTTGGTTTTTTGCCTTTGCAATGCTTGGTTCCTTATCCGCTTTCAAATAGCCTGGTCCAGGTGCTTGCGGAAACCTGCCTTCTCCAAAATTTGTTTTGGGTTTAGCCACCAATTGGTATTGTAATTTTCCAGAATGAGTTCCACCGTTGAGTTCTAAAATTTCAACAGAATTCGATGTTTGACTCATAATTGTAACACCATTAAAATAAGGCATTCCAATTGGCGTGCAAATAACTCTAAGAGGATTTTCCTCATCAACCACAATAATATCTGCTAGTATTTCGTCTACCATAATTGTAGCTTTCCCGTTAATCATTTCAACAGTTCCATAATCTTGGTACCAATACTCGGGTGATTCAGGACAAGTTAATGTAACCCTTCCATGATTCTCGGTCGGTATAATTTCAGATACAGTTCCTGTGCCCACAATTTTACGAGCTGTGGCTCCATTAATCCAGCCACCAACATAACTATAAGCTATGCTTGTTCCAACGTAATTGTTTCCAGAGAAATAGCCTCCTGTACTTATTCCAGCATCTGAATATGAAAGACCTTGTATGCCATAGGAGTCTTGGAATTGCGAATTAGCTAATCCTTGAACACCAACTGAATATCCTGGGTTTCCGGTAGTTGTAGCTCGGTTATTGAAACCACGAACAGCAATTTGGGTTCCGCCTAAAGTGGTGCTAGTATTGTTGAGTTGATTATAACTAACCGATGGATTTGTTGTAGCAGAAGCATTATCAACGTAATTGTAATTGGCCATCCAAACATTAGAATAGCTTATGTTAGCAGCTACAGTTGCAGCACCAGTTGATTGCGCAAATATACTAGTATATCCAGCGGCGGGATTATTTGCATAAACTCCAGTTCCACTAATAGTTTGCGGTGCTACTCCAAATGAAAAATTGGTTTCATAACCTAGAATACCGCCAACATTATTGGAATGCCCAAAAATGGCATCTCCTGTTGCACTACTAACGTCTAGCTTATAGGTAGAAGGAGCAATGTTTATTCCTACATTGCCATTGCTACCAATTGTCATTCGTTGTGTTCCAAATGTTGAGAAGGCTAAGTTGTCAGCTCCTGAACTGTACATTCCTGTATTAGTGTCGTTTTGAAATGAATAGGTGGGAAGAGCAGCTGTGCCTAATGAATAAGATTGTAATTGACCTCCATTGGCATTTGAAATATTCCAACGGTCTATGCTGTTTGTTTTTATTCTGATATCGGAAATGTCGGTTGTGCCAATAAAATTGGTTCCAGGAGTTGTGCCGTTATTTCCAGTTAATGACCAATTAGTATTTAATCCTGTAGAAATTTTTTCCCAAATGGTTCCATTAAAAAAATAAAACCCAACAGAAGTAACATTGACTGTTAAACCAGTTGCGGTACCTGATGTCACATCGTCAACATAAATCATGGTTGATGTTGGGATACCAGTCATACTTTGCGCTCTCTGTCTTGTAACCCTTGGTATCAAAATTCCATCGACATTGGTTGAAGTTCCAGTTGGATTGCTAGCAACTACATCAAGTGTTGAGGTTGGAGACGTTGTTCCAATTCCTATCTGAGCATTTGTGGTTTTTATAAAAAAGAGTATAAAAACGATTAATAATAATTCTTTTTTCATGTTTGTTGAATTTAAGTGAAAAGAATAGACTCTAATACAAATTTAAGTACCTTAATTTATGGTTGTTTTTTTTGTCGTTGACGAGCTTAATTAATCGATTAAAAGCTTGAAAAATAAAAAAAGCCTCTACTTTTTTAAGTAAAGGCTTTGTTGGTTAAGGAGTTAATGATTTAAAAAATAACTTTTCTATTGACTTTGTTTCCTTTTTCTGTTTTAATTTCAAGCATCAAAGTAGAGTTGTTTTTAATCAAATTTTTAATTGTAAAAGAATTTGAATTTACATTTTTATATTCGGCTAATTTTCTGCCTAAAAGATCGTATACTATAATGTTGTCTATTCTCTCTGTTACGGAAAGCAATTCAATGTTCTGGTTGGATACAACAGTTATTGAATTATTTAAAAACTCGTAATTAGTATTGTTTAAAGTACCATTTGTATACCTTAAAATAAAACGATTTCCGCAATTCCCTGATTCAGAGGTAAAAGTATAGGGAGATAATCTTAAATCATGAATAGTTTCGAGATAATTATCTTTTAAATAAATCATTTGATTTGGATTTTCAAATAAACCATCAGCATCTAAAATTCCAATAGAATAAGTTCCAGCTAAAGGAGTAGTTATTCCAATAGGTATCATGTCATTTTCATCAAAAGGAAGCGGTCTTCCGTTTATTATCATCGGTTTATCTTCTATATATGAATAGATCTCCATAATATTACTTGGTTTATAGAAAGCATCAAACATTCGGTCTCTTTGATAAGTTGCGCCATTAGCATATCCAACTAGTGTTGTTGATGTTGCATTGTTACTATTTGAAATGTTTAACCAAATTCTGCTCTTATCATCATCTGAGTCGGTTGATGTTGTTCTGTAGAACTGACTGTTACTGTAAGTGCTATTTCTCATAGTATTGTTGAAGGCCACAGCAGATGGTGTAGGTGAGCTATGATTCATTTGAACAAAAAAGGCTTGTCCAGCACCAATTTTACCTAAGAAACCTGGAGGTGTTGAACCTAAAGAATTGTAGCTTATGTAATCATTTACAGAATAATTGTAAACATAATCTCCATAAAAAGGATCTGAGTTGGTATTACTTATAGGCTGACCATGCGTCCAAAGACGAATGTTTCCATCAAGGTTGGTGTTGGCGCTTAAAAACGAATTTGCATCTATCGCTGAAGGATAAGGATTTCCAAGTAAATTCCAGTTGTCATCTTCTGCGGTGGCTGTTCCTCCTGGTGACGGATAAGAACTAGTTCGTGTTCCTCTTGTTATAAGAGTTGAGAGGTTACCGTTATTTGGAACGCCAATAAATGTTGCAAGGTAATTTGATGGTGTTGCAGTGTAGCTACTCGGACCGCGAATAATATACCCTTTACCTGTTACCATATTTTCATTTCCATTAACCCATATTCCGTAATCGGTTCCGTTATGAGTTGGATTCCATTTCCAAATTACATTAGTTGGAGTTCCAGGAGATACTGAGCTTGATGGGAAATTAGAAACAGGAGATGACCAATATACGTAATCCAACATACGAATGTTGGTGTTTCTTTCGTATTCGATGTTACCTGTGTTTGAAACACTATTGGTTTGAATCAAACTTGCATCATCATTTATTAGGAATCTTCCAGTAGCATTTACATTTACAAAATCTGTGATAGTAAGGCTGTTTGTGCCGTTAATAGTCAAAAATCCGCCACTTAATACTGTTAGATTTTTTCCTAAACCGTTAAATCCGCTTCCACTAACAATAGGGTCGTTGGTAACATTAGGAATGATTACACAATCAGCAGCTGTTGGAACCCCAGCAGGTGTCCAATTGCTTGCAACATTCCAATTAGAATTTGTTGCCCCGTTCCAAACTTTGTTTCCAATCACGGTTACTGTTGTTTGGTCTGTTTTTTCAATAGTTCTCCCAGAACAAATGGTGTATGTTACTTGTGCTGTATAGGTTGTTGTTTGATAAGGACAAACAGAAATGGTGTCACCTGTTCCGATAGGCGTTCCAATTGCTAAAGGACCTTCATACCACGTAACAGTTGTTGCAGGTGCTCCATTAGGAACAAATCTCCATGCTTCACCAGCCACAGTCCAATCGGGGTCTAAACCATTTCTATTTGGGGCTACTGATGCTATTGTTCCAGTTGGGTCTTGTATTCCTATGATTGCGTTTCCACTGTTCCATGTCGAACATACGTTTTTCTCTTGTACATATACTTCAATTACATTTGTATTTTCATACAATACAATCATTCCTGTGTATAGAATGGAATTACAGCTTGATGAAAACATTGGAATATCATCCCATGCAGCCACCAAAGCACGACAACCATTATTTAAAGTGATTAGTTCCCATCCCACTTCACCACCTTTGCTAGGATCTATATCATGGTATACTCCAAAAATTGTATCTCTAAACAATGAGGTGCTTGGTAAATTAGAAGCAAAAGACCAAGGGTTGTAACCTCCTGGAGTATTGTTGGTCAAATCAAACGTTATCACACCATTTGAGCCAATTAAACACTGTGTGTGATTGGTTCCGTAAAAACAAAATTGGAAAGGTAAATTAATCGTTGTAGACCAAACATCATCAACATTAATACTTACAGGATTTCTTAAACAATTGAATTGATAAGGAGGTGCGTAAGGTATTGACTGAACAACATAACTTGTTGATTGAGCAATAGGAGCATAAACGGCTTCTAAATCTACACAAGACGCAGCAGTACATGGATTTATTGGTGAGTGATCTGCTCCTAATAGCCCCAATCCACCAGCATCTACACCAGGACAAGATAGAGATGTGGTTCCTGAACCACTTCCTAAGGCACAGTTTGGTGTTGCAAAGCTAATTGGCCCAACCCAAACTCCTTGTCCTAAACCACCACCACAATTTGCACGTACCCAAACATAATAGGTTGTTCCAGAAATTAAACCAGATAACGCTACAGAAGTTGATCCAGCTCCGACAGAACCTGTTGGTACTGCTGAAAATCCGGGTGTTGAGTTAGAGGTTGATAAATAATATTGATAACCATTTGCAGGAGCAGGAGTAGGCTCAATCCAATGGATGGTTGCTGCTGTTTGAGAATTTACAGTTACACTTATTGAAATTGGATTGTCAGCACAAGGTAATGGAGGTAATACAGTAAAAGTGTAATCTTCAGTTTCTCCACTTGAAATAGATCCACAAGGCGATGGGTTGGTTGATAAATAATTCGCTACTATTCTCATTCGGTGATTTCCAACACTTGCAAATCCGGGAACCGTAATAGCGCCCGTTGCATTTGGTACATATATTCCGCTCGCATAAACTAATTCACTTGCATCATTGAAATCAAAATCGTCATTCCAGTCTACCCAAATATTAAAACCATAAGTATAAAACCCATCATAGAAAGCCGCCGAAAATGTTACACTGCCGAAATTAATTTGACTTACGGTTTGTGCAATAAAGTTTCCATAACCTCCTGCAGAATATCCTGAACCATTATTAGCAATGTTATTTGAGCCTCCTGCAGTTGAGAAATTGTTAATATAGTAAGATGAACTCGTAGATGTGGATGGGCAATAACCAGTAGTAAACATTGTGTATGGTGTCCAAATACTTAATCCGTTTACACCACAATCACTTCTTACAAAGACATAATAAGTTGTGTTTGCTACTAAGCCAGTTAAGTTAACACTTGTTGCTCCTGTTGCTATTCCTGGACCAACTGGTGTAGCGCTACTTGTTGATACAAAGTATTGGTACCCGTTTGTTGGAGGAATTGCAGGTGCATTCCAGCTAATTGTTGCGGTTGTTAAAGTTATGTTGCTAACTGGGTTTAAAGTTGGTTCTGAACAAGTTGTACAACTTCTTGAAATAGTGAATGTTCCAGTTGTGGTGCTACTGTTAGAATAATGGGAGATATATACATAATAGGTTGTTCCAAGAACTGTGCTGAAAGTGGCAGTTTCTGTTCCCCCGCTAAGACCTACATCATTACAAGATAAGTTTACTAAACTGCCACAACTGCCACTTGCAATAGCCATTTCATGATCAAAAGTTGCTGTTGAGGTTATGGTTGTGTCATATCCATTTCCTACAAATGTATACCAAACACCATAATTTCCCATACTACATCCAGTGCCATGAACTATTGACGATGTACCCACTGTTGTTCCGGCTAAGTTGGTTGTACCACAAGGCAATGTAGTGGCGCTAGCACAAGTACTGTTAACAGGAGCTGATGAACCACAAGTAATAATAAAACTCACATTTCCTCCTGTTGTTGATTCTGGGTCTAAAAGGATGTAATATTGATTTCCTGCTGTTAAACTAAAATTCGGACTTGTCACGGCTCCAGTCATATCGTCAATACAAGTCCAGCCTGTACTTGAACAACCTCCAGAAACCAATTTATATTGATAATCAATATATCCAAATGAACTCAATTGTTGTATGGTATAGGTTCCAGTAGTTGCAGGAGTAAAAGTATAGATGTATTCTCGACCTGGTGTGGTAAAACCACATGCTGAAGTTCCGTAAAGACCATTTCCAGTAGCAACAGTAAGGTTTGTTGTAGTGCCACAAGCAGTAATATTCGGAATAGTAGAGCAAGGATTATAGGCAGGAGTACATGATCTTGAAATAGTAAATGTTCCTGTTGTAGTACTGCCATTCAGATAATGAGCGATATAAACGTAATATACTGTTGCGCTCACTGTTGTAAATGTATAAGTTTCTGTGCCTCCGCTTAATGCGCTGTCATTACAAGAAATTGAGGTCTGTGCACCACAACTTCCACTAGAAATTGACATTTCATGATCAAATGTTGCAGTTGAACTTATAGTAGTTTCTTGTCCATCACCAACAAAAGTGTACCAAACTCCATAATCCGACATTGAACAACCCGTTCCATTGGCTGAAGCGCCTGTAGTTCCAATTGTGGTGCCAGCTAGGTTTGTTGTAGCACAAGGTAATGTGGTGGCTGTTGCGCAAGTTGCATTTGCAGGAGGTAGCCCTGCGGCAGTAACACAAATGCTGTTTAAAGTCATATTAGCATTGGTTCCAACGTTTAATACTTTCAAATAATAAGTTCCATTGGCCAAACTTTGAGTGATTGTCTCTGTTTGTGCTCCATTTGTGGTTGTAGTATTTGCACAAGCTATTTGAGCTAATGTACCTGCACAATTGCTCGTTGTTGAAACAAGTTGTAAAGCGAGGTTGTTGTTTGCAGCGTTGCCTGTAATCGTTATGTTTAGAGGGCCACCAGTGACTGTAAATGTGTACCAACCTTCTCTTCTAACTGTTCCAATACCACATCCTGATGCTGCGGGATTATTAAGTGTTGCATCAGTTATTGAGTTTGCATCACAAGCACCATTAATGTTGAGTGTTTCCGCTGTTGCGCAAGTTGTACCCTGTGCATTCGAATTACTAAAAAAAAATAACATGCTTAAAAATAGCAATGTATAGATTTTTTTTGGTATAACATTGCTACGGGAATTATCTGTGAGTAATGTTTTTTTCATAGTGGGGGAATTTTATATTTATCAAAAATAAAGAAATAACACACAAACACAAAGGTTTTTTTAAAAAAAATGTTAAAAAGCATTGTAGATTGTTATTTACAGATTTTTCTTTCATATTAATGAAGCTGTTTTTAATAAAAACCATGGAAAATCAAGGCTTTAGGTTTTTATTAAGTAATTTAACCTGTTTCAGAAAAATAATAAATTTCCTAAGGGATTTGTGCTAAGCAAAATGCAGTTAATCGACTTTATGTGACTTTCAACGATTCTAAGCGGTTTTTGTATTTATGGGTAATCAAAGTATTCAAAAAAAGAGTAAATTTGGTGTTTAATCCTATGATTATGAAACATTTCTCCTTTTTATTGTTTTTTGCTTTTAACGTAACCATGGCTCAGGTTTATGTTAGTAATAATAGTTTTATATACAACAAGGGTAGCTTGGTATATGTTACAGGTAATGTTGAACTTAATGGAGCTAATAGTACCTTTTATTTGAGAAATGAGGGTCAGCTTTTGCAAGGGACAACTTCAACTTCAGCAAACAGAGGTGTAGGTAAACTCTCGGTTTTTCAAGAGGGAAGTTCAGATAATTTTGATTATAATTATTGGTGTTCACCTGTTGGTAATGCTTCTGCTGCTGTAGGAAATGAAAACTTTGGAATCGCAATGCTCAACCGCCCAACATCACTTACTGCTGCAACTCCAGTTACTATTACAAGTGCTTTTGATGGAACTACTTCCAATACAACCTTAGATATTTCTAAAAGATGGATTTGGAAATATTTATCTTCTAATGTTTATGATCCAGGAGGAGCAGGTTGGATTTATGTTCAAGATACTCCAACTTTGGCAGCAGGTCAAGGTTTTACTATGAAAGGAACTAGCGGAACAGATAATACCAATGTGGGTGAAGTAACGCTCAATAATCCTGGAGGAGCACAACGCTATGACTTTAGAGGCAAGCCTAATGATGGAAACATCACTGTTGGTGTTGATTTGAATAAAATGACTTTAACTGGAAATCCTTATCCATCTGCATTGAATGTTAATGCATTTTTGCTTGACCCTGCTAATACAGCCTTTGATAGAACTGCTTATTATTGGGAACACGACAAAACTGTTAATTCACATATTCTTGCTCAATACAGAGGTGGTTACGGAACTTATTCTCCAATATCATTAGTGTCAAATGGTCTTTATGTGCCAGCAACATTCAATACTTATAATAGTGATGGAACTTTAAATACAACTGGCGCGTCTTCTGGTTTATCGATAGAAAGAAAATACGCTCCAATTGGTCAAGGGTTCATGATCAAAGGAAATGCTTTGGGAACAGTTACTCTAAAAAATGCTCACAGAGAATACTACCTAGAAGCTGGCGCTCTATCTCAATTTGAACGATTGGATTATAACGCCACTACCGATGCGCCAACCACAGGAGCTGGAGCCATTAATACCGTTTCGCACATTCGATTAAACACCGTTTTAAATAATCAATTCACCAGACAAATCGCTTTGGCTTTCGTTCCAGAAGCAACAATGGGAGTTGATCCAGGAATTGATTCAAGAAGTCCAGACGGAGATGGATTGCCAAACGACGCCTATTTCTTTATAAATAATGATAGATATGTTATTGAAGGGATAAATTTCAGTATCGAAAAAAGAGTGCCTCTTGGAGTTAAAGTTACTGGCAATTCAACATTTAAATTTAACTTGTTAGAAGTGGTGAATTTTGATGAGAACCAACCAGTTTATATTTTTGATGCAGAAACTAATTTGTATCATAACTTGAAATTAGCAGATTTTACAGTTAATTTGTCTGAAGGAACTTATAATAATCGTTTTGAGGTTACTTTTACAGATGGCACACTGAGTAATGCAAACCTAATTAGTAATAGCTTGGTTGTTGTTCAAAACAATGCTTCACAATTGTTGAGCATCTCTAATCCAAACGCAATAGAATTGAAATCAGCAACGCTTTATGATATGGCGGGTAAATTAATTATTGAAAAATCAGATTTAGATTCTAAAATCAATTACGAGATTTCTACTTCAATACTTAGTGAAGGAGTTTACATTGTAAAGCTTTCTGCAAAAGACGGTCAAACAATGAGCCAAAAAATAATTGTTGAAAGAAAAAATTAAACTATTTCATACAAAAAATAGAATAAAGGCGTTTTTAGTGAGCGCCTTTTTTGTTGGAATATTTTTAAGAAGCTAACTTTGGCAAAAATTTATTTTGGAAATTAATACTCAAAAAATCCATTCTCCCAATCCCTCAATACAGCTTTTTATCAGAAGGGAAGATTTGATTCATCCCATTGTTTCCGGAAATAAATTCAGAAAATTAAAGTACAATTTAATTCAAGCAAAACTTGAAAATCAAACTACTTTAGTAACTTTCGGAGGTGCGTTTTCAAACCATATTGCTGCTTTAGCTTATGCCGGAAAACAAAATCAATTGAAAACCATTGGCGTAATTCGCGGTGAGGAATTAGCATCAGAAGTTGATAAAAACCCAACATTATCGTTTGCTCGACAATGTGGAATGCAATTTTATTTTGTTTCAAGAGAAGAATATAGAAAAAAAGACTCAGTTGAGTTTCTTCAAAAATTAGAACAACTTTTTGGGTCATTTTACCTTGTTCCAGAAGGAGGAACCAATGAATTAGCAGTAAAAGGATGTCAAGAAATCCTTCAAGAAACAGATACTGTTTATGATTTTATTTGTACTTCAGTAGGAACTGGAGGAACTATATCCGGAATTATTAATTCATCTTCTTCACATCAAAAAGTTTTAGGATTTCCTTCGCTAAAAGGCGATTTTTTACAAAAAGATATTCGTAAATTCGCCACCAAATCCAATTGGGAGTTGATTAACGACTATCATTTTGGCGGTTATGGAAAAGTTTCCGATGAATTGGTGCTATTTTTGAATTCATTTTATAGTAAAAATAAAGTGCCATTGGATCCAATTTATACCGGAAAAATGGTTTTTGGCGTTATAGATTTAATTCGTAATGATTTTTTTCCAAAGAATTCGAAGATTCTTCTGATACACACAGGCGGAATTCAAGGTATAAAAGGGATGAATGAAGTTTTAAAAAGTAAAAACAAACCAATAATTGATTACAATGATTAAAAAGGGATTACTTTGTTTTGTTGCTGTTTTGTTTTTTTCGTGTGGTTCTAATAAATCGGTAATTCAAACGACCAAAGCACCTACAAAAAGACCAACACCTCAAGTGGTTAAAGTAGAAGAAAAGCCAGAAGTCAAGCCTGCTCCAACTCAAGTGGAAAAGCCAAAACAAAATCAAACTACAGAAACACTCGAAGCAACTTCAAAAGTAAAAGTTACTACTGAAATTGTATTGGCTTACATTGAAAATTATAAAGATATAGCCAAAAAAAACATGGCCAATCACGGAGTTCCAGCAAGTATTGCTTTAGCACAAGCGATTTTGGAATCAGGTGCTGGAACAGGAACCTTGTGCCGTAAAGCCAATAATCATTTCGGGATAAAATGCCATAAAGATTGGAACGGACCTGGTGTAAATCACGATGATGATGAATTGCAAGAATGCTTCCGACAATACGAAAATGCCTATGATTCCTATCAAGATTATGCCGCTTTCTTGAGAGGTAGAAAATGGTACGACCCGTTATTTAAATTAGAAAAAAACGATTACAAAGGTTGGGCAAAAGGATTAAAAAAAGCAGGATACGCAACCGATCCTGCCTATCCTACAAAGTTGATAGGTATTATAGAACGTTATCAACTGCAAAAATACGATGCAGAAGTGCTAGGGATTGAATATGTAGAGACCAAACCTGTTGCTACAGAAAAAGTAGAAGAGAAAGCAGTTGTTTTAACTTCTGAAATGCATGAAGTAATTAAAGGTGATACCTTGTATTCTATTTCGAAACGTTACAATATTTCTATAGAAGATTTGAAAAAGAAAAACAACATCATTGACAATTCGATTTCAATCGGACAAATCCTGAAAATAAAATAATACCATACATTAAACTACTATGTCATACCAAAGAAGCAGTGCTCTTTTTGTTGAAGCACAAAATGTAATTCCTGGAGGTGTAAATTCGCCAGTGCGTGCGTTTAAAGCTGTAGGCGGAACGCCAATTTTTGTAAAAAGGGCAAAAGGAGCTTACCTATATGATGAAGACGGCAACCAATTAATAGATTATATTAATTCTTGGGGTCCAATGATTTTAGGTCATGCAAATGCAAAGGTAATTGAAGCAATAACAGAACGAGCAAAACAGGGAACTTCTTTCGGGATGCCAACAGAATTGGAAACTCAAATTGCTAAATTAGCCATTTCGATGGTGCCAAATATTGATAAAATTCGTTTTGTTAACTCTGGAACTGAAGCTTGCATGAGTGCCATTCGACTCGCTCGAGGCTTCACCAAAAGAGATAAGATTGTCAAATTTGCAGGCTGTTACCACGGTCATTCGGATTCTTTCTTAATTCAAGCGGGAAGTGGTGCAAGTACATTTGGAACTCCAAATAGTCCTGGTGTCACGCAAGGAACCGCAAAAGATACTTTATTAGCTAATTACAATGATATTGAAAGTGTTCGCGCTCTATTTGAAGCTAATCCTAATGAAATAGCAGCCATAATTATTGAACCAGTAGCCGGAAATATGGGCTGTGTGCCACCAAAGGAAGGTTTTCTTGAATCCTTACGAGAAGTATGTTTGGCAAACGGAACCTTGTTGATTTTTGATGAAGTAATGACTGGATTTCGTTTAGCAAAAGGCGGAGCGCAAGAACTATTTAGTATCAAAGCAGATATTGTATGTTTTGGAAAGGTAATTGGAGGCGGTTTACCAGTTGGAGCTTTTGCAGCTCGAAATGAAATTATGAATCATCTTGCGCCTCTTGGCCCAGTTTATCAAGCAGGAACATTATCTGGAAATCCTTTGGCTATGGCTGCAGGACTTGCAATGCTAACAGAAATCAATAATGACAATGAATTGTTTACCAGACTTGAACAAAAAACGGCTTATTTAGAAAAAGGAATTCGAGAAGTATTGAATCAAAATAATATTGTTTTCACAATTAATAGAGTAGGTTCTATGATTTCAGTGCATTTTGATGAAGAGGCTGTAGTGGATTTTCAATCAGCAAAAAAAGGGGATAACGATACCTTTAAAAAATTCTTTCACGGATTATTGAATGAAGGTATTTATATTGCACCATCAGCCTACGAAACTTGGTTTATTACTGATGCGCTTTCTTATGAAGATATTGATTTTACTATTAAAGCTATAAATAAAGTAGCGAAAACATTATAAAAAAAATCCCCGTTTTAAACGGGGATTTTTTTATTTTGAATTTAAAGATGTTCTTGCCTTGTCGAATGTTTTTCTGTTCGCTTCTAACTTTTGATTTTGATCTCCAGTTAAAGTTGCTTGAATTTTTAAGTCAACTACTCTCGAAAATTCTGCTTTTCTTTCGTCGCTTAAAGAAGCATCTGCTAAAGTTTTGTATTTCTGTTCAAACAAACGGTACAAATCAGTTTGTTGCTGACTAGTCAATCCAACTGCATCATTCAAAGCAGAAAGTTCGTTTTTTGCCAAAGCTTCTGGAGCTACTTTACCTTCTTGTGCATTAGCACCAAATGATATTGCAAAAAGTAACGCTAACGTAAAAAATAATTTTTTCATATTTCGATTTTTTTTAGTAATAGAAACCAAAACTAATTTATTTTTCGGAAACTACAAAATATTTTCGAACTTAATTATTTTTCATCTTCAGGCCTACCTTCTTTTCTAGCTTTCATTTTGCCTCTCATGTCTTTGCGTACCTCTTTTTTCATTTCAGACCATTTTTTGTATTGATCCTCAGACAAAATTTTCTTCATTTGCGTTTTTGCAGCTAACTCTTCATCAGCTCTGTCTTTTTTCATTTGGGCAATCTCTTCATCAGAAGGTTTTTCTCCTTTTTCTTTTCGCCCTTTAAATGCAGCTCTTTTGGCTTCTCTAGTTTTAGCCTGATCCATCAACAATCCTTTTACTTGCTCTTGTTGTTTAGAATCCAAGCTTAGTTCACTTGTCATTCGCGCAACAATTTTTTCAACTTGTTCTTCAGGGTTTGGTCTGTCTTTTCCTCTTCCTTCTCCTTTTTTTCCTTGTGCAAATGTTGTTAGTCCAATAACTAAAGCAACTACTAAAATTAATTTTCTCATAATTTAAAATTTAAGTGATTTGCTGATAAGACTTTATTTAATTGCTAAGGTTTAATCCTTAACAAAAGTTTAATAAAAATAACAATTATCATTTTCTTTCTAAAATTCTGTTGTAAATTTGCCTTGTGAAAAAATTAGTTCTCATAATAGCCATTCTAATGTTGGTCAAACCTATTTTTCCTGTGTTTGATTACGTAATTAATTATGACTACATCTCCAAAGAACTCTGTGTCAACAAAGCCAAACCCGAACTAAAATGTAACGGTAAATGTCATTTGATGAAAGAATTGGCCAAAGCATCGGAAGAAGAAAAACCAATATCATCCGATAAAAAAGACAACTCCAAACACGAAATAGAAGTCTTATTCTACCAAGAACTTCAACCGATTACTTTATCACAAATTTATTTTCATACGAATTCTTTAGTAGGTAACAACTATTCCAATCTGTACTTTCACTTAAATAGTTGTTCCGTTTTTCATCCGCCTACATTTATTAGTTAATTTTTTTAGAAATCAATTCAAATTAAAACTCGAATTGACTAGACAGTTGTGTCTAAATCGTTAGAAAAAATATTCTTTCTAACACACTATTTCTATAACATTAAATAATAAAAAAACACAAAAATGAAATTTCAATTAAAATCGTTAGCCATTGTTTTGGCTGCTACTTTCGCATTCACCTCATGTTCAAAAGATGATGAAGAAATCACAGGAGAAGGAAGTTTAAAATTAGAATTCGATAACGTATACAAAGACGCCGACTTGGCATTCAACACTGCTTATGTAAATTCGAATGGTGAAACAGTAAAAATTTCTAAAGTAAAATACATCGTTAGCAACATCGTTCTTACTAAAGAAGACGGTTCAACTTACACCGTGCCAAAAAGCCAAAGCTACTTCATCATCGACGAAGCTACTGAAGCAAGCACATTATTAACTTTACCGAATATTCCAGCAGGAAATTACACTAAAGTTAAATTCGGAATTGGTGTTGATCAAGCTCAATTCAATTTGGGCGCCGCAGGTCAAGGCGATTTCTTAGCTCAAGCACAAGCGGCTGGAATGATGTGGTCGTGGAGCGCTGGGTACAAATTTGTTGCGTTAGAAGGAACTTTCACCTCGTCAACAGTACCAACAGAAACAACTTTTATGTTGCACACAGGCCAAACCGGAACCGATTATAACTACGCCGAAGTGACACTAAATTTACCTGAAAATGCGTTGATTCGAACCAATATCACGCCTCAAATTCACATGATGGCCGATGTATCGCAATTGCCTGATGGTACCAACAAAATCAATTTCTCTGAAGGAGCAATGGTTATGGGCGGTGCCAAATTGGCATTAGTAACGGCAAACATTGCTAATATGTTTGAAGTACACCACGTTCACAACGATTAATTTCTTTAGAAGCTAATCCAGCTCTACATTACAAGTCCTCGCTCTTACACCAACTCTTGTAAGGCAAAAGCAAGCTTCCGTTGGTCGCTTTCTTTCACCAACAAGAGTAAGGTGTAAGCGCTCTGGGCTTTCCATTGCGATCTGGGCTAAAAACAACAGCTTATGAAAACACTACGCTATTTATTAGTACTCATTCCGTTTCTTTGGAGTTGCTCTAACGACGATTCCAACGAATACCAAAATCTTCCCATCGAATATCGTGTGCCAAGCAATTTTCCTCCTTTGGCTTACGATTTATCTAACAATCCACTAACCGAAAAAGGTTTCGAATTAGGAAAAAAACTATTCTACGATGGTCGCTTAGCTTCCGACGGAATTGTATCGTGTGGCTTTTGTCACATCCAAGAAGATGCTTTTACTCACCACGGTCACTCAGTAAGTCATGGTGTAGGCAACGCCATCGGAACGCGCAACACACCGCCAATTCAAAATCTGGCGTACCAAACGGCTTTTATGTGGGACGGCGCAACAACGCATCTCGACTTACAACCGATTATTCCATTCACCAGCCCAATCGAAATGAATGGCAATTTCACTACGGTGATCAACATGATGAAAAACGATGCCGAATACAAAAAACTCTACAAACAAGCGTTCGCCGACGGTCAAATCAATTCCGAAAACATGCTCAAAGCTCTTGCACAATTTATGGTGATGGCGACTTCCAGTAATTCGCGTTTTGATAAACACCGCCGCAATGAATCAGGCGGAACCTTATCACAAGACGAATTGGATGGTTATGCTATTTTCAATCAAAAATGTGCTTCGTGTCATGCTACGGATCTATTTACTGATAATTCGTACCGCAATAATGGTTTACCTATCAATCCAAGTATCAACGATATAGGTCGTTTTCGTGTAACCGAATTGGAACAAGATCGCTTCAAATTCAAAGTGCCCAGTTTGCGCAACATCGAAAAAACAGCGCCTTACATGCACGATGGTCGTTTTTATACTTTAGATGCAGTTCTAAACCATTACAGTACAGGTGTTGCTAATACACAAAATCTAGATCCAAGTTTAAATAATGGTGGCATACTCGGAATTCCATTAACAGCAACCGAAAAAACGAAGCTAATTGCTTTCTTAAAAACACTCACCGACAACGAGTTTCTTACTAATCCATTATTGTCTGAATATTAAAAGATGAAAAAACATATAGTTTGCCTACTTCTTATTGTTAGTTTCTTAGCGAATGCTACTTCCAAAGACAGTTTGGCAAGAGCGAATCAATTCAAAAAATACTATTTACTTCTCGACGAAGATGATTGCGATGCCTGTGGTTGTTCTGCCAGTGGCGGAAGTATGGGTTTTGCCTCAATGCTCAATACTAATTTTGTTGGAGTTCGTTATTTCAATCAAAACTACCAAAGTACAGATGGTTTGTATAGCAATTCATCTTGGTACGAAGAAAATTTTAATACAGTTCAGATTTGGGCCCGAATTCCTGTTGTTAAAAATGTGCAAATCTCTGTTTTAGTGCCGTATCATTTTCACAGTCGTCAAACCGAAAATGGTGAGCAAAAAATTTCAGGTATTGGCGATATTACGGCTTTAGCAATGTACCGATTGTATCAAACCCACAAAGACAGCACGTATTTAGTACATACTTTACAAATCGGAGCCGGAATAAAAGCACCAACAGGAAAATTCAATGAGACTAATTCGGGCAATGTCAACCCAAGCTATCAAGTCGGTACCGGAAGTTGGGATTATCTTGTGGCAACAGAATATGTGATAAAGCGAAAAAAACTGGGTTTTAATGCCATGCTGAATTATGTATTTAAAACCCAAAATCAAAAGTTTTATCGTTTTGGAGACCAATTTAATTATGCTGGAACCCTTTTTTATTTGTATGAAAAGAATGCATTTTCAATAGCACCGCAAATTGGCTTTGCAGGTGAAGTATATGAGAATAATGAGCAACATAAACAAATTGTTCGTGATACAGCAGGCGATATTTTGTTTGGTAAATTCGGATTTGAAGTTGGTAAGAATAAATTTTCATTTGGTGCCAATGTAATGCTACCGATCAATCAAAATTTAACTGGTGGAAGAGTAGAAGCCAATTATAGATGGAGTATTAATTTGAATTATAGTTTATAATAGCTACATTAGCCTAATCAACCAATAAAATTTTTATTATGGAATCTTTCGAAAACCCAAACCAAAAACCAATGTCAGTAAAAGACTGGCTGATTACACTTTTAATAATGGCTATTCCAATTGTTGGACTAGTAATGCTTTTTGTTTATGCCTTTGGTAATGATCAAAACGTTAATAGACAGAATTGGGCTAAAGCTCAATTGATAATGATGGCTATTATCCTCGCATTGGTATTTATTATGTTTCTCATCTTTGGTTCCATTTTTGCCGCAGCAATGGCTGGTGGCGCTGGCAGATATTAAATATAAAAAAGGGAACTCAATCGAGTTCCCTTTTCTTTTTATAGTAAAGGTCTTTTAATTCAAAACCACTGTTTTGTTTTCTCCATCAACCACTACTTTGGTCATTCCGTGTTTGGCTAAACCTTTCATTGCTGCGTCCCATTTTTTACCACTCAATTGTGATTTCTCTTTCAATTGTCCTAAAGGTTGATTGTTCTCTACTTTCAATAAACCAATAATTAATTTTTCATCATCTGTAAGCTCAATTTGTTTTTTCTCAGGTCGCATTTGCGGAAAGAACAATACTTCTTGAATAGAAGCATTGTTAGTCAAAAACATGATTAATCGATCCATTCCGATTCCCAATCCAGAAGTTGGTGGCATCCCAAATTCTAAAGCGCGCAAAAAGTCTTGGTCGATGAACATCGCTTCATCATCACCTTTTTCGGCTAAGGCCATTTGTGCTTCAAAGCGTTCTCTTTGATCAATTGGGTCGTTCAACTCCGAATATGCATTGGCGATTTCTTTTCCACAAACCATCAATTCAAAACGCTCAGTCAAATCAGGATTGTCACGATGTGACTTACACAACGGAGACATTTCTTTTGGGTAATCTGTAATAAAAGTAGGTTGAATAAAATTACCTTCGCATTTAGCGCCAAAAATCTCATCAATTAATTTTCCTTTGCCCATGGTTTCATCAACTGCAATTCCCATTGATTGAGCTGCTGCAAAGAGTTCGGTTTCATTTTTTCCTGAAATATCAAAACCTGTAAATTGTTTGATTGCATCGGTCATAGTAACACGAGCATAAGGCGCTTTGAAGTTTACATTGTGTTCTGCAAAGGTAGCTTCTGTTGTTCCGTTAACAGCTAATGCACAATGTTCCAATAAATTTTCAGTAAATTCCATCATCCAATTGTAGTCTTTGTAGGCTACATAAATTTCCATAGCCGTAAATTCAGGATTGTGGGTTCTATCCATTCCTTCGTTGCGGAAATTTTTTGAAAATTCGTACACACCATCAAATCCACCTACAATCAATCGTTTCAGATATAATTCGTTGGCAATTCGCATGTACAATGGAATATCCAAACTATTGTGATGCGTTATAAAAGGACGTGCTGCGGCTCCACCGGGAATTGCTTGCAAAATTGGAGTTTCTACTTCCATATAACCTGCATTGTTAAAAAAGTTACGCATTGCGTTAAACAATTTAGTTCTTTTAACAAATACTTCTTTCACATCTGGATTTACTACCAAATCAACATAACGCATACGGTAACGTAATTCGGGATCTACAAAGGCATCAAAAACATGACCTTCATCGTCTTTTTTTGGTAAAGGTAAAGGACGTAATGTTTTACTCAAAAAAGTAAATTGGTCCACGCGAACCGATTTTTCACCCACTTTAGTTAAAAACAATTCGCCTTCAATACCAATAAAGTCACCTAAATCGGTTAATTTTCTGAAAACCTGAGTGTAAAGTGATTTATCTTCCCCAGGGCAAATATGATCTCTATTAAAATACAGCTGAATACGACCTTCACTATCTTGTAACTCCACAAACGAAGCTTTTCCCATGTCACGATCGCTCATGATTCTTCCAGCTAAAATCACCTTCTTGCCTTCTTCAAATTGCTCCTTCACTTGCTTCGAAGTGTGTGAAACTGGATACAAATTGGCGGGATAAGGGTTGATGCCCAAATCACGAAGCGCTTTGAGTTTTTCTCGTCTAATGATTTCTTGTTCTGAAAGTTGCATAAAGTATAAATTTAAGTCGGCAAAGATAGTTATAATTTGAAAATGTGCCAATTTGAAAATTTGAAATAATTTCACTTTTTGAAGCGATTGGTTTGGTTTGTGTCAGTTATCCATTTTCCCGCTTTTCATCATATGAGGCATTTCCTGTAATCGGGGCTAGAGAATAAACTTTTTGTATATTTGTGGTATCTAAACAATTATTGTGCAATTTTTTTGCGCTCAATTCAATGAACAAAAACATCTTACTTAAAGATTTAGGACAAAAAGACTACAAAGCAACTTGGGATTACCAAGAAGAATTGTTCAAAGAAATTGTTGAATTAAAAATTCAAAACCGAAGAGAGGAAACTAATTTGGCTACACCCAATTATTTTTTGTTTGTTGAACATCCTCATGTGTATACATTAGGTAAAAGTGGTGATGTTTCTAATATGTTATTATCTGAAAAACAATTAGCAGATAAGGATGCTACTTTTTACAAAATCAATAGAGGAGGCGATATTACGTATCATGGTCCTGGTCAAATAGTAGGTTATCCTATTTTGGATTTAGAGAATTTTTTTACAGACATTCATAAATATTTGAGGTTACTTGAAGAAGTAATAATTCTAACTTTGGCAGAGTATAATATAATAGGAGTAAGAAGCGAGGGTGAAACTGGAGTTTGGATGGATGTTGGAACTCCGTTTGCTCGAAAAATTTGTGCTATGGGTGTTCGGGCATCGCGCTGGGTGACCATGCACGGATTTGCTTTAAACGTAAATGCCAATTTGGGTTACTTCGATAATATTATTCCCTGTGGAATAAAAGGCAAAACAGTCACCTCTCTTAACGTAGAACTCGGAGTTGAAAAAGTCGATGAAGAAGACGTCAAACAAAAAATCCTTCATCATTTTTCCAATTTATTTAATTCAGAGTTTCTAACTTCTAACTTCTAATTTCAAAATTCTAAACTCAGTTGATCGGGTAATAAACGAAAACTCATTCGGTGGTATTTGGTTGTTCCGAATTTTCGAATTGCTTCACGGTGTTCAATAGTTGGATAGCCTTTGTTTTGTTTCCAATTGTACATTGGGTATTCTTCGTGAATTTTATTCATGTATTCATCACGATAGGTTTTGGCTAAAACGGATGCTGCAGCTATACTCATGAATTTTGAGTCGCCTTTTACAATGGTTGAGTAAGGGATGTTATTAATAGGTTTAAACCTATTTCCATCTACTATAATATATAAAGGTGTAGGATTTAACTTCACAATGCTTTCTTGCATCGCTTTAATGGAGGCGTTAAGAATGTTGATTTCATCAATTATTTTTGGTTCCAAATGAGTGACGGCATAAGCTAATGCTGTTGACTCAATAATTGGTTTAAGTTTTTCTCTTGTTTTTTCTGACAATTGTTTTGAATCATTCAAAAAATCTAGTTCAAAATTATTTGGTAATATGACAGCTGCAGCAGTAACAGGTCCTGCTAAACAACCTCTGCCAGCTTCGTCGGTGCCACATTCTAAATCAAAATTTGAAAATCTTAATTTTAACATAAAAATAATTTTAAATAAAATGAGCTTTAACGCAACCATTACAAAAAAATAGCATCATATACTTGTGTTGCAACAATATCGTTAGAAAACCGCTTTAAAGTTTTAACAAAAATAAAAAATATTATTCCGAAGTATTATTTGTTTATTTAAGAAATTATTAAGAAGTTTGCGGAATAACTAACTCAAATAAATTTAATATGAGATCGAAGTTCAAATGGATTTTTGCGCTATTAGTGGCGTTATCAATGCAGTTTTCCTTTGCACAAGAGAAAACTGTAACAGGTACTGTTTCAGACGATAAAGGAACTTTACCTGGTGCTAATGTTGTTGTGAAAGGGACAACAAAAGGTGTGCAAACAGATATGGATGGTAAGTATGTCATCAAAGTAAAACAAGGTGAGACCTTAGTTTACTCATTTGTTGGGATGCAAGATCAAACAAAAGTTGTTGGTGCATCTAACACAATTAATGTAGTTTTATCTTCAGGAATTAAGCTTGATGAAGTTGTCGTATTAGGGTATGATAAAAAAGCTACCAAACCTAAATCTGTAGCGGCAGTTTCTACAGTGACATCAGAATCTTTAAAGAATAGACCTAATGTTACGGTATTACAGTCGTTAGCTGGAAATGCGGCTGGACTTAATGTTTTTGCTTCTTCAGGTTCTCCAGGTTCGGCAAAATTTGATTTGTTAATCAGAGGTTTAGGTTCGGCAAATAGTTCAACTGAGCCATTGTATATTGTAGATGGAGTTGCAACTAATTCTGTTGTTTTTAGAAGTATTAATCCAGAAGATATAGATGCTATATCTGTGCTTAAAGATGCTTCTGCTACCTCAATCTATGGAAATAGAGGTGCAAATGGAGTTGTAGTTATTAAAACTAAAAACGGAAAATTTAACTCTGCTTTAAAGGTAACTTACTCTTCTACTTATGGTATTTCTGAATTGCCAGGACATAAATATAATTTGATGGATTCAAGACAGTTGTTAACGCTTCAAAGAGATAGAGGTGTTAGTGCGGGTGCTGGTCAAAATGCATTGTTATCGGATTATTTAGGAGCAAATTTTGGTGATCCTTTAACTGATGAACAAATTAGAAGAGCACCAAATCAAAATTGGATGGATGTTTTCTTTAGAACTTCTGAAACACAAAGTCACAATATTAGCCTTTCTTCAGGAGGAGAAAAATTAAATCAATTTACATCTTTTAGTTACATTAACCAAGCGGGAATTGTAAACAATACTGATTTTCAAAGATTTACAATGAGAAACAACTTAAATGGTAAAAATGACAGCGGTAAGTTTACTTATGGTTCAAGTTTTACTGTTGCGTTTTCAACTAGAAATCAATTAGGTCAAGAAACAAATGATGGTATCAATAATAATGTGGTTCAAAACCCATTATTAGGAGGTGTGACAGGTGTTCCTTATTTTGCTGAGTCTTTTTATCCAGGTTCAGGACAAGGTTTGTATGACTTGATTGGCACTGATTTTGACGGAGGAAATACGACATTGGTGCTTCAAGATTTATTGCAAGAAGGAAATCAACCAAACCGTTACAAAGAGTTTAAACTTTTAGGTAATTTTAATTTAAATTATAAAATTACTAATAACATTTCTTTTGATAATAAATTTGGTGTTGACTATAATGTTTCAGATAGAATTTTTGCTAGAGCTCCATGGTCTTACTTAGCAATTGCTGTAAGAGAAACAACTCTTGTTAGTGGTGCTCCAATACCTTATGGTGGATTTGAGCAAAGAACAAATGATAAAGATTTTGGTTTCAGTACTATCAATAGTTTGAAATACAATAAAACATTTGGTAAACATACAGTAGATTTTGGAGTTTATACTGAGTATGTGAAAGCATACAGACAAGTAGGTTTACACCAACAAAATGGATTGGATTTATTGAATTATGCTTTTGGAGCGGGTACAGGTTGGACAAACGTTGGAGCAACTTATCCTACGTTAAGACCAACAAACTCAGCAGCAAAAAATAAAGCAGGTACTTTTTCTTATTTTGCAAACTTAACTTATGATTTTGCTGATAAATATGGACTTGATGCTGTAATCAGAAGAGATGCAAGTTACCGTTTTGTTGACGAAAACAAATGGGGTACTTTCTGGTCTGTTGGAGCAAGATGGAACATTAACAAGGAGGCTTTTATGGCAAATTCAATCGTAAATTTACTTAAATTGAGATTGTCTACGGGTATTCAAGGTAATCAAAATTTAGGTGTTCCAGCTTTCGGATCTAATCCACTTTATACCAACTCAAACTTAGTACGAGATTTAGCTAGTACAGCAGTTGGTTACGGAAATACATCGGGTTATGGTTTGTCTCAATTTGGTAATAATACTTTAAAATGGGAAGAGCAAAGAATGACCAACATAGGGATTGATTTTGGTATTTGGAAAGATAGAATTTCTGGAAATATTGATTTATACGACAGAACTACTAACGATTTATTTAGTGGTATTCCCCTTTCTGCTGGTGCTGGTGCTGGTACTGGTATTGCTGGAAACAATGGTAAGTTGCAAAACAGAGGTATTGAAGTTGCATTGCGATTAAAAGTAGTAAGAGGCGACAATTTCAATGTTGAATTATTTGCAAACGGTTCATATAACAAAAATAAATATTTACAAATTGAAGAAAATATTGGAGATATAACAATTGATGCTGTTGGCACACAAGTTAGCGAGTATTTTGTTGTTCCTTTCGCAGGAGTAAATCCAGATAATGGAGAGTATTTATTCTACGATATTAATGGAGAATTAACTGAAAACCCAACTTTAGACGATAGAAGAAGATCAGGAAGAAGTAGTATTCCAATTTACCAAGGTGGTTTTGGTTTAAATGTTGATTTTAAAGGGTTTTTCTTAGATTCACAGTTTTCATGGGTAAAAGATGTATGGAGATTGGATAACGCTTTGTTGTGGTTAAATACCCCAGCTTATCTTACTGATAATAACATGTCAGCAGATATATTAAATGCTTGGACACCAGACAACACTAACACAGATATTCCTTCGTTAGATGCTGCTAATTTTGATTTAGCTGGAGATTTGTCTGACAAATGGTTAAAAGATGCTTCATATTTAAGATTACGTAATGTAAGTTTAGGTTATGATTTTAATAAAAAATTATTAGACAAAACTTTTCTTAAAGGTTTAAAGTTATTTGTTCAAGGAGAAAATTTATATACTTGGACAAAATGGAGAGGAATGGATGCGGATAGTGGTGAAGCAACTAACTTAGGAAGATTCCCAGCGCCAAGAACTATATCATTTGGAGTTAATGTAGAATTTTAAAAAAAAAAAAATGAAAAAATTTAGATTATTATTAATTACATCTCTGATTTCTTTTTTTGCGTTGACTTCATGTGAAGATGCGTATAATATTGTTCAAGATGGTGAATTGAATGAGGAAGATTTCACTACCTTAGGACAAATGGAATCATACTTAAATACTGTATACGCTACTGTGTCCATAGGCAATGAAATAGGGTTTACAGGAGTTTTTACTGATGAAACAGGCGTTGGTAGAGGTAGTGGAGGTCAAAATTTCACTACGCACAGGTTTATTATTAATACTGCTGATCCATATGCTGGAGCAATATGGTACGGACACTATACAACTATCAACAGAGTAAATAGATTGTTGAGAATTGCTAATCAAGTTCCAGTTCCAACAGACCCATCGGAATTAGCTAGATACAAATCTGCTATTGCACAAGGTAGAGCACTTAGAGCATTTAGTTATTTTCAGCTTTTGACTTATTTTTCTACTGATTTGAAAAATGATAGTGCTTTGGGTGTTATGTTGATAACTAATGTACCTCAAGCAAGTGAAGATTTCCCAAGAGCTACTAATGGTGAAGTTTTTGCACAAATTGAGAGCGATTTGCAATATGCTTATGACAATGTAACTCCTGCTGCAACAAGTCCTTACAAATATGTTTCTCAAAACATGATTAATGCATTGAGAGCTAGAATGTATTTGTATAGAGGAAACTATACTTTGGCAAAGCAATATGCTCAAGATGTTATAACAAATGCAGGTGTTTCTTTAACTTTAGCTACACCAGTACCAAGTCCAGCACCAACAAATCCTAATTACACCGTTTTTGTTGCTAGTAACCCTTTAACAGTAGGTGCTCCAACAGCAGCTTGGAATACCTCTTTTTATGGTGCAGCTACTACTAATCCATACAGAAGAATGTTTTCTGATGCTACAACAGGTGGTCAAGGTGAAGTTATTTTCGCTTTAGACAGACCAGCTGCAGGAGCTTGGGAAAATATTGCAGGTCAGTTTACAACAAATACTACGACAATTTCGGGTTCTCCTTTGTGGGAAGTAGGTAGAACATTATTTAATAAATTAAGGGCTACTCCAGGAGATGTTCGACGTTATGCTAATGTTGATCCAACTTCACTTATTAATCAGAATTACGCTACAGACGTAAATTATTTAGATACTGATGTTTTAGTAATTGATAAATATCCTGGAAAGCCAAGCTTTCCATTGAGAAATGATGTTAAAGTATTTAGATTGTCTGAAATGTATTTTATTTTAGCCGAATGTTTAGCAAATGAAGGTAATATTAATGGAGCTTCAAATTCTGTTGCGTCAGTTATTAAACAAATAAGAGATGCAAGAAATTTCTTAGGTGCTCAACCATTACCAGTTTATGCTAGTACTACTGAAGCTTT
Organism: Flavobacterium sp.; assembly: GCA_016787805.1. Lineage (GTDB taxonomy): Bacteria > Bacteroidota > Bacteroidia > Flavobacteriales > Flavobacteriaceae > Flavobacterium. The sequence goes on along the minus strand of JAEUTY010000011.1, from coordinate 38,850 downwards.
AACTGATATTTTACACGAAAGACATTTAGAATTGTGTTTTGAAGGGCACAGATATATTGATATTAAACGTTTAGGGCCTCTTACTGGAAAATCAATTGAAAGAGATCCAACCGATGATATTATTTCTGGAGCAACTTTGACTATACCTAATAATGATTATCGTTTTACGTTGCCAATTCCTCAAGATGAATTGAATGCAAATGATCTTATTAGAGGTCAACAAAATCCTGGTTATTAATCAGATGTTAATATAATATAAAAACCTCTCTTTTTAGAGAGGTTTTTTTATATTTGTGAAAATTATAGATTATGAAAAAATTTATTCTTGTGTTTTTAGCTGTAAGTTGTTTTGCTCAAAATCCTATTGAGAGACAAAAAATATTGCAAGCTTCTAATACTTTTGCGAAAAATAAACTGCAAACAGATTGTTTGTTAACTTATGAAAAGCAGAATAGTCTTATAAAAGAATATTTGAAAGCACATAGCATTCCTGATTCGCTATTTTTAGCTAGAATTGTTGATGGGAATCCTATTTTTTATGTTACTGATAATTTTGGTTCAGGTACAACAATGAGAGCTAATACATTATATCCAGGAGGTTCTTTAGGATTAAATGTAACTGGTTCTGATATGGTTGTTGGCGTTTGGGATGGTGGAAAAGTAAGAGATACTCATGTTGAATTTGCTGGTAGAATAATATTTGGAGACGCGGCATCTACCTTAAGTCCTCATGGAACACATGTGACAGGAACTATAATCGCACAAGGTGTAAGCCCTTCTCGAAAAGGAATTGCATACCAAGCATCTGCTAAAACGTATGAATGGACAAATGATATTAATGAAATGATTGGTTTTGCTGATGAAGGCTTCTTGGTATCAAACCATTCCTATGGTAACATTGCAACTAATCTTCAACCTTACTATTTTGGTAATTATAATTCGCAATCTATTGAAATTGATTATTTAATGAATGTTTACCCTTTTTATCAGGTAGTAAAATCGGCGGGTAATGATAGAAATAATAATACGCTTTCACAAGTTCAAAATAAAGGTGGATATGATTTACTTTCTGGAGTATCAACTGCTAAAAATGTTCTGACCGTTGCCGCTGTTGAACAAGTGTCTACATATAATGGTCCTGAGAGTGTTGTTATGAGTAGTTTTAGTAATTTTGGACCAACTGACGATGGTAGAATCAAACCTGATATTGCAGCCAAAGGGGTTGAACTTTCTTCTACTAATTCAACTTCAAATACTGCTTACGCTGAGCTTTCAGGAACATCTATGGCTTCTCCAGGAATAACGGGTCTTATTACACTTTTGCAAAAGCATTATAATAATTTAAATGCTGGAAGTTATATGAGATCTGCAACTGTTCGAGGATTGCTATGCCATTCGGCTAGAGAGGCAGGGGTAAACCCAGGTCCTGATTATGAATTTGGTTGGGGATTAGCAGATGGTTATAATGCTGCTAGGGTTATTTCTAACAAAGGTGTTTCTTCAATTTTAGATGAATTGACTTTAAATAATACTGCTAGTTATTCGGTTTCTTTCACCATTAATTCTACTCAAGATATTAATGTTGCTATTGCTTGGACAGATCCTGTAGGTGTTGCAAATATTGCTAATGATGAAGACAACAGAACGCCTAGGTTAAAGAATAATCTTGATTTGAAAGTCTTAAAAGACGGAGTGCCTTATTACCCATGGAAATTAGATCCAGACTCTCCAACTTCTGCAGCTACAAATAATTCTGACAATGATGTTGATAATATCGAAAGAGTTGAAATTTTTAATGCCACACCAGGTAATTATACCATTCAAGTTACTCATAAAGGCAGCCTTCAAGGTGGTTCTCAAGATTTCACCTTAATAGCTTCTACTACCAATGGATTGACTTTAAATAATGCTGATTTTGAAGCGGATAATAATTTCTTTGTTTATCCTAGTCCAGCAGATGGTACAATTAGTTTTTCTAATCCAAATAATTACGATGTAGCCTCAATCTCAATTGCTGATGTATCTGGGAAACAAGTGATGTATTTAGCTAAAAATGCTGTGACTGATACGATTGATGTTTCAAATTTACAAACGGGTATCTACTTCGTTACTTTTACTTCGGATAACCTTTCAACAGTTAAGAAGTTTGTAAAAAAATAAAAATTTTCACAAATCAATGTTAAGAGCGTTCACTATGATGGGCGCTTTTTTATTTTATAGTATATTTGCCCACACGATAACTTTAGTTCGAACCGAAGAAAGTTAAATTTTTAGTTTTGATGAATCTCAAATATTTTGTACTTTTTATATTCTTATTTCCTTTGTGGTTTTCTGCACAAGTCAGACAATCAGATGATAATGAATCACCAAAGGAAGGGAAAATACTCAAAGCAAAACACGATCAGTATAAAATATATACTGTTGAACGCGATACAACTTACGTTGATACCTCGCTAACAATTCAAAGCGATTACAAATACAATTATTTGCGTAAAGATACTTTTGGTTTACTGCCTTTTGCCAACGAAGGACAAACCTATGCAACTCTTGATTTTGGTTTGCAAAAACAAAATGTTTACCCTGAATTCGGGTTCAAAGCGAAGCACTTTAATTATTTTAAACCTGAAGATATACGTTACTACTCAGTTGCAACACCCTTGAGTGAACTGTATTTCAAAACGGTTATGGAGCAAGGTCAAAATGTAGATGCTTTAATTGCAATTAACACATCCGAACAGTTCAATGTTTCTATTAGCTATAAAGGACTTCGTTCTCTTGGGAAATACATCAATCAACTTTCAAGTACAGGAAATTTTAAAATTACAGCAAGTTATTTTACCAAAAACAAACGTTACATTTCTAATTTTCACTACATCGGACAAGATGTATTAAATGGTGAAAATGGCGGAATTACAACTCTCTCAGATTTTGAAGAAGAAAATGCAGCCTTCCGTAATCGAGCGCGTTTTCAAGTATATTTTACCGATGCTAAATCGTTTTTAAAAGGCAAACGAATTTTTATCGATCATAACTTCCGGATAAATCCAAAAGACACCGAAAACAACTTAATTGTAAACCACCAATTCAATTACGAAACCAAATATTATGAGTTTTATCAGCAAACTCAAAATACTACTATTGGCAATGAATCTGTCAAACGTTTTGGACAAGCATTTTACGATGGAGTAATCAATGATCAACTCCGATACAGAAAAATGTACAATCAAGTCGGATTGTCTTTCAAAAGCAATCTTTTGGGGAAATTCAAAGTTTTTGCTGAAGATTATTATTACAAACAATATTACGCCTACAATTGGGTGATTAATGATGTAACGATACCATACAAAATTGACAATAGAATCAATTCACTTGGAGGACAATATTTTTACGAAAAAAATAAAATTAAAGGCTCTCTTTTAATTAATAAAGCCATTTCGAACCAAACCTTCTCCGAACTTTCCGCTCAAGCTAGTTATAAAGTAAACGATAAAAATAGCATCGAGTTTGGGTATCAAAATGTTAGTAAAGTTCCCGATAACAACTACATCTTTCACCAAAGTACTTACATTAATTACAATTGGTTCAATAGCTTCAAAAATGAAAAAATAAACACGTTTACTGTCAACGCCAAAACACAATGGATTGATGCTTCTCTCAAAGCCATGTTGTTAAATGATCATTTGTACTTTAGCGACGATAGTCCAAATGCAGATACATTATCAGTTACTCCAAAACAATACAACAAATCCATCAATTATTTATCGCTCAAAATCAGCAAAGAGCTCAAGTACCGAAAATGGGCGTTGGATAACACCATTTTATACCAAAATGTAACACAAGAAGACGCAATTCTTAATGTGCCACAGTTGACAACAAGAAACACACTGTATTTTTCCGATTACTATTTCAAAAAAGAGTTGTTGCTGCAAACCGGAATCACATTTAACTACTTTACGAGTCACTACATCAATGATTACAATCCACTTTTGGCAGAATCATTCGTTCAAAACGATAAAAAAATAGGTGGTTTTCCAATGTTAGATTTCTTTGTAAATGCGCGCGTACGTCAAGCTCGTGTTTTTCTCAAAGCCGAACATTTCAACTCGAGTTTTACAGGCAACAAATTTTACTCAGCGCCAAATTATCCTTACCGCGATTTTATGGTGCGTTTTGGTTTGGTATGGAATTTTTTCCAGTAGAATCAGAAACGATCTCGCCTTTTAGACGAGAGGTCTTCTTTGCAATCCATGTTCCTGCTTCTCGTCCCGTTGCTAAACGGGATCAGGGTTAGAGTGTGATCTACAGGCACAAAATCAGTAGTTTTGCAAAACCATATTATTATCAATATCTTTGCCTGCACATTAGAACTCAATTTTTAGAGCAATTTCTAAATTCTAATTTCAATTTAAAAATGAATTATTCAGAAAATATATTAGGAACTATTGGCAACACACCTCTAGTAAAACTAAACAAAGTAGTTGAAGGAATCGACGCTTTAGTATTAGCCAAAGTAGAAACCTTCAATCCAGGCAACTCAGTCAAAGATCGTATGGCACTCAAAATGGTCGAAGATGCCGAAGCCGACGGCCGATTAAAGCCAGGCGGAACCATCATCGAAGGCACTTCTGGAAATACTGGAATGGGATTAGCACTTGCTGCTATCGTAAAAGGCTACAAATGTATCTTTGTAATCACCGACAAACAATCCAAAGAAAAAATGGATATCCTGCGCGCAGTTGGTGCCAAAGTTGTGGTTTGTCCAACCGACGTTGAACCTACAGATCCGCGTTCGTATTACTCGGTTTCCAAACGTTTATCTACCGAAATTCCAAATTCTTGGTACGTCAATCAATACGATAATCCAAGTAACGCCAAAGCACATTACGAGCAAACCGGACCCGAAATTTGGGAGCAAACCAACGGAAAAATCACGCATTTCGTTGTTGGAGTTGGAACAGGTGGAACCATTTCAGGTGTAGCTAAATATTTGAAAGAGAAAAATCCAAATATCAAAATCTGGGGAATCGATACGTATGGTTCGGTTTTCAAAAAATACCACGAAACCGGAATTTTCGACGAAAACGAAATCTATTCGTACATCACTGAAGGAATTGGAGAAGATATTCTTCCTAAAAACGTTGATTTTTCTTTAATCGATGGTTTTACAAAAGTAACCGATAAAGATGCAGCCGTTTACACAAGAAGAATTGCTCTTGAAGAAGGAATTTTTGTGGGTAACTCTGCAGGTTCATGCATCAAAGGATTGCACCAATTGAAAGAGCATTTCACCAAAGACGATGTAGTAGTTGTGCTTTTCCACGATTCAGGAAGTCGTTACGTCGGAAAAATGTTCAATGACGATTGGATGCGCGAACGTGGTTTTCTGGATGAAGAAATTACCAAAGCCGAAGACCTTATCAAAGATCACATCGATAAATCATTGGTAGTTGTTCGTACAGAAGAATTGGTTTCGCACGCAATCGATCGTATGCGCAAATTCAAAATCTCGCAAATTCCAGTGATTGATATCAACGGTTTTGTAGGTTCAGTGGATGAAACCGATTTGTTCCAAAGTTATGTTTCAGATAAAAATGTAGCCGACAAACCGATTAAAGATGTAATGGGAAAACCTTATCCAATCGTGCAATTAGCGACACCAATCGAAGAAGTATCAAGATTATTTACCAAAGATAATCAAGCCGTTTTAGTTGATTTAGGCAACGGAAAACACCACATCATAACTAAATATGATATTATAGGCTCAATTAAATAGATAAAAGAGACAAGACCACTTCGTTGAAAGAGAAAAGATTCTTCAAATCTTTCAGCGCAGCGGTCTTTCTTCTTTCAGCGCGGCGATCTTTCCTCTATTCTCTCATTCCCCAATCAAAACACCTGAAACATTCCAAGCACTAAAACTTCCGCCTTCTGGAGCGCCTTGTGGAATTTTGACTTGTATAGTGTGCGTGCCAGCTTTCAATTCGCCTAAATCAATGTAAATAGGATTGGTTACCATTCCCGGACACCAATTCGATCGACTGTAATCCGACGAGGATAATCCGTTCGCAAAATTCCCAGAAGCTGGATTGTACAAACGATACGAACCACAGTCTTCTCGCCAAGGAGTAATATGAAAAGCTTCTTTGCTGTCTAAAAAAATGGTGTTCTTTTTGGGTAAAAACTCGTCACCATTTTCCCATCCACCATGGCCAGTGGTAATGTAACGCAATCTTGCTTTTTTTAGGTCTTTTTCCAAAGTAAAAGTCACTGTCAAACCCTTGTCCGAATTGAACATAGTTCCGTATTCCTGTCCGGCCATTTCCATCACATTAGTAGTGTTGAATAAAGGCAATATAGTAGATGATTTGGCAACGCCGTTTTCTTCAGTATGAATGGTAATGTTCACACTTACTTTGTGTCCGCCTTTATCATAATTGCCAATAAAAGTTCCAATGTATACTTCTTGATTGTTTATAAGACTTGTCAATTCTGAAACATCTTGACGGTAATTGACTTGTTCTTCCCAGGTTTTATCTTTGAGTTGCAAATAATTGTATTGTTTGATTCCAAATGGAGTAAAGAAACGCATCAATTCTACTAATGGCGAATAGTTTTCAGTTGCTACAACTCCTTGGTACATTTTGCCATTACCGTTTTCAAAAAAAGGAAGTGTTTTAGCCCCGTTTTGTAAACCTTCGAGAAACGATTTTTTCTTATTCATAGGAATCATAAAAACAGAACCTGTTCTGTCATAAGCATCACCATTGGATTGTTCGGTCAAATCAACAAAAATTTGACTGCCTTTTTTTATTTCTGGAAATTTAATCTTTCTTAAAATTATTGTTCCGTTGGCAAATCGCAAAATACTATCATTCGACTTTGATGCATCTGAAAAATTAATTATTTCATCTTTAAAAACGGGAATTGTTATAAATCGACTTTTCCAAAGTAAATCTTTGTAAGTAAGTGTATTGACTGGCTTGGTGTTTTCTTTGTTTAGATCAAAACTTGGAAATAAACTGGTTTTTTCTACTTTGCTCGCTGCGATAACAAAATTTCCATTGCGGACAACTTCTAATACCAAACCTAATTTTTGACCTAAAATAGTTGGCGAGCCCTTTACATTTAAGTCATTAGTATACCAAACTTCAATGGTATTTGAATTAACAATCGTTTTTGCTTTTTTACATACATAACCTAAGATTTTTCGTTTTTCATTAATCAATTCAAAATTTTGTTTGGGAATTGATGTTGTATCACGAGTGACAATAATTCGTTTGGCATCAAGGTTGGCAATTTGGAATTGTTGATTTCCGGTAACCCAGCTCTGTTCATACGGAAATGTAGCTTTGGTTTCCATAATGCTTTCCGTTGTAATAATCGACTCTTTTTCGTTCGAAAAAACCAAAATAGGATCTTGATTTTCAATTGTTGTTCCGTTAGAACTTCTAATGTAAGTGATTTTGTAAACGTTTTGAGCAAATGTAGTTAGTGAAGTCAGTAATAAGAAAAGCAAAGCGTATTTTTTCATAAAGCAAAATTTAATTTACAAATATAAAATTTTGCTATGGATATTTGCTTTTTTAGTACTTTAGTATTTTCAACGCCATACACATTTATTCTATGAAAGAAGATTTTCTACACTACATTTGGTTGTACAAAAAGTTTGATTTTTCTAATCTCGTTACTTCTCAAGGCGAATCGCTTACAATCATTCATTCAGGTTTCTATTTGCAACAAGCTGGCCCCGATTTTTTCAACGCTCAAATTACTATTGGTCAGCAAAAATGGGCTGGCAACATCGAAATTCACTTAAAATCATCCGATTGGTATTTGCATCAGCATGAAAAAGATAGTAATTATGATAATGTTATTTTGCATGTCGTTTGGCAACATGATATTTCCGTTTTTAGAAAAGACAATTCTGAGATTCCGGTATTGGAACTAAAAAAATATGTAGCCAATGAAGAACTGATAAAATACCAATCACTAATCGCTACAAAATCATGGATTTATTGCGAAAATCAAGTGAAGGATATTGCTTTATTTGTAATGGAAAATTGGCTCGAACGATTGTTTTTTGAACGATTAGAACGAAAATCACTTCCAATTGAAGGATTACTTAATGAAACTGAAAATGATTGGGAAGCGGTTTTGTTTTGTTTGCTAGCTAAGAATTTTGGGTTGAATACAAATGGAGAAGCATTTTTCAAAATAGCCAAATCCATCCCTTTTTCTATCATTAGAAAAGAAGCATTAGATGTTGCTTATTTGGAAGCCTTACTTTTTGGACAATCCAATTTATTGCCTTCGCATCCAGAAGATAATTATTCCAAGGAATTAAAATCATGGTTTGATTATTTGGTTGTAAAGTATAAGATTAGTACAATACAAATTGAAGCGGTTCAATTTTTCAAACATCGTCCGGATAATTTTCCGACCATTCGACTAGCGCAATTAGGAATGTTGTATCATGTACATCGCAATTTGTTTACTAAAATAATTGAAGCAAAAACAGTTAACGAAATATACCAACTCTTTGATGTAGCAGTTTCTTCGTATTGGAAAACGCATTATACTTTTGAAAAAACGAGTCCTAAAAAAGAAAAATTCCTCACTCAATCATTCATCGATTTAATTATCGTCAATACCATCGTTCCGGTAAAGTTTGCTTACGCCAAAAGCCAAGGCAAAGATGATTCGGAGCAATGGATTGAATTACTCACACAATTGAAACCCGAGAAAAATAGTATAATTGAAAAATTTACTTTGTTTAAAATACAGGCAAACAATGCTTTTCAATCACAAGCTTTACTTCAATTAAAAAATGAATATTGTAATGCCAAACGATGTTTGCAATGTGCAATTGGTTTGGAATTGCTCAAAAATTAATACTTTTGAAAAAATATAATCGATGGTTCGCAACATATTAGTTTTTTTCGAAAAACATGGTTTTCACGTTTCATCGCGCCTTGCTGACAAGTTAGGGATGCGAGCAACTAATGTACGCTTGTTTTTTATTTATATTTCGTTTGTAACCGTTGGACTTTGGTTTGGAGTATATCTTACCTTAGCATTTTGGATCAAACTAAAAGATTTGATTCGAGCTAAACGAAGTTCTGTATTTGATTTATAGAGATAAAAAAAGGATTAAGTTTTTGGCTTAATCCTTTTTTGTTTGTATTATTTTTCGTTGTTGAGTCTACTATTCTTAATGCCATATGCAAAGTAAAATATGACTCCTAATGCCATCCAAGCAAATAGTCGTAACCAGTTGGTCCAACCTAGTCCAATCATCATTAGTAAACAAGCAATTACTCCCAAAATTGGAATAAGTGGAACTAAAGGAGTTCTAAATTCACGTTTCATGTTAGGCTCTTTTTTTCTTAAAATGATAACAGCAACACAAACTAATACGAAGGCAAATAAGGTTCCAATACTAGTCATATCACCCACAATATCGCCAGGAACAAAAGCGGCAAATAATCCAACAATTGCTAAAATTACTAGATTGGCTTTAAACGGTGTTTGGTATTTTGAATGTAAATCACTGAAAGCTTTTGGCAATAAACCATCTTTTCCCATGGAATAAAATACTCTCGATTGACCTAATAACATTACTAAAATTACTGAAGAGAAACCAGCCAAAATAGCCACAGTTACAAAGTTAGCTAACCATTGGTAACCAGTCATGTATTTTTGAATAGCAAACGCAACTGAAGCTTCACCACCTTCACCTCTAAAGTCTTCAACGGTTGCAACACCAGTCAAAACGTGAGCAAAAAGAATGTATAATAAAGTACAAATGGCCAATGAACCTAAAATACCAATTGGCATATTGCGTTTCGGGTTTTTAGTTTCTTGTGCAGCAGTTGAAACCGCGTCAAATCCAATAAAAGCAAAGAAAACGGTACCAGCAGCACCAATTATTCCCCAAAAACCACCAAATGAATGGTCAATTCCGTGAGCGTCAGTAAATACTGAACTTGGTGGAATATAAGGTTCATGGTTAGCAGGATTGATGAATCCCCATCCAATAGCAATAATCATTACTACAATGGCTACTTTTACAATTACAATGATTCCATTAACAAAAGCAGATTCTTGAATTCCTTTGATTAATAACAAGCTAATAATTCCCACAATAAACAAAGCAGGTAAATTGATTAACCCTTGTTGTAAACCATCAGGTGAAGTTTGAAAGGGAGAATGCGATAGTTCGTAAGGAATTGGGCTCATATGGAGCACGTTGACCAGAAGATTATTGAGGTATTCGCTCCAAGCAATTCCCACAGTTGCTGCTCCGACAGCGTATTCTAATATTAAATCCCAACCAATAATCCATGCTAAAAATTCGCCCATAGTGGCATAAGTGTAGGTATAAGCACTTCCTGAAATTGGAATTGATGATGATAATTCAGCATAACATAAACCTGCTAAAGCACACCCAATTGCGGCTACAACAAAGGCAATAGTTACGGATGGACCCGCATTTTGAGAAGCAGCCATTGCCGTTCTTACAAATAGTCCAGCTCCAATGATGGCTCCAATTCCTAAAGCAATCAAGGACCAAGCAGTTAATGTTCTTTTTAATCCTTTTTCAGAATCTGCCGCTTCAGCTAGTAGTAAATCTAAAGGTTTTCTTTTCCAAATTGACATAATTAAATTGGTTTTGGTTAGTAATAGAAATCAAATATAATTTATTTTTTATTCAAGAGACTATAAATGTTGAAAAGTATCGGTAATTGTTGGTTTTCTTACTCGTTTTTGCTTTTTAATCCTGACTGAGAAATATAATAAACAGGAATTCCAAGAAGTACAATTACCAGTCCTAATCCAGTGTTTTTGGTATCGTAAATTAATAAAGTCACACAAATTAACAACGTAACAAGTATATACAAAGCTGGAATTATTGGATAGCCAAATGCCTTGTAAGGACGTTCAGTATTAGGTTCTTTTTTGCGGAGAATGAAAATTCCGTATATGGTTAAAATATAGAAAAGCAACGAGGCGAATGTAGCATAGGTCAACAAGTCGCCATATTTTCCTGAAATACATAAAACAGAAGCCCAAATACACTGAAACCAGAGTGCTTTTGCGGGTACATTATGTTGGTTTAATTCGCCTGCTTGTTTGAAAAACAAACCGTCTTTTGACATCGCATAAAACAATCGTCCACCAGCCAAAATTAATCCGCTATTGCAACCAAAAGTAGAAATCATAATCAAACCTGCCATCACAAAAACGCCAACATTTCCTAAGATAATATTTGCTGCCGCAGCACCAACTCGGTCTTCGCTGGCAAACATAATTCCTTTATCAATCACTGAAGCGCTTTCAGGATCTCCTCCCATAGGCAACAAAGCCAAATAAGCTAAATTGGCCAGTAAATAAATTACCGTTACAATGGTAGTTCCTAAAAACAAACTTCTCGGAATATTGCGTTTCGGATCTTTAATTTCGGCGGCGATAAAAGTTACATTATTCCACGCATCACTCGAAAATAATGAGTTGATGATTGTAGTTCCTATGGCAGCTGTCAATGCCAAACCAGTTAGTTGAGTAACCGTTGTAGTTCCGTCTTCATTTAAAACAGTTTTAAATGCATTCCATGGACTCTCAAAATTCTGACTCAAAACATCCGTTTGTAATCCTACATATAAACCCAAAACAATCAAAGCGAAAAGGGCAAATAATTTTGCTACAGTAAATAGCAGTTGTAATTTTTTGCCATTTTGAACGCCTTTAGTATTGATGTAGGTAAGAAGAATTACACTGGCAATTGCCATTACTTGTTTGTAGGTAATAACGGTAGTTTCAGTAAGACTAAAAAGTTGGGTTTCTAATTTTGGAATAAAAACAGAAGTGTAATTGGCAAAGGCAACAGCTACTGCAGCAATTACTCCAGTTTGAATTACCGTAAAAACCGTCCAACCATATAAAAAGGAAACTAATTTTCCGTAAGCTCGTTGAATGTAAACGTATTGACCTCCAGCATTAGGCATCATTCCAGCCAATTCGCCATAACTCAACGCAGCAGACATTGTGAGTAATCCGGTAAGGAACCAAGTAAATAACAACCAACCCGAAGAACCAAGATCGCGCGACATGGCCGATGTTACAATAAATATTCCCGAGCCAATCATTGAACCTGCTACTATGCTTGTGGCATTGATTAAATTGAGCTCTTTTTTAAATCCTTTTTCGTTTGTTTCCATAATTCGTTTTTGGTATGGCTAAAGATAGAAAAAGAAAATTAAATCCACTTTTTTATAAAAAATTTATTAATTTTGGGTTCAATCTAAAGCCAAAATTTATAGTATATGCCTAAAATAATCCCATCTTATTTGGTGTTTACCAAAGAACAGCGCAACGGAATTTTATTGTTGTTCATTTTAATTGTCTTGCTTCAATTAGCCTATTTTTTTCTCAATTTTTCTTCAATTTCAAAAGTCAATCCTGCAATGACCAAATGGCTTGCTTTGCAAAATGAATTGGATTCGTTAAAACAAACTCAATCTGAAACATCATATAAGATGTATCCGTTTAATCCCAATTTTATTACTGATTTCAAAGGATATAAAATAGGAATGACTGTAGAGCAAATCGATCGGCTTTTAGCTTACAGAAAGCAAAATAAATACGTTAATTCAACTGTTGAGTTTCAAAAAGTTACTGGCGTTTCCGATTCTTTGCTGAACGTGATTTCGCCTTATTTTAAATTTCCAGATTGGGTAAATAAAAAAGAATCGCAAACAAAATCAGAATGGATTGACTACTCTTTGGCGAAAAAAGTTGCGAAAGAAAAAGCGATTGTTTTGGATATAAACGCAGCTACAAAAGAAGATTTAATGCGTGTTTATGGTATTGGTGATGCGCTTTCTGAACGAATATTAAAGCAAAAAGAAGTCTTGGGAGACTTTGTTTCGATGGAACAAATGTATGATATTTGGGGTTTGCAACCAGAAATAGTTGAAAAGTTGCAAACACAATTTAAGGTTATAAAAACTCCCAATCCGATAAAGATCAATATCAATCAGGCGACAATCAAAGAGTTAAGTCAATTTCCTTATTTTAGGTATCCAATTTCAAAAAATATTGTAACTTACCGCAGTATGAATGGTGATATTAAAATTGAGGATTTGTTAAAAATTAAAGGTTTTCCAATAGATAAAATAAAAATAATTGCTTTATATTTGGAATTCTGAAAAATAAAAGCAATTTTAAAAATAATTTCAACTATATGAGTGCATTGTATTTCACTGAAGAACATCAATTATTTAGGGCAAGTTTACAAGATTTTTTGCAAAAAGAAGTGGTTCCTCACATTGAAAAATGGGAAAAAACAGGAACTATTGAACGATTCATTTGGAAAAAATTTGGTGAAATGGGTTTTTTTGGAATTCGATGTCCTGAAATTTATGGTGGATTGGATTTAGATTTGTTTTATACGGTTGTTTTTTTAGAAGAATTACAAAAAATAAAATCATCTGGTTTTGCAGCTGCCATGTGGGCTCATTCCTATTTAGCAATGACTCATTTACTTGCTGAAGGAGACGAGCGAATAAAACAAGATTATTTGGCTCCGAGTATTTCAGGTGATAAAATAGGTGCTTTATGTATTACCGAGCCTTTTGGAGGAAGTGATGTTGCAGGAATGCGAACAACAGCAGTAAAGAAAGGAAATAATTATGTTATTAATGGCTCAAAAACTTTTATAACCAATGGTGTTTATGCTGATTATTACGTGGTTGCAGCTAAAACTAGCCCAGAATTAGGGAATAAAGGAATAAGTATTTTTTTGGTTGATACTAATACAAAAGGAATTTCTGCAACAAAGTTAGATAAATTGGGTTGGAGGGCTTCTGATACTGCAGAGATTGCGTTTGAAGAGGTTGAAATTCCGATGGAGAATTTAATGGGAGAAGAAGGAAAAGGGTTTCACTACATTATGCAACATTTTGCTTTAGAACGATTGGTAATGGCAATCAACGCACATGCACGAGCAGAATATGCGATTGATTATACTTTAGAATACATGTCGCAACGTGAGGCTTTTGGAAGCCCAATTAACAAGTTTCAAGCATTGCGTCATACTATGGTAGAACATGCAACTGAAGTTGAGCATTGCAAAATATTCAACTATGCTGCTGTTGCTCGTTTGGATAGAGGAGAATACGTGGTTAAAGAAGCAACTATGGCCAAATTAAAGTCAACTAAAGTGGCTGATGATGCGATTTACAGCTGTTTGCAAATGTTAGGCGGTTACGGTTATATGGAAGAATATCCGTTGGCTCGATTGTTGCGCGATAGCCGTTTAGGTCCTATAGGCGGAGGAACTTCGGAGATTTTGAAAGAGATTTTGTCGAAAATGATAATCGATAAGCAAGATTACAAGCCTGCTGTAAAGTAACAAAATAGAATCTATAAATAATAAATATTGACGGTATTATTACTTAGTTTTTTATTAAAAAAAGCCGATAGAAACTAAATTCAATCGGCTTTTAAAGTAAATTAACTTAAAAATTAATTTTTGATGATTTTGGTTGTGTGAACTTTTTCATTAGTGTACACTTTTACAATGTAGATTCCTATTGGTCTGTCTTCCATGAAAATGTCAAACTCTTGTTGGTTTTTGAATTCATGTTTGTATATCACAAGCCCAAATAGATCAGTTATTTCAATTACACCATCTATTGATTCCTCGGTGTTGATTTTGAATCGACCATCATTCGGATTTGGAGAAACAGTTACAAATTCATCTTTTCCTTTTCCACTGTAACAAGCTTGCTCAGAAGTGGCAGAAGTTCCGTCAGCACAGTAAGCAGTTACGACCCAAACAAAACATTTGTTAACTAATGAACTTGGTAGTGCTAATGAGTTTGTAGTTGTAGTAATTGGGACAATGGAAATTGGTGTTTCGCATTTGCAATTTCTAACTGGGCCTACACCTGGAGAGCTAACCACGTAATGAGTTGCGCCTGGAACTGCATCCCACATCAAAGTTGTTCCTATTATGCCTCCAACTTGTAAGTTGGTTGGTGCAGTGAAGTTTTCACATTCGTCAACTGGGCAATCGATTTTTAAACTTGCTGTATATGTACAATAAAAGGTTTCTTCAACACCGTAATATGATTTAGGCACTTTAACCGTTGCAGTGTACTCTGTATTTGGAATTGCCGGGCGTGAAGATTGATTTGCGTACAAACCATCATTCCATGTGATTAGTGCAGAACCTAAGTTTGTATTACCATCTAGTTTCAATTCAATGGTATACGCTTCACACTCTTCTTGAATTGATTTGATTTCAAGAGTCAGGTTTTGTAGGCAACAATGATGGTAAATGTCATATATACAGCCTTCTGGAGTTGTAACTATAGCTTTTTGTAAAAAGTTTCCATCACTTATATAATTAGTGTCTCCTTCATAACACACCCAGTCCCAATTTGAGTCTCCACAAACACACAAGTCATAAATACACCACTGTACAGTATATCCGTTTCCATTTGTGATTTGATTGCCATTTTCATCATAAACTGCAAAAATCTGATCACAACCAGGATTTCCCGAGTTATATGGAGCTAATACAAATTCATCAACACAACAATCTCTTTTTAGTGGTTTTCTGGTTTCTCTCCAATTGCAATTTTCACTCCAAACCCCATGTTTTACAAAATAGAATTTATTTGGATCTAAATTAGTAAAAGTAACATTGGTTAAACCAGGTAATTGCCACGATGATTGGCTAGTAACCATTCCTATAACATCATTATCTGACGTTGAACCTTCTACAGAAGTTTCCCAAATTTCCCATCCATGATTTGGTCCTGTGTCAATCGAAGTCATTGTTACATCATATACTCCATCATGACAATTGTATCCGTCTATATTAAAATTAGAAATTAAATTAACAACATTAACCTTTACATTAATACAAACAGGATTCCCACAAGAATTTGTTCCAGATATTGTTACATTAAAGTCTTGAAGTGTGCTTCCAGGAGGTAAGCAAAATAAACCATTTAAATTGTTTAACACATTAGCAGTTGTGTTATAAACTGGGTTGGTGATTCCACTAGAACTCAATTGAACACAAGTTTCCCCACACGGAATATAGGCTACTAAGGTATTGGTGATATTGTTGTTCCCTGAGAATATAGCTATTGGATTGGGAACAGTTGTAACGTTGTAGCTCAATTCATAAAATAAAAATTCGGATTGTCCATTGACAGTGTGAATTACGTAGCAAATAATTGAATAATTTCCATTTTGAAGAGCGTTGAAAGTGATAGGCGTTCCATTAGAAGAAAAATCACCAACATAATTTCCACTTGGATCGGTAACTTCAACATAAAATTCGGTCACATTTAAATTAAGAGCTGGGTTTATTCCAACAGTAACTAGACCGCAATTGTCACTAATGTCGATTGTATTTCCAGCACATCTAATGTTGTCAACAATAATCTGATTGCCCAATCCACCGTGACAAGTGCCATTTGGAACACATGCATGAAAACTCAATTCTGCATAATTAACAACTGATGGATCCAAAATGATACTAATATTTTGGCAAACACCAGTTGTGCTTGGAGCCCCAAAACCTACTTCATTCCATGTTGATTGTCCGGGCTGTCTTCCAACTACACGTACACCGCCGCTTGGATGAAAGTTAGGTAATCGTTTTGCAGTCAGATTGATTACAGGAGAGTTTCCATTAAAAACCATTTGGTAATAGGGATTTGATGTTCTTATGGAAGAACCTGGTGCTCCAGAAGTGCTTGCTAACAAAACGGAATAATTTCCACTACAAACATCGTTTGGGTTGCATACTGTTTTTTTGAGAGGAACAAAACCTTGTATGTAATCTGACCACCAGCCACTTACACAACTCATTTGACCATTTGCAGGCAAACAGTTGTTGGGACAACTAACGTTTTCGAAACCAACATTTTGAAATTGTTGAGCATACGTTAATATTGTCGATAAGTATATAAATAGAATTATTTTTTTCATAATTTCTAAAATTAGTTTTCCTACTCTCTTATGGCTTTTCGGATTACGCCATGTAATTACTATGCAATTGAAAGTAATCACTGTTCATCATCAATACAATTGCTTCATTTTTTTGCCTGAAAACATAGAGCAGGCAAATCCATCGATATTGCTTAGTTGTTTCCATTTTATTGTTTTACAATTTGTTTAACAACAGGATTATTTCTGTCATTATTAATGAAAACATGAAGAGAGTACGTGCCTTGTGGCAAGTTGCTTATATCAATAGTGATACTGTTAACCAGACTTGTACTTTGTGATAAAACTGCAATTTGACTTGCATTGTATAAGCTATAACCGCTAATAGTTGCCGATGAATCGTTCGTCGCAATGGTCAAGTTTTGTTCAGCTGGATTTGGTGAAGTAGAAATATTTTCAAATCCTGTTCCGCCTCCTGAACCTAAAATTGTAGTTCCACCACTGCCTGTATTGGTGTTGTTTCCGTTGTTTGTGCTTCCGCCATTACCACCTGTTTGAGACCAAATAGAAACAGAAGAAAAGAGTAAAAAAATAAGCGTAATTTTTTTCATAATGTATTGTTGTTGGTTAATTTTCAGTTAATTTACTACACAAATTTATTTTAATTGTAGGGGTAAAAAAATACCATAAAACAGGTATATTTGTGTATGAAACAGAATGGTATAAAAATTATAACATTGTTTTTATGGGTCACTTTTTCTCAACTTAAGGCCCAGGTTGTTTCGCAAAGTGTTGAGAAAGACATTCGGTTGTTTTCTGTATACTTGTCTACAAATTCTGACTCTGCTTATCATTATATACAAAGAGCATACAAAAAAAGTTTAGTCTTAAAAAATGACTCCTTAATTGCTCGTTCTCTTTATAACTTGGGTTATTATCATTATTTGAAAAATAATACAGTTGAATCGAAAAAGCTACTTAACAAAGCTCTTAATTATTCCAACCAATGTAAGTTTTATAAAATTTCTGCCTTGAGTTATAATCAATTGGGTACGATTGCATTTGATGAGAATCAGTTTGAAGTTGCGTTGAGTAGATATTTGAAAGCGCTTGAAATTGCAGATAGAAATAAAATTGCGGAAAGTAAATCACGAGTTTTAATCAATCTTGGTAATCTTTATTTAAGACAAAAGGATACGCTCAAGAGTTTAATCTATTACAATCAAAATATTAGCAATGCAGAAAAGAATCAGCTGTATAATGAACTTATCAAAGGATACATGAATTGTGCTGTTTTGTTTTCGGAAAACGATTTGCAAAAATCAATACAATACTATAATAAAGCACTTTCGTTATCCCAACATTATAAAGATTTGTACTCAGAATTTAATTTGCACATCAATTTAAGTGAGCTTTATTTGAGTGGAAAAAAACCAAACGAATTGGTTAAAGTATATGATCATTTATTAAGAGCAAAAAAACTCCAGTTGCAACTAAATGATGATTCATTGTTGTTTTATTTAAATTTTAACTTTGGCGGGTATTTCAGAAAAGAAAAACAATTTGATAAGGCCTTAGAATATTATAAAATGGCATTACGGCAGTCAAAAAAGAACGTCAATTCAGATCAATTATTGAACTTATATAAGACTTTATCTGAAACCTATCTTTTAAAAGAAGATTTTAAAAATGCTCTTTTATTCAAGAATATGCAATACAATTTGTCGGATAGCATTTTTACCGAAAAAAAGAATAGAGACTTTAATGAAATACAAACAAAATACGAAGTTGATAAAAAAAACCTTAAAATACAGTTGTTAACTAAGGAAAAAATCATTGAAAAAGACCGAAAAAAATGGGTGTTCTTAGTTAATCTTTTAATCATAATTGCTTTGTTTTCAGCACTTCTTTTTTTTAGAAACAGAATTAAAACTCAAAAAATAATTTTAGCTAAAGAAAACGAAATACATAAACAAGAAGTAATTCGTTTGGAACAGGAAAAGGAACTAAAAAGGATTGTAGGCTTAGTAGAAGGCCAAGATCAGGAACGGAATAGGTTGGCAAAAGAAATGCATGATGGTATTGGTGGTGCTCTGGCAGGAATAAAATTGGAATTGTCGCAATGTAACGCGGAATTAAAAAGTAAAAAAATTGATTCGGTTATAACCAAAATGGCAGAAGCTTTTACAGATTTAAGAATGATTTCTCATAATTTAAGCTTAAATTCTTTGAAAAATAAAGATTTAAATAAGTTGTTGATGGATTTAAAAAATGATTATGAAAACAGAAGTGAACTCATGGTTGAGATTGTTGTTTTTCCTCCTGATTCAATCAATCAAATTAAAGAAACGGTTAAACATCAAATATACAGAGTTGTTCAAGAATTGTTGACCAATGTTTCAAAACATGCCAAGGCTAAAACAGTCTTTTTAAATCTAACGATGCATGAAGACTTTTTAAATATAATAGTTGAAGATAATGGATGCGGATTTAATAGTAATGATTCGCAAGGAATTGGGTTAAGTAATATAACCGAACGATTGTCGACAATTGAAGCTGTTTTAAATATTGAAAGTGCTGTAGGAAAAGGAACTACTGTTACTATTGATATTCCAATTTCACAATTATAAGATATGATAACAATAGGATTGGTAGATGACCATCAGATGTTTTTAGACGGAATGGTTTCTGTGTTTTCTACTCAGAGTAGTTTTTCTATTTTGTTTGTTGAGAACAATGCGAAATCGGCTTTAGAAAAAATAAAACATAGTAAACCAGATATTATCATATCAGATATCTCTATGCCTGATATTAATGGAATTGAGTTCATTAAGTTGGTCAAAGAAAATTATCCAGATATAAAAGTATTGGTTTTGAGTATGTTTGATAATTTACAGACTACTGAAAATATGGATGGTTATTTATTAAAAGAAACGGATAAAGAAGAACTCATCAAAGCAATTAATACAATTGTACTAGAGAATGGGAAATACTTTAAAACCACTAAAAACGAAACGGATACATTTGAATTCAAACATTCTATATTGTCGCCTCGTGAAAAAGAAATTATCCAACTTATTGCTCAAGAATATACAACAGATGAAATAGCTGAAAAGCTTTTTATAAGCAAAGGAACTATAGAAACACATCGGAAAAATATATTCTTCAAACTGCAAGTAAAAAATATTGCAGGATTAATCAAAAAGTCAATTTACTTAGGAATAGTAAAATAAATAGTGGTTTTTCTTTTAAATTTCAAAAAATAGATTAATTTTGCACCCACTAAATGAGAGGAGGTGTCTATATTATGTTAATTATACCAATTAAAGACGGAGAAAATATCGATAGAGCATTAAAGCGCTATAAAAGAAAATTTGACAAAACAGGAACTGTCCGTCAGTTAAGAGCACGTCAAGCTTTCATTAAGCCATCTGTAACTAGAAGAGCTCAAATCCAAAAAGCAGCGTATATTCAAAACTTAAAAGACTCGTTAGAAAGTTAATCGATTTTTGAACAAAATACAAGCCGTTAGTCAATAAAGTTTTATAACTTTGTTACTAACGGTTTTTTTATGCTCATTATTAACGGTCAATTTGCTGTAATGAACAACCTCAAATCATTTCAAGATTATTTGCAATTAGAAAAAAAGTATTCTTTGCATACCGTAAATGCTTATGTAAATGATTTGCTTTTTTTTCAACAGTTTTTAATATCCAATTTTGATACTGATGTTTTGGAAACGGTCAATTATAGTATGATCAGAAGCTGGATTGTCTCGATGATTGATTCAGAGATTTCTAATAATTCTGTAAATAGAAAAATATCGTCTTTAAAAGCATTTTATAAATTCTTGCTCAAAACCAAGCAAATTGAAAATAGTCCTCTATTAAAGCACAAATCGTTAAAGACGCCCAAAAAACTCCAAATTCCATTTTCAGAAAAAGAATTGGATAATGTGTTAAACTTGTTAAAATATCCTGACGGATTTGAAGGGGTTCGTGATAAGTTAATTATCGATTTGTTTTACACAACAGGAATCCGAAGAACTGAGTTAATTCATCTGAAACTTCAAAATGTAAACATTTCAAATGGTACAATTAAAGTGTTAGGTAAAAGAAATAAGGAACGTATACTGCCAATTTTGCCAATTATCGCAAAACAGATTAATTTGTATTTGGCGGAAAGAGCTCAATTAGAGCAAATTAACGATAAAGACTACTTTTTTTTAATGTTAAAAGGAGTTAAAATGAACGATTCGTTTGTGTATCGATTAATAAATTATTACTTTAGTAATGTTTCCGAAAAGGTAAAAAAGAGTCCGCATATATTACGTCATACGTTTGCAACTCATATGCTTAACAACGGAGCCGATTTGAATTCAGTGAAAGAGTTATTAGGACATTCCAGTTTAGCTTCAACACAAATCTACACTCATAGCAGTTTGTCTGAATTGAAAAAAGTGTATGGAGATGCGCATCCTCGGAATCAATAATTAGGTTTGTTTAATTTTAAATGATTAGAATATGAAAGTAAATGTTCATGCTGTAGGTTTTTCTGTCGACAGAAAATTAGTTGATTTTATTCAACAACGATTAGATAAATTAGAAAAATTTTATGATAAAATAGTTTCTTCAGACGTTTTTTTGAAAGTTGAAAAGACCAGTGAGAAGGAAAATAAAATGGTTGAACTCAAAATTCATGTCCCTGGAGATGATTTTGTTGTAAAAAAACAATGCAAATCATTTGAAGAAGCTACCGAATTAGCTGCGGAATCGTTAGAAAGATTGCTTGTTAAACGAAAAGAAAAAATTAGAGTATAAATATTGAAAATTTTTTTCCACAAAATGTTTTGATAAAAAAAATAAATCCCTACATTTGCAGTCCGTTAGAAATAGCGGACTTTTTTTATTGTATAAGCCGATGTAGCTCAGCTGGCTAGAGCAGCTGATTTGTAATCAGCAGGTCGTGGGTTCGAGTCCCTCTATCGGCTCAATGATTTCAAGGTTTTCCTTGTGATTATTTATTGAAATTGTGTGAAAAAAGTGGGGGAGATACTCAAGCGGCCAACGAGGGCGGACTGTAAATCCGCTGATTACATCTTCGCAGGTTCGAATCCTGCTCTCCCCACAATTAAAAGTTTAAAAGTTTCAAGTTTCAAGTGGTTTAAAACCTGAAACTTTAAACCTGAAACAAAAACTTTACCGCCGGTGTAGCTCAGGGGTAGAGTGCTTCCTTGGTAAGGAAGAGGTCACGGGTTCAAATCCCGTCATTGGCTCAAAATTTGAAAATTTGAACACTAATAAATATAACTAAGTTTAAAATTAATTAAAATGGCAAAAGAAAATTTTAGTCGTACCAAGCCACACCTTAATATTGGTACAATTGGACACGTGGATCACGGAAAAACAACTTTAACTGCTGCAATCACTAAAGTATTGTCTGATGCAGGTTATTGTCAAGCAAAATCATTTGATCAAATTGATAACGCTCCTGAAGAAAAAGAAAGAGGTATTACAATTAATACATCACACGTTGAGTATGAAACAGCTAACCGTCACTACGCACACGTTGACTGTCCAGGTCACGCGGATTACGTTAAGAACATGGTTACTGGTGCTGCTCAAATGGATGGTGCTATCTTAGTAGTTGCTGCTACAGACGGACCAATGCCACAAACTCGTGAGCACATCCTTTTAGGTCGTCAGGTAGGTATTCCAAGAATCGTTGTATTCATGAATAAAGTGGATATGGTTGATGATGCTGAATTATTAGAGTTAGTAGAAATGGAAATCAGAGACTTGTTGTCTTTCTATGAGTATGATGGAGATAATGGTCCTGTTGTTCAAGGTTCTGCTTTAGGTGGATTAAACAATGATCCAAACTGGGTTCCTAAAATCATCGAATTAATGGAAGCTGTTGACAACTGGATTGAAGAGCCAGTTCGTGACAATGCAAAACCATTCTTGATGCCAGTTGAGGACGTGTTTACTATTACAGGTCGTGGAACTGTTGCTACAGGTCGTATCGAAACTGGAGTTGCTAACACTGGAGATCCAGTTGAAATCATCGGTATGGGTGCTGACAAATTGACTTCTACAATTACAGGAGTTGAGATGTTCCGTAAAATCCTTGACAGAGGTGAAGCTGGAGATAACGTAGGTCTTTTATTAAGAGGTATCGATAAAGCGGATATCAAAAGAGGTATGGTTATCTGTAAACCAGGTTCAGTAAAACCACACGCTAAATTCAAAGCAGAGGTTTATATCTTGAAAAAAGAAGAAGGTGGTCGCCACACTCCATTCCACAATAACTACCGTCCTCAGTTTTATGTACGTACAACTGACGTAACGGGAGTTATCTCTTTACCAGCTGGTGTAGAGATGGTAATGCCAGGTGATAACTTAACTATTGAAGTTGCTTTGTTGAGCCCAATCGCATTAAACGTAGGTTTACGTTTCGCTATCCGTGAAGGTGGTAGAACAGTTGGTGCTGGTCAGGTAACTGAAATCTTAGATTAATTTCTATAAAAAATAAATAGTAAATCAGTGTCGTTTATTCGAACGGCACTGGTTTTTAATGAACGGGCGTAGTTCAAGGGTAGAATAGCGGTCTCCAAAACCGTTGATGGTGGTTCGAATCCTCCCGCCCGTGCTAATAAATTATAAAATGTCAAAAATTTTAAATTATTTCTCGGAAGCATTTGAAGAATTGAAAACAAATGTTACTTGGCCAGAATGGTCAGAAGTTCAAAAATACACTATTGTTGTAGCGTTATTTTCTATAGTATTCGCTTTGCTGACTTGGGGTGTTGATGAATTTTTCACAAAAGCAATAGCTGGATTTTTTAATTTACTTAAAGGTTAATATTTCAAAAATGGCTGATAATAATTTAAAAAAGTGGTACGTTGTTAGAGCTGTCAGCGGTCAAGAAAATAAAGTTAAATCTTATATCGAAACCGAAATCAGTCGACTAGGAATGAGCGATTATATTTCTCAAGTTCTTGTTCCCACTGAAAAAGTAGTTCAAGTTCGTGATGGGAAAAAAATATCGAAAGATAAAGTGTACTTTCCTGGTTATGTAATGATTGAAGCTAATTTGGTCGGTGAAATTCCACATATTATCAAGTCTATAACTGGTGTTATTGGTTTTTTAGGTGAAGTAAAAGGAGGAGATCCTGTGCCGTTGCGACTTTCTGAAGTGAACAGAATGTTAGGTAAAGTGGATGAACTTTCGGTAAATACAGACAATCAATCGATTCCTTTCACCATTGGTGAAGTAATTAAAGTGGTTGATGGTCCTTTCAATGGATTTAATGGCTCTATTGAGAAGATCAATGAAGAAAAGCGTAAACTTGAAGTGATGGTGAAAATTTTCGGAAGAAAAACACCACTTGAATTGAGTTTTATGCAAGTTGAAAAAGTATAATTTTTGTTACATATTAATATTCACATCAATCGCTTCCAATTGATAGATGTGCTAAATTTTTAAGAAATGGCTAAAGAAGTTAGTAAAGTAGTTAAACTACAAGTAAAGGGAGGTGCTGCGAACCCGTCGCCACCGGTTGGACCTGCTTTGGGAGCTGCTGGGGTTAACATCATGGAGTTCTGTAAGCAATTCAATGCTAGAACTCAAGATCAACCTGGCAAAGTGTTACCAGTACAAATTACTGTGTATAAAGACAAATCATTCGATTTTGTTGTAAAAACTCCACCTGCTGCAATTCAATTATTGGATGCTGCTAAATTAAAATCTGGTTCAGGCGAGCCTAACAGAAAAAAAGTTGCTAATGTAACTTGGGATCAAATTAAAGCTATCGCCGAAGACAAGATGACTGATTTAAATGCTTTCACTATTGAATCTGCAATGAGCATGATTGCTGGAACAGCTAGATCTATGGGTATAACTGTAACTGGAGATTCTCCTCTAAAATAAGGTAAGAAATGGCAAAATTGACAAAAAAACAAAAAGAAGCTGCTTCAAAAATTGAGAAGAATAAATTGTATTCATTAAAAGATGCTTCATCTTTATTGAAAACCGTTGCTTCTGCAAAATTTGATGAGTCAGTAGATATTGCTGTTCGTTTAGGAGTTGATCCAAGAAAGGCAAATCAAATGGTAAGAGGTGTTGTAACATTGCCTCACGGAACAGGAAAGGATACTAAAGTTTTGGCTTTGGTTACTCCTGATAAAGAAGCAGAAGCTAAAGCAGCTGGTGCTGACCACGTAGGTTTAGACGATTACCTTCAAAAAATTAAAGACGGTTGGACTGATGTTGATGTTATCATCACTATGCCAGCTATCATGGGTAAATTAGGTCCATTAGGACGTGTATTAGGTCCTAGAGGTTTAATGCCGAACCCTAAAACAGGAACAGTAACTATGGAAGTAGGTAAAGCTGTTGCTGAGGTAAAAGCGGGTAAAATCGACTTTAAAGTGGATAAAACAGGTATTGTTCACGCGGGTATCGGAAGAATTTCTTTCGACGCTGACAAAATTGTTGACAACGCTCACGAAATTATTCAAACATTAATCAAAATGAAACCAACTGCAGCTAAAGGTACTTACATCAAGTCAATTCACTTGTCTAGTACAATGAGTCCTGCTATTGCTTTAGATCCTAAAGCAGTATAATTGGTAGTTAAACATATTTTATTATGACTAGAGAAGAAAAATCAATCGCGATAGAAGATTTAACTGCAAAGTTGGCTGAATCAAATGTAGTATACATTGCAGATACTTCAGGTTTGGATGCTGAAACAACATCAAATCTAAGAAGAGCTTGTTTTAAAGCTGGAATCAAATTAGAAGTGGTAAAAAATACATTACTTGAAAAAGCAATGGAAGCTTCAACTAATGATTATGGTGACCTTCCTTCAATCTTAAAAGGAAACTCATCTATCTTCATTTCTGAAGTAGCTAACGGACCAGCTAAAATTATTAAAGACTTTAGAAAGAAAAGTGACAAACCGCTTTTAAAAGGTGCTTTCATCAATAACGAAATTTATATTGGTGATAATCTTTTAGATAGCTTAGTTGCAATCA
This sequence comes from Flavobacterium sp., assembly GCA_016787805.1. Taxonomy (GTDB): domain Bacteria; phylum Bacteroidota; class Bacteroidia; order Flavobacteriales; family Flavobacteriaceae; genus Flavobacterium. Next base: position 12,837 of record JAEUTY010000011.1, on the reverse strand, counting down.
AATCTAGAGAAGAAGTTATTGGAGAAATCATCGGATTACTTCAATCTCCAGCAAAACGCATCCTTTCTGCGCTTTTAAACAATGCAGAATCTAAAGGTGAAGCAGCTGAATAATTATAACGCACTTAATAACAAAAATAAATTAAAAGAACATTTTAAACGATAGAAAAAATGGCAGATTTAAAACAATTCGCAGAACAATTGGTTAACTTAACAGTTAAAGAAGTTAACGATTTAGCAACAATATTAAAAGACGAGTATGGTATCGAGCCTGCTGCTGCTGCTGTAGTAGTAGCTGCTGGTGGTGCTGGTGATGGTGGTGCAGCTGAAGAGCAAACTGAATTCACTGTAGTATTGAAAGATGCTGGTGCTTCTAAATTAGCTGTAGTTAAAGCGGTTAAAGAATTAACTGGTTTAGGATTAAAAGAAGCAAAAGATATCGTAGACGGTGCTCCTGCTAACATCAAAGAAGGTGTTTCTAAAGCAGAAGCTGAAGGTCTTAAAAAATCTTTAGAAGAAGCTGGAGCTGTAGTAGAGTTAAAATAACAAAACTCCAGTTTTAGAACTAGGTTTAGGTCTTGAGTTGAACGCTCAATGACCTAAACCATTTTTCGTATAATAAAATTATGCAGTTTTATTGCGCATAAATTTAAGATACAAAAAAATTTAGTCAATACGAAGAAAGAAAATTTACTGATACTTTGTCTATTTTCAAAGATGTATTGATTAATTAAAAGAAAGTATACCTGCAACAGTGTTTTTACACAAAAATTACTTTTTTTAAATCAAAATTTTGTCCATTGATGATAACAAATCAGACTGAAAGATTGAATTTTGCCTCGACAAAAAACATACCTAGTTACCCAGATTTTCTGGATGTTCAGGTAAAATCTTTTAAAGATTTCTTCCAATTAGAAACGAAATCTGACGAAAGAGGCAACGAAGGTTTATACAATACCTTCATGGAAAACTTTCCAATAACCGATACAAGAAACCAATTCGTTTTAGAATTTTTAGATTATTTTGTTGATCCACCACGATATACTATTCAAGAGTGTATTGAAAGAGGTTTAACCTATAGTGTGCCTCTTAAAGCGCGTTTAAAATTATATTGTACTGATCCTGAGCACGAAGATTTTGAAACTATTGTTCAAGATGTTTACTTAGGTACAATTCCTTACATGACTCCAAGTGGTACTTTCGTTATCAATGGTGCTGAAAGGGTAGTAGTTTCTCAGTTGCACAGATCTCCTGGTGTATTCTTTGGTCAGTCGTTCCATGCTAATGGTACAAAATTATATTCGGCCAGAGTAATTCCTTTCAAAGGTTCTTGGATCGAATTTGCAACCGATATCAATAATGTGATGTACGCATACATTGATAGAAAGAAAAAATTACCAGTTACTACTCTTTTCAGGGCTATCGGTTTTGAAAGAGATAAAGATATTCTTGAAATCTTTGACCTTGCAGAAGAAATCAAAGTTTCAAAAACAGGTCTTAAAAAATACATCGGTAGAAAATTAGCGGCACGTGTCTTGAATACTTGGCACGAAGATTTCGTTGATGAAGATACAGGTGAAGTAGTTTCTATCGAACGTAACGAAATTATCCTAGATCGTGATACGATTCTAGATAAAGACAACGTTGAAGAAATTATCGATGCTGACGTAAAAGTAATCTTATTACACAAAGAGGATAATAATCAAGCCGATTACGCGATTATCCACAATACGTTACAAAAAGACCCAACTAACTCAGAAAAAGAAGCCGTTGAGCACATTTACCGTCAGTTGCGTAATGCAGAACCGCCTGATGAGGAAACGGCTCGTGGTATCATCGATAAATTGTTCTTCTCTGACCAACGTTACAACTTAGGTGAAGTAGGTCGTTACAGAATGAACAAAAAGTTGAACTTGGATATTCCTATGGAAAAACAAGTTTTAACGAAAGAAGACATCATTACTATCGTAAAATATTTGATCGAATTAATCAACTCTAAAGCTGAGATTGATGATATCGATCACTTATCTAACCGTCGTGTACGTACAGTGGGTGAGCAATTGTCAGCTCAATTTGGAGTTGGTTTGGCTCGTATGGCTAGAACCATCCGCGAAAGAATGAACGTTAGAGATAACGAGGTGTTTACACCTATCGATTTGATTAATGCTAAAACATTATCATCGGTAATCAACTCTTTCTTCGGTACGAACCAGTTATCGCAGTTCATGGATCAAACGAATCCATTAGCAGAGATTACACACAAACGTCGTTTATCAGCACTTGGACCTGGAGGTTTATCCAGAGAGAGAGCAGGTTTCGAGGTGCGTGACGTTCACTACACACACTACGGTCGTTTATGTCCGATTGAAACTCCTGAAGGACCCAACATCGGTCTTATTTCGTCGCTTGGTGTTTATGCTAAAGTAAACGGAATGGGATTCATCGAAACTCCGTATCGTAAAGTAACCAACGGTCAAGTTGACTTAGTTTCTGAGCCAATTTACCTTAGTGCTGAAGAAGAAGAAGGAAAGATGATTGCTCAAGCGAACATCGAAATGGACGATAAAGGGAACATCACTGCAGATAAAGTTATTGCTCGTGAAGAAGGTGATTTCCCAGTGGTTGAACCAAATGTCGTTCATTACACTGACGTTGCGCCTAATCAAATCGCTTCGATTTCGGCTTCTTTGATTCCGTTCTTAGAGCACGATGATGCGAACCGTGCGTTGATGGGATCAAACATGATGCGTCAGGCAGTTCCGTTGTTACGTCCACAAGCTCCTATTGTAGGAACTGGACTAGAACAACAAGTAGCGTCTGACTCAAGAGTATTGATTAATGCAGAAGGGAATGGTACCGTTGAATACGTTGATGCGGATAAAATCACCATCAAATACGATCGTACGGAAGAAGAAAGAATGGTAAGCTTTGATGCAGATGAAAAAACGTATCAGTTAATCAAATTTAGAAAAACGAATCAAAGTACTTCAATCAACTTGAAACCTATCGTAAGAAAAGGTGACAGAGTGAAATTAGGTCAAGTGCTTTGTGAAGGTTATGCTACTCAAAACGGAGAATTAGCACTAGGAAGAAACCTTAAAGTAGCGTTCATGCCATGGAAAGGGTACAACTTCGAGGATGCAATCGTAATCTCTGAGAAAGTAGTTCGTGATGATATCTTTACCTCAATCCACATTGATGATTATTCATTGGAAGTGAGAGATACTAAATTAGGTAACGAAGAATTAACGAATGATATTCCAAACGTTTCTGAAGAAGCTACTAAAGATTTGGATGAAAACGGAATGATTAGAATTGGTGCCGAAGTAAAACCTGGTGATATTCTAATCGGAAAAATTACACCAAAAGGAGAATCAGATCCAACTCCAGAAGAAAAACTGTTAAGAGCGATCTTCGGAGACAAAGCGGGTGACGTAAAAGATGCTTCATTAAAAGCGTCTCCTTCATTACACGGTGTAGTTTTAGATAAAAAATTATTTGCTAGAGCGGTAAAAGACAAACGGAAGCGTACCAAAGACAAAGACGATTTGGCCGAACTAGAAATGGAATTTGAAACGAAATTTGTTGAATTGAAAGACAAATTAGTTGAAAAATTATTCAACATAGTAAATGGTAAAACTTCACAAGGTGTATTGAACGATTTAGGAGAAGAAATTCTTCCAAAAGGTAAAAAATATACTCAAAAAATGCTTTATGCAGTAGAAGATTTTGCCCATTTAACCAAAGGACAATGGGTTGCTGATGACGAAACTAACCGTTTGGTAAACGACTTAATTCACAACTACAAAATCAAATTAAACGATTTACAAGGTGCTTTAAGAAGAGAGAAATTTACCATTACTGTTGGAGATGAATTACCAGCAGGAATTTTAAAACTAGCTAAAGTGTACATCGCTAAGAAACGTAAACTGAAAGTGGGTGATAAAATGGCAGGACGTCACGGAAACAAAGGTATTGTGGCGCGTATTGTTCGTCAAGAAGATATGCCGTTCTTAGAAGATGGAACACCAGTTGATATCGTATTGAACCCACTTGGAGTACCATCACGTATGAACATCGGTCAGATTTATGAAACGGTTCTAGGATGGGCAGGTCAAAAATTAGGTAGAAAATTCGCTACGCCAATCTTTGATGGAGCTACTTTAGACCAAATTAACGAATTGACCGACGAAGCTGGAATTCCAAGATTCGGTCACACGTATCTTTACGATGGTGGTACAGGAGAACGTTTCCACCAAGCTGCAACTGTGGGTGTAATTTACATGCTTAAATTAGGACACATGGTAGATGATAAAATGCACGCACGTTCAATCGGACCTTACTCATTAATCACGCAACAACCACTCGGAGGTAAAGCGCAATTTGGAGGTCAACGTTTTGGAGAAATGGAGGTTTGGGCTCTTGAAGCTTATGGTGCTTCGAGTACTTTAAGAGAAATCTTAACAGTAAAATCAGATGACGTTATTGGTAGAGCTAAAACTTACGAAGCTATCGTAAAAGGTGAAACTATGCCAGAACCAGGATTACCTGAGTCATTCAATGTATTAATGCATGAATTAAAAGGTCTTGGTTTAGACATCCGATTGGAAGAATAAATTAAGTTAACAGTCGCAGTCGCAGTTATCAGTTTTTGCGATTGAAAACTGTGACTGTGACTGAATACTAAAAAAGAATTTCAATAAATCAATAGTAGAAACTATGATGAATAATAGAAATAATAAAGATAAAAACACCATAAAAAGATTCGATAAAATAACTATCGGATTAGCATCTCCTGAGTCCATCTTAGCAGAATCAAAAGGTGAGGTTTTAAAACCAGAAACAATCAACTATAGAACCCACAAACCAGAACGTGATGGTCTTTTCTGTGAACGTATTTTCGGTCCAGTTAAAGATTACGAATGTGCTTGTGGTAAATATAAAAGAATTCGCTACAAAGGAATCGTATGTGACCGTTGTGGTGTTGAAGTTACCGAGAAAAAAGTACGTCGTGATAGAGTAGGACACATCAATCTGGTTGTGCCAATTGCTCATATCTGGTACTTCCGTTCACTTCCAAACAAAATAGGTTACATTTTAGGCTTGCCATCTAAGAAATTAGATATGATTATTTACTACGAAAGATACGTGGTAATTCAGGCAGGTATTGCTAAAAATGTAGATGGAGATGAATTAAATCGTTTGGACTTTTTAACAGAAGAAGAATATTTGAATATCTTAGATACTCTTCCGATGGAAAATCAATATTTAGACGATTCTGATCCAAATAAATTCATCGCCAAAATGGGTGCTGAATGTATTATGGATTTGTTAGCTAGAACGGATTTAGATGCTTTGTCGTACGAATTACGTCACAGTGCTAACAACGAAACTTCTAAACAAAGAAAAACAGAAGCGTTAAAAAGATTACAAGTTGTTGAGTCATTCCGTGAGTCGAACTTGAACAGAGAGAACCGTCCGGAATGGATGATTTTAAAAGTAATTCCAGTGATTCCACCAGAATTACGCCCGTTAGTTCCACTCGATGGAGGTCGTTTTGCCACTTCCGATTTAAACGATTTGTACCGTAGAGTAATCATCCGTAACAATCGTTTGAAAAGATTAATGGAAATTAAAGCTCCAGAAGTAATCTTACGTAACGAAAAACGTATGTTGCAAGAATCGGTAGATTCGTTGTTCGATAACACACGTAAAGCTTCTGCGGTTAAAACAGAATCGAATCGACCACTGAAATCACTTTCGGATTCGTTGAAAGGTAAACAAGGTCGTTTCCGTCAAAACTTATTAGGAAAACGTGTGGATTATTCAGCGCGTTCGGTAATTGTTGTAGGTCCAGAATTGAAATTATTCGAATGTGGACTTCCAAAAGACATGGCGGCTGAACTATACAAACCATTCGTTATTCGTAAATTAATCGAAAGAGGAATCGTTAAAACCGTTAAATCGGCTAAGAAAATAATCGATAAAAAAGAACCAGTTGTTTGGGATATTCTTGAAAATGTAATCAAAGGCCACCCAGTATTATTGAACCGTGCTCCTACATTACACCGTTTAGGTATTCAAGCGTTCCAACCCAAATTGATTGAAGGAAAAGCAATCCAATTGCACCCATTGGTGTGTACGGCATTCAACGCGGATTTCGATGGTGACCAGATGGCAGTTCACTTGCCTCTAGGACCAGAAGCTATTTTGGAAGCACAATTGTTAATGTTGGCTTCACACAATATCTTGAATCCTGCGAATGGTGCGCCAATTACGGTTCCTTCTCAAGACATGGTTTTGGGTCTGTATTACATGACCAAAGAACGTTTATCAACTCCAGATCACAAAATCTTGGGTGAAGGCTTGACTTTCTACTCTGCTGAAGAAGTGAATATCGCTTTAAATGAAGGAAGGTTAGAATTGAATGCTCGTGTGAAAATCAGAGCCAAAGATTTCAATGAAAATGGAGAATTAGTATACAAAATCATTCAAACTACTGCTGGAAGAGTATTATTTAATGAAGTAGTACCAGAAGCAGCAGGGTATATCAATGAGGTACTGACTAAAAAATCACTTCGTGATATCATTGGAAAAATCCTAGCAGTAACTGATGTTCCTACAACGGCAGCCTTCCTTGATAGTATGAAAGATATGGGATACAAATTTGCCTTTAGAGGTGGATTGTCCTTCTCTTTAGGTGATATTATTATCCCAGAGAAAAAAGACGATTTAATTGCTGATGCTCGTGAACAAGTAGAAGGCATTACCATGAACTATAACATGGGTCTTATCACCAACAATGAGCGTTACAACCAAGTAATTGACGTTTGGACTTCTACCAATGCATTGCTTACAGAATTGGCCATGAAAAACATTAGAGAAGACCAACAAGGGTTCAACTCGGTGTACATGATGCTTGATTCTGGAGCGCGTGGATCTAAAGAACAGATTCGTCAGTTAACTGGTATGCGTGGTTTGATGGCTAAGCCAAAAAAATCAACTGCTGGTGGTGGTGAAATTATCGAAAACCCGATTCTTTCGAACTTTAAAGAAGGTCTTTCGATTTTGGAATACTTTATCTCTACACACGGCGCTCGTAAAGGTCTTGCCGATACTGCTCTTAAAACGGCGGATGCAGGATATTTGACAAGAAGATTACACGACGTTTCACAAGATGTTATTGTAAATTCGGTAGATTGTGGCACACTTAGAGGTATTGAAGTTTCTGCTTTAAAGAAAAACGAAGAAATCGTTGAAACATTAGGGGAAAGAATTTTAGGACGTGTAGCGTTACAAGATGTTATCAATCCATTAAATTCTGAAGTATTGGTTCACGCTGGTGAGCAAATTACAGAAGCTATTGTTAGAAATATAGAAGAATCTCCTGTTGAAAAAGTAGAAGTACGTTCACCACTTACTTGTGAAGCGAAAAAAGGTATTTGTGCTAAATGTTACGGAAGAAACTTGGCAACAGGTAAAATGACTCAAAAAGGTGAAGCTGTAGGTGTAATTGCTGCACAGTCAATCGGTGAGCCTGGTACACAGTTGACACTTCGTACGTTCCACGTTGGTGGGGTTGCAGGAGGAGTTTCTGAAGAATCAAGTATTATAGCTCGTTTTGGAGGTAGACTTGAAATCGAAGATTTAAAAACAGTTGTAGGTGAAGATAGTGAAGGAAATAAAGTAGATATTGTTATCTCTCGTTCTACAGAGTTAAAATTAATCGATGTTAAAACTGGAATCTTATTAAGTACTCACAATATTCCTTACGGTTCTGCTATTAGTGTAAAAGATGGGGATGTTGTTGAAAAAGGAGCTGTAATTTGTAAATGGGATCCGTATAACGGTGTAATTATTTCTGAATTTACAGGAAAAATTGAATATGAAGATTTAGAACAAGGTCAATCGTTCCAAGTTGAAATCGACGAACAAACTGGTTTCCAAGAAAAAGTAATTTCGGAAGGTAGAAATAAAAAATTAATTCCAACGTTGCATATTTATGGAAAAGACGGAGAGTTAATTCGTTCGTACAACTTACCAGTGGGTGCTCACCTTATGGTTGAAGATGGTGAAAAAATTAAGGCTGGTAAAGTCTTAGTAAAAATTCCACGTCGTTCTTCTAAAGCGGGTGATATCACAGGAGGTTTACCAAGAATTACCGAGTTGTTAGAAGCTCGTAATCCTTCAAATCCAGCGGTTGTTTCTGAGATTGATGGGGTGGTTTCTTTTGGAAAAATCAAAAGAGGTAACCGTGAGATCATCATCGAATCGAAGTTTGGTGAAGTGAAAAAATACCTAGTAAAATTATCAAGTCAAATCTTAGTTCAAGAAAATGACTTCGTAAAAGCAGGTGTGCCTTTATCTGATGGTGCGATTACTCCAGAGGATATTTTAAGAATCCAAGGACCTTCTGCTGTTCAACAGTATTTGGTAAATGAAATTCAAGAGGTGTACCGTTTACAAGGGGTAAAAATCAATGACAAACACTTCGAAGTGGTTATTCGTCAAATGATGCGTAAAGTGCAAGTGGAAGATCCAGGAGATACTTTGTTCTTAGAAGAGCAATTAATTCACACTAGTGATTTCCTTGAAGAAAATGATAAATTGTACGGAATGAAAGTCGTTGAAGATGCTGGTGATTCCGAAAATCTTAAACCAGGTCAAATCATTTCTCCCCGTCAGTTAAGAGATGAAAATTCGTTATTAAAACGTAATGATAAAAATTTAGTATCTGCACGTGATGTAATTACGGCTACTGCAACTCCAGTTTTACAAGGTATTACAAGAGCTTCATTGCAAACTAAATCATTCATCTCGGCAGCTTCGTTCCAAGAAACTACTAAAGTATTAAATGAAGCAGCTGTAGCTGGTAAAGTAGATACTTTAGAAGGATTAAAAGAAAACGTAATTGTTGGTCACAGAATTCCAGCAGGAACAGGTATGCGTGATTACGATAACATTATCGTTGGATCAAAAGATGATTACAACGAAATGATGGCTAGTAAAGAAGAATATATTTATTAATTATGAGCGATTCTAATCAACAACAAGGTCAAATCAATATTGAATTGGACGAAAAAACGGCTGAAGGAGTTTATTCTAATTTAGCAATTATCAACCATTCTCAATCTGAATTTGTGTTAGATTTTGTAACCATTATGCCTGGAGTTCCCAAGGCTAAGGTTAAATCTAGAATTATTTTAACGCCACAACATGCCAAACGTTTGTTGGGTGCTTTAAAAGAAAACATTCACCGTTTTGAAGCCGTTCATGGTGAAATAAAAGAGGCTGATCATCCGCAAATTCCACTTAATTTTGGTCCAGCGGGTCAAGCTTAATTTTAAACGAAATTATTTCAAAAACTCCTCAAGAAATTGGGGAGTTTTTTTGTTTGTAGAATTACAACTACAGAAAAAAGTAATAGTAAAATCTAGTAGTTAGTTTGTTTCTGCAATTCAACGATTTTAAGCGTCTTTTGTCGGAAGTAATTTACATTTGCATAACTTTCAATTAACTTTGTAAATTAAATAATTAAATAAATTTTATGTTAACAAATTACTTTAAAATCGGGCAAAAATTAAATTTTTTACCGGTAAACGAAGAACCACAAAATAAAGTGGTTGGTGTGAAGTATGGTTTGATGACTGTGATGATGTTTTTCTTGTTTTTAGGAAATGCGTTTTCTCAAGTTTCAACGTATACTTTTTCCCAAAGTTCAGGTACTTATACCAGTATAACAGGTGGTACAGTATCAGCCTCTGGCGCAGCTTTGGATGATGGTATTGTGAGTGTTACTTTACCTACTGCTTTTGTTTACAATGGCATTAGTGTAACTACTGTTGGTTTTAGTCCAAATGGATACCTAATTATGGGTAATACTACTTCTCATGGTTATACCCCTCTTAGTAGCACTTCAACTTCAAATGGTGTAATCTCGGCAATGGGTGTTGATATGGTTTCAAGTGGTGCAACCTCTGAACAACGCTGGGAACAAATAGGTAATGAAATTATTTTCCAATGGAAAGATTTTAAGCGTTATAATGCTACAGCTTTTACAGATGAAAACTTTAGTTTTCAAATTCGTTTAAATACGACTACAAAGGTTATTACATTTGTTTATAACGGAGCTACAACTGTTAATGTTAGTACAACTCGTATTCCACAAGTTGGTCTAAGAGGAACGGCTAATACTGATTATTTAGCTAGACGATTAACTACAACTGTTCCTGATGCAGCTCCAGCTTGGAATGACACAGCAGCAGCTACATCAAATGCGCATAATGTTCGTTTTACTTCTACTGCGGCATGTTATCCTGCGGCAGGTCAAACTTTTACTTGGACTCCGCCAACACCACCTTCATGTAGCGCTCCAACCGCTTTGACGGTAACTGACATTCAAACTGTTACTGTAGATTTGGCTTGGACAGCCCCAGTTTCTGGTACACCAGCATCTTACGATTGGGAAATTAGAACTTCTGGCGCAGGAGGAAGTGGTGCTACAGGTTTAGCAGCTTCAGGAAATGTAACAGCTCCAACGGTAACAGTTAATGATGCATCAGGATTAACTGAAAATACAGCTTACAATTTATATGTTAGAACAAACTGTACAGGTGGTGATGGTTCATCCACTTGGGCTGGTCCAGTTGCATTTACTACTAAAAAATCATGTCCTACAGGTTTAGGAGCTGGCTCTTTAACAGTATCTTTACCTTATTCAGCAACAGGATTAACAAATTCAGGCGCAGGTAATAATGTTACAGCAACCAATGTGGCTTGTGTTTCTGGAAGTGCAAATTATTATGGTGCTGAAGATAAAACCTATATTTTCACACCATCTTCAACAGGTGTACACACTATTTTGTTAACAACTGCTACTGATGACGATGCAGGTATTATGTTGTATCAAGGTTGTCCTTTTACTACTGGTAGTACATGTGTTGCAAATGCTCAGTCAACAACTGGTTTAACAAGAACGTTAACACCTACTTTAACTAGTGGAGTTACTTACTATTTGGTTGTAGATAACTGGACTGCACCAGCTTTCATTGCTTCTTATAGCTTAAGTATTACACCTCCAGCTTCATGTGAAGTGCCAACAGGTATTACAGTTTCTGATATTACAGGTACAACTGCAGATTTAACATGGGTTGCTCCTTCATCAGGAACTCCTGACACGTACGACTGGGAAGTTAGAACTTCTGGTGCAGGTGGTAGCGGTGCTACTGGTTTAGTAGCTTCTGGAAATGTAACAGCTCCAACAGTTACTGTTAATGATGTAGCTGGTTTATCTTCAAAAACGGCATACAGCGTTTATGTAAGAACAAACTGTGCTTCTGGTGCTGGTTCTTCTGTTTGGGCTGGACCAATTAACTTTACAACTTCACTTGATTGTGCCTCTGCCATTGCTTTAACTTCAAATACTCCAGTAACTTCAGGAAATTTAGCTACAGCAGGTTCTGCTTATAGTGTTTCAGCTTGTGGTTTCTCAACTCCTGGAAATGAAGCTTTGTATTCCTATACTGCTCCAGTTTCTGGTGTTTATACTTTAAATATTTCATCTGTTAATTCAGGATCAGGTTATATTGATTATTTCTTCAAAGATTCAGCTGCTGGTTGTGGTTCAACTGGCTGGACTTGTATAGACGATAACAATGCAGTTGGTACTGATACTTTTACATTAGTAGGAGGAGTTACTTATTTCATTTTATTAGATGCAGAAAGTGCAGCTTCAACAGCTAATCATACTTTTAGTGTTGATGCTCCTTCAGCCCCATCATGTGTAGCGGCTCCTACTTCTCCAACAAATGGAGGGAACTCTTGTTCAGCTACAACAACGCTTAGCTGGTCAGCTGTTTCTACAGCAACAAGTTACGATGTTTATCTTGATTCAGTTTTAGTGTCAGATAATCAAACAGGTACTACTTATGCTACATCAGTTGCCGATGGTGCTCACACATGGAGCGTTGTTCCTTCAAATGCAATTGGCGATGCCACAGGATGTGCTGATTTTACATTTACTAAATTGCCTACACCTGAAGGCGATATTTTTGCTAATTCTATTGATTTAGGAATTATTTCAGCTTCAACAACTGTAGAAGGTGATAATCAATCTTCAAACTGTTGGAATAATGATTATACTACAAGTTCAACTCCAGGTAATTCCTTGGCTAGACCAGGAAATGATGTATTCTTTAAATTTGAAATTACCGAATGTGGTAGCTCATTAATTTTAGGAACTTGTACTTCTAGTTTTGACACCTATATCCATGTTTTAGATTCGACTGGAACTAGAATCGGTGGAGATGATGACTCATGTTCTACTCCAAATGATACAGGTTCATTAACAACTGGTTTGGTATTGGCTCCAGGAATTTATTATGTTGTTGTAGAAGGTTATGGATCTACTGATTTCGGTACCTTTACTCTTGATTTTAACTATACTGCGGGTACTCCAATTCCAACGTGGTATGCTGATGTTGATGGTGACACTTATGGTGATGACAATGTAAGTGCTACAGGTTGTACAGCTCCTGTAGGCTATGTTGCTGTTAATGGTGACTGCAACGACAACAATGGTGCTGTTCACCCAGGCGCAACAGAAGTTTGTTACGATGGAATTGACAATAACTGTGATGGTAACATCGACGAAGGTTGTACGCCAATTGTAACGGTAGTTCAAGGTTCACAATGTGGATCAACCTTAGCTACAATTGATCAATACATTTATGCTAATTTGGTTTCAGGAGCTCAAGGTTACCGCTTCAGAGTAACGGATATGACTACAATGCAAGTTCAAACCATTGACAAAGCATTACGTGTATTCCAATTAACTCAA
>JAEUTY010000016.1 GCA_016787805.1 Flavobacterium sp. | reverse complement strand
TTTCCAGCTATTCTTACTGAGAAAATATCACCTAAACCTTGGTCAAAAATCAGTTCTGCCGAAGTTCTACTGTCAATACAGCTCAAAATTGTAGCGAAAGGCCATTGACCATCGCGAGTGTCATTAACTTGTTCTAATAAGTTTCTATGTGCTTTCAAATTGCTGATGAATCGTTTGTTTCCTTCTTGCAGCAATTCTAGTGCTTTACGAGGTGTAATTTGAGATTGTAATTCTTTATTTAATGTTTTCATAATGTATTTATTTTAAAATGGTAAGTTGTTAAAAATCACAATTTGAAATTGATTGCGATTTGAGTTTTCAAGCGTTTGAGCCATAAATCCAGCTTCGGCTTTGAAATTTTTATTGATTACAAAACCCAATGCGCCATATAATCGATTTCGGTCAAATAATGGTTTCTCGGCATTTACAAACAGTTCATTATAGGCCGAGAAATACAATGTGTTTTTTTCTAATGTTTTTTTAGTAATAGGAACATTCAAACCTAAAAAATAACGAAACCGCAACTGAAAATCGTTAGGTAAAAACCGTTCTTCAATTCGATAGCGGTGTTGCAAAAAGAATCGTCCAAAGTTTTGTCTTGTAATGAATTGTTGAAAAATTCGATGTTCGTTAGTACTTACTTTATCATCTGAATTGTTTACATAGCGCTGTGTATTGATAAATCCATAACCCAACAAAACATTGTTATTATTCTCGCTCAAGTTATACCCAATTCCTGTTCGAACTAACAATTGATTGGTATCGCCAACAAAGTTGAAGTTACGATACTGCACTTCGTTATGCCAATTCCATTTTGAATTAATGGCTTGATTTCCGAAATAGATAAACCAATTTCCTATATCCGATTGCTGTGAAAAAGAATTAGTTGAGCAGCCTACAAAAAGTACCAACAGTATTTTGAGCGATTTTATCATTAAAGCAAATTTACTTTGATTCATTTTTTTGCTCCATAAAAACGTGTTTTTCCTCGTCGCCAGTGTTTACTAGGTCATAGGCTTTTTTAAAACCTACTAATTTCACTTTTATATTTTCTTCTTTCGAACGTATTTTTTTGAATTCCTTTATTAAATCCAGCACATCATGAGCGATGTAAACCGTATCCGAAGCATTAATAATTACAGATGAATTTTCTGGAATTGATGCTAAGGTTGTTTTGATAGCCGCTTTATTCAAAAAAGATACTTCTTGGGCTAAATCAATGTGAATGATGTCTCCGTCATGGTATTGCTCTTTTCTGAAATTATAAGCGCGTTTCATATTTCCTTTCAAAACAAATATGACGCTAATGATCATGCCTAGCGCTACTCCTTTTAATAAATCGGTAAACACCACTGCTAAAAGTGTGGCTATAAATGGAATGAATTGGTATTTCCCTTTTTCCCAGAAATGTTTAATTGTTTTAGGATTTGCCAACTTATAACCAATTAATAATAAAACAGCTGCTAATGTTGCCAATGGAATTTTGTTAAGCAATACTGGAATTGTAATTACACTCACCATTAAAAACAAACCGTGAATTATAGTCGACATTTTTGATTTTGCTCCAGCAGCATTATTTGCTGTAGTTCTTACTACCACAGATGTCATTGGCAAACCGCCCAATAATGCGCTTAACATGTTACCAATTCCTTGCGCTTTTAATTCAACATTGGTATCAGTATATCTTTTCTGAGCGTCCATACGATCGGAAGCTTCTATACACAATAATGTTTCTATTGAAGCCACCACAGCAATTGTTAGTGCTACTATCCATACTTTAGAGTTTGAAATGGCTGTAAAATCAGGAAGTACAAATATGCCTTTAAATTCTTCTAAAGATGTTGGTACTGGCAAACTAACTAAATGTTCTTTCTTGATGGAAAAAGAGCTTTCCGTTTGAATGAAAATCTCATTTACAATAATACTTACAATAACAGCTATTAAGGCTGGTGGAAGCAATTTTATCTTTTTGAAAAACTCAATTTTAGGCCAAGCGATTAATATAGATAATGAAATTATTGTGATGATTACCGAACCCAACTGAATATGGCTAATAGCATGGAACATTTCTGAAAATGTATTTTCACCATCGGGTTGAAGAAAAGCCAAATCTCCTTCGTAATCTTGATCATAACCAAAAGCGTGCGGAATTTGTTTTAAGAAAATGATAACTCCAATTCCAGCAAGCATTCCCTCAATCACATTGGTAGGAAAATAATTGGAAATAGAGCCTGCTTTTATAAAACCCAAAGCCAATTGTATCAATCCTGCCAATACAACCGCCAAAAGAAAAATATCAAAGGCTCCAAGATCAGAAATTGCGGTTAAAACAATAGCTGTTAAACCCGCCGCTGGCCCGGAAACACTCAGGTGTGATTGGCTAAGATAACCTACTACAACTCCGCCAACAACTCCAGAAATAATACCTGAAAACAAAGGTGCTCCACTTGCCAATGCAATACCGAGACACAGCGGCAATGCCACCAAAAAAACCACTAAACCCGATGCAAAATCAGATTTAAGGTTCGCAAAAAGATTGATTTTTTTTGTCATACCAATAAATTAATTTAATACTAAAACTCTTCGCCAAAGCGAATGTCAAAATGTTGTATTAAAGTAATTCTGGTGGCGGAATGAAGATTTCTTCGGTAATTTTATCGTGACGAAGTAAATTTTGGGAAATAATTTTTGAATCGCGAATTGGATTTAATTCGATAAAAGGATAATCAAAACCTAGATTTAAATCGGCTTTAATCTCTTTAATTTCTTTGTGATTTTCCTCTTCGGCGAAGTTGTAAAACATCGATACATCTGTATTCTTTTCAATCAACGTCACAATGGTTGGAGTTGAAAGAAAAGCCACAAATAGGAATAATATGAATCGAGCTATTAACTTCATATCGCAAAAATAGCTTTTCATTGCAGTAATAAAAAGCTATTTAATTTTTTTTAACAATTATTATCAATTACATCTCCGTTTCGAGCCAAGCTTTCATCATCCAAATGGTTTTTTCTTGCTCGGCGATAAAATCACTCATCATCGAAGAGGTTCCTTCGTCTTCAATTTCACTTGCTTTTTTGAGGATAACACGTTCAATTTTAAGGAGTTTAACCAAAGAATCTAATATCAATTGAATGGCAAGTTCATCGTTGTTGATGTTTTTACCAATCTCAAGTTTGTTGTATTTTATATAATCTTCAAAAGTGTGTAATGGAGTTGTTTCTAAAGTCAATACACGCTCGGCAATCAAATCAATCTTCAATTGACTGTCGTTGTACAATTCTTCAAATTTTAAGTGCAAATCAAAAAAACGTTTTCCACGAATATTCCAGTGTAAACCGCGCAAATTTTGATAATAAATTTGAAAGTTGGCCAGTAAAATATTAAGTTCCGCAGCAACTATTTCTGCTTCTTTTTTGGGTAAACCGATATTGTTTAGTTTCATATTTTTAATTTTATACCGCAAATTTCAAAATAAAAACACAATTAATACTATAAATTAAATTGATAGTTTTTATATTTGCATCAAATTTTACTATCAAAATGACAATCACTCAATTACAGTATGTTTTGGCTGTGGCCGAACATAAAAATTTCACATTAGCTGCCGAAAAATGCTTTGTAACACAACCTACATTGAGCATGCAAATTCAAAAAGTAGAAGAAGAACTTAGCATTCAAATTTTTGACCGAACGAAAAAACCCATTCAGTTAACCGAAATAGGGCAAAAGATTGTCAACCAAGCCAAAAATATTGTCAACGAAGCCGATCGTATTCAAGATATTGTACACCAGCAAAAAGGATTTATTGGTGGCGAATTTCGATTGGGAATTATTCCGACGATTATGCCGACATTGTTACCAATGTTTTTGAATAATTTTATAAAAAAATACCCAAAAGTTAAACTGATTATAGAAGAATTAAATACTGAAGATATTATTTTCAAATTGAACAATGGCCATTTAGATGCCGCGATTGCTGCAACGCCTTTGCATGAAGAGAAAATAAAAGAAGTGGTTTTGTACTTTGAACCATTTGTAGCTTACATACCTGAAAATCATAATAGTTTTACTAAAAAAGAAATTAGCATCGACGATTTGAATGTAGATGAAATCTTGTTATTACAAGACGGGCACTGCTTTAGAGATAGCGTTTTGAATTTGTGCAAAAACAATAAAAATTTAGAGCACAATCATTTTCAACTCGAAAGTGGAAGCTTTGAAACTTTAATTAAATTGGCTGATGAAGGTTTGGGAACTACGCTTCTTCCTTATTTACACACGCTAGATTTAAAAGAAAAAGATCAAGCCAAATTGCGTCAGTTTAGCGAACCTAAGCCTGCACGTGAAGTGAGTTTGATTTATCCTAAAAATGAATTGAAAATTCATATTATTGATGCATTGAGAAGTACTATTGCTGGAGTAATCAAAGGAGCAATTGTATTTAATAATGTTCAGATTATTAGTCCAAAAACACTCAAATAAAAAAGGATTGGTTATGCCAATCCTTTTACGTTAAAATCTGAGCTAAATTCACTCAAACAATTCTTTAAATCGGGCCTACTAGAGGTGTAATACATTAACCATCTTCCTAGTAATTCTATTTCGTATGGCATTAAATTTTTAATTCCTTTTCGCAACTCTTTTTTGAAAAGGTTAGGGTCAAAACTTACATTTTCTAATGTAGATTTTGTGTAGTCGTAAATCATTCTTGGCATAGGTTTTTAAGATTTAGGGTTCATCTCTTTAGTTAAGAACGTAGAGTAAAACTAAAATTATTCCTTCAAATCGCAAAATAATGAGTCGATAAAATGTTATTATATTCGATATAAAACATTATTTAACATTATTTGTAAGATATAATTTATAAAATATTATTTTACTTTCTCCTTTATATATGTGAAACATTTCAAAAATTAAAAACCCTAATAGAAAACATAAAAAAAAGGAACCGTTTAAGTTCCTTTTAGTTTTATTTATTGATACTCCGTAAACATTGCCTTAATTCTGGCTTCTCTTTGGTGAAACTCAACAACCATTCTGTTAGTTGTTCAACTTCATAAGGTAAAAGCACTTTGATCGCTTTTTCTAATTCCTTCCGAAAAAGTTTAGCATCAAAACTAACTCTTTCAAGAACTGACTTAGTATAGTCGTAAATTAATCTTGACATATTAATTTGCTAAAATTGGTTAGAAAATTTTGAAGAACATGAGTTAAAAACGTAAAGTATTCGTTTTTATTGTTTCAAACTTAAAAAAAATAAAAATTCTCTTTTACAAAAGGAATGTTAATTTTTAATGGCGCGTAGCATTTCCCTTTTCCCTGGCGCTCCAGGCAATTTCTCAACGGTAAAACCAACATCTTTCATGGCGTTTTTTATGGATGTCCGACAAGCATAAGTAACTAAAATTCCGCCTGATTTCATGGCATCATACATTTTTTGGAAAATTTCAACCGACCACAATTCGGGCTGTACTCTAAAACCAAAAGCATCAAAATAAATCAAATCAAATTGGTTTTTGTGGTTGATTTCTTGAAATTTATTTTTCTCTTTGGTTAGCGAGAATGAAGGTGAAATTGGATATTTCACTTCCCAATCAACCTCATGCATTTTTTGAAAATAAGTTTGCAAGGATTCATCTTCCAATTGTTCAACATAATTCATTTGCATAGCCATTTCCATTGCAACAGGAAAAGCTTCTACTCCAACATAATCAATAGTTTGATTGAAATTTGAGGCTTCTTTTAATGTAATTAAGGCATTCAAACCCGTTCCAAAACCAATTTCTAAAACAGCAACGGACTTTCCTTGCAATAAAGAAAGTCCGTTTTTTATAAATACGTGATAAGCTTCTTGAATTGCCCCGTGTTTCGAGTGATAGCTTTCGTTCCATTCTTCAATGTGAATCGAAGTTGAACCATCGTTCGTAACAAATAACGTTTGTTTCACAATTAGTAAACGAAAATAGGTCGTTCGCTCATCATATCATTCACCAAATCAGCCACTTCTTCAATTACAGCTTCATCAGTATGATTCATAATTACACGATCAATTAAATCAACAACCGTTTCCATGTCGCTTTCAACCAAACCACGAGTGGTAATTGCAGGCGTTCCCACACGAATTCCGGAAGTTACAAAAGGTGATTTATCATCAAATGGAACCATGTTTTTATTCACAGTAATTTCAGCTTTCACCAAAGCATTCTCAGCTTCTTTTCCTGAAATATTTTTGTTACGTAAGTCAATCAACATCATGTGATTATCCGTTCCGTCTGAAATGATATTGTAGCCTCTTTTAACAAAAGCTTCAGCCATTGCTTTGGCATTTTTTTGCACTTGAATAGCATATCGGAAAAACTCATCCGACAAACACTCACCAAATGCAACCGCTTTTGCCGCAATAATATGCATCAATGGTCCGCCTTGATTACCCGGAAAAACGGACATATCCAAAACGTGTGACATCATTCGAATTTCACCTTTTGGAGACGTTAATCCCCAAGGGTTTTCAAAATCTTTCCCCATCATAATCATTCCGCCACGAGGGCCGCGCAAGGTTTTGTGTGTAGTTGTAGTAACTATATGACAATGCGGAATTGGATCATTCATCAATCCTTTAGCAATTAAACCAGCCGGATGCGAAATATCGGCCACTAAAAGAGCGCCAACTGAATCCGCAATTTCACGGAAGCGTTTAAAATCCATATCGCGTGAGTAAGCCGAAGCGCCAGCGATAATGAGTTTAGGTTGTTCTTTGGTAGCTATTTCCTGAATTTTATCATAATTCAATCTTCCTGTTTCTTGCTCTACACCATAAAAAACTGGATTGTATAGTTTTCCAGAAAAATTAACCGGTGAACCATGAGTCAAATGGCCTCCATGCGATAAGTCGAAACCTAAGATTTTGTCACCAGGTTTTAAGCAAGCGGCAAAGACGGCAGTATTGGCTTGCGAACCTGAATGCGGCTGCACATTTACATACTCAGCTCCAAAAAGTGCTTTGGCTCTGTCAATTGCTATTTGCTCTACAATATCAACTACTTCACAACCACCATAATAGCGCTTTCCTGGATAACCTTCGGCATATTTGTTAGTTAAAACAGAACCTGCAGCTTCCATTACTTGGTCGCTCACAAAATTCTCAGAAGCAATCAATTCAATTCCGTGTATTTGTCTGTCTTGTTCGTCTAAAATTAGGTCAAAAATTTGTTCGTCGCGTTGCATTTTTTATGGATTTTGTTAAAACTTTCCAAAATTACGAAATATGTTTGTGATATAAATTCTAAATGATATATTTGATTACAAATTTTTCAACAACAAATCAACATCCCAAAATATGCCAAATATAGCCAACGACCCCAGCCGAAAATCATGGATAGAAGTTCCAGAAAACAGTGATTTTCCTATACAAAATATTCCTTTTGGAGTTTTTCTAACCAAAGAAGACGTAGTAACCATTGGTACTCGCATTGGCGATTGTGCCATTGATATGGGTGCGTTACAACAATTAGGCTATTTTGAAGGTATCGAACTGACTGATGATATGTTCATGCAAGATACGTTGAATGATTTTATTTCTGATGGTAAAAAAACATGGCGTCAGGTGCGTAATCGCTTGGCTTTGTTGTTTGACGGAAACAATCCTGAACTGAGAGATAATAAAGACCATCGAGAAATTGTTATTTTCAACATCAAAGATATCGAAATGCTTTTGCCTGTTCAAATTGGCGATTACACTGATTTTTATTCGAGTAAAGAGCATGCAACTAATGTAGGTAAAATGTTTCGTGATCCTGAAAATGCGTTACTTCCGAATTGGCTTCATATTCCAGTGGGTTACCATGGAAGAAGTTCGACTATAGTTCCTTCTGGAATTCCAGTACATCGCCCTATGGGACAAATTTTACCTAATGGAGAAAGTTCGCCTGTTTTTGGTCCATCTAGCTTAGTTGATTTTGAATTAGAAACGGCTTTTATCACAACCGATGCCAATATTATGGGTGAAAACATTCCTGTTGGTGAAGCCGAAGACTATATTTTTGGTATGGTTTTGTTGAACGATTGGAGTGCGCGTGACATTCAAAAATGGGAATACGTTCCACTCGGACCTTTCTTAGCCAAAAACTTTGCTTCATCAATTTCGCCATGGATTGTTACTATGGATGCTTTGGAACCTTTCAGAACCAAAGGCCCGAAACAAGATCCAACGCCACTTCCTTATTTGCAACAAAAAGGGAAAAATGCTTTCGATATTAATTTGGAAGTTTATATTCAACCTGAAAAAGCTGAACCGACTTTGGTTTCAAAATCAAATTTCAAATACATGTATTGGTCAATGGCGCAACAATTGGCGCATCACACTTCCAATGGATGTAGAGTCAATTCGGGTGATATGATGGGTTCTGGAACCATTTCGGGTCCAACTCCAGACAGTTTTGGTTCAATGTTGGAACTCACATGGAGTGGAAAAAACCCAATCCAAATGAGTGATGGCACCGAGCGTAAATTCATCAACAACAACGACACTGTAATTTTCAAAGGCTACTGTGAAAATAGTGCTGTTCGTATTGGCTTTGGTGAAGTTTCAAGTAAACTATTACCGCCATTTGTGCGAAAATAAAATAATACAAAATGCAAAAATTACTACTTCTTACTTTCTTAATTTTTAGCTCGGTTATTTTAGCTCAAAAACCTTGTAATGCTAATCCGAAATACAATGAGTTTGATTTTTGGATTGGTGAATGGGAAGTTTATGGTTTAAAGAACAATATTGCAGGATACAGTAAAATAACAAAAATACTCGACAATTGCGTAATTTTAGAAGAATGGACATCGGCTTCAAATCAAAACGGATTGGTTTATTCGGGCAAAAGTTTTAACTCTTACAATTCCTTAACCAACCAATGGCAACAAAATTGGGTTGACAACACAGGTGGTTCAACAGAATACCTTACTGGTCATTTCGAAAATGATACAATGCAATTTATGAGTCGTCCTTTTTCAAACGGAAAAGGAACAAGCATTCGTAAATTATCGTTCCATAAACTCAAAGATGGGAAAGTGCGTCAACATGGGGAAATTTCAAATGACGAAGGTACAACTTGGGTGACCGAATACGATTTAGAATACAGACCAAAAAAGTAATTATTTTTGGCTCAATATTTGGATTAGCCCAATTATGAACTTTAAAATTATACACCATGAAAAACATTACTTATTTACTTGCCTTTTTTGTACTCATCACATCATGTGGAGTAAAACAAACTAGAGAATCGCTCACTTCTGGCGATTATGATGGTGCTATCCAAAATGCAATCGATGGTTTACGTAACCGTAAAGATGCTAAAGGAAAACAAGATTATGTGTATTTATTAGAAGAAGCTTTTGCCAAAGCCAAAGAACGCGATTTACGCAACATCAATGCTTGGTTTAAAGATGCGAATCCGAGTAATTTGGAGCAAATTTTCAACACCTACCAAAAACTCAACAACCGACAAGAATCGATTCGTCCGCTATTGCCATTAAAATTAATCAAAGAAGGTCGCAATGCTATTTTCCCTTTTGAGGATTACACCGACCAAATTGTGAGTAGCAAAAATGCGCTATCCAAACATTTATACGACAATTCCAAAACGCTGTTGGCTTCGAAAGACAAAATGAATTTTCGTAAAGCGTACGATGATTTGGTGTATTTGAATCAAATTAATCCAGGTTACAAAGATGTAGCTTCACTAATGAACGAAGCCTTGCTCAAAGGAACCGACTATGTGAGTGTTTTTACTAAAAACGAAACCAATATGGTAATTCCGGTTCGTTTGCAAAATGATTTACTCGATTTCAGCACATTTGGCTTAAACGATAAATGGACGGTTTACCACAGCAATCGTCAAAAGGACATCAATTACGATTACGGTTTGATTGTCAATTTCCGACAAATTAACATTTCGCCAGAGCAAGTCAAAGAGAAAGAATTCATCAAAGAAAAACAAATCAAAGACGGCGTAAAAACCTTGCTTGACAGTAATGGAAATGTAGTAAAGGACAGTTTAGGAAATCCAATAAAGGTAGATAATTTCAAAACCATACGCGTCAACATATACGAATTCAAGCAATTCAAATCAACGCAAGTAACCGCCAAAGTTGATTATATTGATTTTAGAAATAACCAACTCATTGAAACATTTCCGCTAGCAAGTGAGTATATTTTTGAACATACTTATGCTACATACAACGGCGACAAAAGAGCTTGCGATGACAGTTATCTGACGTATTTTGATAAAAGAAGTGTTCCGTTTCCAAGCAACGAACAAATGGTGTACGATTCAGGCGAAGATTTAAAAGCCAAACTCAAAAATATCATAGTTCGGAATAAATTTAGAAGATAGAAAAAATCAACGCATTCAAAATTGGATGCGTTTTTTTATCCCAATGTTTTCAAATCGTGCGCATCAATACTGTCGTGCGATACATTGTAAATTGCATTTCCTTCTTTAATAACAATCAGTTGTGGCGATTGGTGCACCACACCAAATCGACTGGCTATTTCGTTTGAAATGTCACGATGTTCAAGTAAATCTAAGAAATAAGGCGTAATTTTTAGTGTTGCATCAAACTCATTTTCAAATTGACGCAACACACTTCTACTAACACCACATCGCGTACTGTGTTTGAAAATCAAAACGGGTTGCTCAAAAGAAGCATCTACAATATCATTCAACTGACCCAAATCAGTCAATTCGCGCCAATTGATAGTTGAAGAATTACGTTCTTTGTTTGTACTTCCAAATATATTTTTAAATAAGCTCATGTTTTTGGCATTAAATCAGACTATTTGTCGCAAAATTACAACAATAATAGTATGAAATCAGCCATTTTGACTTGTTTTTAACAATGGAACACATATTGACAACATCTCATTGAAGTTTTCAAAACTTTTATCATACAACAACACAACAACAGCATAAATTTCTGTTGGAAAGGAGAACACTATGAATTTTAAAAATTTAACCATCAAATCGCAAGAAGCGCTGCAACAAGCACAGCAAATTGCACAAGGTTTCGGACAACAACAACTCGAAAACGAACACATTTTTAAAGGTATTTTGGAAGTTGATGAAAACGTCGCGCCATTTATTTTAAAAAAGATGAATGTGAATATCGACTTGTTCAAAAAAGTCTTAGATAGCAACATTCAAAGCTTTCCAAAAGTTTCCGGTGGCGACATCATGCTTTCGCGTGACGCTGCAAATATGCTCAACGAAGCGAATGGAATTGCCAAAAAAATGAACGATGAGTACGTTTCCATTGAACATCTACTTTTGGCTATTTTTAAATCAAAAAGTAAAGTAGCGCAGATTTTAAAAGACCAAGGCGTTACCGAAAAAGGCTTAGAAATGGCCATTGCCGAAATGCGAAAAGGCGATCGCGTAACCTCAGCTTCTGCCGAAGAAACCTACAACTCACTCAACAAATACGCCAAAAATCTCAACGAATTAGCCGAAAATGGAAAACTTGATCCTGTCATTGGTCGCGATGAGGAAATACGTCGTGTATTGCAAATTTTGACACGACGTACTAAAAATAATCCAATGCTCGTGGGCGAACCTGGAGTCGGTAAAACTGCTATAGCTGAAGGTTTAGCACACCGAATTGTCGATGGCGACGTTCCTGAAAACCTGAAAGATAAAATCGTTTATTCGCTCGATATGGGAGCACTCATTGCTGGCGCGAAATACAAAGGCGAATTTGAAGAACGTTTGAAATCAGTCGTAAAAGAAGTCATTTCCGCTGAAGGTGATATCGTCCTTTTTATTGATGAAATTCACACGCTCGTGGGCGCTGGTGGTGGCGAAGGTGCGATGGATGCGGCGAACATCTTAAAACCTGCTTTGGCTCGTGGCGAATTGCGCGCCATTGGAGCTACGACTTTGGATGAATACCAAAAATACTTCGAAAAAGACAAAGCACTCGAACGCCGTTTTCAAAAAGTAATCGTTGACGAACCCGATACGGAAAGTGCGATTTCCATCTTACGAGGAATCAAAGAAAAATACGAAACACACCACAAAGTGCGCATCAAAGACGATGCAATTATTGCCGCAGTTGAACTTTCACAACGCTATATCACCAATCGATTTTTGCCCGATAAAGCCATCGACTTAATGGACGAATCCGCATCGAAATTACGCATGGAAATCAATTCGAAGCCCGAAGAACTCGACGTTTTGGACCGAAAAATCATGCAACTCGAAATCGAAATGGAAGCCATCAAACGCGAAAATGACGATGTAAAACTAAAAAGTTTAGGCTTGGATTTAGCGAACCTAAAAGAAGAACGAAACGAAATTTTCACCCAATGGAAATCGGAAAAAGATGTAGTAGATAATATTCAAGCCGTAAAACTTGAAATTGAAGATTTCAAAACCGAAGCCGAACAGGCCGAACGTAATGGTGATTATGGAAAAGTAGCCGAAATCCGCTACGGAAAAATCAAGGAAGCGCAAGAGCGTTTGGATGCCTTGCAAAAACAATTGGCCGAAAACCAAGCAGGAAATTCACTCATCAAAGAAGAAGTGACTCGTGAAGATATCGCCGAAGTTGTAGCGAAATGGACCGGAATTCCAGTCATGAAAATGCTACAAGGCGAACGCGAAAAACTGTTGAAATTGGAAGACGAATTACACCAAAGAGTCGTAGGTCAAGAAGAAGCTATTGAAGCCATTAGTGATGCCGTTCGCAGAAGTCGCGCGGGTTTACAAGACCTGAAAAAGCCCATTGGAAGTTTCCTTTTCTTGGGAACCACTGGTGTTGGAAAAACCGAATTAGCCAAAGCACTTGCCGACTATTTATTTGACGATGAAAACGCTATGACTCGCATTGATATGAGCGAATACCAAGAACGTCACAGCGTGAGTCGTTTAGTGGGCGCGCCTCCAGGTTATGTAGGCTATGATGAAGGCGGACAACTCACCGAAGCCGTGCGCAGAAAACCATATTCAGTGATTTTATTGGATGAAATTGAAAAAGCGCATCCTGACACGTTCAATATTTTATTGCAAGTGTTAGATGAAGGACGATTGACCGACAATAAAGGTCGCGTAGCCGATTTTAAAAATACTATTATCATCATGACATCCAACATGGGAAGCCACATCATACAAGAGAAATTCGACAATTTCAAAGGCAACATCGAAGCAGTGATTGAATCGGCCAAAGTGGAAGTATTAGGTTTACTCAAACAAACGGTTCGCCCAGAATTCATCAATCGTATTGACGAAATTGTGATGTTCACGCCGTTGACCGAAGCCAACATCAAACAAATTGTAAACTTGCAATTAAAAGGTGTGACCAAAATGCTCGCACAGCAAAACATTACGATGGACGCCACTCCGGAAGCCATCACGTATTTAGCTGAAAAAGGCTACGATCCGCAATACGGTGCGCGACCTGTAAAACGAGTAATTCAACGTGAAGTCTTAAACCAACTTTCCAAAGAAATTCTTGCCGGAAAAGTAACGGTTGACAGCATTATTTTGCTCGATTGCTTTGACGGACAATTAGTATTTCGCAATCAAAGTTAAATTTAAGAAAATAGAATATAGAAAAAGAGTATAGACTCAATTTCAAAAATTTCATAAGTGAAGATTGGTTTTTAGTTTGGTTAGCTCTAACAGGTGTTTATCTGTTAGGGCTTTTTTTTGAGGATTTGGAGCGATCTCGTCTTTTGGGACGAGAGGGCTTTCTTGTAATCGTATTTCCCGCTTTACGTTCTACTTCGTGCCACTCCAATCGGGGCTAGAGAATCAACGTCTTTTGCAAAAATCAGTAATTATTTAGTATTTTTGATTAAAACAACACGATATGCAACACCACGCCAAATCTATCAGACCTTTCATTGGAGCTACAAATTTTGAAGTTTCAAGGCAATTTTACCACGATTGGGGATTTGAAGAAGTCGTTTTATTTCCCAATATGTCATTGTTCCAAAACGAAACTATTGGTTTTTATTTGCAAGATGCTTACGTCAAAGATTGGATTGACAACACCATGGTTTTTATGGAAGTGGAAAACGTCAATGCGTTTTACAACGAACTTTTAGCATTGCGTTTAACCGAAAAATATCCAACCATTCGCATCATTCCTATAAAAAATCAAGCTTGGGGAAAAGAATGTTTCTTGCACGATCCATCGGGAATTTTGTGGCATATTGGTGAATTTATAAATCAGATTTAACATGAATACAATAGCCCAACAAACCGCCAATCGTTTACGTGAAGTTATCCTTAACGGAACATGGATTGCCAATACCAATTTCAAAGACCAATTGGACCATCTGAACTACGAAATTGCTATCACCAAAATCGATTCGTTCAATACAATTGCGGTTTTAGCTCAGCATATCCATTATTATATTCAAGGAATAAACAACGTATTCAAAGGCGGAAACTTGGAAATACGCGACAAATACAGTTTTGACTTCGCTTCTATTACATCGCAACAACAATGGGAACAATTTTTGTTCAAATTTTGGAATGATGCCGAAGCATTTGCTTCATTTGTTGAACAACTTTCCAATGAACAACTTCACCAAGCTTTTGTTGACGAAAAATACGGGAGCTTCCTGCGGAATATCGATGCAATGATTGAACATAGTTACTATCATTTGGGTCAAATTGTACTTTTAAAAAAGATGATTTCTTAAACTCTATTTGTAATTACTATGCCTTACAACGAAACCTTTGCCATTCGCATTCGGAATGTTTTTTACGAAAAAAAAGTTGCTTTTACTGAAAAGAAAATGTTCAGTGGAATTTGCTTTATGGTTGATGATAAAATGTGTTGTGGAACACATGTTGACAAAAAAACGAACGAAGATGTTTTGATGTGTCGAATTGGCGAAACCGAATACGAAAAAGCACTTGAAAACGAACATTGCATTCCAATGGAATTTACAGGAAAACCAATGAAAGGCTATGTTTACGTTACTGAAAATGGCCTCAAAAAGACCAGTGATTTAGATTATTGGTTGCAATTGTGTTTGAATTACAATCCGTTGGCCAAAAAAAGTAAAAAATAAACAGATTACGAAGCCTTATTTCTCGAATTCATTTCGGCTTTGATTTTTTTCAGCGTCAAAATGTTGACCATCAAAAGAGGCAAAAAGGTAAAAGGCAATACCGTAAACACATTAAACCCTTGTTTGTAAGTCAGATACAGACAAGGAAAAAACTGCATTACTATTAGTGCTCCCAAAGCAATTGTAGCTACTTTGGCTGTTTTTTCTTTTTTAATTAAATCTTCAATTGAATACTTCGAATAATCTTCTTTTTTCATCTTATTAAATTTATTATCTTCTTGAATTATTCCATCAAAAAATGCATTAAAACCGAATAAAAATCTGTTTTCTGGTCCACATAAGCTTGGTAATTAGAAACTTTTCCGTTGTGACCTGATTCTGATTGCACTTTTAGATATATAGGATTTTTTTGTACTTCTCTATTTTGCAATTTGGCTGCCAATTTATAAGAATGAAAGGGCAAAACTCTATCATCGTTTTCTCCTGTAATTATATACGTTGCAGG
The DNA here is from genome assembly GCA_016787805.1 of Flavobacterium sp. Classification (GTDB taxonomy): domain Bacteria; phylum Bacteroidota; class Bacteroidia; order Flavobacteriales; family Flavobacteriaceae; genus Flavobacterium. The sequence continues at coordinate 86,365 of JAEUTY010000016.1, read as the reverse complement.
ATAATTGACATTATCTTTGATATTATGATAGGGTGAATAGGTCAATATATTTTTAAAATCTTCCTCATTATCAATATTTCCATACTCATCTGTCCAATATTTTCCAGCGGTGTAATCTTTAAATTTAATCATATCAAAAACACCCACTACTGGTATGGCCAGCTTGAATAATTCTGGACGCTGGGTCATGGCAACACCAACGACCAAACCACCGTTTGAGCCACCAGTAATGGCCAATTTATTTGGTGAAGTATATTTTTGCCTTATGAGAAACTCCGCCGCATCTATAAAATCGTTAAACGTATTGTTTTTTTTGAGTCCTTTTCCTTCTGTGTGCCATTTTAAACCCTTTTCTCCTCCTCCTCTAATTTCTGCATAAGCATAAACTCCACCTTTCTCTAAAAACCAAAGTAACCCCGAATTAAAATAAGGTCCATCTACTTTTCCGTAACCACCATAAGCCGAAAGTAAAGTAGGATTATTACCATCCATTACCATGCCTTTTTTGTGTACTATAGTAATAGGTACATCTTTATTATCCCTGCTTTTATAAGTAATAATCTTAGTTTCAAAATAATCCAATGGGAAAATTGTAGGCTTTGGAATAATATATTCGTTGTAATACGGATTAATATCACCCGTTCTAATATTGAGTTTAAAATTTTGAAATGAAACAACATACGAATAAAAACTAACAAACAAATCTTCCGTTTCAGGATTATAAAACTTGATTGAAAAATCACAGCCGTAAGGTGCGTCAAATTTTCGAATAAACTTCCCGTCGTAATCATAAACAGAAATGTAATTTTTACCTAAAGTTCGATAAGCACATACAATGTAGTGTTCAAGAAAAAGAGTTCCAACCAATAAATGATTATAAATTTGCGGAATTAATACTTTGGGTTCAGAATTAGTAGTTAAATTCCGATAGCGAACTTCTCCCCAATCATAATCTTTGCTCGAATAAAATAAAGTATCGTTTTTGTAGAAGTGAAATTGAAAATCTGTGCTATCATTTATGAGTAAATCAGTAATTACATGATCATCCGAAAGCAAATTAATTGCCTTGTAGGATGTTAAATTTTCGTTCTTTTCAACAATAATCATTTGATTTTCTTGTTGAAAAAAAGAAACAAAACCATTGGCATCCTTAGAATCATAAATTAATTTATCTTCATCTTGCGCTTTACCTAATTCATGGTAATAAATTTGGTACGTAGAATCTTTTGCTGTGGTATTTTTATTACTATTTTTTTTATAATAAATTCCTTTATCTTTTTTCCAAACTGCTCTTGAGAACTTGATATCTTTAATTACATCCGCAGTTGGATTTAAAGAACTCATATCAGTAAAGCGAATTTCTCTTTTATCACTTCCATTCAAGCTCATTTCAATGGCAATATATTTGGCATTTGCTGACGGATAATAATTGGTAATGAAAGAAGTTTCGCTTTTGTAGATTTTGAAAGGATTAAAGATCTCTACAGGTACATCTCTTAGTTCTTTTCTGTAATATAAAACACCTGGTTTATCTTTATCTCTACGATATACTGAATAAAAATATTTGCCTTTTTTATTGGGCAAACTATTCGTTGACAAAGCATCATATTCCTTTATTTTGCGTTCTAAAGGATAGTTTTTCTTTATCCCTTCCAGAAAGGTATTTGTGAGGAAATTTTGTGCTCCAACCCACGATTGAAGATCAGGATTATTATTGTTTTCCATCCATGAATAATTATCTACAATTTTTGTTTTATGAATCTCAGTAGTAACAGGTACAGATTGAACGACAGGATAATCCTGCGAAAAGGAAAACTGAAAAAGCACTAAAAAAAGTAGAATTACGTAATTTCTCATAAATGAAAACGATAAGTAGCAAATATAGCTTTCATTTTTAAAATTCAAGTATTTTCCTATTTTTAATTTCAATTAAAAAACAGAAAAATTACCAAAAATATTCTGCACATAAAACTTTTTGTTGAATGATACGTAATTTAGCTCAAAATCCACACATTTCAACCAAAATCTTTACTTTTGAAAAATGAAATTGATTTTGGAAAAAATTAAAAAACACAAAGAACTAATTGCTTACGCATTTTCAATGGCTGTAATGCTTTTGCTTTTAAATTGGTTCAAATACCGATTTCTTATCATTCAAAACCAAACCGAAGTTTATATCGGAATCATTGCAGTTTTTTTTACTTTAGTTGGCATTTGGACTTCTAAAAAATTAACAAAACCACAAGTAAAAACTGTAATTGTTGAAAAGGAAATTGTGGTACAAAAAAACCTCAATTTCAACCTTAATCAAGCCGAATTAGACGCTCGAAAAATAAGCAAACGCGAACTCGAGGTTTTAGAATTAATGGCGGAAGGATTGAGTAATCAAGAAATTGCATCTCGCCTATTTGTTTCATTGCATACTATCAAAACGCACACCTCGAATTTATTTGAAAAACTAGAGGCAAAACGTCGCACACAAGCTGTTGAAACTGCTAAGAAGTTACAACTCATTCCGTAATATTTAAGTCGTTTTTCTGCAAAATCATGCTAAAGTATGAGCTAATTTTTGAAAACAATCACAACATTTGTCATCAAATTTTAAACTAAATCTTATGAAAAAAATTATTGTAAAAAACGGGCTAATTGGCGGACTAATTGTGGCTGCCGTGATGGTATGTAGTACTTTCATTTTCATGCGTTATCCTGAGAATTTTGACAATAGCATGATTATTGGTTTTTCGGGAATGTTTTTGGCGTTTATTTTTGTTTTTCTCGGCATCAAACAATTTAGAGACAAAATCAACGAAGGAAAACTTAGTTTTTGGGAAGGACTTAAAATTGGATTATTAATCGCCTTACTAACGTCAACTATTTATGTAGTGGTTTGGATGTTTGAATACAATATATTCTTTCCTGATTTTGCTGAAAAATATGCCGAATACATTGTGAAAAACGCAAAACCAGAAGAATTGACTGAAGTTACTAAGGCGGCCAATGAAGTAAAAGACATCTATAAAAACCAATTGATGATTTTTCTTTACACCTACATCGAAGTACTTCCAATCGGAATTGTATTTGCCTTTATCAGTGCTTTAATTTTGAAACGAAAAGCTACTGTTCAATCCTAAAATAAAGCCAAAATCATTTATCTTTGCCAAAATTATTTTTATGAACCAATTGCAATCTACAATAGAACAAGCTTGGGAAAACCGCGCTTTATTACAAGAAGAAACCACAACCAAAGCCATACGCGAAGTTATTGATTTACTTGATGCAGGAACGTTACGCGTTGCCGAACCAACCGCCAATGGCTGGCAGGTGAACGAATGGGTGAAAAAAGCGGTAGTCATGTATTTTCCAATTCAAAAAATGGAAACTTTTGAAGTGGGTATTTTCGAGTATCATGATAAAATTCCACTCAAAAGAGGTTATGCTGAAAAAGGAATTCGCGTAGTTCCTCATGCAGTTGCACGACACGGTGCTTATATTTCGAAAGGTGTTATTATGATGCCAAGTTATGTAAACATTGGAGCTTATGTTGATGAAGGAACAATGGTTGATACATGGGCAACTGTTGGAAGTTGTGCTCAAATTGGTAAAGATGTGCACTTAAGTGGCGGCGTAGGAATTGGTGGCGTTTTAGAACCTTTACAAGCAGCTCCTGTAATTATCGAAGATGGTGCATTTATTGGTTCGCGTTGCATTGTTGTGGAAGGCGTTCGTGTAGAAAAAGAAGCCGTTTTAGGCGCCAATGTTTGCCTTACAGCTTCCACTAAAATTATTGATGTTACAGGAAGCGAGCCAGTTGAATACAAAGGTTTTGTTCCGGCGCGTTCGGTGGTAATTCCGGGTAGTTATACCAAAAAATTTGAAGCGGGCGAATACCAAGTGCCTTGTGCATTAATTATTGGCAAACGCAAACCTTCAACCGATTTGAAAACATCGTTGAATGATGCTTTGCGCGAATATAACGTAGCGGTGTAAACTATGAATCCTATAATCGAAACGTGGCAAATACACAACCGAATCAATTTGTATTTATTGCATTCGATTGACGAACTATATTTGTCTTCGGTTTCGCTTTCAAAAGGACGAACAGTAGGCGAACATTTTGCTCATATTCACAATGTACGTTTGATGTGGTTGAAAGCGGCAATGCCTGATCTTTTATCGACAGTTGAAAAAATTGAGAAAGACAATATAACCAAAGCTATTTTAATTACACAACTCAACAAAAGCGAAGAAGCCATTTCAAAACTAATCGAAAATGCGCTTCAAGAAGGCAAATTAAAAGGGTTTAAACCACATCCAACAGCATTTTTGGGTTATCTAATTTCGCATGAAAGTCATCATCGCGGACAAATTACAATGTGTTTAAAACAATCTGGTCATCCTATTGATAAAAAGATTGCTTTTGGTTTGTGGGAATGGGGAAATAAATAATTACTGATAACTATTTTTTACCAATAAACTTTTTAAAGTACTTTTTTCGAGCCGTTTTTCGTTTAAAAGCTAGTGATTTTTTCATCAAAATGGAACGCAATTTTGGTTCTGACTCGCCCGAAAGAAACGCATAACGCATTGCAATCACTTCAACCATTCGTTTGGATAACCATAATTTTTTGAAATTATCCATACGTTGTTCAAGTGATAATTCTTCAAATTTCATTCGATTCAAATCAATCAAATAAAAATCGTAGTGATCATCGTCTTTCTTTACAATCAAAGTATTGCCCGGCGAATGATCCAAGAAATTAATTTTGGCTTCGTGCAAACGAAAGGTAAACTCCGCAAATTGCTCCAATATTAATACTCTGTTAGGAAATAACGGATTGTGAATCAGTTCTCTAAAAGTAAAATCATAATGAATTTGCTCTGAGATGTAAAAACTATTTCCCAACAAACCAAAGTTTTTCCGTTCTTCTGCGTAAGCAATTGGTGAAGGCGTAAGTATATTTTTCTCAACTAAATAACAAGCATAATCATAGGAACGTTTGGCCTTAGTTTCTTTAAAATAAGTGTAAATAATGGATTTGAAAAAACCTGGCTTTTTGAAAAATTTTATATTCACATCATCGTCACCCAAAAGATTTGTTTTGATGATATTGCGCGAACCTTTAACCAGTATCTTACCTTTTTTGAAAAAAGTCTCTACTAATTTTTGTACCGCCTTTTCTTGTTCTTTATAGTTTGGATGTACTTTAATTTTCACTTTACGAGAAATAATTTGGCTTAAAAGTATAAAAAAAATAGTATTTTGCACCATCAATTCATTTTATGAAAAAAATTTTAATCATTCAAAACAAACGCATAGGTGATGTACTAATTAGTTCGGTGATTGCTAATAATTACAAAGCCAAATATCCAGATAGTGAAATTCATTTGATGGCGTATGCTTTTACTCACGGCGTTATTGAAAACAATCCAAATATTGATAAAATTATTTCCATTGATGAAAAAGAGCTGAAGAAATTCAAAAATCTACTCAAAAAAATACGCGAGGTTCAAAAGGAAAAGTACGACATTATTTTTGATCCTTATTCGAAATTACAAAGCCGTTTGATCTGTAAATTTAGTGGCGCCAAACAAACTGTAGGCCACAAAAGTCGCAAGAAGATTGGTAATTTGGGTTATTACACGCATCCGGTTGAAATTTTAAAAGAGAAAACCAAAATTTGCGGAAAAGCAATCGAAGATCGGATTCATTTACTAGAACAAGTCGATACATTTGATCACATCAATTACGAACCTAAAATTTATTTGACAGAAGAAGAAAAACAGTTTAAAGTTCCTGCCAAATACCAAGATAAGCCCATTATTATGTTGGGTATTTTAGGAAGCACACCACAAAAATCAATGCCTTACGAATACGTTGCGCAATTGGTCGATTATATTGCTTCTCATTTTAACTGCTATCTTTTGTTCAATTATTCACCAAGTCAGAAAGAAGAAGCCGATAAAATTTACGCTTTATGCCAAAACAAATCGTCGATAATATTGGATATTTACGCGCCTAGTATTCGCGATTTTGCGGTTTTGATGAATCAATGTTCGGTTTTAGTTTCCAATGAAGGCGGAACTGTTCATATTGCCAAAGCGTTGAGTAAGCCAACATTTACCATTTTTTCGCCTTACATCAATAAAGACGATTGGTCGAGTTTTGAAGATGGAAAATTCCACAAATCGGTACATTTACTCGATTTTTTACCCAATGCAATTTCTGAATTGACTTATGAGAAATACAAAGAAATTGAGAAAAACCCTCGGGAATTGTACTTAAAACTCACTCCAGAAATGATCATTCCAGAGCTAGAAGTATTTTTAGAGAACAATTTGTCGTAATCAATTGTTTTTTATTTGAAAATCAGCTTTTTGAAAGCAAACCTTCAGCCAATAATCTATATCCTACAACTCACAAACTACGGCTTCAATATCTTCTCTACCTTCATTCCATTAACTGTAATAACTTTTATAAAATAAATTCCAGAGTTTTTATTTGTTAGTTCAAGTATCGCTGATTGAGAATCTATAATTTTTGACAACAATAATCTTCCTTGAATGTCATATAGCGAAATGTTTTTAATCATATCATTACAATTAATATTGATGATATCATTTGTAGGATTAGGATAAACCACAACCGATGTATTTTCAAATTCGTTAGTTTCTAAACTGGCAAAGATTGAAGTTGCTGTGTTGGTTACTATTGGAAAATTATAATCAAAATAAATACTGGCATTATTACTTATAGTTGAATTCTCAACAAGAGTTGACAACGTTTTAATTTTAAACACAACATAACCATCATTTGAAGCATCATCAAAAGGAAGATTAATGTTTTCAAAAATAAATTCAACTTTGTTTGGATTGGTAATTCGGGTCACGCAACTGTGTGAAGCATCAATCATTTGAAGTGTTGAAAGTTCAAATTTGTTGGTGTCGATAATATCTTTAATGACTATATTTTGCGCAGGATATGTTCCTGTATTTTCAAAACGAATTTTATAATTAATATAGTTACCTATCATGTTTGGATTGATGATTGGACCTTGCAAACATTCTTTATCATTTGGATCATAAGAATTCACAACGGTTTGATCATAACTAAATATATTATCGTCTTGATTTATGTCAGTAGCTAAGTTAATAATTAATGAATAGTTTAATAAATCACCAACATTTACTGCAGGAGTTTCCATAGGCGAATTAACATTAAAAGTAATTGTAATTTCTCCACTTTGAAATGGTAGTATATTCCCAATATTCCAACTAAGCATATTTACAATCTGACTTGAAGGAGTTAAACTTGACGAAACATAATCTAAAATAGCATCATTGAAATTAAAATTAATGCTAGCGAAATTCTCAATTTGATTGCCTTTGTTTTTGTATTTAATTTTATAAGTAGCATCAAAACCAGGACGCGCAACACCTACTGGAATTAGTAGAATTTCCAAATCATGAAAAACACCATTAGGCATAATGCAAAAATTTTGTGTAAACGGACTTGCTGTTGAAGGAAAAGTTACTGTTGCACTTGCAGGTGAAACTAAAAAATAACTAGGATTTTCAAATTGGGGTGTAATAGTATGTGTACCAGCTTGAATTGGAATACTATAATTACCAGAATTATTTGAAATTAAAGTTCCAGAAATAGAGCCATTGGATATAACAAACTTTAAATTAGGATAAATTACATCTAAAGTGTTACAACCATCATTGTTAGAGTCAATTCTATCGCTACCTTGAATGGTGTAAAAAGTTTCTCCAGGAGTAAAACTGCAATAACTATTTACATGGCAATTGGTATACCCGTATTGATTTATTTTTAGTTGAACTAATGCTATATCTGCTTCATCAGCGCAAACATATTGCAAGTTTGGATTACCTTGAAACATTAAACTTTGCCAAGATAAATTATCGTTTTTTATAAACAAACTTGTTAGCTGATTGGCATAACAATCCAACCAATTCATATTAGCTGCATTACTTACATTTAAACTTGACAATTGATTATTATGACAAGTCAGACTTATTAAATTATTTGAATCACTTAAATTTAAACTTGGTAATTGATTATAAACACAATCTAAATATTGCAAATTAATTAAACCGCTTAAGTTCAAATCTATCAATTGATTGTTATTGCAATTTAAAATTTGTAAATTGGTCAATCCACTTGCATCTAAATTTGAAAATTGATTTATATTACAATATAAACTTTGTAAATTAGTTAATCCACTCATATTTAATGAAGTTAATTGATTATTAGCACAATTTAACCATTCCAAATATGTTAAACTAACAGCGTTGATACCTGTGATTTGATTTGCTGAACAATTTAATCTTCTCAAGTTTATAAAACTTTCAATTCCTGTTAAATCAATTATTGAACTGTTTCCTACATTTAGCTTATAAACTAGTAACGCTTCACTCAGTTGGATTTCTCCATCATTATTTGTATCAACTTTTATATTTTCATTATTATTATTTTGAGCAATAGTATTAGTTGTATTTGCTTCTAACAATTTAGCTTTAAAATTAGCGTCAGGAATTATAATTGATTGAGCATTTGAAAATGTAACAAACAAAAATGTTATTGCTAAAAAGTATAGTTTCTCCATAATGTAATGTCTTTTAATGTTAAATATAGCTATAATAGTTTATTTAGGTTTGTAGTTGGTTTTTCTATCTCGTCTATAATACTATAAAACTACAACTTACAACCTAAAACTTTACTTCACAATTCCGAATTCCGTCCAAGTTCGTTTCGTTTCTTTGGTTTCTTTGCGGATTTGAAGGTTTTTTTGAATCATTTCGGGTTTGACATAACCTCGCGCATGATCCAAATGAATACAAACTGTTGAATACCGAATTTGTTTTGATTTTATGCCATGATTGGTTAATCGTTCACCAAACTCACGATCTTCTCCGCCGTATTGCATGCGTTCATCAAATCCGTTGACAGCAAAAAAATCAGCTTTCCAACCCGAAGCGTTATGACCATTCCAACTGGGTGTCGTGGGTGTCGTGAAATTCAAAATCCAACTTTTTAAACCACTAGCAATGAGCTTATTATTTTTAAATGAAAGTTTAATTCCTTTTTGACGCAACCAATCAATATCGAAACATTTGCCCGAATAAATGTCTTCTTTGGTGATTTTCAATGACAAATCCATGGGCAATTTATAATATCCACCAGATAAAAAATAACCTTCTTCTCTGTGTTTAATATGGTGCTCAACGAAGTCTTCACGCGGAATACAATCGCCGTCGGTCATCAAAATATAATCGGTAGTAGATTTTAAAATGGCTTTGTTGAGTATAACGGTTTTTTGAAAACCATTGTCTTCGTGCCAAACATGTACAATGGGAAAAAAAACCTCTTTTTGAAGTTTCTCAATGCATTCTTTTGTTCGCTCATCCGAACCGTCATCAGCTATAATTACTTCAAAATTTCTGAATGTCTGAGCATTGTATCCATAAAGAACTTTGGCCAACCATTCGGGCGAATTGTACGTACTTATTATGACTGAAATATCTTTCTTCATTAGATTGCAAAGATAATTTTTTTTTTCTATGTTTGAACTCTACCAATTTTACTATGCAAACGCTAACAGTTATTATTCCGACATTCAATGAAGAAAAATACATTCAAGATTGTTTGCATTCGGTTGCTTTTGCCAACCAAATTATTGTGATTGACTCTTTTAGTTCAGATGATACAGTCAACATTGCCAAAAAGTGCAATTGTGAAATCATTCAACGTCAATTTGACAATTTTTCGAATCAGAAAAATGAAGCTATAAAATTAGCCAAAGGCGATTGGATTTTGTTTATAGATGCCGACGAACGAGTGCCACAAAAATTGCAATACGAAATTCAGGAAACGATAGCCAATGCCAAGCACAACGCCTACAAAATTCGATTTCCACATTTTTACATGAACCGTTTTTTATACCATACTGAAAACAAAGTAACACGGTTGGTTAAAAATAATTCTGTTCATTTTGAAGGAGAAGTTCACGAAAAATTGATCCACGAAGGAAGTGTTGGTTTGCTAGAAAACTTTATGATTCATTACACCTACAAAGGTTTGTTTCATTACATCAAAAAGAAAGATTCATATGCTTGGTTTCAGGCAAAAATGGCCAAAGACAAAAACAAAAAAGCAACTTATTTGCATTTGCTATTCAAACCGTTTTACCGTTTTTTTCACACCTACATTATTCGCCGTGGGTTTTTGGATGGAATTCCTGGTTTAGCAGTTGCTACAATCGATGCGTACGGTGTTTTTTCGCGTTATGTAAAAATGATTTTAATCGACAAAAAACTAAAATAGTCGCAATTTTCCCAATCGTAATTTCCATTTAAAAGTCAACAGATTATCTTGACCTTTAACGTCAATTCGTTTGATTTGATAGTTGTTTTTCAAAGGAAATTTATTCGTTCTATTTCCGATTCGAAAGGCCAATTTGATGTTGTTTTTTTGAAGTAAATCAAAGAAAACAGCTTTCTTCTCTCCTTTTTTCGGAAAATTACCATAAGGATAGGCTAATGCTGGAAACACATTCAAATTGTTTTGTTGAATGAATTGATCACTCAAGTCAAAATCCTTTTGTATTTCTTCGGCTGTTAACGTTGCATATTTTTGATGAAAATACGAATGATGACCTAACTCTACAACAGCTGAATCAATTGATTGCAATTGTTCGATAGTCATTATTTTTTCAGCACCAATGTTCCACTCGTCCGTTTTACCAACATAAGCAAACGGAATAAAAAAAGTGGCTTTGCAATTGTATTTTTTTAATAACGGAATGGCAAATTGCATTTGATTTTCGGTCACATCATCAAATGTAATCACCACAAATTTGGCCGGTAATTTTGTTTCATTTAGCAATTCAGAAGCAAAAACACTTGCATAATTTTTCTCACTCAAATAACGCAATTGTTCCTCAAATCGTCGGGTAGAAATAGTCAAATCGATACTTTCCTCTTCATTAGGTGAAATATTGTGGTACATTAATACGGGAAATCGAGCCATTTCTGTGTGTTGAAATAAATTGTTAGCGTAAAATTATTACTTTTGTAGAGATATACACCAAAAGAACCAAAATAATTTGGCACCAAAAATTACCGCTTTAGCAATTACGTACAACGAAGAAGACAACGTGAAACGTTATGTTGAAAGTTTATCTTTTGCAGATGAAATCATTTTTGTGGATTCACAAAGTAAAGACAAAACAATAACAATAGCTGAAGAACTTGGCGTAAAAGTAATCCAACGCAAATTTGATGATTTTTCCAACCAGCGGAATTTTGCCATTGAGCAAGCTACAAATGAATGGATTTTGTTTTTTGATCTCGATGAAATTATTTCGCCAGAATTGGAAAAAGAAATCATTAAAACATTAGAAAATCCTAAAGATAAAGTTGCCTTTTACATTAAGCGTAACTTCTATTTTATGGGGAAACTTATAAAATATGGTGGTTGGCAAAACGATAAAGCGATACGTTTATTCAACAAAAATCATTGTAAATACAACGGGAATTTGGTACACGAATTGGTACAAAGCAACGGAAAAACGTGTATTTTAAAAAACAAACTCAATCATTTTAGTTACAAGAATTTTGACAACTACAATGACAAACTCAATTTGTACAGCAAATTACAAGCTGAGAATCTATACAAACAAAAAAAACGACCCAATTTATACCACTTTTTTATTCGTCCAACGTACCGTTTTTTGTGGCAATACATTTTTAGAATGGGAATTTTAGACGGCAAAGAAGGTTTTATTTTGTCCTATGTTCACTCTTTTTCAGTTTTCAAACGATACCTTCAACTTTGGATGATGTATCGAAAAATAGAATAATTATGAGTTCATTTCCCTCATCCTCATTAGTTACACCAACTTACAATTGGCCGCAAGCATTAGAATTACTTTTGGAAAGTGTTTTAAACCAAAGCATTTTACCTAACGAGGTACTAATTGCCGACGACGGATCGAGGGAAGAAACCAAAGTACTCATTGAAAAATACCAAAAACTATTTCCGATTCCGTTGATTCACATTTGGCATGAAGACAATGGCAATCAGAAGCCTAAAATAATGAATAAGGCAATTGCGCAAGCCAAAGGCGATTACATTATCGAAATTGACGGCGACATCATCATGAACCGTTATTTTGTTGAAGATCATTTAAAAAATGCTGAAAAAGGCGTTTATTTATTTGGTTCGCGTGTAAACATCCAAGCTGCAATTTTGGATGAAATTTTCAAAAACAAAACCATCCATTTTGGTCTTTTTGATAAAGGAATCAAAAAACGTGGTCGAACCTTACGCATTCCTTTTTTGATGAAATTTGCTAAATATTACGAAAATCGCTCAGGAAAATTGCGCGGTTGCAATATGTCGTTTTGGAGAGAAGATTTTATCAAAGTTAATGGATTTAACGAAGGTTTAGTAGGTTGGGGAATTGACGATTCAGAAATGATTCAGCGTTTACACAATATTGGAATCAAAGGAAAAAGATTGAAATACGCTGGAATTGCCTATCATATTTACCACAAAGAACAATCGAAAAGCCATATCGAAATCAACAATGAAATCGAAAAAGAAACCACTGAAAAAAAGCTTACTTTTATAGAAAAAGGAATTAATCAGTACTTATGATATCACGCTCAAAATACGATATTGCCGTAATTCTAATCAATTACAACGCCAACACATACACGCAACAATGTGTGGAAAGTATTATTGAGAAAACGCATGCTGGCTTGAATTATCAAATTGTTATTATCGATAATGCTTCTGAAAAAGACGATTATTTTGCCCTTTTACACTACATAGAAAACAAAAAATACTCACAAGTTCAATTGATTCGACATAATTTGAATTTGGGATTTGGTGGCGGAAATATGCTTGGTGTTCATTACGCTAATGCCGATTATTATGCTTTTGTCAACAACGATTCCATTTTAATGAACGATTGTTTGTCGATCATTTTAAAAGCGATGAAAGCCGATGAAAAATTGGGTATTTGCGGACCATTTGCCTACAAAGAAAATGGCGAAATGTTGCCTACTTTGGATCATTTTGCTTCGCCTGCCAAAGAATTTTTAGGACGAAAATTGTTGGAAAAAATCAATCCAAGTCAATTTCCTAATCGTACTATAAAATACACACAACCACAGAAAGGTCAGTTTATTGCAGGAAGTTTTATGGTGGTAAAAGCAAGCGATTTCAATCAAGTTGGCGGATTTGACACCAATATATTTCTGTACTTCGAAGAAACGGATTTGTGCAAACGATTACTGCAAATTGGAAAAGCTGCTTATTTAATTCCAGAAGCCGAGTTCATTCATTACCATGGCGTTAGCACTCCACAAAGTGTAATGATAAAAACCGAATTAAAAATTTCGTTTTTGTATGTAATTCGAAAACATTACGGTTGGTTTTGGCATCAAGTTTTACTCAACAAAATGCGCATTCAATATTTGCTAAAAAGCATTTTTAAACCGAAATATTGGTATTTGTGTAAAGTGATTTGGGCTGGTGCGCCGTTGTCAAAATCGCTCAAAATAAAGCAAAAAATAACTTTACTTGAATAGTTTTTTCAATTTGTAAAACCATTTTCGGTAAAAAACATTGTCTTTGAATTCTTTGTATTCGTTTTTTGCGTTTAACAACTCGTTGGTTACTCTTTCAAAAAACAAAGTTTTGTATTTTTCTTCCAAAGAATTATAAATCAAAAAATAGGATTTTTTTAGATTTTCCTGCATATGCGCGTAGTTGACCGTAGTTCCTTTAGGATTTAATCTGTAGTAAACCAAATTTTCGTTAATAAAATTTGTTTGATTGACTCTTTTGTATGATTCCAACCAAAAGAACCAATCTTCGTAAGCGTTTAGTTGCAAATTGAAACGAATTCCTTTAATTATTTCATGCTTAAAAATCCCACAATGTATTGGTATAGAAAATTTTACATCCCAACCTAACAGAATACTTTCAAAACTATAGTGTTGATTTTGTAAATCACAAAAAGCTCTTTTGGTTTTATGTATAGTTTTTCGAAAGCGTAAAAAATTTGTAATCACAACATCGCAATTGGTCTTTTTAAATGCCTCAATGCTTTTTTGAAATTTTTCAGGATGCAACAAATCATCAGCATCCAAAAGTTGGATATATTCGCCTTCAGCAAATTCTAAACCTAAGTTTCTGGCACTACTTCTGCCACCGTTTTCTTTTTCAAAATACCTAAATCGCTTATCTTTTTGACTCCACTTTTCCGCTATTTCTTTAGTTGAATCAGTAGAACCATCATTTATTAAAAGGCATTCCCAATTTTTATACGTCTGATTGAAAACCGATTGAAACGTTTCTTCCAAAAATTGCCCTTGATTGTAACAAGGCATGATAATGGAAATCAGATGGTCTTTCATAGAGATAGAATTATAGTCTTACAAATATAGTATATTTGCTAAAAGATTAGTAATAAATGAGTTCTCAATTGCCAAAAATTTCAGTGATTATGCCCGTTTATAACGGCGAAAAATACCTTTCAGAAGCTATCGAAAGTGTGCTTAATCAAACTTACAATAACTTTGAACTCATTATTCTGAACGACAAATCTACCGATTCTAGTAAAGAAATCATTCAATCCTATCAGGCTAAAGACAATCGAATAGTTTTTGTTGATAAAACCGAGAATGTAGGTCCAGCAACTTTGCGAAGTGAAGGTTTTGATGTTGCCAAAGGCGAATTCATTGCACTTTTGGATGCTGACGATATTGCTATGCCTTCTCGCTTTGAAAAACAAATTCGCATTTTAAACAACAACGAAAATATAGGTGTTTGTGGTAGTTGGTTTACCACTTTTGGTGAAAAAATGCCGGATAAAGTCATACAACATCCAGAAAATCACAACCAAATAAAAGTCAATTTTTTGATTGATTGTACGATTGGGAATTCAACAGCTTTATTCAGAAAAAATGTTCTTGATGGCATTCGGTATGATAAAGATTTTGTTCCTGCCGAAGATTATCATTTGTGGAGTAGATTGATTACGAAGACACAATTTTACATTATTCAAGAATCGTTGGTTCGCTATCGAATTCACGATACCAACATCAGTCAAACCAAAATTGACAATGTCAAACGTTCAACTAAAAGAGTCAAAATAGGATTATTAAAAGAGTTTGGTATTCAGGAAGATAACACTCAAATTGAATCGTTTTTTAATTTAATTGAAGGTCAAAAAGGATTGACTTTTGATGCAATAAAAAGCGTTTGCGAATGCGAGAACACACTTTTAATTCAAAATAAAAAACTTGGTAATTTTGATGCGGTTTTGCTTGAAAAAATGCTTCTAAAATCATTGCGTAGAATGGTTCGAAAACCTCAAAAGCAAAGTTTTGAATTGATTCGTTATATCCAAAAAAACAAACCACAATTGTATCGAAGCATTCCGTTTTTTGACAAATTGATGATGTATTGCAAAGCGGTAATTGGCTAACTATTTCTTGTAGGTTCCGTTTAGTTTCTGCACAATTCTACGCCATTCACTGACAATCGGATTGGCTTTGATTAATTTGCCATGAAAGGTTCCTTTAGCCAAATGAATTGGCTCGTAATACTTGTAATCAATACCAAAACTTTCGTTCCAATAACCATATTTCAAAGGCGCTTCTGGATTTATTTTTGGAAATTGGTAATTATCTTCTGTCAAAATTTTCATTAATTCGTCATGGCTTTTCGGTATAATCACACAATCCAAATTTTCGTAAGCCGCTCGTCCTAAAAGAACCACGTTTTTACCAGCAAAAGCGGCTTCAGCTCCAACGGTAGAACCAAAAACCACAATAATATCACTTTGATTGATTAGTGCATAAGTGTCAACACTGTCTTCGGCTGCAATGATTTCGACAGCTTTCGATTTAGCAATAACATTCTTTAAATAGTCATTTTGTTTATTATCCAAACCTTTCAAATTAGGATGCACGCGCAAATACAATTTGATGTTCGGAAACGCTTCTAAACTTTCACATATTTGACGAATGCCTTCATTATCATTTGGATAAAAATACGGACCAAAACCTTCCAAACCTTCGTATTCATCCAAAGAAGAATTAAAAATGGTCACTACTTTTTTTCCTTCATTCGATTGGAAACTTTCTGGTAATCGACCTTCTTGTTGTTCTTTGGTAAACGAATACCAAGCATCTTCTACCCTTTTGATTCGGTTAGTGTAGAATGTTTTTCCAATTGCTTCTTTATCATTTTGAGCATTTTTCCAAAGTGATTCCATTTCGGCGCTAATCGTTTCAATGGAATGCGGAATTGAATTGATTCGGAACAAGAAATTATTGATTTTTCCGCCGCGTTCGTGTGTGGCATAATTTACATTTCGCTCTTGGCAAACGCGAAGCAATGGACGATTTTCGATGAATCTACCATTGAATAAAATCACTAAACTTGGTTTTATTTCATTCAAAATCAAATGAAAAGTTTCGTATAAATATGCTCCTGTAAGCAATCCTCGGTATATAAATTCTTCGTGTTTCAGCAAGTCCGGTTCGTGATTTCGCGTGTAAGAAACCAACGAGGAAGCAGTTGCCATACCGGAATCGTATTTTTTATAATGATGTTTCTTCAAATCTTTTAATTCTGAAAACACTGTAGTTGGAGGAAAGTCTTTCTTGAATTCTTCTAATTTTAAAAACGAATTGTATTTTAAAATATGTAGATTTTGATGTGCTATAACTTGTTTTTTTAAGACATTAAAACCTTTATTTACTCTTGAATAACACACTTTACAATCCATTTCTTTGTGCTTCGGATTGTGAAAACATACTTGAAAATCACCTTGACAAATGATCCAATAAATGGTATTGCCTTGTTGCAACAAACGCTCCATAATTTCCAATTCCGTTTCCAAATGCGGTGTTGGTTGGTAGGTGGTTTGAACTAAAATGGTTTGATTGGTAATGGTTTCCAATTGTGACATAATCAATTAATTTTCAGCAAAATCCAATTGCATTGGTGTTCCTTTTTCAAAATCGTTGGTGGCTTTTTTACCCAACAATTGATGGTAATATCTTGGATGCAAACCAAATCCTGGTCGCACCGAACGCAAATTCGTTTCGGTAAATACTTCGCCTTTTTGAATATCTTCAGCAATGTATAATGAGCGACTGAAATCTCTTCCTTTCGCTTGTTTTTCGGTCAAATTATAATCAATAACTCCGACGGCTTTTTCGGCTTCACGAACGGCTTTTACCATGGCTGTGAATTCTTCTTCATTCATGGAAAAAGAAGCATCCGGACCACCAATAGCGCGATCAATTATAAAATGTTTTTCGATGATTTTTGCTCCAAAAACCGTTGCCACAACTGGAACTGTGCTTCCCATAGTGTGATCAGAAAGGCCAGAAATTACATTGTATCGTTCAGCCAAATCGCGCACCATACACATATTGGCTTCTTCTATTGGTGCAGGATAACTTGACGTACATTTCAACAACGCAACATCAAAATTTCCCATGCGATGACAAGCGTCCAAAGCCAATTCGATGTCTTCTTCGCGCGCAATTCCAGTGGAAATAATCACAGGTTTACCTTTGGAAGCTACATACTCAATCAGTGGAATATCGGTAATTTCAAAGGAAGCGATTTTATAGGCTGGTGAATGCAAATCTTCCAACAAATCGACAGCAGTTTTATCAAATGGAGAGGAAAAACAAATCAGGCCTTCTTCTTTGGCAACACGGTAAATTTCTTCGTGCCATTCCCAAGGAGTGTAGGCTTCTTGGTATAATGAATGTAGTTTTTTTCCATCCCAAATGGTACCTTTGATAACAAAATCCTCTTTATCCGAATCTAACGTAATTGTATCAGCCGTGTACGTTTGTAATTTGATGCAATCAGCTCCAGCACGTTTGGCTGCTTTAATCGTTGCCAAGGCATTTTCCAGGCTTCGGTTGTGGTTGGCTGAGAGTTCGGCAATAATGAATACTGAACTATTTTTATCGATAGTAAAATCTCCTATTTGCATAACTTTTTGATATAATGATAACTCGGAATACCATCGTATTCTAATACAACGTCCAACTCGTAACCTGCTTTTTCAAAGGCTTTTTTGGAAGTTTCATTTTCGAGTTTGATGTAAGCACTAATTTGAACATCAGGATTTTGCTGTAAAAATTCATCCGAAGCCATCGCAATCATTCGACTAGCATAGCCTTTTCCGCGGTGATTTGCATCGTTCGAAATTCCGATTACAGCCGTTTTGTCGTCTTGTTTTTGAATTCGGACTTGGCCAATTGGTGCTCCAATGTGATTTTCAAAAACGAACATCAAACAATTAGAATCTTTTAGTTTAGACGCAAACCAATTCTGGTGATTTTCTAATGAAATTGGTGCTGTTTGGTATGAGTTTTCTCTTACGGAAGCATCGTTTGTCCAATCAAAATAAAGCATCATATCGTTTTCATTGGCTTTTCGAAAGGAAATTTTGCGATTCCATTTGGCGTGATACAACACATCATAAAATTGACCGTCAAAAAAACAATGTTCTTGGAGAACAGCTTCTTTTTTAAATCCGCACGACTCCAAAACAGGGTACAAATGCGGGCGCAAATCGTAAGCATACGTATATATTTTATGAAAATTGAGTTCGTCAAACGCGACTTTTTCTATCAAATTCAAATAATTCGACCAATATTTGCCAAAAAAATCAGTTTCTAATTCCGTTTTCATTACAAACGATATTTCGGCATTTTGATCCATCCAATTGATGTGAACCAAACCACCATAACCGATGAATTCGTTGTTCTCAAAAAAAGAAAAAAGCAGTTGATTCGGGCGTTCTTGCTGAAACAAATCGTTGACTACTGTAGCAAAATAGCGTTCTTGATTTTCCTTTGTTAAGGGTTGATTTTGACGCAAATGATACAATTGCTGATTACGGATTTCCATAATAGCATACTTATCTTCGTCACGAAGCGATTCGATATGAAAACCATTCGATTCAAAAACAGACGTTGATAAACATTGGTACTTACGCATCTTACAATATTTTTCTAAAAACCGCTTTGGCTGGACTTCCTACCAAATAATTGGAAAATCCTTCTTCTAACGCCTTTTTGTAAATTTGAAGTGATTCACTAAAAGCTTTAGCAAAGTAATACACATCATCTTCTGTATGTGAAAAACAAGGTACAAAAGCGCCTTGGAATAAAACGCCGCGTTTAATCATTTCCTGCAAAAACAAAGTTCTGTAACCTTGACAAATGGCTTTGGAAGCATCTTTAAACATAAAAACAGGCATCCATTCTGAAGGAACTACTGTAATGTATTCTGCTAAATCATTTTCGTTGACCAATTGCTGGCACAACTCGATTAATTTTTTTCCTATATAATGATTGTGAGCAATGACATTTTTTTCTTGGTATTCTTTGATTGTGGCAATTGCAGCAGCTAAACCGTGCGTTTCACCGCCATGTGTTGTTGAAATTAAAAAGACTTTTTCTTCACCTTCACGGTTGATTCCACCCAACTCCATTACTTCTTTTTTTCCAGTTAATGCGCAGAACGAAAATCCGTTGGCGATACCTTTTCCCCAAGTCGCCATGTCAGGTTCAATTCCGTATTTGGTAATCGTTCCGGGAAACTCCGTTTTAAATCCTGTTACCATTTCATCGGCGATAAACAAAGCACCATTTTGATGACACAATTCGATAGCTTGCTTTAAAAAATCGGCATTACTCAACGAGCAAGTACAACCATTTCCACAACTATTTTTCTCTGGTTCGGTAATGACACAAGCAATTTGATTCGGGTATTTTTCAAATAAAGCGCGTAACGATTCTATATCACAACCTTTAAAAGTAACCGATAAATTTGAGATTTCTTCCGGAATTCCTTTGTTGCAAGGTGTACTTCCGATGAACCAATCATCGTAACTGTAAAAAGGATGATCGCCTGGAAAAGCCACTAATTTTCTTCCAGTTTTAGCTCGCGCTAATTTTACAGCAGCTGTTGTAACTATCGAACCATTTTTAGAAAACTTAATCATATCGTGGCCTGGCACCAATTTCAAAAACGTTTCCGCCATTTCTTTTTCAAGTGCTGCGGGACGTTGAAAGTTGACACCATTTTCTAATTCTTTTCGGATAGCATTCAAAACAGGTTCATAAGCATGACCTAAACTCACACTCGTCAAACCCATTGAACAATCGAGGTATTCATTGCCATCTACATCCCAAACATGTGAACCTTTTCCTTTGGCAATCGCAGCTGGCGAAAGAATTGGAAATTGGTCGTCGCCTTTGGAATACGTGTGGCAACCACCAGGAATTAAGTTGTGAATTGCATTTCTATATTCGTCTGATGCTTTGAAATTGGTAATTGTTCGTAACGCAATTTCGTTGAATTTACTTTTCATATAACCTTCGTTTCTGAGAATGTTATTATTATTTTTTATTTCTGGATGTTCTAAAAGATAATCAGCATAGGTTTTCCATGGTTGATTCGCACCTAAATTTACGATTAATTGTTGAATTACGTCAAAATCGGAAGGTTCATCCACCGTAATTCGCAAATTTGAATATTTCTTATCGATAGTATTTTGAGGAACAATTACCTTCGAATTTCTTCTAATGTAAGGTGTTACATGCTCTCTGTCGGCTACTGCAGTTGCGTTTTGCCAAGCATTTTCAAGTGCTTTAAAACTAAAAACTTCCACATCCAAACCATCAGGATACACTTCTTGCAACACATTGGAATAATAATCCAATTGATTTTCGATACAAAATTGCACTACCTCATCAATTAATTTTGCATCCAATAACGGACAATCGGAGGTTACACGCACTACATAATCCGGATTTTCATTTTTCACACTTTGGTAAAAACGATCCAAAACATCGTTCAAACTGCCTTTATAACTTTGAATCAGAAGTTGATTAGCGATAGCAACTATCAAATCCGAATCACTTTCATCGGTTGTAGCCACAATCCATTTGTTGACTTTTTGGGATTGCATAGCGCGTTGTAAATGATATTCCAAGAGCGATTTATCATTTATTGTTAATAGTACTTTTCGTGGCAAACGAGAAGAACCAATTCGAGCTTGCGTAACACCAATTATTTTCACCAATTAACCGGATTTAGTAAGGATTTATCTTTGATTTGAATAGCTTCAATTTGGGAAAACAATTTGTCGTTTGGTTTCCAATTTGAAATCGTGTTTATATTTTGTTGCAGTTGTTCGGCGGTTTCAATTCCGATGACCAACTGATCGATGTTTGCATTAGCGATTACGTAATTCAGGGCAACTTCGCCAACTGAAACGTTGTGTTCGTCACACAATTGATGTAATTCTGTTAAACTAGACTGTAATGGTTGTAATTTTTCTGGTAAATGATTCGGATTCATAAAATACAATCCTTGCAAGAAAACCGAACGTACATGAATTTCAGTTCCTAATTCCTTTAAAAAGGCCAATTGTATTTCAAATTTTCGATCTAAAATACTGTACGGCAATTGAACCAAATCGGGAATACAATTTAAATCTAATAGCTTTTCAAGTTGTTCGGGTTGATAGAGTGAAAAACCTATTTTACTGATTTTCCCCTTATTTTTTGCATCAACTAAAACATTCCAAAGCGACGGATTTTCAATCAAAACATCGGCATTATGCGCCAAATAACCGTAGATTGAATCGGTTTTGAGCAACGTCAACGTTTCGGTCAAAGCCAAATACAAAGCAACTTCTGAGTCTACTTTCGGAAATTTAGAAATGATATTGAACTGATTATTTGAAAATTCGCCTATTCGTTCTTCTGCATTTCCGTAGGCTTTGGCAGTATCTAAATTCCTGATTCCTAATTGTTTTGCAACGTTGAAAATCGTTTTTAATTCAGTATCTGATGGAACTCCGTGTTGATTTGAAATTCCATAATTGATTCCGAATTGAACTGTTCCTAACGTAATTTTCAAAATTTAAGAAGTGTAGAAATTTAAAATACTTTGAATCACAAAATCTTGTTCTTCATCAGTTAATGTTGGATACATTGGCAAACTAATGCAATGTTTATAATAGTTTTCAGCTTTAGGATTATCACCTTCTTCCCAACCTAACTCACGATAATACGGCATCAAATGACAAGGAATGTAGTGAATTTGAGCAAATATTTTTTGTTCACGCAAATAGTTGTACAAACCTACTCTATTTTCCACCTCAATCACATACAAATGGTAAGCATGACCTTGTACAAAACCCGATTGCCCTTTGATAAAACTTTGATTAGCAAAAGCGTCAGCATATTTTTGAGCAATCGCTCTTCGACGATTGATTCCGATATCAGCTCTTGAAAGTTGGCTGATTCCTAATGCCGCTTGAAAATCAGTAAATCGATAATTATAGCCCAAATGTTGCATTTCCATGTACCAACCTGGATAATTAGTTTCGTCTTCAACAGGTTGACCGACAGCAAATTCAACTGAATTTTTAAAAATCGATGTATCGCGTGTGATTCCGTGCGTGCGGAGCTCGAGCAATTTTTTGTATAACTTTTCGTCGTTGGTCGTAATCATTCCGCCTTCGCCAGTTGCAATGTGTTTTACTGGATGAAAAGAAAAAATAGCTAAGTCGGCGTAATTCCCGTTTCCGCAGTTTTGTTGATTTCCATTTGAATCAACAAAAAAGCCGCCTGGCGAATGGCATGCATCTTCTAAAATCCACAAATCGTATTCGTTGGCTAATTTTCGGAAAGCTTCTAAATTGACTGCTCGTCCAGCAAAATCAACTGGAACAATGCCTTTGTAAGTTCCTTTGGGAGACGCTTTCAATAGCTGTTCAACTTTTTCAATATCAAGCAAATACGAATCAGGTTCAATATCGACAAAAACCACTTCTCCGCCGCAGTATCGAATACAATTGGCCGAAGCTGCAAAAGTAATTGGAGTGGTAATCACTTTGTCGCCCTCCTTAACATTTAAAGCCAAAGCTGATAAGTGCAAAGCTGCCGTTCCATTAGAGACTGCAACAGCGTATTGACAACCAATGTAGTTCGCAAACGCTTTTTCAAATTCCAAAATCGTTGGACCTTGCGTTAAAAAATCGCCTTTTAAAGCTTGAGCCACTGCTTGAATATCGGCTTCAGTAATATTTTGTTTTCCGTAAGGTATCATCGTTATTTGGCTTGAAAATCAGGATATAAATGTTCTTTTATTAATGAACGTAACGAATCTACTGTTTCCCATTCAGTATTTTCACCCGAAGTATAACTAAAACCTTGTGGAACCAATGTTGCATTGAATGCTTTTTTGTATTCTTCTAAATTCCAATTGGTTACTTGCGGAAGAATCACATAATATTTCCCTAAATCGTAAGTGGTAAACGAGTCAGAAGCAGTAATCATTTCTTCGTGAATTTTTTCGCCCGGACGGATTCCTATAACTTGATGTTCGCAACTTGGAGCAATAGCTTGGGCTACATCTAAAATCTTATATGATGGAATTTTAGGCACGTACAATTCGCCGCCCCAAGCCGTATCCAAAGCATGCAAAACCATATCTACACCGCCTTGCAACGAAATATTAAATCGTGTCATCGTTGGATCAGTAATTGGCAAAACGCCTTCTTCCCTTTTATTCATAAAAAACGGTATCACAGAGCCATTCGAACCCATTACGTTTCCGTAACGAACGACAGAAAACTTGATATCTTGTTTTCCTTTGATGTTATTAGCGGCGATAAATAATTTGTCTGAAGTAAGTTTAGTTGCACCGTACAAATTGATTGGTGCGCACGCTTTGTCAGTTGATAGCGCAACCACTTTAGTTACATTGCTCGACAAACACGCTTTAATGACATTTTCAGCGCCACCAATATTGGTTTTTACACATTCATCTGGGTTGTATTCGGCAATATGAACGTGTTTCATTGCCGCAGCGTGAATCACATAATCAATTCCGTTGAATGCTCTTTTTAAACGCTCTAAATCGCGAACATCTCCAATAAAATAGCGGATTGCAGGATATTTCGACTCCGGAAACTCTTGCGCCATTTGGTATTGTTTTTGTTCATCTCGAGAATAAATTACCAATCGCTGTACGTTGGGCCATTTACTTAAAATTGTTTTGGTAAGTTCCTTCCCCAAAGAGCCAGTTCCTCCAGTAATCAGAATTGATTTATTATTTAACATAGTTATAACCTCATTTAAAATGCAAATATAAGGATTTAGAATTAGCAAAAACACTACAATTATTCAAACTTTGTTAGCAATTTTTGACGAATATAAATATCTTTGTCGACCTTAAAAAACGAGTATGAGTGATAGTAATGTAGAAGTTCATAATGCCTTTGAAGTTATTAAAAATGGAGGAATAATTTTATTTCCTTCCGACACTGTTTGGGGAATTGGTTGTGATGCTAGCAATGAAGAAGCCATTTCCAAAATAAAACAACTTACGAACAAAGAACTAACAAGTGACGCTATCGTTTTAATGAATAGTGACCGAATGTTGTACACTGTTTTTAAAGATATTCCAGAAGTAGCTTGGCAGATTTTAGACCTTTCTGAAAGACCAACAACTTTGATTTTAGACAACCCAAGAAATGTTGCGACTTCTCTTATCTCCAACGAAAAATCATTAGGTTTTCGATTGGTAAAAGAACCTTTTTGTTACAAATTGCTAGAACGAATGAAGAAACCTTTGGCAGTTACCTCGGCCAATGTTTCAGGAATGTTTTTTCCAAAATCATTTAAAGAAATAAGTCCGGAAATTATAAAAGGAGTTGACTATGTAGTAAATTTGCACCATGAGCGAATTTTGATGGACTTACATAGTGTCATCAAAATAAAATCCAATTCAGAATTTAAGATTTTAAAAAAATAAGGAATGAAAAATTGTGAAATCATTACGGCAAATGAAATTGAAACCATGCACTTTGCAAAAAGCATTAGCAGTTGTTTCAAAAACGGCGATGTAATTTTATTGGACGGAACTCTAGGAGTTGGAAAAACGCAATTTGTCAAAGGTTTTTGCTCAGGTTATGATTACAATGGCGATGTGACAAGTCCAACTTTTACTTTAGCCAATATTTATGAAACCGATTTCAAAAAAATCATTCATTTGGATTTGTATCGAATTGATTCGCCACGCGAGTTCATAGAGCTTGGCATCATGGATTACTTTGATGAATCGATTGTATTGATTGAATGGGGAAACAAATTTTCAGGATTATTTGACAATTATTTTTCCATTTCCATCGAGAATAATTTTGATGAACCAACCAAAAGAAAATTCACATTATCCTCACAATCTGACCATTACAACACTATTATTGACGATTTAAACGCTAAGGCGAATTTATTATGATTACATTATTAATTTCCTCTTCCTTCAGTCAATTCAAAGTTTTGATTAGCAATAATCATGACATTCTTTTTAATTCTGAAAAAGCAAATACTGAGTTTACAAATAAAGAAATAGCTAGTATTGTTGCAGAAGGCTTAAAAACAGCCAACATCGATTCGAACAAAATTGACCAAATTATTGTTGATCGTGGACCAGGAGGAACTAGTGCAACTCGATCGGGTGTTGCAATAGCAAATAGCATGGCTTTCGGGTTAAAAAAACCTATTTACTCCATTTCTTCGATCGAAATTATGTGTTTGAAAATTTGGAAAAAGAATTTAGTTCCAGTAATAGGTACAGCAAAATCAATCAATGACTTTGCTTTTATTGGTTTTTTTGAAAGTGAACATAAATTTACGATCACATATGGAAAATTAGCCGAAGTTGTTCCGCAATTAACCGCAAATTATCCTGCTATTGCTATAGTCGGTCAACATAATGAACTTTTAAAAGAAATTGTAAAATCAACTACAATTTTGGAAGAACCTTTAGAATATTGTGATGTAGAATTCATGAATAACAACATTGACTATATCATTCAACAGGACGCAACAGTAAATAATATTGTTTTGCCGATAACTGAAAATAATATATAGATGGAGCCAATTGGAGTTATATATTTATCGGAAAGGACAAAAAACGGGAGTGTAAACACAAAAAGTACTGCCCAGATAAAAAGCGTACTTGAGTTGCCTTCACCTGAATTTGGTTTCATAATGTTACCTAGTGACACGGGCTATTCATTAGCTACTGTAGCCACTCATCCGGATATTTATACATATATTAACCCAATTTTGAATCGAAATAGTGTTCAGATTTCAATAGCTGTAAGTAATGAAGAAATGCTGAAAAAGTTCATTACAAGTAACCCGATAGCTACTGCTTTATTGGGTGAATTTTCTCCTGGCCCTATTACTATAGTATGCAAAAAAGAAACAAATATACCATCCAACTATACTGAAGAAGTGATAAAAAGTTATGATGAAACAATTGGAGTTAGAATTCCTGATAGTCTAATTGAAAGAGAAATTTCTACTATAGTTGGTTATCCAATTACAACAGTTGCAGTTAGAGATAATAATAATACTATCGTTCAAAATTTTAATGATGCAATTGCTATTGTCAAAAAAGGGATTTCCAAACTGTACAAAGAAAAACAAAAAAAAATTACTTGGATTGCAATTGAAGGCGGTGATTTTTATAAAAACCATTCAACTGTAGTTAAAATAAACGACAATAAATCGGTCACTATTTTAAGAGAAGGCCAAATTACAAAAGAGCAAATCGATGAATTGGTAACTCAAATTACAAACAAGAAGTAGTTTGCTTTCTGATGATATCATAAAATAAGAAAGGCTATAAACAACGGTAATACAGTTAAAAAATGAATAATATCAATAAAATAATCGACTGTTTAAATAACGATGGCGTATTGCTCGTTCCCACAGACACGGTTTATGGTTTGGCAATTAAACCTGGAAGTGAACTTGCAATCGATAAATTATATCAATTAAAATCAAGACCCAAATCAGTGAATTTACCTATTATGGTTCATTCGGTCAATGACATTGAAGATTTAGGTGTTGAAATTACAGAAGCTGCCAAGAAATTATTGAGTTCTGATTTAATTCCAGGCGCTTTAACTTTGGCAGTCGGATTTAAAGATGTTTCAAAAAAAGATTGGCTCAAAGGAAGAGTCGAGGTTGCTATTCGTATTCCTGATGATCAAAATTTACTTTCAATTTTAGAAAAAACTGGACCTTTGTTGGTTACAAGTGCGAACAAACATGGAAATAAAACACCTAATAATGTGATTGCAATTTTGAATGACCTTAACGGAAAACCTGATTTGGTTATTGATGATGGTATCCGAAATGAAACGCCGTCAACACTAGTAAATTGTCGCGTAAATCCACCTGTTATTGAGCGCGAAGGAGCAATTCCTAGTGCAATAATTCAACAAATATTAAACCATGAGTAATTTAATTTTAGGAATTGAAACGTCATGTGACGACACAGCAATTGGTATTGTTGATGAACATGGAAATGTGATTTCTTCTGTGATTTCTTCTCAGATTGATATTCACAATCAATTTGGTGGCGTTTATCCTGAATTTGCTGCCAGAGAACACATATTATCAATTATTCCAACTATCGACGAAACGTTCAAAAAAAGCAACATCCAACTTTCTGACATAAAAGCCATTGGTGTTACACGCGGACCTGGATTAATTGGTTCGTTGTTGGTAGGAATCAACACAGCAATCGGATTAGGAATAAGTTGGAACAAACCTGTTATCGGAGTCAATCATTTGCGAGGCCATATTCGAAGTGCCGATTTGGAAATGAAAAGAGTAAATTATCCCGCTACAATTTTGTTGGTTTCGGGCGGACATTCCATTTTGGCTTATATGAAGAGTGTCACTGAAATCGAAATTTTAGGAACTACCAAAGACGATTCTGTTGGTGAAACGTACGACAAAGTAGCCCGAATGCTTGATTTAGGTTATCCTGGCGGTCCAATAATTGATAAATTAGCCAAAGATGGAAAAGCTACAATTCCATTTCCAAAACCAATCATCAACGAAGGATTTGACTTTTCGTTTTCAGGTTTAAAATCAGCTGTGGCAAGGTACATCGAAAAAAATCCAGAAAACATTTGTAAAAATACAATCGCGGCCTCATTTGTTCAAACGGTTCTAGATGTTATCATTACAAAATCGCGCAAAGCATTGCTATTAAATCCTTCCAAATCATTTATTATTGTAGGAGGTGTTGCTGCTAGTCCGCAAATCAGAGAACAAGCGCAAATTTTATGTGATGAGTTGAATGTTGAACTATGTTTACCACCCTTGAAATGGTCAACCGATAATGGCGCAATGATTGCTTTAGCAACTTGGGATTATATTAAATACGGTATTCATAAAGAACCTAAAGTACAACTAAGATTACCCTTAAATGAATTTTAAATCTCAATTAGATCATCCTATTTTTTCTGTAATTACAAAAGCGTCAAAAGAATTAAATCAAGATGTTTATGTAATTGGTGGTTTTGTGCGTGATCTTTTGCTGCAACGCGACTTTAAAAAAGACATCGATATTGTAGCCATTGGAAACGGAATTGACTTGGCTCTTAAAGTGTCCGAATTACTTCCCAACAAACCTAAGGTTCAAATTTTTAAAACCTACGGAACAGCCATGCTTCGTTACAAAGAAATTGATATTGAATTTGTTGGCGCTCGAAAAGAATCGTACAACCATGACAGCCGCAATCCTTTGGTTGAAAATGGTACTTTGGAAGACGATCAAAACCGTCGTGATTTTACTATTAATGCATTGGCTTTTTCACTAAACGAAAGCAATTTTGGCGAATTGATCGACCCTTTTAATGGTTTATCTGATTTGGAAAACAAAATCATCAAAACGCCTTTAAATCCAGATATAACTTACTCTGACGATCCTTTGCGAATGATGCGCGCTATTCGATTTGCAAGTCAGTTAGACTTTGAAATTGAGCGCGAATCATTGGATGCCATTCAACGCAATAACGAGCGAATCAAAATCATCTCTGGCGAGCGAATTGTAGACGAGTTGAATAAAATTCTATCAACCAATAAACCCTCAATTGGATTTTTACATTTATACAAAACAGGTTTGTTGGACATTATTTTACCAGAACTTACCGCATTGAATAATGTCGAAGAAATTGAAGGTCAAACCCACAAAAACAACTTTTACCATACGTTAGAAGTGGTTGATAATATTTGTCCGAATACCGATGATGTTTGGTTGCGTTGGGCCGCTTTATTACACGATATAGGAAAAGCTCCGACCAAAAAGTTCAACAAAAAACAAGGTTGGACGTTTCACGGACACGAGTTTTTAGGCGGAAAAATGGTGAAAAAAATCTTTGAACGTTTGCACATGCCTTTGAACAACAAGTTAAAATTTGTGCAAAAAATGGTCATGATGAGTTCGCGACCCATCGTTTTGTCAGAAGATATTGTCACCGATTCAGCAGTACGTCGTTTGGTTTTTGATGCAGGCGAAGATGTGGACGATTTGATGACTTTGTGTGAAGCTGATATTACCACTAAAAATCCCGCCAAATTCAAAAAATACCACAATAATTTTGACATTGTTCGACGCAAAATAATTGAGGTGGAAGAACGTGATAAAGTGCGCAACTTTCAACCACCAATCTCGGGAGAAGAAATCATGGAATTGTTTAATTTAAAGCCTTCACGCGAAATTGGTATTTTAAAAGAGGCCGTAAAAGAAGCCATTCTGGAAGGCGAAATTCCCAACGAATACCAAGCTGCTTACGATTTTGTTTTAGCCAGAGCAACGAAATTGGGACTGAAGAAAGTGACTAAGTAGTTGTGTTTTTTATTACTTAAAATTTATAAATTGTTCGAATACAAAAAGTTATTTTCTAATTAAATTTGCATATCCGACTCAGTCGCTCAGAAACTCAAAAAAATGAATTCAAATAAATCGGTCATTTATTGGCTACTTTCAGGTTGTATTTTACTCTTTATTATGGTTACCGTGGGCGGAATTACTCGCTTGACTAATTCGGGACTTTCAATGACCGATTGGCATTTAGTAACCGACACTTTTCCGCCTTTGAGCGAAGAAAAATGGCAAGCTGCATTCGATGAATACAAGAAATTTCCAGAGTACCAAAAAATCAATATTCACAATGATTTTGGTCTCGATGATTACAAGTTCATTTATTTTTGGGAATGGTTTCATCGTTTTATCGGTCGTATTATTGGCGTGGTTTTTATCATTCCGTTTGTGTATTTTTTAATCAAAAAGAAACTCGATGCTGCCACCATTAAAAAATGCATTGTTTTACTCGGAATGGGCGCTTTTCAAGGTTTTTTGGGTTGGTTTATGGTAAAAAGCGGCTTAATTGATAATCCAGATGTGAGTCATTTTCGCCTTTCATTGCACTTGACCTTTGCGTTTATTACTTTTGCTTACACACTTTGGGTTGCTTTGGATTTAATCTATCCCGAACGAAAACAAGCTTTGGTTCCGTTGCAAAAAATAGCGCGAATTGCTCTGGTTTTCTTATTAATCCAAATTATTTATGGCGGATTTGTGGCTGGATTGAATGCTGGATTACTGCACAATCATTGGCCGTTGATGAACGACGGACAGTTTTTTCACGAAAGTATTGTACTCGAAAAAGATTCGTGGTTACTACGACTTACTGAAGGCAAAAGTGGTGTTCAATTCGTACATCGAACATTTGCATATGTAGTAGTAGGAATGATCGTTTATTTGTATTCAAGAAGTAAAAAATTCAATCTTACCAGCCAACAAAAATCAGGCTTAACAACATTAGTGATTTTGGTATTTCTTCAATTTTTGTTAGGAGTATTAACTTTACTTTATTCGGTTCCGTTGTGGTTAGGATTGACGCACCAAATTATGGCTTTCTTTTTGCTGAGCGCGATGACGTACAGTTTGCATCGATTGAGTAAATAATAAAAAAAATGGAAATAGTTTTTAAATTTGCTTGGATTCTTTTTATTCTAGCTACAATCATAAATATTTTTATCCTTAAAAAACATCTACAAGTTTACATAGATGAAAAGCCAGAAAGAGAAAAAGGATACAACCTTATTATTAAGAATTTCTTGATTTTTGGACTAATTCCATGGATTATTATGGGATTAGGAAACCTAAGCGGTTTGACATCTTCTGTTTTTGATTACTTCAGACCTGCAGATATGAAACCAATCGTATTGATTCTTCATGCTTTCGTTATTATAATTTGGTTGGCCTTAATTCGATTTGTATTTTTCAATAATGGTGCTGCTTTTTTAGCAGATCATCCCGGAATAATTCGTTTTAATAGTTTTGGTAAAATTACAGATAATCCTTCGGAATCAGCAATTAAATTGTTTGTAATCTTAGCTATTTTGGGAGGTATTTTAGGAATGATTATGATGTGGATAGTAGAAATTCCGCCAATCCAATAATTAACTCAACCATTCTTTAAAATCACTCACTTTTTCGCGGCTTACAATTACCTCATCGTCTTTGTAAGTAGGCAAAATGACTTTCAATCGCGAATTGCTGTACAATTGAATTTCCTTAATTGCTTTTAAAGGAATAATAAATTTTCGCGAAACGCGATAAAACGCTTTCGGATCGAGTTCGGTTTCCAACTGCTCTAAAGTGTTATCCAATAAGTAATCGCGGTTATCAAAAGTGTGCAAATAAGTACCTTTGTTTTCGCTAAAAAAACATTCTACTTCTTCAATTGGAATCATTTTTAATTGCTGTCCCATTTTGATGGTAAATCGTTTTTTGTATTCACGATCAATTGGGTTGATCAACATTTTTTTGATGGCTTCAAAATCCAATGCAGTCACGCTACTTTTTTGAAATTGATTTTTGAATTTTGTAATTGCAATTGACAAATCATCCTCGTCAATTGGCTTCAACAAATAATCAATACTATTCAATTTGAAGGCACGCAAAGCATATTCATCGTAAGCAGTAGTAAAAATCACAGCACTTTTGATATCAATGGTTTCAAAAATTTCAAACGATAAACCATCCGACAATTGAATATCCAAAAAAATCAAATCGGGATGTTGGTTGTTTTGGAACCAAGTAATGGACTCTTCTACTGAATGTAAAAGTGTATTAACTTGTAAACCCAATTTTTCAACTTTGCGTTGGAGCAATCGAGCTGCTGGTTTTTCGTCTTCGATAATGATGATATTCATAGTTGATTGTTAGATTATTAGATTGTTGGATGGTAAGACTGTAAGATTATCGGACACCGAATACTGTGACTGCGACTAACAACTACTTTTCTTTTCCCATAAATTCTCTGATTTTCTTTTCTTCCCAATCAGTTCCAAAAAATAATTCGCGTCCAAAGACAGAAAATCCGTGCGCTACCAAACCTATTCCCCAGAAAAATAATACCGAATAGGTTTTCAAATTTGCCAATGGTGCTAAACTTTCACTTTCATAACATTGATTAAAAATCAAAAAAGCATTGACTAGAATATAAACCAAAAGATGCACATAAAATCCTTTAATGCGTTTCATTCGCTTGTAAGCCATGTGGTACTCATCAGTAGAAACTCCTTCTTCTTTTAAACTATCATACATTTGGTAACGTTCTCTTCTTCTCATGATTGTTCAATTTTAATTAATCCCATTTATTTTTTGATTGATTTTCTCTTTCCATATATTCTCTGATTTTTCGTTCTTCCCATTCTTTATTAAAAAAGGGCGAAAAGTTGAATACTTTTATACCGTGAAAAAACAATCCGATTCCCCAACCCAACATTGGCCAAAAAAACCACAAATGTTTTGGAGATGTTAGTAAGTTTAGTACCAATAAGCCAATATTTACAATTACAAAAGAAATCAAATGTCCGTAAAAGCCTTTGATTTCTTCTACTTGTTTTTTGGCTTGATAATAGCGTTCTTCTTCGTTATTAATGATTTCCATATTATTCCCAAGTTTTTTTATTACTATCTTTTTCAATAAAATTTTGAATCTTCTTTTGTTCCCATTTTTTGCCAAAAACTACTTCATTAAAGAAAAGTTGCACTGCTTGAACGACCAAGAAAAAAGTCCAAACTGACATCACAAACCAATTGATATAGCGAACAGGTATAAAATTAAACGGAACACCAAAATACGTTTTCAGTACAAAAACTGTCACTCCAATGGCGTAAATAAACAAGTGAATATAGAAATCTTTGATTTTTTTTACGCGCTTTTTAGCCAGTTCGAGTAATTCTTTTTCCTCAATCGTAGTATAATCATTTGTTGCCATTATTTCCATGATTTAGTGTTTCTATCTTTCCCTAAAATCTCTTTGATTTTGCGTTCTTCCCAATTGGAACTATAGCCAAATACTTTGAACGCGTGCATAATTAATCCGAATCCCCATCCTGCAGCTGAAAACCAAAACCAGTGAAATTGTGGTGAAAATCTAAAATTGATAAAAATCAGAATCGGAATAACGCAGCAATACGATATTAAATTGCCGTAAAATCCTTTGAGCTCTTCTACCCTTTTCTTGGCTCTGAAATAAGCTGTATTTTCGTTTGAACTGTATGTTGTTTCCATAATATTGACTTGTTTGGTTAAAATTGGTAAATGCACTGCAAATGTTTTTTCGGTATGTTCAATCAAAACTTTACGATTCGTTAAAATCGCATAGCGACTGATAATGTTTTGCAATCCAACTCCTTTTCGATCTTGTAAAACTTCTTTTTTCTGTAAATCGTTTTGAACAATTAAGTAATTGTCTTTGATAAAAATTTTAATGTGTAATGGCTTTTGTTCGCTAACCACGTTGTGTTTGATGGTGTTTTCCAACAATAATTGCAATGAAAGTGGTACCACTTTGGCTTCTGAATTCTCAAAATTTTCGGGCAATTCGAATGTGATGCTGTTTTCAAAGCGCATTTTCAACAAATTCATGTACGTTTTGGCAAAGTTTAATTCTTCCTGAACTGTAACCAATTCTTTGTCTTTTTGTTCTAAAACATAGCGGTAAATTTTAGACAAAGAAGTAGTAAATCGTTGCGCATTATCTGGATTTTCCTCAATTAATGAACTCAACACATTTAAACTATTGAACAAAAAATGTGGATCAATTTGGTTTTTTAAACTTTCAAATTTGGCTGAAGCGGTTCCTGCAATAATTTTCTGCTCTTTAACTCTATTTTCTTGATAAGCTTTGTAAAAATGAAAAGCATGTAACGCTAACGTTACTACAAATGTGATGACAATGGCAACCACATAATTGGATGGTTTCTCATTGTTCAAAAAAACTTCAAATGGCTGGTTTTCAATAATTACATCTTCAAAAACACGAAGCAAAAAAATCACTACAATCGATACAACAAAGGAAGCCAAAGAACCAATAATCAATCTACGCGGTGGAAATCGGTTATCTTTAAAAAACGAATCTAAATAATCAAAAACGAATCCATTAGCGTAGTACAAACAAACTCCGTACAACATCGTGTACAAAAATCGACTCCACAATTCGTAATCTAACTTCAATTGATAACCTGAAATTAAATTTAGCACAATCAATACTAAAAATATAGCGAAAGAGATAAATAAAGCTTTTGGTAAGTCTTTGATGTACTTGTTCATTTGGTTTTGTTTATCGGTTAATTATGGGTTAACTGAGAAAAACTAATCATTTTAAAAAGAGTATAGAAAACATAAAACACAACAATTGTTTTAATTCCATTTTTAAATAACAGTCGAACAGTTGCTTGCCTCACTTTATGATTTAAAGTTACAAATTTTATTTACACGTTTTCAAGGTTTCTTGTGCTCTATCCAATCCCCATTTTGGGTGAAATTCTGATTCTGGTTTGAAATTAGCAAACAATTCGATTGATTTTGCAATTTGCTCACACATGGGTTTTGTGTCCGTTCCCCAATATTTAGCGCCACCCATTTCAAATTCAGCTTTACCAAAAACAGCTCTAGGATTATTCGGCGCAATCGCCAAGGCTTTTTCATATTCTTTCATCGCCAATGCCGAATACTTCATTCCATTAGTCATTGGATCTTGAACCAACCAAGCGGTGTAAATCAAAGCTTGCAATACCATAATTTCTGCATTGTCTGAACTAATCATTGCTGCCTCATCCAACGCTTTTTGTGCTTTGTCCAATAAAGCTGGAATGTTCGCTTTATTTTTTGGGTCAAACGCGTCCGTAGTATTTACTAATGCGACATAATAGTTTGGTAACCAGTTGTTTTTTTCTGCCGAAGCGATTCGTTCAAACAAAGCCGAAGCTTCTGCCGATTTTCCTTCTCCCCACAATCCGAAGGCTTTACCCATTCCTTGTTCAAATTGGCCTTGAGCCGAAACTAAATTGGTAATAATAAATGCGATTACTGTAATAATTGTTTTCATAATTTTTTGATTTAATAGTGTTAAAATTTCTTCTAGTTTGATGAGACAAATTTCGGTCAGTTGTACTTCTTATAAAACTAATTCTGACTGAACTGTCGTTTTTTGAGGATGAATTGTTGTTTTAAATTTTTGATAAAAATTAGAAGCAGTCGTCTTTCTTTTTCAATCAACACTCGTCCCGCTTTCCGTCATGCTCGGCATTTCCTCCAATCGGGGCTAATCTAGCTATTTCGTATTTCATTACGATTTTCCAGTCCTCTAAGATTCCTACTCTTGCCTCTTGCCTCTTTCTTCTTTCTTCTATTCTTACAAATTATTCAACTGATTGTCTTTCTTATTCTCACTAATTGTCCAAAAGAATCCTAAAAAGAAGAATCGATCGGCCGTTGGTGTAATTTCTCTTCGGTTAAAAACACCATTGCTGTCTGGCGAATTTGCATATTCATAACCAAAAACATTTTGGGTTCCCAACACATTATTCACCGAAAAATAGAGAATCTTTTGTGGCGAAAGCAAATACGCCCAATTGAAACTCAAGTTGTTGTACGCTTTGGTTTTTCCATTCATATACGCTGCTTCATTCGGATTGTCATAAGGTCGACCTGAATTGAACGAATGCGCAAAACCAATTTGCGATTTCCATTCGTCAATCCAATACTTGGTTACAATCGACAAATTATGATTGGCTACAAAACTCGGCGTAACTTTACTTTCGTAATTTTTGTAATCTCTTTGTGTATCAATGTACGAATACGAAATCCAGTATTCTAAGTTTTTGATGGTTTTTCCGTCGCGCCAAAAAATATCCAAACCTTTGGCATAACCGTAACCGTCGTTCGAGTAGTTCGAATTGAAAAATGCTCCAGCTGTGTCGTATTTTACCAAATTGGTGTAATCTTTAAAATAGATTTCACTTCTAAACGTGCGTTTATTGCTATTGTATTGGTAATTCAAGATATAATGCGACGCCTTTTCATTGATAAAATTGGTATTGTATTTCAAATAATCTTGTCGTGGTGCTTGCTCAAATTCGCCATAAGCCAACGAAAACTGACTCGCTTTACTCACTTTATAAGCAATAGAAGCTCTTGGTGAAACAGCAGTTGCATTCAACAAATCGTTATGAGCCACTCTCAAACCTGCTTTTCCAGCAAAGTTTTTAGAGAAAAAAAGATCCAATTCGGTGTAACCCGCCGCAATATTCGCGTCGTATTGGCTCTTGAAATCGGCATTAAAAGTTTCATCAAATTGCGTAATGAAATAATCCGCGCCAAAAGTCAATTTCATTCGGTCGGAAAACGATTTGCGTGCTTTTACTTTCAAATGCGAAGCGTGCTCGGTATTGTTGATTTTATCCAAACCCAAACCAATTTTATTGTCGCCATAACCGTAACTCAAACCAGTGCTAAATTGCCATTTGCGCATTAAATTAACTTTGTACGACGCATTCAAATAGAAATTATTGTTGTTCAAATCTACACGTGTTTTTTCAACTGTATTGATGCTTTCTTGGTTGATATCAAAACGAGAAGCGTCAAAAGCAGCGTACACTTTTAATAATCCTTCTTTAAAATTATGACGATAAACCGTTTCACCCGAAAGCGATTGAAAAGCTCTGTTCCATTCTACATTTTGAGGAACAACCAATTGATACGGCGCCAAATCAATGTAAGCCGTGTTAAAGCTGATGGAATTGTTTTTCCATTTTTGAGAGTTCGCCAAACCTAAACCTACCGTCATAAAAGAAATATCGGTTTTCTCCTCGGCAATTTCATCGATGGTATTCAACAATAAAACACTTGATAATGCTTCTCCATACTCAGCCGAATAACCTCCAGTTGAAAACGAAATTCCGCTGAATAGAAAAGGTGAAAATCGACCACGAGTAGGCAAATTTTGCGTCGTTGAGCCATACGGTTGTGCTACTCGAATTCCGTCAATATAAGTTTGCGCTTCATCACTTTCGCCACCGCGAACGAATAAGCGACCGCTTTCACCAACTGTTTGCGTTCCTGGTAAGGTTTGCAAAGCTGCCACAATATCAGCGTTGGATCCTGCAGTGGTAACAATATCTAATGGTTTCAAAACGGTAACTTTGGCTTTATCGCCCGCTTCAAATGTTCCGGCGTTGATAACAACTGCGTCAAGCATATTGACGTTATCTTTGAGCTTAATGGTTTTGAATTCGTAATTGGCTAAATCAACCGGAATTTTGGCCGTTTCATACGACAAGAAACTTACCGTTAAAATTTTGCTTCCTTTTTCTTCGGTAGTGAAAAGAAATTCGCCTTTTTCGTTGGTTGAACCGCCATCGTATGAACCTTCGATAAATACGTTGGCTCCAATTATTGGATTGTTTTTTTCGTCGATTACTTTTCCGGTGACTTTGGTTTGCGCCCAAAAAAGAGTTGTTACTAGTAATGCAGCTAATGTAAAGATTGGTTTCATGATTGTATAAGTTTGATACGGCAAAATTGCATCAAGCCATAAAACTATAAAATTTATAGTTACCGAATTGTAGATTTTTGCGGATGAATTGCAAGTTGGTTTATTTAAAACTGTATTTTTGGGAAACAAAACAAACGATTATGAGTACTAAACACTTGATTATCTTACTCTTTTTGGGATTTAACTTTGGTGTTTCACAAGAAGTCAAATTTGATGAAAATTTAGCCAAATCATTGGGAGCTGATGATTATGGAATGAAACAATATGTATTTTGCATCTTAAAAACAGGTTCGAATACTACAGCAACCGAAAAAGAGCGCAACGACTATTTCAAAGGTCATATGGAAAACATTCAGCGTTTAGCTAATGAAGGCAAATTGGCTGTAGCTGGACCATTTATGAAAAACGACAAAAATTACCGAGGCCTATTTGTTTTTAATGTAACTACAGTAGAAGAAGCCAAAGCCTTAGTAGAATCTGATCCTGCGGTGAAAGGAAAAATTTTTGAATACGAACTCACGCCTTGGTATTGCAGTGCCGCTTTGATGAAAGTCAATGAAATTCATCAAACGATTCAAAAGACCAAGTTTTAATTGTACTACTACAGCCTAGCCCCGATTAAAATGGAAAGCAAATTGGTGCTAAAAACGTATTTTTTCTTAGCGCCAAAAAGCGACAGCAGAAGCTTTTTGGCGGTGTAGAAAAATAGTTTTTAGCGCTAATTTCTTGGAATGGAAAGCGGGAGATTGCTTCAAA
Source organism: Flavobacterium sp. (assembly GCA_016787805.1). GTDB lineage: Bacteria > Bacteroidota > Bacteroidia > Flavobacteriales > Flavobacteriaceae > Flavobacterium. The sequence continues at coordinate 47,785 of JAEUTY010000016.1, read as the reverse complement.
AATTCGCAATGAACGCTTCAAAAAATCTTATCAACAATTCGCATTTCGCAATTCGTAATTCGCAATTAAATTTTACCTTTGGCGTCTTAATCAAAATTTGAGTTATGGTTTACAAATTCAGAGTCATTCTTGATGCCGAAGAAGATGTTTTTAGAGACATTGCGATACAAGAAACGGACACTTTAGAGGATTTACACAATGCAATTGTTAACGCTTTTGGCTTTGACGGAATGGAAGTCGCGTCATTTTATACGTGTGACGACACTTGGAATCAAGAAGATGAAATTCCGATGTTTGACGCTGGCGATGTTCCTGGTGAAAACCGCATTATGAGCGATTATGAATTGTCCGATATTTTGAATGAAGAAAACACCAAAATCATTTACGTTTACGATTTTATCAACATGTGGACTTTTTTGGTAGAATTGGCTGCTATTGAACAAGAAGAAATTGGAGTTGTTTACCCGAACTTGTTGTTCACACACGGCGAAATGCCTGCTGAAGCTATGGAAAAACAATTTGAAGCCGACGACGATCACGATGCTTACAACGAATTTGAAGACGACTTAGACGAAGACGATTTGGATATGTTTGGCGGCGATGATAGCTTTGAAGATTACGGCTTTGAGGAGAATTGGAATTAGTCAATGTGGCAATTTGTCAATGAGACAATTTGTCAATGTGACAATGTGCCAATGAGACAATGTGCCAATGAGACAATGTGCCAATGAGACAATGAGGCAATTTGTCGATGTGGCAATAAGCGATTTCAACTTTAAAAATTTCTAGAAAAAATAATATTAATTCAATTGACCAATTGGCTAATTGACAAATTGACACATTATAAATGATCAACCTATTTAACACCCACATCGAATCGTTATCCATCCACCGCGTTGGAAATAAAAGCCGAAATGAAGCTATTTTTCTTTCTGAAAATCCGTATGCTTTGAATGATGAAATTATGCCTTTATTGAAGGAATATTTCTTTAAATCGTTTCGTGAAAAAGAAGAAAATTACTTTCAATTTGCGCACGAAGTGGATTTGGAATACAACGATATGTTCAATTTGGCAACGGAGATTTTCCAGAATCCATCGAACGTTCACGAGGTTTCTAAGAAAATTACCAAACATTTATTTGAACAATCGAATCATCCACACATCAAAAATGGTGAAGTGTATGTTTCGTATTTTACCAACATTTCGATTGATAATAATGTAGTGGATGCCGTTGGTGTTTTTAAAAGCGAATTACGCACTGACTTTTTGCAATTTGAAGAAAAAGACAACAACTTGGAAATGATTTTGCAAGAAGGAATCAACCTGAATAAGCTAGACAAAGGTTGCATCATTTTCAATTACAAAAAAGAAGAAGGTTATAAGATTTTGACTGTGGATAGCAACCGTTACGACGCACGTTATTGGTTGGAGCATTTTCTCTCGGTAGATGCTTTTCAGGATGAAAATTTCATGACCAAAAAATACTTGAAATTCTGTCAAGAGTTTGCCAAAGAAGTGGTTTTTCCTGCCGAAGATAAAAAACAAGAGGTGATGTTTATGAATCGTGCGGTGAATCATTTTGCCAAAAACGACGAATTTGAAGAAACGGCTTTCTTGAATGATGTGATGGAAAATCCTGATTTGATTCCGGAATTCAAAAGCTACAAAGCCGATCGCGGTGAAAAATACAGTATTGAAGATGTAACGTCGTTTCCGATTGCGAATGCTGCGGTGACTGATGCGCGTCGTTCGATTAAAAACGTGATTAATTTGGATACAAATATTCAAATCAAACTCGATTTTATCAATCCTGAAAGTGCCGAAAAATTTGTAGAAAAAGGTTGGGACGAAGAGAAACAGATGTACTATTATTTGGTGTATTTTAATAAAGAAAATAAAAGCTAGAAATAGTGTTCAGTCACAGTCACAGTTTTCAGAAGTAACTATAAATAAAATTCAGCAAAGTCTACAGTCATGTAATCCTATAGTCTTACAGTCCAAAAATCTAAAAAGTCTAACATTCTAAGCAGTCCAATCATGAACATCAAACTGCTCGCCATTGGCAAAACCGACAACAAGAATTTGCAAGCGTTAATCGACGAATACAGCAAACGATTGTCGTTTTACATCAAGTTTGATTTGGAAATTATTCCTGATATTAAAAACGCCAAAAACCTTTCGGAAGCACAGCAAAAAGAAAAAGAAGGCGAACTGATTTTGGCCAAGCTCACTCCTACTGACCATTTAATTTTGTTGGATGAAAACGGAAATTCATTCAGCAGTGTTGGTTTTTCAGATTATTTGCAGAAAAAAATGAATTCTGGAATTAAAACGTTGGTTTTTGTAATTGGCGGTCCATATGGTTTTAGTGAAGAAGTGTATAAAAAAGCACAAGGAAAAATTTCACTTTCGGCGATGACATTTTCGCATCAAATGGTTCGCTTATTTGTGATCGAACAGATATATAGAGGATTTACGATTTTGAAAGGCGAGCCGTATCATCATCAGTAATTCAGATAGCAAAAGGCAGACTGTAATCCACGTTCCAACATCCTACAGTCATATAATCCTATAATCTTGCAGTCTAAAAAATGAACTCTTCGTTGGTTATACTATAAACTGGGATTTGCAGCTTGAATTCGGATATAAAAATGCTGTTTCTCAGGAATTGCTCGTAACTACATTCTTTTTCATGACAAAAGAAAAATTTGTTGGGTTTGTCACTTTCTAAAGTAAGTAAATAGTTAACTATTTCGGATTTTGTTACTGTTTTTGCAGATTTAGTAAAATAGTTAATCACTACAATAGCATCTTTTTTAGTAAAAACGATAAATATACCATAATCGGGCATTCCGAATTGATAAGTAACTTTCGTAAACGGCAAAAATGCCAGATTTTTACCAATACTATCAGCATATGAAAAATAATCTTCGGCTTTGTCGTTGGTGTGCATGCCTTTTTTTCTTTTCTCTTTCATGAATTGCAACTGCGGAATAACTGTTTTCAATGGTAATCTTTTATCGATATTGAAAATCCAATTGGAGGTTCCTATGGCGTTTTTTCGATTCAATTCGGCCAAAGTATCTTTGCCTTTCACACTAAAAAACAAATAAATAGGCGAATGGTCGTAGACTTCTTTCACAATGGTTTTGTTTGCTTTAGGCAACAACATTTTTTCATTATTGTTGCACGAAATCAATACTAAAACAAGAACTAAACTGGTTATTTTTTTCATTATTTATTCATTATTTTTTGGTACAGTTGAACGCATTCTATGGCTTCTTTTACATCGTGAACACGAAGAATTTTTGCTCCTTTCATCAGTGAAATAGTATGCAAAGAAGTTGTTCCATTTAGCGCTTGAGTAGCGTCGATTTCTAATGTCTTGTAAATCATTGATTTTCTAGAAACACCAACTAATATTGGCAATTCAAGCATTTTTAAAAGTTCTAACTTACTCAATAACTCAAAATTTTGCTCTAAGGTTTTCGCAAAACCAAAACCAGGATCAATAATCAAATCATTGATTCCGAAACTTCTAGCTAACGCTATTTTTTCAGAAAAATAAAACAGTATTTCCTTTAACAAATCATCGTATTGTGCCAACGATTGCATGGTTTGCGGCGTTCCTTTCATGTGCATCATGATATACGGAACACGAAGTTGAGCAACCGTCTGCATCATGTTTTCATCTAAATTGCCAGCTGAAATATCGTTGATGATTGCTACTCCATTTTCGACCGATTCTTTGGCAACTTTGCTACGAAAAGTATCGATTGAAAGTACAGCCTTCGGAAATTCTTTTACAATGCTTTTGATAACCGGAATTACACGCTCAAGTTCTTCATTTTCAGAGACAAATTCCGCATTCGGTTTGCTTGAATAACCGCCAATATCAATAAAAGTGGCTCCTTCTAAAAGCATTTTTTCAACCTGATTCAAGATGCTGTTTTCATCGGTCAACTTTCCACCATCATAAAATGAATTTGGCGTTATATTCACAATTCCCATTACTTTGGGTGACGCTAAATCGATGAGTTGTCCTTTGCAATTGAGGGTCATTTTACAGCTATTATGAGTTAATTAAGAATTATCTTCTGTTGGTAAAGGTAAATCTTTCAAACAGAAAATACAATTCAATTAATTCATATAAACAAAGTGTTTTTAGTACTTTTGGTATCATTAAATTTTAAAACCGTCAATTGATGCGTAAATTAATATTCATTACTATCCTTGTTGCTCTTGTCAATCATTATTCCTTTGCACAAACTACTTTGCCAACTCCAAAAAATATTACGGCTACTTATGCTAAAAAAACACGTTCAGAAGATGGTTTTCCTGGTAAAAATTATTGGCAAAACACTGCTGATTATGTGATTAACGTCAATTTTAATCCAACCAATCGTTTGTTAAACGGATCAGAAGAAATCACGTATTTTAACAATAGTAATGATACTTTACGTGAAATTGTGTTCAAATTGTATCCTAATATTTACAAGAAAGGTTCACCTCGATTAATGAAATTTGATGATGAAGACACGAATGAAGGAATGAATATCGAAAGTATGAGCATCAATAATTCGGTAGTCGAAGCTAACAATTGGTTCATCAACGCCACCAACATGAGCGTCAGAATTCAACCTCTTTTGCCTAAACAAAGCCTGAAATTTACGATTCAATTTTCGTATACATTGAATAAAGGTTCGCACATGAGAACTGGACAAATTGACGATGGTGCCTTCTTTATTGCCTATTTTTTTCCACGAATTGCCGTGTATGACGACATCGATGGTTGGAACAGAAATCAGTATTTAGGCACACATGAATTTTACAATGATTTTTGCAATTTCAAAACATCGATAACGCTTCCTAATGATTATATGGTTTGGGCTACAGGCGATTTGCTAAATTGTAGTGAAGTATACCATGACAAGTACTGCACACGAATTCAAGAAGCAGAAAATAACGATGAAATTCGCTACATTATAGATAACAATGATTTGAAAAGTGGCAACATCACTAAATCAAACAACCCAACCAATACTTGGAAATTTGATGTCAAAAATGTAACTGAAATTGCCGTTGCTTTTAGCAATCATTACGTTTGGCAATCGTCGAGTGTAGAAGTAGACAAAGTAACACATCGACGAACTCGTGTAGATGCTGTGTTCAATGACGCACACAAAGATTATCATTATGTCGCTTCTGATGCTCGAAAAACAGTTGAAGCGATGAGTTTCAATTTTCCGAAATGGCCGTTTCCTTACAGTCATGAAACCGTTTTTGATGGCTTGGATCAGATGGAATATCCTATGATGGTGAATGATAATCCAGTGGAAGATCGAGCTGAAAGTATTGAATTGACCGATCATGAAATTTTCCACACGATGTTTCCTTTTTACATGGGAACCAACGAAACCAAATACGGTTGGATGGATGAAGGTTGGGCAACGATTGGCGAATGGTTGATTAGTCCGATGATTGATCCAAACATTGTTGATTTGTATGGAATTGACCGAACTTCAATAACATCGGGAACCGAAATAGATTTGCCTATCACAACTTTAACAACACAATTGTATGGTGAAGCAATGTTCATCAACTCCTATCCAAAACCTGCATTTGGTTATTTGTATGTGAAAGATTTGCTTGGCGATGATTTGTTTTTCAAAGCCTTGCATCATTACATCAAAACGTGGAATGGCAAACATCCGATGCCGAATGACTTCTTTTACAGTATGAATACAGGAAGTGGAAAAAACCTGAATTGGTTTTGGAAAAAATGGTTTTTTGAAGGAGGCGTTCTTGATTTGGCAATAAAAAATGTAAAAGGAAAACAGATTACGATTGAAAATAAAGGCAACAAACCTTTACCTATTGATGTTGAAATTACTTTTGCCGACGGAAGCAAAGAAAAAATTCATAAAACGATTGAAGCATGGAAGAATGGTAATAAAACAGTTATCGTTTCTACCAAAAGCAATAAAAAAATCAAAAAAGTAACATTGGGAAGCACTTATGTACCTGATTCGAATAAAAAAGACAATATTTTAGAAGTAAAATAAATTTCTGAAGACAGTTTTTCACCACAGAATTGGAATTATAGTTTCTTATTCTTTACTTTTGGGAAAATTTCAAATACAGCATTCAAATGAGTTCAACCTCTCAAGAATATGACCAAGTAATCGCGATTTGCCGTGATTTATTTGTAAAAAAAATGACCGATTACGGAAGCGCTTGGCGGATTTTACGCTTGCCTTCGTTGACCGATCAAATCTTTATCAAAGCCCAACGCATTCGTAGTTTACAAGAAAATGAAGTACGAAAAGTAGACGAAGACGAAACAGGCGAATTCATTGGCATCATCAATTATTGTATCATGGCTTTAATTCAATTGGAATTGGGCGTAGTGGATCAACCTGATTTGGATGTGAAAAAAGCGTCTGAATTGTACGATGAAAAAATCGGCATTACCAAACAATTGATGGAAAACAAAAACCATGATTATGGTGAAGCTTGGCGTGAAATGCGCGTGAGTTCATTGACCGATTTGATTTTACAGAAATTGCTTCGCGTCAAACAAATTGAAGATAACAAAGGTAAAACCATCGTTTCAGAAGGAATTGATGCCAATTACCAAGATATGATTAATTACTCGGTGTTTGCGTTGATTTTGATGAACACGTTGAAATGACAAATAACAAATTTCAAAAAACAAATAATTTCTAAAAATTTCAAATTAAAAAATCAAAAAGAAAGTATCTAAAATATAAGCCAAAATTTAAATAATAAACTCAAAGCCATGGAAACCAAAAAATATGATTTAGAGGATCGAACTCTAAAATTTGCCATTGATTGTAGGTTGTTTTTAGCTAAAATTCCAAAAACAATTTCCAATAATGAAGATAGTAAACAATTGGTTCGTTCTTCAGGTTCTATCGGAGCCAATTATATTGAAGCCAACGAATCTTTGAGTAAAAAAGATTTTTGTTACAGAGCCAAAATTTGCAGAAAAGAATCTAAAGAAAGTAGATTTTGGTTAAAAATTTTGAAAGCTGTAAACACTTTTGAAAATGAATTTGAAGTAGAAATTTCAAAATTGATTAGAGAAGCAGAAGAATTAAAAATGATTTTTTCGAGTATAATAGAAAAGTCAAAATAATAGTTCTTGAAAATTGTCATTTCTTTTTTGAAATTTGATTATTATAATTTTGAACTTATTTGTAATTTGTTTTTTGCTTTTTGGATTTAAAGTAGCAATAACAAATCATTAACAACACCATTTCCCAATAGAATTTATCTTTGTAAAAAAGAATAATATGCAAACATCTACTAAAAATACGATAGCTTGGGTTTTACGAATCGTTGTTTCGCTACTTTTTATCGTTTCGGCTGTAGCCAAATTATCGAAAAGCGAACTACTTGATTCACCTTATTTTGCCATTTCTACATTCGAAGTAAAACAATTGTATACGCTAGGTTTTTCACAAACTATTGCGCCTTATTTTTCTCGAATTTTAATCGGAATTGAATTGGCATTAGGCATTTTACTTTTACAAAAACACTATCTAAAACGTTTTATAATTCCAGTAACTATTTTAATGTTGGCGGTTTTTATTGGCCATTTGGCTTACTTAATTTTGTCCAACGGAAATACTGGCAATTGCGGTTGTTTTGGCGAATTAATTCCGATGACTCCAGCTGAATCTATTGTAAAAAATATCGTCGCGATTGGTTTGTTAGTTGGACTTTATTTTTTATTACCTAAAGAAAACGAAAAACACAACTTTTGGGTTTTGCTGACGGGTTTATTTGCCTCGATTTTGTCATTATTTATGTTGGCTCCGATTCGTCCTTTAGAAGAAAATTCGTTTTCAGTAACTCCACTAGAAACAACAATTGATTCATTGGGAGTGGATGCAAATACTGCTATTATCGAAAATGATACTACAACTACAGAAGTTACAACAGTTAAAGTTGACACAGCAAAAACACCAGCAAAAGTGGTTGAAAACACTGACGAACCAACCAAAGTAAAATCGGGTTACGCCAAATTTTATCCTAAAATAGATACCGGAAAACAGTTGCTGTGTTTCTTTGTTCCTGGTTGTGATCATTGTCAACATGCTTGCAAAGAACTGACTGAAATGAAAGCCAAAGACAAAAACTTTCCTCCCATTTCGATTTTGTTTATGAACGAAGAACCTGAAAAAATTCCAGAGTTCTTTTCGATTGCTGGTGCCAAATATCCATATAAAATTGTAGAAATTATTCCGTTTTATGATTTGATGGGAAGCAATAAAAATACGCCAGGAGTGAAGTATTTATGGAATGGAAATGAAATAAAATATTGGTTCGATCCAGAAGGTCCAAACCAATTTCACGGAAGTGAGTTAAAACCATTGCTAACCAAAACTAAAAAAGAACTAGGATTAAAATAAAAAAATATGAAAAAAATAATATCAATGATGACAATTGTTTTAACAACAATTTCATGTACAAATGCGCAGAAAACTGAGTTTTCAAAAGAAAGTTTAAGCTACGAATTAACGACTTTAGAAGGAACAAAAACTTCTTTTCAAAGTATCATTGATGCCAACAAAGGCAAGAAAACTGTAATCGAAATTTGGGCTGGTTGGTGTAGTGATTGTGTCAAAGCAATGCCAAAAGTAAAGGAAATGCAAGCCAACAATCCGAATGTGAATTACGTATTCATTTCGATGGATAAATCGATGGACAAATGGAAAGAAGCAGTTGCTAAACACGAATTAAAAGGCCAATTATTTTGGGTAAATGATGAAAAAATGATGAAAGGCGAATTCGGCAAATCGATTGATTTGGATTGGATTCCGCGTTACATTATAGTGGATGAAAAAGGGAAAATACTAATTTATCGTGCCATTGAAACCGATTTTGATAAAATTAACAACATATTAAAAAGCTAAAAATGAGACATAAAATAGTGGCTGGCAATTGGAAAATGAACAAAAATGCCGAAGAAACCGAAGATTTATTGAATGAATTGATTGATAAAATTCCACACGACATTGACGCCCAAGTCATTGTTGCTCCAACATTTGTCAATTTGGCTTCGGCTGTTGATCATTTGGAGTTTACCAATATTACGGTAGCGGCTCAAAATATGCATCAAAATGAAAGCGGTGCTTATACAGGCGAAATTTCGGCTGATATGCTCAAAAGTATTGGTGTTGATACCGTTATTTTAGGGCATTCAGAGCGTCGTTCGTACTTTCATGAAACCGATGCGATTTTAGCTTATAAAGTCAATACTGCTTTGGCGCACAACATGAAAGTAATTTTTTGTTTTGGCGAAGAATTGAAAGACCGTCAAAATAACCAACATTTTAATGTCGTTGAAAACCAATTGCGTGATGGATTATTTCACATCAAAAATGACGATTGGAGCAATATTATTTTAGCTTACGAACCTGTTTGGGCCATTGGAACTGGTGAAACTGCTTCGCCTGAACAAGCACAAGAAATGCATGAATTTATTCGAAATACAGTGCGTCAACGCTATGAGTCGGTTGCAGATGATGTTTCCATTTTATATGGTGGAAGTGTAAAACCCGACAATGCTAAAGAAATTTTTTCAAAACCCGATGTTGATGGTGGATTGATTGGTGGAGCAGCATTAAAAGCAGATGATTTTACAGCAATTGTACAAGCAATTTTATAATTATTCTCCAACACAGAATATAAATCCTTGATTATGAAGTAGTCAAGGATTTTTTATTATTGTTGTTTTTGTAAGTTTTTATCTTATATAAAATTAAAAATCAAGTAGTTAAACGATTATTTTTGGTAGTTAAACGACAGGTAGATATATTTGATTCTAACCTACAACCTACTGATTATGAATGCTATTGAAATCAAAAATGCCAATCAAAAGTTTCAGTGTTTACTCTTCGGACACAAACTTACGTTAAAAAGAAAAATCACCAATCATTTTGAAGAATACGAATGCCAAGTTTGCCATTTAGAAATGACCAATGATGACAAAGGTCGAAAAACTTATTTGACTTCAAAATTGCGTGAAGTCAACGAAACTTTATTTCATTTACACCTAAAAAGACACCAACATTCAGCTTGAATTTCAGTGTTTTAAAAAATAGTTTTCTTGCTAAGTAACAATTAGGAAGTATATTCGTCATACAAGAAACCTAAACTTAGTTACTTTGGAAACTATTCTATCAATCAAAAATCTGAACAAATTTTACAACAAATTGCATGCTGTAAAAGACGTTTCTCTCGAAATTCACAAAGGAAATGTATATGGAATTCTTGGACCAAATGGTTCGGGAAAATCAACTACGCTTGGTATTGTACTCAATGTAGTCAACAAAACTTCGGGCGAATACAGTTGGTTTGGCGGAACTATGGCAACACACGATGCATTGAAAAAAGTAGGTGCTATTATTGAACGCCCGAATTTTTACCCTTATATGACGGCGCAAGAAAATTTGGAATTGGTTTGTAAAATCAAAGGCATCAATTACGCCAAAGTGCAAGAAAAACTAGAAATTGTAGGATTGTACGACCGAAAAGACAGCAAATTCAGAACCTTTTCATTGGGAATGAAACAACGTTTGGCGATTGCTTCAGCATTGTTAAATGATCCTGAGATATTAATTTTAGACGAACCAACCAATGGTTTAGATCCGCAAGGAATTCACCAAATTAGAGATATCATTCGTTTGATTGCATCGCAAGGCACTACTATTTTATTGGCGTCGCATTTGTTGGATGAAGTTGAAAAAGTGTGCAGTCATGTTTTGGTTTTACGTAAAGGAGAAATTCTTTATTCAGGAAAAGTGGAAGGAATGTCGAGTACTCATTCGTTTTATGAACTGCAAGCCGAATCCAATGTTGCCATAGTTGATGCTTTACAAAACCATTCATCTATTGAAAAATTAGTGGAAGAAGAAGGCAAAATTTTAGTGTATACCAAAGGTGATTTATCTTCTGGTGAGCTCAATAAGTTGCTTTTTAGCAAAGGAATTTGTTTGACGCACTTAGCCAAACGCAAAAATTCACTCGAAGAACAGTTCCTTGAACTTACTGCTAACTAATCATCATCCATCAAAAAAAATCAATCATGAATAGATTACTCTCAATTGAACTTCAAAAAATCTGGAAAAACCGAGCAAGTAAAGTACTAACAATAACGTATTTTGTATTATTGACTTTTATCGCACTTTTTGCAGCCATCAAATTTGATATTGGACCTTTTAAATTGCATTTGGCTAATGAAGGTATTTTTAATTTTCCGTATATCTGGCATTTCAACACCTATTTTGCTGCTATTTTAAAAATATTTTTGGCCGTAGTTATTGTTTCCATGATGGCGAATGAATACAGCTATGGAACGCTCAAACAAAACTTAATTGACGGAATGAGTAAGAAAGAATTTATTCAATCCAAATTCATTACAGTGGTTTTATTTGCTGGAGTTTCAACGCTTTTCATATTTATTGTTTCACTTATTTTGGGTTTACAATTTTCATCGTTTAACGAGGTTGCAATCATATTTTCTGACTTAGAATATTTAGTTGCCTATTTTGTCAAATTAGTTGGATTTTTCTCGTTCTGTTTGTTTTTAGGAATACTTATTAAACGTTCGGCATTTGCCTTAGGATTTCTTTTGTTTTGGAATATCATTGAAGGAATTATAATTGGTGTTCTCAATTTTAAAATATTTCCAGACAGTGATACTGCCGATTATATTACACAGTTTCTTCCTTTAGAATCGATGTCGAACTTAATCGTTGAGCCTTTCACACGATTAAAATTTGTAAAATCAATAGGAACTCAAGTAGGCATAGAAAACATCAAAGATTACAGCGTTCATCCTACTAATGTTATTATTGTTTTAGCTTGGACTGCCATTTTTATATTTCTTTCTTATAAAATCATCAAAAAAAGAGATTTATAGACAAGTTGTAAACTTCTGTTAAATTCAATTAAAACCATTTTAAATAGTAGGTAAAATCCAAATATTTGCTAATTTTAGCGAATGAAAAAGTTTTTACTTACTTTATTTGTAACACTCTTTATATCAGCTACTTGCTATTCTCAATTTAGCAAAACGCATTACATTCCACCGCTATCAAATACTGGAGCTGGCGGTCAAGATCCACAAGGTCAATACCTTTACATTTCTTGCCCTAGTAGTACTCCTATTGCTTTTACCATTAAAGAAATTGGTGGTGGAATTATTAACGGAACCGTTTCAAGAGATAATCCTTATGTTCACACCATTGGTTTTGGTTACGACACCCAACTTTTAATTGATAGTTCTGAAGTTGGAGCAATAAAAAACAATAAAGGATATATTGTTGAGGCATCCGATTTAATTTATGTTACTGTTCGACTTACCTCATCGCCTAGTAATTTTCAAGGCGGTGGTTTGGTTTCTAAGGGAATTGCAGCTTTAGGAACTCAATTTCGAGTTGGTGCTTTTTTAAATTTAGATCCTCCAACTATCAATCAAAATCACTATACTTTTGCTACAATTCTTGCGACAGAAAACAATACAGTTGTGAATTTCAGTGATATTGACCCAAATGCTAACTTGGTAAATTTTGGTACTAACTCGCTGCCTAGTATTTCACTAAATGCTGGAGAAAGCTATGCTTTCGCTGTAGAAGGTCCAGATTCCAATAACAGAGATGCTCTAATTGGAACTTTAATTTCATCCAACAAACCAATTGCTGTAAATTGTGGTTCTTTTGCAGGAAGCAACGCCAATTCAACCAATTTAGATTTAGGCTTTGATCAGATTGTATCGTTTGAACGAACTGGAACTGAATATATTTTTATCAAAGGAAACGGATTTGACGTAACTGAAAAACCTTTTGTTATCGCTCACGAAGACGGAACCGAAATATTTGTAAATGGCAGTACAACTCCATCTGTAACGTTAAATCATGGTGAATATTTTGCTTTAGACGGCACAGCTTTTACCGTAAATAATAATTTATACATCAGAGCCAGTAAAAATGTTTTTGCTTATCAAGCCATTGGTAGCCTTGATCCTAGCGGAAATCCGAGTCTTGCCAATCAAAATATGCATTTTTTGCCTCCTTTAAGTTGTCAAACTCCTCGTTCGATCAACAACATTCCTTTAATTAATGAAGTGGGAAGCATTACCGATTTTATCGGAACCGTTTGTTTGGTAACCAAAGTTGGCGCAACCTTAGACTTTATCATCAATGGAACCAGTTATACTTTAACCCAACTTTCAGCTGCTGGTTATGTAGTCAACGGACCTTTTGCGGTAACTGGAAATACTGATCATGTGACTTATACAATTCCAGGTTTGACTGGGAATATTTCGGTTTTTTCTTCAAAACAAATTTACCTTTCGTATTACGGATCGAGTGGATTTGCTACTTATGGTGGATTTTACTCAGGATTTACTTTCAAACCCGAAGTTACCTTTTTAGAAATCAATGCTGGGCAATCCAACTGTATTCCTAATGTTGAATTAAAAGTGAATTCATTGAGTGGTTTTGACACTTTTCAATGGTATTTTAATAATGTTCCTATTGTTGGTGCAACCAACTTTAATTATTTTCCTACGGCTCCTGGCTATTATAAAGTTAGAGCCACTTTAACAGAATGTGGATTGGATTATTTTTCAGATGAAATTCCTGTTAGCAATTGTCCTTTAAACAATGATAACGATTTGGCTAACAACAATATTGATCAAGACTATGACAATGACGGAATAACCAATTGTGAAGAATCTTTGGGTGATTTGCCTGTCAACATAAGTAATCACATGGCAGGAAACATCAATTTGGGTGCCTATTCAAATTCTTTTTTAGGTCAAATTACAACTTCTTCAACAGCTGTAGCTATTCCATTTATTGGCAACAATGATGGCAGTTTTATAACTGAAACCCCTCCTGGAAAAGGGTATTTTGTTAAATACGAAATGGCATTCAATTCGCCTCAAAATATAAAATTGGAATATGTAACCACGGCCAACCCAACAGATTTGATTAATGATAATGGCGAATTTGTAGTCAGTAGTGATATCAATCAAACAATAACTGTTTTAAATCCCAACAACCAACTCCTTATTGACACCAATTATGATGGGCTTTATGAAAATAATGTGACACAATATTCGTCATTTGAAATACGATTTCGTGTCAACGGATCATCACCTCTTGCAGCAGGAACCGGGACTTTTCAGTTTTTGTCTAATCAAGCAACAACACTTAGTATAATTCATAAAAATTTAACTGACACTTTTACAAACAAAGCTACTTTTAAAATTGTTGCCACTTGTATTCCAAGAGATTACGACAACGACGGTGTTCCAGATCAAATTGATTTAGATTCAGATAACGACAGTATTCTAGATTTCTACGAATCACAAGGAATCAATTTTTCCGTTTTGTTAAATACAGATGCAAATGAAGATGGAATTGATGATTTATTTGGAAACGGGTTAATTCCTGCTGACACCGATAATGATGGAATAGCCAACTACCTTGATTATGATAGTGACAATGATGGAATTTTTGATGTTATCGAATCGGGAAGTCCTGGTAATAATTCAAACATAATCGGTACAATTTCAAATCCAACTGGTACAAATGGTTTTGACAATACTTTGGAAACCTCTTCAGATAGTGGAATTTTAAACTTTTCGGTTGCCGATAGCGATAATGATGGTATTTTTAATTACCTCGAATCGGATAGTGATAACGACGGTTGCATTGATATTATTGAGGCTGGATATTCTGACGCCAATAGCGATGGAGTTGTAGGTGATGAACTCACACCAATTTACAACACCAATGGAACTGTTTTGAGTACAAGTGGTTACAGTGTTCCAAATAACGATTATACAATCAATGCTGTCATTAACATTGTTACTCAACCGCAAGATATAACTGTTTGCGAGTTACAAGCTGCAGTTTTTTCAATTAATACGAATGTCAACAGCTATCAATGGCAAATTTCTACTGATGGAGGAACTACATGGACTGACTTAAGCAATGATGCAACTTACTCAGGAGTAACTACTGCAAATTTGACCGTTGCTAATACTAGTCCAACAATGGCTGGATTTCAATATCGTGTTTTGCTTTTCAAAAATGGAAATGCATGCGGTTTGTATTCTAATACTGCCATTCTAACAACTTACTCTCTACCTGTTGTGGCTTCTTCCATTGGATTGGTGCAATGCGACAATGATACTGATGGTATTTCTGATGTTAATCTTACTGTAAACAACAATTTCATTTCCGCTAATTATTTGAATGAAACATTCACGTATTATACTACAATCTTAGGCGCTATGAATGCCGATTCATCCGTTCAAATTACAAATCCTTTGGCCTACAATACAGCTACAACTACGGTATATGTTCGTATTGAAAACAGTAATGGATGCTTTAGCCTTTGTAATATCAATGTGTTTGTTTCAGCAACCCAAATACCAGCTTCAACTTTATTCCCGTTTTTTACTTGTGATGATTATATTGATGCTATAAATAATGATTACGACGGTATAGCGAGTTTTGATTTTAGTTCGGTTACTCCTGCTATTCAATCCTTGCTTCCAGCCGTAAACACTTACACAATAAAATATTACCGAAATCAGGCGGATGCTTTAGCTGAATTAAACGAAATAACTACTATATCCAATTACCGAAACATTGGTTATCCAAATCAACAAAATGTTTGGGTTCGAGTAGATAGCAACATCGACAATGCTTGCTTTGGTTTGGGTCCCTTTGTTCAACTTACTGTAGAAGCATTACCCATTGCAAATCCAGTTAATGCAAACAATATTATTCGTTCATGTGATGATGATCATGATGGCATTTTTGACTTTAATACTTCGTCTATTGAATCCTTAATTTTGAATGGACAAACCAATGTTACTGTAACGTATACTGATAGTTTTGGAAATGCATTACCTAGTCCGTTACCCAATCCATTAACGGTAACCAATCAAACTATGGTTACCGCTAGAGTTACTAATAACAGTACGCAAGCGCCCAACGGACCTTGCTTTGATGAAGTTACATTTCAGTTTATCGTTGATGATTTACCTGAAGCTTTTTCTTTGCCAACAGGGAGTTTAACCGTTTGTGACGACGAAGCTGACCCATTGAATCAAGATGGAGTTTTCGCTTTTGACACTTCCACGATTCAAGCTCAAATTTTGAATGGGCAAACTGGAATGAATATTACCTATACATTAGCCAATGGTACTATCTTAAATCAGTTACCCAATCCATTCTCAACTGCAACTCAAGATGTGGTTGTTGTGGTTACAAATCCTATAAACCCAACTTGTTCAGCTACTGTAACGCTGAATTTTGTTGTAAATCCTTTACCCAACATTGATTTGATTGGTCAAGAATTAGTTTGCACCAATTTACCTTCATTTTTAGTAACTATTGATGGTGGTCTAACAGATGGTAGCAACCCAAATGATTATAGTTATAATTGGTTTTTAAATGGTAATTTAATACCAACTGCAACCAATTATTCCTTGCAAGTCAATACAGCCGGAATTTATACTGTAGAGGTAATAAATGTGAATGGTTGTAAAAGAGTAAGAACCATTACAGTTGTAGCTTCAAATGCGGCCACTATAAATGCTGTTGAAGTAGTTGATTTAATTGATAATAATACTATTACCGTTTTTGCATCGGGTGATGGCGATTATGTTTATGCCTTGGATGGTGGCTATTTTCAAACGGATAATTTTTTCTCAAATGTCAGTATTGGCATCCATACAATATACGTTAAAGACATGAATGGTTGTGGTGAAGTTCAACAAATAGTTCATGTGTTGGGCGCTCCAAAATACTTTACACCTAATGGAGATGGCGTTCACGACACGTGGAATATAAAAGGTATTGATGCCAATTTTAACTCCAATTCTATTATTTACATATTTGATCGTTTTGGAAAACTAATAAAACAACTATCGCCTTTGGGCAACGGTTGGGACGGAACTTATAATGGCACGATGATGCCAGGAGACGATTATTGGTATTCGGTTCAATTTGAAGATGGAAGATCAGCCAAAGGTAATTTTTCTTTAAAACGATAACATGAGCAAAATCGCACAACTTTTTCTTTTATTTTGTGCTTCTTATTCGGTAGCTCAAGTAACTGTAACTACTGGAAAAGTGAAACGTTTTGAAAATTTTTCCTCAAAATATATTGAGGCTAGAAATGTTGATGTTTGGGTACCTGAAGGTTATTCTATCAACGAGAAATATGCGGTTTTGTACATGCACGATGGACAAATGCTGTACGATGCATCAATAACATGGAACAAGCAATCGTGGGATGTAGATGAAGTAGCTGGAAAATTACAAGCTGAAGGTAAAACCAAAAAGTTTATTGTTGTCGGAATTTGGAATAATAGCTCAAAACGTCATCCTGAATATTTTCCGCAAAAGCCATTTGAAAATTTAACCTCAACAGAAAAAGATACGGTAACGCGTCAGTTGCAAAAAGCAGGAAGAACCAAAAGTGAATTTCGTCCGTATTCGGATTTGTATTTGGCTTTTTTGGTAAAAGAACTCAAGCCGTTTATTGATAGTCATTTTTCTACTTTGAAAAACAAAAACAACACATTTATTGCAGGTTCAAGCATGGGTGGATTGATTTCGATGTATGCTATGTGCGAATACCCGAAAGTATTTGGTGGCGCTGCCTGTTTATCCACGCATTGGCCTGGAACTTTTACTGTAGACCACAATCCTATACCTGAGGCATTTCGGAGTTATTTGAAAAGTAAATTATCAAAAATAAAGAAGAACAAAATTTACTTTGATTACGGTGATCAAACTTTAGATGCGCTCTATCCGCCGTTGCAGCAAAAAGTAGATGAAATGATGCTGGCAAATGGCTTTTCGTCTACCAATTGGATGACACGTTTTTTTCCTGGGAAGAATCATTCGGAAGAAGCTTGGGCAGAGCGATTGGATGTTCCGTTGGTGTTTTTGTTGGGAAAATAGACGTTCGCTTTACTCACTATGGAACACGGATGAAACGGATTGCTTACGCAAAACGCGGATTTTTGCGGATTTTTTCTAAGAACTGCGACTGAAAACTGACTACTAAAACCCTAGCCCAGATAGTAGTGGAAAGCCTTTTGCCACTGAAAGCTAATTTTTGTTGCTTTTTAACAGCGACCAACGGAAGCTGATGAAAAGCGTACAAAAATAGTTTGAAGTAAAAAAGCTTGTAACGTATAGCTGGAAATAGCTTCCAATAAAAAAAACCACCAACTTGCGCTGATGGTTTTTGAATTTTGAATTCAGAATTCTATTTAGATTTTGAAACGTTTTCTGTCGTTTTCGTTTAAGTAGATTTTACGCAAACGAAGTGATTTTGGTGTTACCTCAACGTATTCGTCTTTTTGGATGTACTCCAAGGCTTCTTCTAAAGTAAACTTGATGGCTGGAACGATTTTGTTTTTCTCGTCAGCACCTGCCGAACGGAAGTTGGTCAACTGTTTGGTTTTGGTGATGTTGACCGTCATATCGTCGCCACGTGAGTTCTCACCCACAACTTGACCTTCGTAAATATCTTCGTTGGGATCAACAAAGAATTTACCGCGCTCTTGCAATTTGTTGATGGAATAAGGAATCGCTTTTCCGTTTTCCATGGAAATTAACGAACCGTTGATACGGCCTGCAATTTCGCCTTTGAATGGTTCGTAACCAATGAAACGGTGCGCCATAATGGCTTCACCAGCAGTTGCAGTAAGCAATTGATTACGCAAACCAATGATACCGCGTGATGGAATATTAAATTTGATGATCATGCGTTCGCCTTTGCCTTCCATAGAAAGCATTTCGCCTTTGCGAACTGAAACAAACTCAACGGCTTTACCAGACACATTTTCAGGCAAATCGATGGTTAGTTCTTCGATAGGCTCACATTTTATGCCGTCAATTTCTTTGATAATTACTTGAGGTTGACCAATTTGCAATTCGTATCCTTCACGACGCATGGTTTCAATCAAAACTGACAAGTGTAATACGCCACGACCAAACACCATAAATTTATCGGCAGAATCAGTATCGGCCACACGAAGCGCTAAGTTTTTTTCTAATTCTTTGGCCAAACGATCTTTGATGTGACGTGAAGTAACGAATTTTCCTTCTTTACCAAAGAAAGGCGAATCGTTGATGGTAAATAACATACTCATCGTTGGCTCGTCGATGGCAATAGTTTGCAAAGCTTCTGGATTTTCAAAATCGGCAATCGTATCGCCAATTTCGAAACCTTCAACACCCACAATGGCACAAATATCACCCGCTACAACTTCAGTTACTTTTTTACGCCCAAGACCTTCGAAAGTGTGTAATTCTTTGATTCGTGATTTGATGATTTTTCCGTCTCTTTTTACCAAAGAAATTGGCATATTTTCTTTTAAAACACCTCTTTCCAAACGACCAATCGCGATACGACCAGTAAAAGAAGAAAAATCCAAAGAGGTAATTAACATTTGTGGAGTTCCTTCTGAAACTTTTGGTGCTGGAACGTGTTCTACTACCATGTCCAACAAAGCTTCAATATTAGTAGTTACGTTTTCCCAATGATCCGACATCCAATTGTTTTTGGCTGAACCGTATACCGTTGGGAAATCCAATTGCCATTCTTCGGCTCCTAATTCGAACATTAAGTCGAATACTTTTTCGTGTACTTCTTCTGGCGTACAGTTTTCTTTATCGACTTTATTGATTACCACACAAGGTTTTAGTCCTAAATCGATGGCTTTTTGAAGTACAAAACGCGTTTGTGGCATTGGACCTTCAAAAGCATCAACTAGCAAACAAACGCCATCAGCCATGTTTAATACACGCTCTACTTCACCACCAAAATCGGCGTGACCTGGAGTATCAATGATGTTGATTTTAGTTCCTTTGTAAACAACTGAAACGTTTTTGGAAGTAATGGTAATTCCTCTTTCACGTTCAAGATCGTTGTTATCAAGAATTAAGTCGCCAGTATTTTCGTTTTCACGAAACAATTGACAATGGTACATAATTTTATCAACCAAAGTAGTCTTTCCGTGGTCAACGTGGGCAATAATAGCGATGTTTCTAATCGATTCCATGTGTGTTTTTTAGTGGGTGCAAAGGTACACTTTATTTTGATTAAAAAAACTACTATTAAATATAGTTTAAACATTATTTAATTACCATTGTTTATAAAAAAAAGTAGCCACATTTTAAATGTGAATAAAATTTTCTATTTTTGAAGTAATGGAAAAAAAATCGAATAAAATAATCCTTTCGTATTTCTTAGTTACCTTTTCATTGGTATTTACTAGCCAACTTATTATCTTTCTTTTTTTTGATCATTACAGTCTAACAGGCGTTCTTCTTGTAGCATTTACCACTTCAATAGTTTTAACTTTTATTCAAAAATATTTAATTGAGAAATCCAACTTGCGCAACAAAAAGATGTTGGCCGAGTTGGAAATGATTAACGATGATTTATTTAAGTCGAACGAGCGTTATGACATTGTATCAAAAGCAACTAGTGATACCATTTGGGATTGGGATTTGAATACAGGAGGTTTTGTTTGGAACAAAGGTATTTTTGGTGTTTTTGGTTATAAAAAAGATCAGGTTGGTGATAATTTCCAGTGGTGGTTTGACAAAATACATCCTGAAGACAGCTTAAAAATGTCGGTGAAAGTATACACCAATGTGGAACAAAAAACCGAAAAATGGCAAGATTATTATCGTTTTCAGTGTGCTGACGGCAGCTATAAATACGTTTATGACCGAGGTTTTTTAGTAATGGATGAAAACAACAAACCTATTCGTATTATAGGTGCAATGCAAGACATTACTAAATTAAAAGAAGAAGAGCAACGATTAAAACTTTTAGAGACTGTAATTACGCAATCCAAAGACTCTGTTATTATAACTGAGGTAAATGGATCATCTAAAGGAATTCCGAAAATCATCTACGTGAATCCTGCTTTTACCAATATTACAGGTTACAAACCTAAAGAAGTTATTGGAAAAACTCCCGCGGTATTCATGAACAAAAATTCGGTCAAAAACGATTTCAAACGTATTGCCGACTCTTTGAAAAAGAAAATTGAGTTTAATTTTGAAGTACTCAACTTAAACAAGAAAAACGAAGAATATTGGGTCAATTTTACTACTATTCCAATTACCAACAAAGACAATGAGCATTCTCACTGGATTTCGATTCAAAGAGACATCACTGAAGAGAAGAAACGTGAAAAAGAAAGAGAACAACTGATCAACGAGTTAACCATCAACAACAAGGATTTAAAACAGTTTTCTTATATCATATCCCACAACTTAAAAGCTCCACTATCCAATTTAACTGGTTTACTGGGTTTAATTGAAGACACTGAAATCAACGACCCTGAATTATTAGAATTGATTAATGGTTTTTCAAAATCAACTCATTTACTTAATGAAACCATCAATGATTTGGTCAAAATTATTGTCATCAAAGACAGCACTTCAATCGAGCGAGAAGAAGTTAGCATATTGGAAGTTTTTGAAAATGTATTCAACCAACTCAACTTCTTAATCAACAGCAATACTCCTAATTTAAAAATTGCATTAGAAAAATGCCCTACTCTTTTTATTAATAAGTCGTATTTAGAAAGTATTTTATTAAATTTGACCACCAATTCATTGAAATACAGAGATCCTGAACGACCATTGAAGATTTCTATTACTAGTAAAACAGAAAATGGAAAGTCAGTTTTGACCTTTAAAGACAATGGCATGGGAATTGATTTGAGCCGCCATGGCGAAAAAATATTTGGCTTATACCAGCGTTTTCATAGTCACAATGACAGTAAGGGACTTGGTTTGTATTTGGTAAAATCGCAAGTAGAAGCAATGGGAGGAACAATAACAATTGAAAGTAAAGTGGATCATGGAACTACATTTACTTTAACTTTTAATAAAGAAGAACAAAATGCGCAATAAAATTTTATGTGTTGATGACGATCCAATAACCTTAATGTTATGCAAAAAGGTAATTGCAAAAGCAAATTTTTCGGATGATATTGCTTCTGCAAAAGACGGAAGTGAAGCATTACAATTTTTTCATTCAGTTATTGACGATGATAAAAAGAAGGATAATTATCCTCAGTTTGTTTTTTTAGATTTAAACATGCCTATCATGGATGGATGGGAGTTTTTGGACGAGTTTTCAAAAAACTTAATCACATCGTTCCCAAAAACAAAAATAATTGTATTGTCTTCATCGGTTGATCCAAAAGACATTAACAAATCTAAAAATTACCCGATGGTTTTAGATTTCCTTCCCAAACCAATCACAGTTGAAATGTTGAACAATATCAAAAATATGTAGTCCGTAAAACAAAAAAAGCTTCCGAATTGGAAGCTTTTATTTATTTCATTAAACTGTCAACTATAATTTAGCAACGTGTTTTGTCAACTTAGATTTTAAGTTTGATGCTTTATTATCATGAATGATGTTTTTCTTAGCTAATTTATCAATCATAGAAATAACACCAGCCAATTTAGAAGCTGCATCTGATTTGTCAGTAGCCATTCTTAATGCTTTAATTGCATTACGAGTAGTTTTGTGTTGGTAACGATTTAAAACTCTTCTCTTTTCGTTACTTCTAATTCTCTTTAAAGCTGACTTATGATTTGCCATTTTTTTTGGTATTATTTTTTAAAAATTGTAGCCCGTAGGGGAATCGAACCCCTCTTACCAGGATGAAAACCTGGCGTCCTAACCGATAGACGAACGGGCCATCTTCTTGATTGCGGATGCAAAAATACAACTATTTTTTATTCACACAATACTTGAAGTTATTTTTTTTTATTTTTTTTTAGTACGCTTTCGCAAACAGCACTCTACCAGTAGATTTCGCTCCCGAAAAAAAACATTTCCCTTCCTCTTCAATTCTGTTTAAAGGTATACAACGAATAGTTGCCTTAGTCAATTCTTTGATTTTTTCTTCTGTTTCAGGCGTTCCATCCCAATGCGCTGAAATAAATCCACCTTTATTTTCCAAAACATCTTTGAATTCATCAAACGAATTAACTTCAGTAATGTGTGTATTTCTGTAGTTTAATGCTCGAGCGAATAAATCAGCTTGAATTTGCGATAACAAATCGCTTATAAAATTTACAATTCCTTCTTTCGTTCTAACTTCTTTTGATAAAGTATCTCTTCGAGCAATTTCAAAAGTGCCATTTTCCAAATCTTTTGGTCCAATAGCTATTCGAACTGGAACACCTTTTAATTCCCATTCTGCAAATTTAAAACCAGGTTTTTGAGTCGTTCTATTATCAAATTTAACTGAAATATTTAGTTTCTTAAATTGTGCCATTAAATCATTCGCCACTGCCGAAACAGCATTCAATTCATCATCACTTTTGTATATAGGAACAATAACGACTTGAATTGGAGCTAAATTTGGAGGCAAAACCAACCCATTATCATCAGAATGCGTCATAACCAAAGCACCCATCAAACGGGTTGAAACTCCCCAAGAAGTTCCCCAAACATGTTCTTGTTTTCCTTCTTGATTGGCAAACTTTACATCAAAAGCTTTAGCAAAGTTTTGCCCTAAAAAGTGAGAGGTTCCAGCTTGCAATGCTTTACCATCTTGCATCAATGCTTCAATACAGTAGGTTTCTTCTGCTCCAGCAAAACGCTCGGTTTCGGTTTTTAAACCTTTTATAACTGGAATTGCCATAAAGTTTTCAACAAATTCGGCATACACATTCATCATTTTTTCAGACTCTTCAATGGCTTCGGCTTTTGTTGCATGAGCTGTGTGTCCTTCTTGCCATAAAAACTCTGCTGTTCTTAAAAACAAACGCGTTCTCATTTCCCAACGTACAACATTTGCCCATTGATTAATCAGCAAAGGCAAATCTCGGTAGGATTGAATCCATGACTTATAAGTTGACCATATAATTGCTTCACTGGTCGGACGAACGATTAATTCTTCCTCCAACTTTGCATTAGGATCAACCATTAATTTACCCGGACGACTTTCATCGTTTTTTAAACGATAATGCGTCACTATGGCGCATTCTTTAGCAAAACCTTCTGCGTTTTTCTCTTCTGCTTCAAACATACTCTTGGGAACAAAAAGCGGAAAATAGGCATTACTGTGGCCTGTGTCCTTGAACATTCTGTCTAATTCTGCTTGCATTTTTTCCCAAATAGCATAACCGTATGGTTTGATTACCATACAACCTCTAACTCCAGAGTTTTCGGCTAAATCAGCTTTGACAACGAGTTCGTTATACCATTTGGAATAATCTTCTGTTCTTGTAGTTAAGTTCTTACTCATAACGAATAGTTTGGCATAAAAATTGTTTAACTTATTTTAACTAAATAGTTCGGCAAAACTAACTATTTTTGTATTGACCAACAATAAAAATGCTATAGATATGAAAACAAATTATTTTTCTAGTAAAAAAGTATCCATTTACAGTGTATTTGGATTATTTGCATTGATACTAACTTCGTGTGGTTCTTATCAAAATAAATCATATTACGATAATGATGGTGTTTATGGTTCAGATGCTAAAAAAGTAGCTACCAATGAAGATCAAAAAGACAATGCTAAATACAAAGAGTATTTCAGTTCATTAAACCAAGAAAATCAAGAGGTTTTTACGGATGTTGAGAGCTACACCTCAAACGACTCCATTAACAAAAACGCAGAATCACAATCAAATAG
Source organism: Flavobacterium sp. (assembly GCA_016787805.1). Taxonomy (GTDB): domain Bacteria; phylum Bacteroidota; class Bacteroidia; order Flavobacteriales; family Flavobacteriaceae; genus Flavobacterium. The sequence goes on along the minus strand of JAEUTY010000016.1, from coordinate 23,021 downwards.
TTATAATAGTTGGGGATCAAACTCAAATGAGACTGTTATTGTTAACGTTTATGATAATAATTGGGGATGGAATTATTGGAACAACTATTGGTACGGAAATTATTGGGGTTGGAATAACATGGCTTGGAATTCTTGGTACGGTCCAGGTTGGGGATGGAACTATTGGTATGGTCCAAATTGGGGTTGGGGATGGAATGGTTATTATGGAAACCCTTATTGGTGCGGAAATGGTTACCCTTATGGATATTATTATGGAAACCATTATGCTTATGTAAATGGCAGACGTGATGTTAGAACTGCTTACTCAGACGGTAGAAGCCTTTCTATTAATCGTAACTTCAATGGAACTAGAGATACAAGTAACGCTACTCCAAGAAGTTTTACAACATCAAACCCAAGAAACAATACTATTGGGCCACGTGTAAACACTTCTAATCCTCGTAACAACACTGGAACTCCGAGAAGCAATACTGTTGGACCACGAGTAAATACTTCTAATCCTCGTAATGACACCAACAATACTGGAACTCCAAGAAACAATACAACTCCTCCTCGCAATTACGACAATACACCTCGTCCAACATCTACACCACCACGTAATTATGATACGCCACGAACAAACACCACTCCAAGATCATACGATACACCTCGCTCTTATAGTGAACCAACTCGCTCCTACACTCCAAGTTCAAGTGGTAGTTCTGGAGGAAGTTCAGGTGGTGGACGTTCAGGTGGAGGTGGTAGAAGATAATCTTAAAAAAAAATCTATGAGAAATTATTTTATAAAAATCTTACTTGTCAGTTCAATTTATTCATTTGGACAAAACATAAATGATGCCATTCGATATTCACAAACAGACTTGAGTGGAACTGCACGTTTTACTGGGATGAGCGGTGCATTTGGAGCTTTAGGAGCTGATTTATCTGCAGTTATATTAAATCCCGCAGGATCAACATTCTTTAATAACAATCATGCTGGAATTACTTTACGAAATTTCAACGTTAACAATAACGCCAACTATTTCGGAACAAAAAATTCTGAAATTAAAAGTAGTTTAGACATCAGTCAAGCTGGTGGTGTATTTGTTTTTGAAAACGCAAAAAAAAGTGATTGGTCAAAAATTGCTGTAACCATAAATTATGAAAGTACCGCTAATTTTGACAACCAAGTAATTTCAAAAGGTGTTGGGAATTATTCTGTAGGAAATTATTTTTTAAGTTATGCCAACACTGGTAATAATGGCAATCCAATTCCTCTTGAATTTGTTACTCGACTACCAAATGAATCTATTGGCGAACTGTATGAATATTTAGGAACCAATCTTGGCAATCAATCTTTTGCAGCTCAACAAGCAATGTTAGCCTATTATGGTCAATCGTATATTATTGATGCTACTGATTTGAGCAATCCAAATAGCTCTTACTTTTCATTAGTACCAACTGGAGCTAATTATGTTCAAAAAAACGAGTTTGAATCGACTGGATTCAATGGCAAGCTTACGCTTAATGGCGCGATACAATACAAAGATTTCATTTCTTTTGGGTTAAATATTAACTCTCATTTTGTTGACTACACGCAAATCACAACTTTTACAGAGCGCAATGATTACGTAAACACCAACCTAGATTATACGGTAAGAGATATTCAGTTCAACAATGAGTTGTATACTTATGGAACTGGAATTTCTGTTCAACTGGGCACTATCATCAAACCGGTCAAACAACTTAGAATAGGTTTGTCCTATCAATCTCCTACATGGTACCGTTTGAATGATGAATTGACCCAAAGCTTATCGGCACAAAGCATCAATTTAAATGGGGAAATTCCACGTGAATACGCTGATCCAGGCGTTACACTAGTTTACGAACCTTATAAAGTAAGAACAGCAGGTAATTTTTCAGGAAGTTTAGCCTATATTTTTGGAAAAAAAGGAGTGCTTAGTTTTGATTGCATTTACAAAAACCAAGACGGAATCAAATTGGGTCCAAAAAGCGATTTCTCTAGTGAAAATGACTATATAACTGACGTTTTAAAAAACACATTTGATTTTAGATTAGGTGGTGAATATAAAATACAAAAATTCAGTTTGCGTGGTGGTTATCGTTTTGAAGAAAGTCCTTACGAAAACGGAAGAACAATTGGTGATTTAACAGGATATTCTGGTGGAATCGGATATAATTTTGGTAAAATTAAATTGGATGCCTCTTATGTTTATTCTCAACGTTTTTACGATCAACAATTTTTTACACAAGGCTTTACCGATTATAGTACTGTAAATAGTAAAAACCACTCTATTTCAACTACAGTGACATTTGAATTTTAATTCTAATAACAACATCAATAAACCATTCGTTAATTCGGATGGTTTTTTTGTGCCTTTTGTTGACCTCCTAGCCCCGATTGTATGGAAAGCTTGCGAGGAACGAGTAACTTGGAAGGAAAGCGGGAACATGGATTACAAAAACGCCCAAACCTTTCGCTTCTAAAATAAATAACGTAATTTTGCACTCCAATTAAAATTCTATGAGAACCAAATCGGTCAAAAAAAATAAAATTAATGTGATTACGCTGGGCTGTTCAAAAAACACCTATGATAGCGAAGTGTTGATGGGACAATTGAAAGCCAGTGGAAAAGACGTGGCTCATGAAGAAGAAGGCAACATAGTAGTCATTAATACTTGTGGATTTATTGATAATGCTAAAGCTGAATCTGTCAATACTATTTTAGAGTATGCTGATAAGAAAGAGCGTGGAATTGTAGATAAAGTATTTGTAACGGGATGCTTATCAGAGCGATACCGACCTGATTTAGAAAAAGAAATTCCGAATGTAGATCAGTATTTTGGAACTACCGAATTACCGTTACTTTTAAAAGCGCTTGGAGCCGATTATAAGCATGAATTACTTGGTGAACGATTGACAACAACACCAAAAAATTATGCATATTTAAAAATTGCCGAAGGTTGTGATCGTCCTTGTAGCTTTTGTGCGATTCCGATTATGCGAGGCAAACACGTATCACAATCGATTGAAAAATTAGTAAAAGAAGCCGAAGGTTTGGCTAAAAACGGTGTAAAAGAGTTGATTTTGATTGCTCAAGATTTGACTTATTACGGATTGGATTTATACAAAAAACGCAACTTAGCTGAATTATTAGAAAATTTAGTAAAAGTAGAAGGGATTGAATGGATTCGTTTGCATTACGCTTTTCCAACAGGTTTCCCAATGGACGTGTTGGAATTAATGAAACGTGAACCTAAAATTTGCAACTATATTGATATTCCGTTGCAACATATTTCTGATAAAATATTGAAATCGATGAAGCGCGGAACGACTTATGAAAAAACTACGCGTTTGTTAAAAGATTTTAGAGAAGCTGTACCTGGAATCGCGATTAGAACCACTTTAATTGTAGGTTATCCTGGTGAAACGGAAGAAGATTTTGCTATATTACGCGATTGGGTTCAGGAAATGAAATTTGACCGTTTGGGTTGCTTTACCTACTCTCACGAAGAAAATACTAGTGCTTACGCTTTAGAAGACAATGTTCCTGAAGAAGTAAAACAAGCTCGTGTAACGGAAATAATGGATTTACAATCGCAGATTTCATGGGATTTGAATCAAGAAAAAATTGGCAAAACTTACAAGTGCGTTATTGATCGAAAAGAAGGAAAATATTTTATTGGTAGAACTGAATTTGACAGCCCTGATGTTGATAATGAAGTACTGATTGATGCTTCTCAATTTTATTTAAAAACGGGTGAATTTGCTCAAATCAAAATTATTGACGCTACTGAATTTGATTTGTATGGCGAGCCTTTAATCTCTTAAGAAAATGAAAAAAGCACTACTAATAGCTAGTTTATTATTCTCTTCTTTCCTTTTTTGTCAAACCGGAAATAGTGCTCATGACCAAGAGCGATACCAAGAAGAAATGGAAAAAGCGCGCAAAGAAAGTCTTGAAAATTTGATGGAGCGTCTCAAGGAAGATTTAAAATTAAATGAACTCCAAGTAATTGCTATTGAACAGATTTATACTGAAAGTAGTAAAAAGCAAGGAATCATTTTAAAAAAAGAAATTAGTGATGATGACAAAGTATCGGCACTGAAATCATTGGGAGAATCCACTGAAAAGAAAGTTTTGGATTTATTGGATGCGCAACAAAAAGAAAAATTTGAGGTTTTAAAAGCTGAAGCTAATAATCCGAAAAAAAACAAAAAGAAAGACAAAAAGAAAAAAGATAAAAAATAAAAAAACTCCTAAACAAATCGTTTAGGAGTTTTTAGTATTAACCAACCTTTTATTGATTTATGATTTTGCGATAACTGTACCTTTGAAAGTTAACACTTTAGGAGTTTCTTCAGCGTTAGTTGTAACAGTAACCGATTTATTGAAAGTACCTGCTGCTGCTGCATTGTACGTTGCTTTAACATATCCAGTTTTACCAGGAGCGATAGCAGTTTTAGTATAATCAGCAGCTGTACAACCACAAGCTGGCTTCACATTAGTGATTAAAACGTCTTTATCAGTATTGTTTTTGAATTCGTATTCAATAGTTTTTGGAGTTCCTTGAGGAATTTCTCCAACATCAATAGACTCAGCTTTCCAAACTAAACCGCCAGTAGTAGCTACTTTAGCAACATTGTTTTGAACTGGATTGATGGTTGAAAAAGACATTAATCCTAAAGTTAATGCTAACATTGAAATTTTGATTGCTTTCATAATTTTGTTTTTATTTAAGTTATTATTTTTTTCGTTTCTGATGAATCATATACTAACTATAATTCAACGATACAAATATAAGCTGCTAACTATTTACAACTTGTTAAGTGGTTTCAAATGTTTGTTAATGACTTGTTAACTACTATTTACATCCATTTTTTTAAGTATTTTTGAAAGGATTAAAAAATAAAAAGTAGTGAAAACTAAAAACCTCAATACCATTATAGTACTCGGACTCATTGCAACCGTAGGCATCTTGATTGCCCAGTTACTTTGGACTCGAGAAGCTTTTACTGTTGAGGAACAAAAATTTTCACAAAAAACGCATGTTGCCCTGCTCGAAGTAGTCAAAAAACTCTACAAAAGCTCTAATAGCGAATTGCCTGTCAATAATCCTATTCAAAAAGTAGCCAACGATTATTATATTGTTAATGTAGAAAACGATTTTCAACCTGATATACTCGAATATTACCTCAAATCAGAATTCGCCAAATTCAATATCAACACCGATTATGAATACGCGATGTACAACTGTGAAAGCGACGAAATGGTTTATGGTAACTACATTTCAGTTTCAAATAAAAAGTCAGATAAAAAAGATGTCTATTTTCCTAAACACGAAAATTTAGTTTACTATTTTGCTGTGCGATTTCCAAATGAAACCTCGTATTTATTAAGCTCTCTTCGATTTTGGTTATTTTTATCATTTGCACTAATAGTCGTAATGTTGATTTATGTATATTCAATTTATACTATCATTCAACAAAAAAAATATTCCGAACTCCAACGCGATTTTATTAACAACATGACGCACGAGTTCAAAACTCCTTTATCTTCTATCCTACTTGCTTCCAGTTATTTAAACAAACAGGAAAGCATTCAAAAAGATGAAAAACTCGAAAAATATACCGAAATCATCATCAATCAAAGTAAAAAACTCAACAGCCATATTGAGCAAATTTTGAACATTGCCAAATCCGACAATGAACCAATGAAGATGAAAATTACCGCTATAAATGTTGTTCCTGTAATCAAAGATGTAATTGATAATTTACAACTCAAAAAACCTGAATTAAAGGTTACAATTTTTGCTCAAAAAGAATTCATAGTTCAAGCCGACGAGTTTCATTTTACAAATATCATTTATAATTTACTCGATAATTCAATTAAATATTGCGAAGAAAATCCCGAAATTAACATCACAATTACCGAAAACAACAACCAAATTCAATTGGATTTTTCGGATAACGGAATTGGTGTTTCGAATAAAAACATCAACTTTATATTTGACAAATTTTACCGAATTCCAAGCACCAAAAGCAACGAAGTTAACGGATTTGGCTTGGGTTTGTATTATGTAAAAAAAATATGTACACAGCACAAATGGAAAATTTTTGCTACCAACAACAACAACAAAGGAATAACTGTTTCGATTGTGATTCCGAAATGATTGTATTCAAAAAACATAAAATATTGATTCGTTAATGACAACATTTTAACTATGACAAAATATAAAATCCTGTACGCAGAAGACGATGAAACCTTAGCGTTTTTAACCAAAGACAACCTCGAACAACATTACGATGTAACACATTGTACCGACGGAGCTCATTGTTTGGAAACTTTTAAAAAAGGAACGTTTGACATTTGTATTTTTGACATTATGATGCCCAAAATGGATGGTTTTGATTTGGCTGAAAAAGTACGCGAAATCAATGCCGAAGTGCCCATTATTTTTCTATCGGCCAAAACTTTAAAAGAAGATCGTATTAAAGGTTTGCGCCTTGGAGCTGACGATTATTTGGTAAAACCTTTTAGCATTGAGGAATTATTACTCAAAATAGAAGTGTTTCTGAAACGCTCTCAAAAAAATACTAAAGCTGCAGAAAAAAGTAATTACACTGTAGGCAAATACCAATTTGATTGCAAAAATTACTTAGTTTTTACCGATACCGAAAAAATATCGCTCACGCAACGCGAATCGGATTTATTAAAACTTTTCCTAGATAATAAAAACGTAGTACTAAAACGCGAAGAAATACTGAAATCTCTTTGGGGCAACGACGATTATTTTATGGGAAGAAGTTTGGATGTTTTCATTTCTCGCTTGCGCAAAATTTTAGCCAACGAAAAAGGCATCGCCATCGAAAACTTACACGGAATCGGATTCAAATTCTCTGTCGAATAACTACTCTAAAACCCGGTTTACTTTCACAAACCGCTTGGCGTAATAATCTTCTTTGGTAGAAGAAATAATCACTCCAGCTTGAATGGACGAGTGTATGAATTTGATTTCATCTCCAATAACTTCAGTAACCATTCCAACGTGATTGATGTTACCGCGACCATTGGTTGTAAAGAAAATCAAATCGCCTTTTTGGGCTTGCGAACGATCAATACTTACTCCATAATTGGATTGCTCGCGTGAAGTTCTAGGCAATTTCATTTCAATTTCTTGAAAAGTTGCAATCATCAAACCCGAACAATCAAATCCGCCTGGCGAAGTTCCTCCGCTTCTATAACGTGTTCCAAGGTGTTGAGAAGCTTTGGCTATTAAAAAATCAGCCTTGCTCATGTTTTCCATCGAAAGTGGCGCTACTTCAACCGTTTTTACTGGAGTTTCTTCAATAGCTTTTGGAGTTTCAACTACTTGACTCGAACCTTTTTTTACCACCAAATCAAAACCAACAGGCAAACCCGAAGTTACAGTCGGATTCAATCGTTGCAATTCACTCACCGAAACACCATACTTTTTTGAAATTCGGTACAAAGTTTCCTTAGGTTGTACTTTGTGAATCACGTTTGTTGTACTAACAGTCTCAATAGGTTCAGGAATTACAACCGATTTTGGTGCTTTTATTTGGTCATTCGTGTCAACTATTTTTATCGTATTGGGAAACTTCAACTTAGCACCTTTTTTCAAATTCCCTGTTTTCAATTCGGGATTCAATTCGCAAATTTCTTCCATCGAAATACCGTATTGCTTTGACAAACTGTACAATGTTTCTTTAGCACTAACAGTGTGAATAATATAAGGTTCATTCGAAGAAGTCAAAGCAGGAACAATGACAACTTCTTCTTTTTTCTTTTCCTTTGGCTTCTTCTCTTCTTCTTTGAATTTTTTGTTCTGAATCTCAACAATCGTTTTCAAACCCAAAACTTTACCTTTCAACTTCGGATTCCACTCGTAAATTTCTTTCTCAGTCACATCGTATTGGCGCGCAATTGAGTAAATCGATTCGCCCGATTTTACCTTATGTTTAATGATTTTCTGGCCGAAAACACTACCACAAGACAACAACAATACAACACTAAAAAACTTAAAAAAATGCATGAATAAAGTGAGATTTTGGGCACCAACGCACCATTAAAAAGTGCCGCAAGTTAGCAAAAAAAGCCGTTTTTACTCGACTTTTTAACTTAAAATTAAACTAAAATAGGCTAAACTAATGGTTGTTAATGGATTATTTGGAGCGTATGGTTTGGGCTTTCTTGTAATCCGTATTCCCGTTTCTCGTCCCGTTGGTCACAACGGGATCGGGGTTAAAGAAGGAACGTCGTACACAAAATCAGTAATTCTAAATTTTAGCTTAATTCAGCCAAGAAACTGTTAATCTTGCAAACAACAACAAATCAAAACATGTACCTTTGTATATCAAAAAAAGACAACTAAATTGTTCTCTTTTTTAACCTTTTAAATTACAATTAAACCATTAATACAATGAAAAAAAACCTTTTTTTACCCATTTTATTTTTCATCTGCATTAGCGTTTCTGCACAGTTTACACAAAAACCGTTGCCATACGCTTACAACGCATTAGAACCATTTATTGATGCACAAACGATGGAAATTCATTACAGCAAACACCACGCAGCCTACATCAAAAACTTAAACGTAGCAGTTGTAGGAACTGATGCTGAAAAAATGAGCATTACCGAAATTTTTGCTAATGTTTCAAAATTCAGTCAAGCTATTCGCAACAATGCAGGCGGACATTTTAATCACGAATTATTTTGGACCGTTTTAACGCCCCAAAAAGACACAAAACCTTCAGCTGATTTGGAAAAAGCCATCAACGAATCATTTGGTTCAATAGATGCTTTAAAAGAGAAATTAAATGCAGCCGCAGCCACACGATTTGGTTCAGGTTGGGCTTGGTTGTATGTTGATGCCAACGGAAAATTAGCGGTTTGTTCAACTGCCAATCAAGACAATCCATTAATGGATATTGCCGAAAACAAAGGAACTCCAATTTTAGGTATCGATGTTTGGGAACACGCGTATTATTTAAAATACCAAAACAAACGCGCCGATTATTTGGCTGCCATTTGGAATGTAATCAATTGGTCGGAAGTGAGTAATTATTATACGAACGCTATGCCCAAAAAGAAAAGCAAATTTGATAATTGGCCACAGTTAAAAGAGTTTCATAAAGTAATGTCGCAAACGTTTCACCCAAGTGAAGAAGGCAACTTACAACCAATTAAAGAACGCAGTGGCGAAATGGTTCAAAAAGCTGAAGCATTAGTAAAATCAACCATTCCTGCTGAATTTAATAAAAAAGAAGTTGTGACTGCTGTTCAAAAATTAGCTACTGATAGTAAAAAGTTAGACAAACTAGTAAAAAGCAAAAAATCAGACAAAGAAATTACCGAAGCTCTAACCAAATTACACGATGTATTTCATGAAATTGTAGGTTTGTGTTCGGATGAAGATCATTAAAAACAATAGAATTATCAATAAAAAAGCAGGAATTGGACTTCCTGCTTTTTTTATTTGTTCTGAAAATTAATCCATCTTAAATCAATTTCAAATCTAACCTAACAGGTTTTGAAAACCTGTTAGGAGCCTTTACAACGGAATATTACCGTGTTTGCGTTTGGGTGTATCTACCACTTTATTTTCGAGCATACTGAAGGCTTTCAATAATTTTCTTCGTGTATCTTGAGGTAAAATCACTTCATCGATAAATCCGCGTTGCGCCGCCGTGTAAGGATTAGCAAATAATTCTGCGTATTCGGCTTCTTTCTCTAATAATTTTGCTGCTGGATCAGCGGCTTCACTGATTTCTTTTTTGAAAATAATTTCAGAAGCACCTTTGGCTCCCATTACCGCAATTTCGGCACTTGGCCAAGCAAAATTCATATCGGCGCCAATGTGTTTGGAGTTCATTACGTCATACGCACCACCGTAAGCTTTTCGCGTAATTACAGTCACACGCGGAACAGTTGCTTCGCTAAACGCATACAACAATTTGGCTCCGTGCACGATGATTCCGTTCCACTCTTGGTCGGTTCCTGGCAAGAAACCTGGAACATCTTCCAATACTAGTAATGGAATATTGAAACAGTCACAAAAACGCACAAATCGAGCGCCTTTGATTGAACTTTTCACATCCAAACAGCCTGCTAAAAACTTCGGGTTATTGGCTACAATTCCGATACTTCTTCCGCCCAAGCGAGCAAACCCAACCACAATGTTTTCGGCAAAATCTTTGTGAATTTCGAAGAATGAATCCTCATCGATAATATTAGCAATTACATCGTGCATATCGTATGGCTTGTTGGCATTATCAGGCACAATGGTATCGAGTTTTTCGCGTTTTTCTTCTCCTAAAACATAAGGCACTTTAGGTGTTGTTTCTCGATTATTTTGAGGTAAATAACTCAATAATTTTTTAATATCTTCCAAACATTCTACTCCATTAGGTGAAGTAATATGCGCCACTCCCGACTTGGTTGAATGCGTACTCGCGCCACCCAATTCTTCCGAAGTTACTTCTTCATTGGTTACTGTTTTCACCACATTTGGACCAGTTACAAACATGTAGCTATTTCCTTCTACCATCATGGTAAAATCGGTCATCGCTGGCGAATAAACCGCGCCACCTGCGCAAGGTCCAAGTATAGCCGAAATTTGCGGAATCACACCACTAGATTGTACATTTCGGTAAAAAATATCAGCATAACCTCCAAGTGAACGCACACCTTCTTGAATACGTGCGCCACCCGAATCATTCAAACCAATCATTGGCGCACCACTGCGTAAAGCCATGTCCATAACCTTACAAATTTTTTCTGCATGCGTTTCTGACAAAGCACCTCCAAAAACGGTGAAATCTTGCGCAAAAACGTACACTACTCTACCATTGATGGTTCCGTAACCTGTAATTACACCATCGCCGTAGTAGATTTCTTTTTCCATTCCGAAATCGGTAGTTCGATGCGTTACTAACATTCCGATTTCTTCAAACGAACCTTCATCGAGTAAATATTCGACGCGTTCGCGAGCGGTTAATTTCTTTTTTTCGTGTTGTTTAGCAATTCGTTTTTCGCCACCACCTAATTTGGCTTGAGCAATTTTATCGTTGAGTATTTTAATTTTGTCTTCCATTGTTTAATGTGTCAATGAGTTAATTTGTCAATGTGTCAATGTGTCGATGTGTCAATGTGTCAATGTGTCGATGCGTTTGTTTCTAATTACTATTTATTGGTAATCGTACAATTTTCTTATCTTCCACATACTGACGTAACGCCACTAATGCGGCGATTTCAGCTTCTTTGTCTAAGGCTGATTTCAATTTTTCAGCATCGTAGTAGGCTTTTACAAATCCGGTGTCAAAATCGCCCGAACGGAATGCCTCGTGTTGCATTACAAATTTTCCGAAAGGTAAGGTTGTCGCCACTCCTTGGACATGGTAATTATCGATGGCTTTAATCATCAACTCAATCGACTCTTCACGTGTTTTACCATACGTTACCAACTTAGAAAGCATTGGATCGTAATAAATCGGCACGTCCATTCCTTCTTCAATTCCGTTATCCACACGAATTCCTTCGCCTTCTGGCAGTTGATATTTGCTTAAAAACCCGACATTCGGTAAGAAATCATTCATCGAATCTTCGGCGTATACACGAAGTTCCATTGCATGACCATGAATGACTAAATCTTCTTGTTTGATTTCAAGAGCTTCTCCTCTAGCCACACGAATTTGCAATTCGACCAAATCCAAACCTGAAATCATTTCGGTTACAGGATGTTCTACTTGCAAACGTGTATTCATTTCTAAGAAATAAAAATTATGATCGGCGTCCATTAAAAACTCTACGGTTCCAGCTCCTAAATAATCACAGGCACGAGCTACTTTTACTGCAGCTTCGCCCATTTCTTTTCTTTTTTCTGGTGTTAAAATACACGATGGAGCTTCTTCCACTACCTTTTGATGGCGACGTTGAATGCTGCATTCGCGTTCAAAAACGTACAATACATTACCGTGACTGTCGGCCATAATTTGAATTTCGATATGGCGCGGTTTGGTCACGTATTTTTCGATAAAAACCGATCCATCGCCAAAAGCTGACATAGCTTCAGAGATCGCACGGTTCATTTGCGATTCGAAATCTTCTTCTTTTTCTACAATACGCATTCCTTTTCCACCGCCACCTGCTGATGCTTTAATCAGGATTGGAAAACCAACAGCTTTAGCAGTTTTCTTGGCTTCTTCCACATCAATAATGGCGTGATCTACACCAGGAACCATTGGAATATCGTATTTCATTACGGCTTCTTTGGCTGCGAGTTTGCTTCCCATCATTTCGATGGCTTTCGATTTCGGTCCGATGAAAATGATGTTGTTTTTTTCACACTCTTCTGCGAAAGCGGCATTTTCACTTAAAAATCCGTAACCTGGATGTACTGCGTCAACGCCTAATTCTTTACAAACTTCAACAATTTTATCGCCACGCAAATACGATTGACTTGAGGCAGCTTCGCCAATGCAAACTGCTTCATCTGCGTATTTAACATGAAGTGCATTTCGATCGGCAGTAGAAAAAACCGCAACCGTTTTGATGCCCATTTTTTTGGCCGTTTTCATCACGCGAATGGCAATTTCCCCGCGATTGGCAACTAATATTTTGGTTATTTTTTTCATATTTTATATTTTTAGAAGAAAGAAGAAAGACCACTGCGTTGCAAGAAGAAAGACGAAAAAATGCTAATCTTGCAACGAAGCGATCTTTCAGTGCAACGGTCTTGCCTCTTTACTCTTTATTCAAATTCAACTAATAATTGTCCTTTATCAACGGCCATTCCTTTTTGTACGGCAATTGATTTGATGATTCCGTTTCGAGGTGAAAGGAAACTGTTTTCCATTTTCATCGCTTCTAAAATCAATAATGGATCGTTTTCTTTGACTTCTTGACCAACCTCAACACTAATTTCCAAAATCAATCCAGGCATTGGAGCTTTGATAGCATTGACCACCTTGGTTCTACCACGCTCAATTCCCATACTTTGGATTAAAATATCTAAAGCATCAGAAATAGCAACTTCGTAGGTGTTGTTGTTAACTTTAATTGTGTATTTCTTAGCAATAAAATCTGTAGAAACGATTTCAACCTTGTAAGGTTTATGGTTGTCTAAAACATGGAATTGACTCTTGTTCAATTGGATAGCATCAAGTTTTTTTAAATCACTCTCAGTCCAATCAAATGTAGTGGTTTGATTAACTGACAGTTTGTACGAATTACTCATAAGGCTTGTTTTTTATTGGAAGTAAAATTAGGAAAAGAAATCGTTTTCGAAGCTGATAAATCTCATAAAAATTGGTAATTAAATATAGTTATTAGTAAACTAATAATAATTGATTTATAATACCAACAAGCCAAACTGCCTTAATTTATCAATAGGTTTTGAGAACCAAAAGAGTTCAAAATCATCAAAATAAATTTCGAAATCTTCTTTTAATTGTACTATTGTAAGCAACTTATCATTTGAAACTGCAATTAAATTTAAGGTTTTCATTAACCATTCACCTTTGTCTTTTTCAAAAATGATGTCAAACGATTGAGTTTTTTCGTGAAAAATGAGTTGCATCATTTCCCAAGAATTGCTTTTTTTAGATTTGGTAAATGTGGATGTCAATGGCTTTCCTCCTATCCAAACGACTTTGGCTGATGACTTTAAAATAAAATCATTTTCTTTTTCCAAACATGAAACAATATAATCAGGAGCGATTGTGGTTCTCGGAATTTTAAAATCGAACCATTCATTCAGCTCAAAATCAAAACCAATTCCGTGCATAAAATTGTAGAGTGATTTTTTCAAACCAAAACTAAACTTGTCGTGGTCGATGCCAGTTTTATCTTTAAAATGAATGTCGTTATTAGCAAATGTAATGTCGTTCAACTCAGGAATCACGCCAAATTCTTCTGGAAACATACCTACTGGCGAATGCGCGGTCATAGCAAACTGATGCCAAAATCCGCTTTGCAGAATTCCCACTTCAAATAATTGGCGCACCATTTCCAAACTATCAATGGTTTCTTGCACCGTTTGCGTAGGATACCCGTACATCAAATACGCGTGAACCATAATTCCCGATTCGGTAAAATTACGCGTAACTTGGGCTACTTGTTCAACCGTCACGCCTTTTTTAATTAATTGTAATAATCGATCGGAAGCCACTTCCAATCCACCTGAAACCGCAATACAACCCGAGGTTTTTAATAAAAGACACAAATCGGTAGTGAAACTTTTTTCAAATCGAATGTTCGTCCACCAACTTACAACAATTTTACGACGTATAATCTCTAAAGCTACCTCACGCATTAAAGCTGGTGGAGCGGCTTCATCAACAAAATGAAAACCATTTTCACCTGTTTGCGCAATGAGCTCTTCCATTCGGTCAACCAAAATCTTGGCTGCGATAGGTTCGTATAATTTTATGTAATCGAGTGAAATATCGCAAAACGTACATTTTCCCCAATAGCAACCGTGTGCCATGGTGAGTTTGTTCCAACGACCATCACTCCACAAACTGTGCATTGGATTGGCCATTTCGATTACTGAAATATAATTGTCCAAGAACAAATCCGAATAATCTGGCGTTCCTACTTCACTGTGTTTGTAATCGGGTTGAGTCGCATTATTTTTGTAGACAACCTCATTATTTTCAAGAAGAAAAGTACGTTTAAAAAGGACTTCGACAGGCGCAGTCTGACAAACAGAACTATAAAGTAGTTCTATTGGAAGTTCACCATCATCCAAGGTAATAAAATCAAAGAATTCGAAAACGCGTTTGTCTTTCAAATCGCGTAATTCAGTATTGGGAAAACCGCCTCCCATCGCTATTTTAATTTTTGGAAACTGTTTTTTTACGTATTGAGCACATCGAAAAGCACTGTATAAATTTCCCGGAAATGGAACCGAAAAACAGATCAACTTAGGTTGGATTTCTTCGATTCTCTCATTTAAAATTTGAAGTGTGATGGTATCAATATAAGTAGGTTGTTGATTCAAATGTTGGTACAATTCGTCAAATGAGTTAGCGCTTCTACCCAATCGTTCGGCATAGCGGCTAAAACCAAAATTTTCATCAATACATTCGACTATAAAATCAGACAAATCTTCCAAATACAAAGTAGCTAAATGTTTGGCTTTGTCTTGCATTCCCATAGTACCAAAAGCCCATTCCATGTCATCTAATTGTTCAAAACGAGAAGCTTCGGGAATAAAATTACCACTACATATTTGACGTGCTAACGACGGATTTTTGCCTTGAAGAAAAGTTATAACAACATCAATTGTTTTTATGTATTCATTTTTTAAAGAAAAAATACGCTGACAATTTGTAGTAGCAAGTTGGACATCGTTAGTTGAAAAAATAGCCTGTAACCCTTTAGAAGAAAACAATTCCAAAATCACTTCGATACCCAAATCCATTTGAAAGGAAGGAATGCTTTTGGTATTCAAAAACCCTTTCAAATAAGCCGTTGCTGGATAAGGCGTATTTAATTGAGTAAATGGAGGAGTTATTAGAAGCAATTTTTTCAAGTGAATAGTTTTTTTTGCAAAAGTATTCAACTTTAACAAGAAAATTAGAGAATAAATTTTAATGATTAACTATTTTTTATATTTTTACCAATGTTAAAAGTCTACGCGCCATGAGATACTACATAGTCCTTTTATTTTTTTTTAGTTTAGTCACTTACAGTCAAGAAAATTGTAATAATGGAATTGATGATGATAACGATGGGAAAATTGATTTAAATGATAGCGATTGCAATTGTGGACCAACTACTTCAATACCATCAATTATACCTAATCCTTCTTTTGAAAGCTACACAAGTTGTCCTAATAGCATTTCGCAATTAAATAATTCTTCACAATGGCAGCAAGCTAGCACACCAACAACAGATTACTTCAACTCGTGTGGCTATTTAAATAATGCTGGAATGACGCCTTTTCCTGATGGTAATGCAGCAGTAGGGGCATTTTTTGTTGAGGGATGGCAAGAATATCTTGGTGCTTGTCTTACAACTCCAATGTTAGCTGGAACCAATTATCAACTCACTTTCAACATTGCTTCTAAACCAGCAACTAGTGATGTAAGTTTGGGAAATGGCGGTGTTATTTATTATGGTCCAATTGACATTGTTTTATATGGAAGGCCATCGTGTACAACGTTTCCATTAGAAACAACTGGATGTCCATCTGAATACAATTCTAGTTGGATAATTTTAGGCAGAGTAAATTACACACCTATTGGAAATTGGGGAGTTTTAAATATATTTTTTACTCCGACTGTTGATATAAATACAATCATTTTAGGTAGCCCATGTGAATTACCTCCAAAATACAATTGGTCAAATGGAAGTTATGCTCCTTATTTTTATTTTGATAATTTATTACTCAATACATCGGCTGCATTTGGTGTAAATGTAAGTCAATCTGGTTTTTTTTGTGATAACAATTTAGTTTTAACAGCTAACTTAACAACCACTTTTAGTCCAGCTGTAAGTTACCAATGGTATTTTAATGGAATTGCAATATCCGGTGCAACAAATAGTACTTACAGTGTGCCATCTTTTGCAACCAATATAGGTCAATATAGTGTAAAAATCACCGATGGGTCAACCTGTTTTATCAGTACAAGTGTAACAGTAAACAATACAATTCCACCACCAAATTATACAACTATTCAACCTAACTGCGTTACACCAACAGGAACAATAACAATCACAACCCCAGGATTTGAGTATAGCTTTGATGATGGTGTTACGTGGCAGTCGTCACCAACAAAATCACTTTTACCAGTAGGTTCATATTATATTAAAATTAAAACTCCCAATGGTTGTATTTCCTCTGCTAACGGCGTTTTAATAACGGAACCACAGCTTCTAAATGGTTCAAGTTATGTAGTATCACAACCTACATCATGCACTACATTGGGATCAATTACCATAACTTCTCCTATAGCAACAGAATATAGCTTTGATGATGGAGTAACTTGGAACACAAACCCTACTGCAAATAATTTAACACCTGGCTATTATCAAATTAAAATAAAAGATGCTGTAGGTTGTCAATCTGCCTCACAAACGGTTTACATCAACGCAATTTATTTAAACTATCCAAGTTACACAACGGTACAACCAACATGTGGAACTGGAGGCTCAATTACTATAACAACAACGGCAACGGAATACAGTTTTGATAATGGTACTACTTGGACGACCAATCCAACAGCAACAAATCTAGCTCCGGGCTATTATACGATTAAAGTTAGAGAATCTTTAAGCTGTGAATCTTATAGTCAATATGTTTATATATATACCTTTTCACTCAATCAATCACCAACTTTCACCAAAGTAAATCCCACTTGTGGCATAGATGGAAGTATAACAATAACTACAATTGCTAATGAATATAGTTTTGATGGTGGATTAACTTGGCAAACTAGTCCAACCAAAAATTTACCTTCAGGATATTATTCTATCTTATTTAGAAATGCTGTGAATTGTAATTCATTACCGGTACAAGTATTTCTAGACACTTACTATTTACCGGATCCTTCATATACAGTAATCCAACCAGTTTGTGGTACTGCTGGGGAAATTACCGTGAATTCTGTTGCAGATCAATACAGTAACGACGGTGGCTTTACATGGCAAACAAGTCCAACTTTCAGTAATTTGAATTCTGGAACCTATTTAATAATGATAAAAAATAGTTTAGGGTGTACTTCAAATTATATTTATATCAATCTTAACTTTGTTGCTTTGCCCGATCCAATATCGGTTATTTCAAACCCAACATGCGGAAACAATGGAAGTATAACAATAACTAGCACAGCTACGGAATATAGTTTTGATGGCGGTTCAACATGGACAACTAATCCAACGCTGAATAATATTAGCTCGGGGTATTATTACATAAAAGTAAGAAATGGAACAAACTGTGAGTCAAATTACGTTTTTTTAAATCTACAGGACTTCTCCTCTTTATATCCAGAATTTACCATAGATCAGCCTGATTGTGGTAAATACGCATCAATTACTATTAACACTCCAGGTGATTTATTCAGTTTTGATGGAGGTTTAACGTGGTCTTCAAATAATGTTTTAGCAAACTTAGTTGGTGGCGCAAATTATAATATTGCTGTTAAGAAAAACCCAAATTGCATCACTAATATCAGTACTGCATATATTTATAATACTTTTTTGCCAATTCCAACACCCAATGACTATCAAACAACTGTATGCGACAACCTGAATGATGGTACAGAGAATATTGATTTAACTGATTACAATGACGATCTAATTTCTACACCAACCAACTACCTTTTTGGCTATTACACCACATTATTGGGAGCTGAAAATCAATTATCTGCTAATCAGATAACAAATACGACAGCTTTTACTATGTCGAACACAAACAATATAGTATATGTGAGGGTAATGTCTGCAGCAGGTTGTTATAAGGTGGTTCAGTTAAAAATTAGTTTTATAAACTCGCCAGAAATTTACATGGAGGACACTTATCCATTATGCTTAAATAAAAACATAGTCATTGATGCTGGTTTTGGCTACGATAGCTATTTGTGGTCAACTGGCGAGACAACTAGATTTATAACCATTACTCAAGCGGGTAATTATTCGGTAACTGTGACGGAAAATCACATTTTAGGGTTAATTTGTTCTTCAACAAAAATGTTCTCGGTATTTTTATCAAACTACGCCACAATAACTAATATTGAAACTCTTGACTGGACTGATAATGAGAACATTATTACAGTAAACGTAACTGGCACAGATAATGTTACTGGCAATTACGAATACTCATTAGATGGTCTTCTTTACCAAGACAGTAATCAATTTTCAAATTTAACTGCTGGTATTTACACTGTTTTTGTAAAAGATAAAAATGGATGTGGAATTGTTAATAGTGATGTATTTTTGCTCAATTATCCTAAATATTTTACTCCAAACACAGACAATAATCATGATTATTGGCGAATCAAATTTTCTGAAAACGAACCCAATTTAACGATTAAAATCTTTGATAGAATGGGTAAGTTTATTACGAGCATGAACTCAACTTCAATAGGTTGGGATGGGAAATATAACGGACAAGAACTTCCTTCCGACGATTACTGGTTTGTGGTTGTTAGAGAAGATGGACGTGTTCATAAAGGTCATTTTGCGTTGAAGCGCTAATTTAAATCCAAACTTCTGACTCCTTATATTCATTGGGAAAATAAGTTAAATATTGCACCATTCTTGGTGATTTACCGTAATTGGCGGTGGCGCAATGTGGTAAAGCTTGATGCCAAATGACCATATCTCCAGCTTCACCAATAATCGGTATGGGTTGCAATGTTTGTAAAGCGTATTCTCTCGGATTGACATTGTGAGGAACACTTCTTATCCAATTCTCAATTTCATTATGAAAGCCCGGAACACAATGAAAAGCACCGTCATTTGGTCCACAGTCTGAAAGGTAAATCAATCCTTGCAAACGAAATGGAATCGGTAAATGCAAACTCACATCCCAATGCAAGTCGCTTCCCATAAAACTATAATTTTTGGATATGGGTGGATTAAAACTGACTTTATCAATGGTGTTGTAAATGGTGTTGGATTGGTACAATTGCTCGTAAGCCTTTTGTATTCGAACCGATTCTCTGTTTTTGTTTAGCGCTGGATGATCTGAAAATTGTACCATTAAACCTCTCTGTTGCGGATGTTGTATATACCATGATTGTTCGTCATCTAAACTTTTGTCTAAAAATTTCCAAATGGCATTTCTTGCATGCTCACAATCCTCTTTTGAAATGGCATTTTTTAAAACAATATATCCGTTTTGATTCCAAAAAGCAATATCCTCAGAAGTTAAAACATCCTCATATTTTTCTATCAAAAAAGAAGTGGATTTAGTTTGTTGTTGAATCCAACGTATAAAATCTTCCAGATTTGGTTTCTCTGTGCATAAATATGCTATTGCTACTTCTAAACTAATTCCCGATTGATATAAAAATGCTACTTCTTCAGCCCAAGTTGATGTTTCGCTAGTAGAAGTAAGTGTACGTTTCCAAAAATTGGTAATCAAGTGGGTTTTCATTGAAATAGTAACTAGTGTTGTAAATAAAGTACGAAAATAGTAATTTACATACAAAGTTCTTATAAGCGCTGCTGCGTGAGGGATGGAAGCGGCATCCTTTTGCTTTCTTCAATTTTTCTGTTAACGAAAAACCTGTGAGCAAAAGATACAGCGAACAGCCCGACCCAAAGGGCACGCCCAAAATTTGAAATTTATTTTTTGATGATTTTTTTGATTTCTAATTCTCCGAAATTATCGGTTATCTTGCAAAAATAAATTCCTGAACTCAAATTACTCAAATCAATTGTATCAAAGTTTGAATTTTGAATTTTAACCAATTTTCCAAGACAATCATATAGCTGAACTTGAGCGAGTTCAGAATTGGTTGATGCAATTGAAATGATTCCGTTAGTTGGATTAGGAAATAGTATTATATTTTGATTGACAAATTCATTTGTATCTAAAGTATTGTCTAACATATAGGCTCCTCCGTTGGGTGGAAGCGCCATAAAACTCCAATGTTCTTGGACATTTCCAAAGAGCGCTTTATTGCCTTTGGCAACTGTAAAATACCCGAAAGAATCGTTTGTAACCGTGCTCATTCCTGTGTAACTATCGAAATAATTCCATGAAGCACCATCAAATTTGTAATGAAATACTGGATTTTTCCGTTCGATTAGCAAAAAATACCATCCAACAGGAATGAGGTACATATTATTGCCTCTTACTTTTACTTTGTATTCATAATAATCACCATCTTGAAAATAAAAATCTTCTGAGAAATTCCATTGTAATTGTGCATCCGACCAATCGTAAATTTTGATTTTCTTACCATTAAAAGTAGGCCAATTGGGGATTTCATCTAAGTGATACAAATACAATTTATTATTTGAAAAACTCACTCGATTAGAAGCCAAAACGTTCACATTACTACTGGTAAAAACAGGCATTTGAATGGCATTAAACAACAACCAACTTACATCGCCTTGTTTGTAGGTGTAAACTGTATCGGTTATATCTCCGTCGGAAGTAGTAACCATCATATTGTTTTCGAAATCCAATAAATCACCAAAACCAAAATCCGATTGATTTCCAGTCATAATTTGGACAAAACTAAACGTATCATTTGACGATAGATAATAATGATAAACGCCACCATTGTTTACTGTGCTACTACCATTACTATCATAACCAGAGGCAGTGACAAACAATTGATTATCGTGAAAAGCAATATTGGAACCAAATCGATCATTTTCTGACTGTGTTGGAGGTTGTAATTTGAGTAAATACTGCCAATTTCCGCTTACTTTTTTATACACATATACAGCGCCACCGTTAGTTACATTCGTATCATTTGCAGTTGAACCCACAAAAAGATAGTCGTTGGTCATTTCAATTGATCCAGCAAAATTTTGATTTGGTTCAGGTGAATTTAAAAAACCGTTGGCAGTAATTTCAGAAGCCATGTTGAAAAGGTAAGTTTTTGGAATTCCAGCAGGTAACAGGGCGTCATAGCCTATGATTGCTATTTCATTATCATTGAAGCTTCCATTTCCACCAAAACTATAAATAGATGAAAAATTTTGAGGTTCAACACGAACTACTTGAGCAGTAGAATACAATGAAACCAAAACCAAAAAAAGAGATAATTGTTTCATAACTAGCAATTTTTAACTCAAATGTAAGAAAAATTTGTACAAACTACATGTGATGTACTATTTTTGTTTGCTAAGCATATGTTAAACCACTTTTCACTATTTTTATTTTCTGTATTTTTACTAAAATTTCAAATTCATGCCAAACGACTGTATAACGTATCAAAATTCGGGTTATTTCACTAAATTAATTGTCGATTATTTAGATGAAAAGCCAGAGTTAAAGCCATTGTACAATCGTTTCCCGAGAATTGAAAACTTTAAAGCTCAAATTGAGGAAAAAGACACGAACTTTAATGACAATTTCAAAAGACAAGTTTTAGTTGCTGAATTGGAAAAACAATACCTCAATTTTGAAGTCTCTGAAGCTACATCGAAGAATATTCAACTTTTAAATCATTCCAACACTTTCACCATTACTACTGGACATCAATTGAATTTGTTTACTGGACCATTGTATTTTTTATATAAAATTATTTCAACCATTAATTTGTGTAAAGAATTAAAGCTGGCTTATCCTGACTTCAATTTTGTACCAATATATTGGATGGCGACAGAAGATCACGATTTTGATGAAATTAATTATTTCAATTTTAGAGATAAAAAAATCAAATGGAATAGAGAGAGTTTTGGACCAGTGGGTCGACTTTCAACTGATGTTTTGGAAGATGTTTTAAAACAATTTTCCGATGAATTAGGAATAGGTGACAACGCTACATTCTTACGAGAATTATTTCAAAAAAGTTATTTAGAACATTCCAATTTGGCTGATGCTACGCGCTTTTTAGCCAATGAATTATTTAAAAACGAAGGATTGGTTATTCTTGATGGAGATTCGACAGCGTTGAAGCAATTGTTCATTCCTTATATCAAAGAAGAATTGCTGAATCAAACCTCTTATCAAAATGTTTCTGAAACGATTCGCCAATTGAACGATTATACGATTCAAGTCAATCCGCGTGAGATTAATTTGTTTTATATTGAAGACAATCTGAGAGAACGGATTGTTTTTGAAAACGGAAAATTCAAAGTCAATACCACTAAAATTGAATTTACTTCCGAAGAAATTATAAGTGAACTAGAAAATCATCCAGAGAAATTCAGTCCGAATGTAATTTTACGACCATTGTACCAAGAAGTAATTTTACCTAATTTATGCTACATTGGTGGCGGTGGTGAAATTGCCTATTGGTTAGAACTAAAGTCGAATTTTGAAGCTTTTAAAGTGACTTTTCCTATTCTTTTAGTTAGAAACTC
>JAEUTY010000046.1 GCA_016787805.1 Flavobacterium sp. | reverse complement strand
ATTCCATCTTTTTCAGGCGAAGTAATTACAACAACTCTATTTTGCTCTTTTACATTTTCTTTGATGTATTTATCAATATCGGCCAACTTTATTTGAGGAATCAATTGATTTGAGACTTTCATTGAAAACTCAATTCCTGGGGCTGGTGATTGTTCTAAGAAGTGTGATTGGTATTGCCAAACGAAATTTTCAGAGTTCTTTTTGTCTTTTTCTTTAAATGAACTTTCCATATTACTCAAGAAATCTGATTTTGCTCTGTCCAATTCACTTTGTGTGAAACCGTATTTTTTAGCTCTTTCATTTTCAGTAACCAACACTTTTAATGCATTAAGTTCTTTGCCTTCTTGCACCATAGCAAATGATTGAAAGGCCTCTTTAGTTCTTGAAAAAGTGCCACCATGATACGAAAATCCATACGTAAACGGAGGTGTTGGCGAATTGGTTAATTCATCCAGACGATTGTTCAACATTGTAGTAAATAAGTTTTCTACTAAATTGTTTCTGTAATCAGCTAACGTTACTGTTTTTTTAGGTAATCCAGCATCTTTATACATCAATTGTACTTGAGTTCCGCTAGCTTCTTTATCGCTTTCTACACATACAAAAGTTTCTTTGTGATTAGGTACATCAAATGTTTTACGAGGTTTTTGATTGGCTGGATTTTGGTAATTCTCGAAGTGATCTTTGATTTTTTGTTCCATTTCAGCCACATCAATATCACCAACCACAATTACACTCATCAAATTGGGTCGGTACCAATCTTTGTAAAATGAGGTTAATTTATCGTAAGTAAAACCTTCTAAGATTTCTTTTTTTCCAATAGGCAATCGTTTTGCATATTGAGAACCAAACATCATTTTTGGTATATAACGGTCTTCCATACGCTTGTCAGCACCTAATCCTAAACGGTATTCTTCAAGCACAACGCCTCTTTCTTTGTCAATTTCTTCGGGAGTTAAATTGGCATTGAAAGCCCAGTCTTCTATGATTTGAAATCCTTTTTCTAATTTTTCAGGACTGTCTGATGGAATGGGTAAAAAATAAACCGTTTCATCAAAACTCGTATAAGCATTTAAATGTTGGCCGAATTTTACACCAATACTCTGTAAATAATCAACCAATTGGTTTTTTGGAAAACGTTTTGTCCCGTTGAAACACATGTGCTCCATAAAGTGAGCTAAACCTTGTTGTTCGTCAGTTTCTAATATTGATCCAGCATTGATTACCAATCGTAAATCAACTTTTTTTTCTGGTTTTGCGTTTTTACGGATGTAATAAGTCAATCCGTTTTTTAATTTCCCTGTTTTTACATTTGGGTCAAACGGAATAGCGTCAGTTGGCTTCCAATCTTGAGCAAAAAAGGAAAACGGTAAGGCTAATAAATAAAAGAGTAAGTTGATTTTTTTCATGCTAGTAAAATTTAAAGATGATATAAATATAAGGAATTAACTACAAAAAATGTTTTTTATTATGTAAATATTAACGATTAATAAAAAATATTTAATTGGCATAATTTATGGTTCATACTAATTTGTTAACTTTATCGTTTTGATTGCTATACTATATGATGAAAAAAATATTCCTTCAATTTTGCCTTCTGATGGCTGGCTTTTTTTGTTTTGCTCAAGAAATGAAAGAGGTTTTGCCTCCTTTCCACATTAAAACCATATCCTTTACACAAAATGGTCAAAATGCCATTCCTTTGTTTCGGTTAGGCGATAGTTTCGAATTGCAATTTGACGATTTGCACGGCGATGAAGAGGATTATTACTATCGAATTGCACACTGTGATTACGATTGGCAGCCGTCACAATTGTCTAAAAATGAATATTTATCGGGATTTGATGATCAACGTATCATAAATTACATGAATTCATTCAACGCTTTACAAATTTACTCTCATTATAAAGTAGGTTTTCCTAACCAATTTACACAATTAAAAGTTAGTGGAAATTACGTTATCAGTATTTTAAATGATGATAGAGAAGTGGTTTTTTCCAGAAGATTTATTCTTTACGAAGATTTGGTTTCTGTACCAATGCAAATCAAAAAATCCCGAGATGTAAGTCAAATTCAGTACAAGCACAATTTAGATTTTGCTATTAAATCGGCCAGTATTAATTTCCAAAGCCCATTGCAAAATGTCAAAGTTTTTCTCTTTCAAAACGGTAAAATCAACCAAGGAATTCGCAACATTAAACCCATGTACACCGTTGGAAATGATCTGATTTACAAATACAACAATGAAACCCAATTTTGGGCAGGCAATGAGTATTTGTTTTTTGAAAATAAAAATATTAGAGCCGCCAATAATAGTATTGCACGTATTGACACCAATGGTGGTTTGTACAATTGCTATTTGTACACCAATGGTTCAAGAGCCAGCCAACCTTACACATATTGGCCCGATGTAAATGGCAACTTTTTTATCAATAATCTCAATTCGCAAAATTTTGAAATTGAAGCTGATTATGCTTGGATTTATTTCTCACTATCTGCACCAGCTTTCTATGAAAACAAAGATATTTATGTAGTTGGGATGTTCAATAATTATGCTTTAACAGACGAAAATCGTTTGGAATTCAATAGTAAAAAAGGCGTTTTCGAAAAAGCACTAATGATCAAACAAGGCTTTACCAATTACCGCTATATTGTGGCTGATAAATCAGGAAAAATTGACGAAGAAAACGCAATCGATGGGAATTTCTCCCAAACCGAAAACAATTATTTTGCCATCGTTTACTATCGCGAAAACAACCAACGTTACGATCGCGTTATAGGAAAAGGAACCGCAAGTTCGTTAGACATAATCAATTAGCAATAATTTATCTTCCAAATAACATTGATTTTTTGATTAATTTTGTAACTTTACCAAAAGTTTTATTATGGTTTCTCAAATCACAAGAGGCATAAAAATTTCTGTCAGCACTAGTTTTGAAGGTACTTACTTCAAAAACTACAAGATTCATTTTGCCTTTTCCTACGAGATTACCATCGAAAACCACAGCAAAGATTCCGTACAACTCAACTCGCGTCATTGGGAAATTTTTGATTCACTTAACAATCTTGAAATTGTAGATGGTGAAGGTGTTATCGGCAAAAAACCCGTTTTGAAACCAGGCGAAAAACACACCTACAGCTCAGGATGTTTATTGTCATCTCCACACGGAGCCATGCGTGGACATTTCAATATGGTGAACTTTACCACCACCAAATCATTCAAGGTAATTGTACCTACTTTCAAATTGAATGCTCCTTTTGCTTTAAATTAGAAGCCAATCCAGCTATCCACTCCAAGTTTTTTTCCCGCTTGCCATTTTCTAAAAATAAAATGAGCTTCTACTGTCGCTATTTTATTCTAAGAAAATGAAGCAACGGGATGCAAAAAGCTTTCCGTTTCTATCTGGGCTAGGGCAATCGTTTGCATTAGAAGTTTTGTAGCTTGGGTTACCAAATTTTCAAAAAAACCTTTGTACTTTTGTTCAAAATTAAATAATTACACAACTTCCAATTGACAAATTGTCTAATTTTCAAATTGTCTAATTGCCCAATTGTCTAATTGTCTAATTTTCAAATTGTCTAATTTTCAAATTACTATTATGTTAAAAGGATTCTTCAACGTACCCAAAGCGGTCAACGAACCTGTAAAATCATACGCTCCTAATTCGCCCGAAAAAGCAGCCGTTTTAGCCGCTTACCAAAAAATGTGGAACGAAACCATCGACGTGCCTTTGTACATTGGCAACGAAGAAATTCGTACAGGAAACACACGCACGATGTCGGCGCCACACGACCACCAACACATCGTGGGAACCTATCATTTAGCCGAAAAAGTGCATGTGGAAAAGGCGATTGCTAATGCGCTAGAATCTCGCACTGCGTGGGCCAACTTGCCTTGGGAACAACGCGCCGCTATTTTCTTAAAAGCTGCTGAATTAATTGCAGGTCCTTACCGCGCTCGTATCAATGCTGCAACTATGATTGCGCAATCCAAAACCATTCACCAAGCCGAAATTGACGCTTCGTGTGAGTTGATCGACTTTTTACGCTACAATGTAGAGTTCATGACACAAATTTACCAAGACCAACCAACATCGGTTTCTGATGTGTGGAATCGTGTTGAGTATCGTCCACTAGAAGGTTTTGTGTATGCGATTACACCTTTTAACTTTACCGCAATCGCAGCTAATTTACCAGCTAGCGCTGCATTAATGGGTAACACTGTAGTTTGGAAACCAAGTGATAGTCAGGTGTTTTCAGCCAAAATCATCATTGATATTTTCAAAGAAGCAGGTTTACCAAACGGAGTAATTAATGTGGTTTTTGGTGATCCAATCATGATTACCGATACGATTTTGGCTAGCCCTGATTTTGCTGGTGTTCATTATACAGGTTCGACTTTCGTGTTCAAAGAAATCTGGAAAAAAATTGGAACCAACATTCACAATTACAAAACCTATCCAAGAATTGTAGGAGAAACAGGTGGAAAAGACTTTATCATCGCACATCCAAGTGCCAATGTAAAACAAGTAGTAACCGGAATCACGCGCGGTGGATTTGAATTCCAAGGACAAAAATGTTCGGCAGCTTCTCGTGTTTACATTCCGCAAAGTTTGTGGCCTGCGGTAAAAGAACAATTAATTTCGGATGTAAAATCAATGAAAATGGGTTCGCCAGAAGATTTTGGCAACTTTATTACTGCAGTTATTCACGAAGGTTCATTTGACAAATTGGCTTCTTTTATCGATCAAGCCAAAAAAGATGCTGATGCCGAAATCATTGTAGGTGGAAATTACGATAAATCGAAAGGTTATTTTATAGAGCCAACGGTAATCGTAACTACCAATCCAAAATATACAACCATGGAAACCGAACTTTTTGGTCCAGTTGTAACATTATATGTATATGAAGATGCCAAATGGAGTGAAACCTTGAAATTAGTTGACACAACTTCAGAATATGCTTTAACTGGAGCAGTATTTAGTCAAGATCGATACGCAATTACCGAAGCAACTGTGGCTTTACAAAACTCGGCTGGAAACTTCTACATCAACGACAAACCAACTGGCGCTGTTGTAGGAATGCAACCTTTTGGTGGAGCAAGAGCCTCAGGAACCAATGACAAAGCGGGTTCGGCACAAAACTTATTGCGTTGGGTTTCACCAAGAACCATCAAAGAAACTTTTGTAACTCCAGAAGATTATCGCTATCCGTTTTTGGGATAAAATTTAAATTAGATCATTTCATAAAGTCCAAATTTAATCGTTTGGACTTTTTTATTGGCTTGATAATTAATTTTTTGTATCTTCGAAAATCAAAATTTTGACTATGAAAACAACAACTACTCTTTTACTTTTTTCATTATTTTCACTATTAGGTTTTAGTCAAGACAAAGCCTATGATTTATTGAAAAATAAAACCACCACCAATATTTTGTATGATCGCGTTTTCAATCTTTCTAAAGCGAACTCACTCGACCCAAAAACCATTTCAGCTATCACTTTTAATCAAGTGTATCATGAAATTCAACGTGCTGATTTTTCGCAATCGCTTCCAAAATATGAAATTGTAAAAGCAGAAGCACAACTCGGAAAAGCGTCTAAACAAATTCCGCTTTCGATTTTAATTGCTGATTTTGAAACGATTAAAAATGAGGCTATCGAAAAAGGCGATGTTTATTTAAATAGTAATTCTAATTTTGTACTAAAACCAAACGCTAACGAAGTTTTTGAGAAACATTCATTGAATTTGATGAGTGCTTTAGTAGCAAAATCTACTTCGTCAACTTTTATTTTGAAAGAGGATTTTGTGTTTAACACAACTAACAAAATCATTTCTAACATTTCAATCAAAGCAGAAAATTCAAGTTGGAAAAAAATCATTTTTGGCCAACCTTTTCAACTTTTAGCAAACGCATCAGGCAAACAAATTATCGATTACCGAATTGAATTTACCAATCATGAGGTGGTTGAACAATCATTTGAAGTTGAAATCAATCCAGAATCAACCACTGAAATCAATAGAAATTCAACGGCTTTAGTTTCCAATGCAATTACAGCCATAACCGCTACTATTGGTTATCAAGGTTTTGGAGAAACTGAAACTTTTTTGGGTCAAGGTGAATACGAGTTATTTTTAGATACAACCACAGGTGTTTTAGATAAACCTATTTTCTTGGTTGACGGCTTTGATCCTGGTGATAGTCGTAATTCTACTGCTATTTATCAATCATTAAACTATGGAACAGGGCAAAATCTTGCCGACGACTTGAGAGCACAAGGTTTTGATGTAATTATATTGAATTTCCCAGTTTATACGCGACTAAATACCACAACAATTGTGGATGGTGGCGCAGATTTTATCCAACGAAATGCATTCATTTTAGTCGAATTAATCAACCAAATTAATGCGCAAAAAGTAGGTTCAGAAGAAAATGTTGTCATTGGACCAAGCATGGGCGGATTAATCTCACGTTATGCATTACGTTATATGGAAATGAATAGTTTGGATCATCAAACACGATTGTATATTTCCTTTGACTCGCCACATTTGGGTGCGAATGTGCCAATAGGATTCCAACATTTGTTCAATTATATGGCTTATGGTCCTTTAGGAAATGCGCAAGTACAACCTATTGTCGACGGATTAATAAAAAGTCCAGCTGCACGTCAAATGTTAATTGATCATTTCGAAGGTCATTTGCAATCGGGAAGTGCTTTTGAATTTAATACGATTTCGGCTTCCTTAGTGCCAACAGGTGCTCCTAATTATAGAGATGCTTTTCAAAACGAATTGAACACCATGGGATTTCCAACGGCTGTAAGAAATGTATCTATTTCAAATGGTGCTGGCAACGGAACTTCCAACTATACGCCTGATTTTGAGGTGATGAATCATACTTTTAATGTGACCACTTCACAAAGAGCAATTATTAATTTAAGATATACTCCAGCCGCCAATCAAACCAATCAAGTGAGTCGTTTTAGAGGCCAAACCTTTATTATTGCTGCTTGGTTTACAATTTATGAAAGTTTAGCCAATTCAAAATCACCAACCTATACAGATGGTTTAGATACAGCTCCTGGAGGACGTTTTGATATAAGCAGCTTACAAGCTGGTTTAGGAACAGATCCTTTGCTCACTGAGTTTTTTAACAATTTAAATGCGGATTATTTCTGTTTCATCCCGGCATGGAGTTCGATGGCGATATCGAGTACTACTAACTTATATGCTCCAATTTCAACTGAAACGACTCCGTTTGTGGCTTCTTCTATTCCGACAGTAAACGAAAATCACGTGACAGTTAATTCTGAAAACTTGGCTTTTATGTTGAATGAAATATTGAATCCAGTTTTAAATTCACAAGAAAACACAGTGTTAAATAGTGTTTGGATTAAAAACCCAATAGCCAATACGTTAGAAATAAATTCATCTTACACCATTGAAAATGCTACTATTTCTATTACAGATGTTTTAGGAAAAACAATATTCAGCGCAAAAGGCCAAAACATCAACGGAACTTTAGAAATTCCTGTTTCTTTAATCAAAGGTATTTATTTAATTACCATTGCAACAGAAAATGGAAGTACAACGAAAAAAGTAATTAAAGTCTAATAGTATGAAATCAATTTATATGTTGCTTTTTGTAGTTTTTTTATTTTCATGTTCAAAAAATGATGAAACTACGGAAAACTTAAGTGAATCTCCTGAATTTTTAGGAAAGTGGAAGTTGAAACAAATATTAATCGATCCAGGCGATGGTAGTGGTGTATATGAAAATG
Source organism: Flavobacterium sp. (assembly GCA_016787805.1). Lineage (GTDB taxonomy): Bacteria > Bacteroidota > Bacteroidia > Flavobacteriales > Flavobacteriaceae > Flavobacterium. The sequence goes on along the minus strand of JAEUTY010000046.1, from coordinate 92,839 downwards.
TGGCTTACGATGCGTATTTAACAATGAACTCTGATGGTACTGTAACATTGACAAATCAAACATTCTGTCCAGGAACGCAAATAGTTACAGCGAATTATTATGCGGATGAAGATAAAATAGTTCCCTCGTGTTATGGCGACGGATTTTCAATAGTTTACAGTTTGCAAGAGGGTAATTTGATTTTGTCTTATCCTTGTGTTGAGCAGTGTTTAAACAAATATGAAAAAGTAATTGAATAAAATTAAAGTGGTAAATACACCACTTTTTTTGTTTCAAAAAATTCGTCTGAAAAATAATCGGACAAGTTGTATTGTCTGGCTTTGGGGAAATTTTTCAATTCATCGGTCAAATCGCCTCCTTTGAGGTAAAGAATGCCGTTTTTTAACTCGTGATTCGAAGTTTTTTTGGTTTTGCCTTTCACCCAAGCGACAAAATCAGGCATATTGGTAACGGCGCGACTCACAATAAAATCGAAATCCGATTGGACATTTTCAGCACGCATTTGTTCGGCTTTTACGTTTTTTAACCCCAATGCTAAAGCTACTTCATTGACTACTTTTATCTTTTTAGCAATCACATCAATCAAATAAAATTCAACTTCAGGAAACAAAATGGCCAACGGAATTCCTGGAAACCCACCACCCGTTCCTACATCCATGATTTTGGAACTTGGCTTGAACTCCAGAATTTTGGCAATTCCCAACGAATGCAATACATGTCGCGTGTACAATTCATCAATATCTTTACGAGAAATTACATTGATTTTAGCATTCCAATCTTCGTACAAAAATTGCAATTTCTCCAATTGTATACGCTGATTTTCAGTTAGTTTAGGAAATTGTTTTAAAATTTCATCCATAAATTGATTTTTCAACAAAAATAGTATTTTTAGTGAATAAAAAATGACGAATATCAGTTCAAAAAAAATTAGAATAATTACCTTTGGGCAAACTTTAGATTAAAAAATAATGAATACCACAACACCTATCTTTTCTAAAAACGACAACCTTAAATTTTTTAGAACTTTAAACAAACGTGTTAACGATTACTTCAAAGAAAATAATATTGACAAAACTGGAAACTGGAAATTACACTTAAAAACAGTGGTGATGTTTACCATTTTTTTAACTCCATACTTCTTTCTTTTGGCCATGCAAATGCCTTTTTGGGCTTATTTACTACTCAATGTAGTAATTGGAGTTGGGATGGCTGGCGTTGGAATGAACGTCATGCACGATGGCAATCACGGAGCGTATTCCAACAAATCGTGGATCAACAAAATTATGGGAGGGAGCATCTATATTTTGGCCGGAAATGTGTACAATTGGCAAGTACAACACAATGTATTACACCATACGTACACCAATATTCTTGGCCATGATGAAGATCTAGAGGCTGGTCGCATTTTGCGTTTTACTAAAGAAGCCAAATGGTACAAACACCATAAATTTCAACATTATTATTCTGTTTTTCTTTACGGATTATTAACCTTCAATTGGGCCATTACAACAGATTTCCAACAGATGAGACGTTACTTAAAACGCAATTTATCTTACGGTGAATTCAAAAAACCTTCTATTCGTTGGACCACTTTAGTAATTACTAAAGCCATTTACTTCTCGATGTGGATTGTTATTCCAATTCTAATTGGACATGTTTCTTGGTGGCAAGTTTTGTTAGGTTTTGTAGTTATGCATTATACCGCTGGTTTAATATTGAGTGTGGTTTTCCAATTGGCTCATGTAGTTCACGAGACTGAAAATCCGGTACCTAACGATGAAGGCGAAATTGAAAACACTTGGGCAATTCACCAATTGTACACTACTGCTAATTTTGCGCCTAAAAACTGGTTAGTCAACTACTATACTGGCGGATTAAACCACCAAGTAGAACACCATCTTTTTCCAAATATTAGTCACATTCACTATAATAAGATTGCCGAATTTGTAAAACAAACGGCCAAAGAATGTAACTTACCGTATTACGAATTCAAAACTACAAGAGAAGCGATTATCTCCCATTTTACGCATTTGCGCGACCTAGGAAAAAAACCGCAACTAGCATAACCTAAGTAAAGACGCACAACTGTGCGTCTCTTTTTTGTAATAAACAACACAAAATAAACGTTTTATGAGCCCATTATCGGACAGAATTAACAATTTATCTACCTCACAAACCTTGGCTATGGCAGCTTTAGCGCGCGAACTAAAAGCACAAGGAAAAGACATCATCAGTTTGAGCTTGGGCGAACCCGATTTCAACACGCCTGATTTTATTAAAGAAGCCGCCAAAAAAGCCATCGATGAAAATTACAGTACTTACACGCCAGTTGACGGTTATGTGGAATTGAAAGAAGCCATCTGCCGCAAATTCAAACGCGACAATCATTTAGAATACAAACCCGCGAATATTGTAGTCTCAACTGGAGCCAAACAATCGCTTTACAACGTGGCGATGTGTATGATTAACGATGGCGACGAAGTAATTCTACCTGCTCCTTATTGGGTTTCGTATTTCGAAATCATCAAAATGGCAGGCGGAATTCCAGTGGAAGTACCCACTTCTGTCGAAAGCGATTTCAAAATCACACCCGAACAACTCGAAAAAGCCATCACACCCAAAACCAAAATGATTTGGTACAGTTCACCTTGCAACCCAAGTGGTTCAGTGTACAACCGTGATGAATTAACCGCTTTATCCAAAGTTTTAGAACAACACCCAAATATTTACGTGGTTTCCGACGAAATCTACGAACACATCAATTTCTCGGGCACTTTTTGCAGCATTGCTTCAATTCCAGGTATGTTCGAACGCACCATAACTGTAAACGGCGTGGCCAAAGCCTTTGCTATGACGGGATGGCGCATTGGTTACATCGGTGCACCCGAATTCATCGCCAAAGCCTGCACCAAAATGCAAGGTCAAGTAACTTCGGGAGCCAATAGTATTGCGCAAAGAGCCACAATTACTGCTGTCGACGCTGATCCTAGCGTACTCAACGAAATGGTCGCTGCGTTCAAAAGTAGAAGAAATTTAGTGGTGGGCTTAATCAACAATATTCCAGGTCTAAAACTCAACGTTCCCGAAGGTGCTTTCTACGTTTTTCCTGATGTTTCGTCCTATTTCGGCAAAACTTTACGCGGAAAAAGCATCAATAACGCCGACGATTTTTCGATGTATTTGCTTTCCGAAGCCAATGTGGCAACGGTTACAGGCGACGCTTTCGGAAACCCAAATTGTATCCGACTTTCGTATGCTACCAGCGAAGAATTGCTCACCGAAGCTTTACGTCGCATCAAAGAAGTTTTAGCTTAAAAAATACGCCTCATTCATTTGAGGCTTTTTTATTATTTTTGGGCGTGACCACAAGGGTCGGGCTTTCGGCACTCGCTTTTTTTATTCCACTATCGTTCCATAAAAAAGAGCTCAAACAAAGCCTCAATCCCTCACGCAAAAAATAATTCATTATTCAACATTTGTGGTTGATTATTCAAACTTCGAATTGTAATCGTGAATGCAGAATCAAAATAATAACAAACAACAAACTTTCTAGAACCACTCAACATGAATAAAAAAATACTCTTACTCGGCTCCGGCGAACTCGGAAAAGAATTTGTCATCGCCGCTCAACGCATTGGGCAAACGGTTATCGCTGTAGATAGTTATGAAAATGCACCGGCCATGCAAGTCGCGCATGCTTTTGAAGTCATCAATATGCTCGACGGCGGTGAACTTGATCGCATCGTAGCCAAACACCAACCTGATTTTATTGTTCCCGAAATTGAAGCCATTCGCACCGAACGTTTTTACGATTACGAAAAGCAAGGCATTACAGTGGTTCCGTCAGCAAAAGCAGCCAATTTTACCATGAACCGAAAAGCGATTCGCGATTTGGCAGCAAAAGAGTTAGGCTTAAAAACGGCCAATTATCGTTACGCAACGTCAGCCGAAGAATTGCAAAAAGCAGTGACTGAAGTCGGAATTCCTTGTGTGGTAAAACCATTGATGAGTTCGTCTGGAAAAGGACAATCCACCATAAAATCAGAAGAGGACATTGCTAAAGCTTGGAATTATGCCGTTGAAGGCTCACGCGGCGATGTGGTAGAAGTGATTGTGGAAGCATTTGTCCAATTCAATTCAGAAATTACACTGCTAACCGTTACACAAAACAATCATCCGACACTTTTTTGCGCACCAATTGGCCACCGACAAGAACGTGGCGATTACCAAGAAAGTTGGCAACCCGCAAACGTTTCACAAAAAGATATAGCTGAAGCGCAAGAAATGGCGCGAAAAGTAACCGAAGCACTCGGTGGCGCTGGACTTTTTGGCGTAGAATTTTTCCTTACAGATGAAGGTGTTTATTTTTCTGAATTGTCACCTCGCCCGCACGACACAGGAATGGTTACCTTGGCTGGAACCCAAAATTTCAACGAATTTGAATTGCATTTACGTGCGATTTTAAGTTTGCCTATTGCCGAAATTACATTAGAAAAAGCAGGTGCCAGCGCAGTAATTTTAGCTTCAGAAAACTCCAATAACCCAACTTTCAGCGGAATTGAAAAAGTAGCAGCCTTATCCAAAACTGATTTTAGAATCTTTGGTAAACCCACTTCTCGACCTTATCGTAGAATGGGAGTTGTATTAAGTTATGATTCGTTAGAAACTCCAATTGAAGCAATTGTTGAACGAGCCAAAAAAACCGCTACCTTAGTCACAGTAAATTCCTAAGTCATGAAAAAAATATTTTTTATTGCATTTGTATTAGCAAACACTACTCTTTTCGCACAAGAAAAAAAAGAGGCAAAACCGCAAATTGTGGAAGTTTCGTGTGGCCAATGCCAATTTGGTATGACTGAAAAAACAGGTTGTGATTTGGCCGTTCGCATTGACGGAAAAAGTTATTTTGTAGAAGGCACCAAAATTGATGATCATGGCGATGCTCACGCACACGACGGATTTTGTTCAGCCATACGGAAAGCCGAAGTTATTGGTGAAGTTAAAAACAACAAATTTGTCGTTTCGCATTTTAAATTGTTGCCAAACGAGAAGAAATAAATGTCACTCATTCTTCAAAACATTGCCAAGCATGTTGATTTAACTTCAGAGGAGCAAGCACTTTTTTTATCGAAAACGGAAACACATGTTTACAAATCAAAAACGATTTTATTGAGTGCTGGCGAGATTTCAAAACACACTTATTTTGTAAACTCTGGAATTTTACGCAGTTTCAACATCAACGATAACATCAACGAACATGTCTTGCATTTTGCTTGCGAAGGCTGGTGGATTGCTGATATGTACAGCTATATTTCTGAAAAACCAGGCCATCTTTTTATCGAAGTGTTGGAAGAGGCCGAAGTGATTTCCATTTCCAAAAAAAACCACCAGGAATTGTACCAACAGATTCCAAAATTAGAACGTTTTTTTAGAATATTAGCTGAAAATTCGTTGGTTTCACATCAAGAACGATTGATGGATAATTTGAGTTTATCGGCCGAAGAGCGATTTGAAAAAATGTGTAAAAAATATCCTAGTTTAATTCAAAAAGTGGCTCAAAAACATTTGGCTTCTTACATTGGTGTTACTCCTGAGTTTTTTAGTAAGATGAAAAGTCGATTATTTCAAAAATAATTTCTTAATCTACATTAAGTGCTTTACCTATCGTATCGATGTAAATTTGTATCATAATATTTACTAAATTTATAGCGATATGAAAAACACAGTCCTACACAAAGCCAATTCTCGCGGTCATGCCAATCACGGTTGGCTCAATGCATATCATAGTTTTAGTTTTGCCAATTGGTACAATCCTGATAGAGTGCAATTTGGAATGCTACGCGTTTTAAATGACGATACCGTAGCCGCCGGAATGGGCTTCGGAACGCATCCGCACGACAATATGGAAATCATCACGATTCCTCTCGAAGGCGATTTGGCACACAAAGACAGCATGGGAAATGTCGCAACTATTAAAACAGGTGATGTGCAAGTGATGAGTGCTGGAACCGGAATCCAACACAGCGAATTCAACCCCAATCACGACCAACACACCAAACTATTTCAAATTTGGTTGTTCCCAAAATTTCGAAATGTTGAACCACGCTACCAACAAATTACTTTGGATGTAACCGAACAAAAAAACAACTTTGCTCAAATTTTGTCTCCAAATCCTGATGATGCTGGCGTTTGGATTTACCAAGATGCATGGTTTTATTTGAGTGATTTTGATGCGGATTTCTCCAAAAAATTAAGCTTAAAAAAAGAAGGTAACGGTTTTTACATTATGAACATCGAAGGTGAAATTGAAGTTGATGGTGAAAAACTAGAAAAAAGAGATGCTATTGGCATTTGGAATACCAATGAAATCGAAATCAAAGCCACTACAAATGCTAAGTTTTTAGTGATGGAAATTCCAATGAATCAATAAATTTACGCGTAAGTTTTGTTAGGTATTTTGGCAACAAAATCAAACTTTGTTGTCGAAATAGCTAACAACTACTTTTTATAGTAAATTATTCTACTTTGATGAGGTTTACACCTTTTTTTGTAAAATGGTGTCAATTAAATTTTAATATGCCCCCAATTTTCCCCACTTTTAATTCTTCTGATTTGCATTTCGCTTACGCCAAATTGCTTTGCAATCATTTTTAGGCGTGTTTTTTGGTTGGGTTTTGCCAATAGTTTTTTAATTAACATCACTTTGGTAACGGTGAGTTTTTTACCATCTGATTTGATGTTGTGTTCAATCAAATTTTTCTTTGCTTGAATTACAAATGGACTGTTGCGGTAAAATTCCATGGCTTCTTCTTTGGTCGCCCAACGCAAGTTACGGTAATCATCATTGTCTCTTACTCGGTCCAAGTGCAATACTTGAACTTGATTTTCTGTTGGTGGCGGAAGGAAATACTTGGCAACTAATTTGTATAAAAAATAATTTTTATTGACAGTTACCCCATTTCTAACAAATTTATAACGGAATAACTTGTAACCATCTGCCGTACTTCCTTTCAAAAGACGTCCTTTCTTCATATCGTCTGTAAAACTTATAAGACGACCTCTGTTGGAAATGGCATAACGAAAAATTAATTTGTCTTCGAGTTCAATTTCTTTAAACTCTTCACCAGGATAAATTTTAACAGTGTTCATTTCTAATGTTGTTTAAAATTCATTCATAACAGCAACTAATCGTTTAAAATGGAGTTTTAAACGAATAAGCCACATAGATAAAAATAAGTCAGTTCTAAAAGCAAATATAAATATTTTTTTTTAATCTGGGTTCGCCATAATTTTAAACAATGTAGCATTGGAAGTGAAAAAGCGATTTTCTAGGCTCAATTGCGATAATTGGGCACTTACCAAATTGTTTTCACGCGAATTAATCAAAAAAATGGAACTTTCGCCAAACGAAAACAAACGTTCTTCTGAATTTAACATAGTAGCATAATCGCTAACCAAATTGTTAATTAATTTTCGTTGCCGTTCCAATGCATTGATTTCAGTTTGTTGTGCATTAATTTTATTGGTTAATTGCACTTTTTGTAAACGGAGTTCATATTGCGTGTCTTGCAATTTAAACTCGGTTATTTTCAAACTGCCTCGTTCTTTGCGTAAGAAAATGGGAAAGCTAAAATTCACGCCCAATTTATAATTGTTAAAGTCAGTAGACGAAAATGCGTTGGGTTCTGATAGATAATGGTAACCTAAATCAATTTTCGGCAATAACTGATTGGCTTTGAGCTTGCGGTCAATTTCTAAAATACCGATTTTGTTTTCCAAAGCATCAATTTTCGGATGATTGTCAATTACTGGATTGGCGAGCATTAAATCATTTGTACGCAAGGTTTCTTTGATGGTTTGTTCCAAATTTTCTTCCGGAATGATAGTGTCTTGCAACTCTAAAGGAATGTTATTATCTAACCATAAAAAATTAGCTAATTCTAGTTTGGCTTTGGCTAATTTCAACTCCGATTCTTCTAAACTGAGTTGACGGTTACGAACAATAATGCCTGCTTCAACACTATCTATAGCAGGCTTGTCTCCGTTTTTGATCAATTGTTCAATTCCATTGAATCGGATTTTGGCATTTTTTAAATAGTTTTTGTACAATTCTACTTCATTGTAATTGCGTTTCCAATTGAAATAAGCAACAGAAGCGTCATACACTACTTCAACGGCTTGCAGTTTACGCTCGGCTTCGCTCAGTTGTACCTGAATTTTGGCCTTGCGTAAATCGGCCATTCGTTGGTTGATTAATAAACCTTGACCAATTGGAACATTGATTCCGAGAGAAGTTAAACCTTGATTGGGTAAGGTGTTTTGCGGATTGACGTAAATGCCTTCACTATTGTCAAATCCAGCTTTGATTTCGATTCCGTACCAAGTTGGAATTTTGAAACTGCTGTTGAGTAGCGAGTAATATTCTTTGTCTTTGAATTGCTTTTGGTCAAAATCAACTTCAATTTTAGGATCAAAACCACCGCGAGCCATCATCAAATTGGCTTGCGCGCTACTGACTTGCAAATTGGCGCTTTTGACCATAGGATGAAACTTTTTCACATAACCCAAATACTCGTTGTAAGTGAGTACATTGGAAGTTTGAGCCGAAGCCCAAGTGGTCAATAGAATAAAAAAAAGTACTTTAAAATTCATTATTTTGATGCCTTTAGTTTGTTTTTTAGCCCTGATCTCGTCATTGTTGAAGCTCTTAACTTATTGATCAAATAAGTTAAAGCGACTGACGAGAGCAGGAATATGGATTACAAGAAAGCCCGAACCTTTTGCTCCTAAAAAAATCACTTTTTATCTGTTGTTGCTTTGTTTTGTGGTTGATAATAATTGGGCGGAAAACCGTTGAGTGTACGCCACAATTCAAACCAAACAGGAACGTTGTCGAGCAGCGCTAAAGTTTGCGCGCCAGAACCAATGCTGACTTGTTTTGGCCAAGGAGCTTCGTTTTCGTCGGGTGCAATCAAAACCCTGAACTTGCCATTGGGACTAATAAAATTTTCAACCGCAACAATTTTTCCACCAAAGGTTCCGTAGCTCATATTCGGCCAACCCGAAAATACTACAGTTGGCCAACCATCGAACCAAACACGTACTTTTTCGCCTTTGTGAATTAAAGGCAAATCGGTAGGAGAGACGTAAGTTTCAACGGCAATATCGTATTTCTCAGGCATGATGCTCACAATTTGCGTTCCTTCTTTGATAGTCTCACCAATTCCCGATTGCAACGCACGGTTTACGTAGCCATTTTGTGGTGCTTTGATGTAATACATGCCATTGCGAATTTGGTAATTCACGTATTGATTCTGCAATTTGTTGACTTGCGCTTCGGTGTCGTATTGACTGCTCAAGGCTGTATATTGATCGCTTTTGGCTTTGGATGCTTTTTCTGCATATTCGGCTGAGATTCGGTTGACTTCGACTTTGGCATTGATTAATTCGTTTCGGCTGGCCAATAATTTGTTTTCTTGTGTGATGATTTTGGCTTCTACTTCTTGCAATTTTAGCCGTTTTTCTTCCACATCGGTCAATGGTTTTAATCCTTCTTTGTTGAGTGTAACCGAGCGATTGAATTGCGTAGTGGCAATTTTGATTTGTGTTTTTACTGCTTCCAAATCCATACTGTCGCTTTTGACTTTGAGCAGCGATTGACGGATTTTATTTTTGGCTTGTTGCAGTTTTAATTCTTTTTCGTTTTCGATAGCTGCAATTTGAGCCGAAAGTGTGTTGACTTTACTTCCGTACGATTGTACTGCCATTTTTTTGGCATCGACCTGACTTTTGGTATTGTTGACCAAATTAGGATCGAAATATTCTTCTTTAATTTCGGAGATGAACAAAATTGTGTCGCCTTTTTTGACGTAATCACCTTCTTTGACGTACCATTTTTCAATTCGTCCAGCAATAGCCGAGTGAATGGTTTGAGGACGTTGATCGGGTTTTAAAGTTGTAACTGCTCCAGAACCGGAGATGTTTTGCGTCCAAGGCAAAAAGAAAATAATGAAGACCAAAATCGTTACGCCAACAATAATTCGATTTAGGATTTTGTAATGCGGACGATGCGACAAATTGCGCACAGAACTGAATTGGTCAATATTTTCGGTAATCGGATTTTTTTTAGAGATATTCAGCATGGTTAATTTACTTTTGAATCGTAACTAATTTTTCCTTCGTTCATAATGATATTTCGCTTGCATTTTTGTTTCCAATACTCGTTTTTAGAGGAAACAATTACGGTCCATTGGTGTTTTTCATCGGTGATAAAATCGATGATTTCTTTGGCAGCGTCTTCGTCCATCTTGTCTAAAGGATCTTCGTAGAACAAAATTTTTGGTTTGTTGATGATGCTTCTAGCCAATAGAATTTTTTGAGCGTTAGAAGACGAAAGTTGCTTGCCTTCTGGATAAATTTTGCTATCTAATCCATTGGGTAATGATTTGATAAAATCGCCTAATTTTACACTGTCAATCGCCCATTTGATATTTTCATAGGGAACATTTGGGTTGTTGAAAGTTAGGTTTTCTAGGATGGTTCCTTCAAACGGAGTTTCGCCTGTAATGATGGAGCCAATTTGTGAACGGTATTGTGTTAAATCAATTTTTCGGTACGTGTCATCGTTGATGAAAAACGAACCAGTAGAAGGTTGCAATAATCCCGATAAAATTCGGATGAGCGTGGTTTTTCCTGAACCATTATTTCCTTCCAGATAAATTTTTTCAGAAGGCTCGATTTTTAGGTTAATTTTATCAATCACGTAATCATTTGAATCGGGAAACTTAAAGCGTAAGTTTTCAGCTTCGAGGCTGATGTTAGTAAAACAATAATCAACGGATTTGCTGTTGGGTTCTTCTGTTTGTAAATCAACAATTTGGCCTATTTTTTCAATAGAAGTGATTACATCGTACAAACTTTCCAATCCAATAATGATTTTTTCTACCGAATTAATCACCAACAAAATAATGATTTCAGCAGCCACAAACTGACCAATATTCATTTTCTGATTCAGTACCAAATAGCCTCCAATTAACAGCAAACTTGCGGTAATAATAACTTTAAAAACAATGAGTTGCGTAAATTGTCTTTTGATGATGCCAAAGTGTTTTTCTCGATAATTCAGGTATTCCTCAACTAAATGGTTGTTTTTTTCCAGTGCAAACTCAAAGTTGTCTTTTTTGCGAAAGCTAAAGTTATTTCTGGCAATTTCTTGCAACCAACTCACCACTTTGTACTTGTATTTGGATTCTTTCAAACTGCTTGAAAGTCCGGAGTTGTAAGAAAATTTGAAAATCGAATAGAGTAAAAGCAACAATAATAATCCGAACACGATAAAAAACGGATGGTACAATGACAAAAGAATAATGCCGAATACAATTTGCAATAAAGCAGAAGAAAAGTCAATCAACAATTTTGAAGTTCCTTTTTGAATGGTTAACGTATCAAAAAAACGATTGGCCAATTCAGGCGGATATTGGTTGTACAATTCTTCGAATTTAATTTTAGGCAATCGATAGCTAAATTCAAACGATGAGCGAACAAATATTTTTTGTTGCAAATTTTCGGTAATGCGCAGTTGCATCAGCGATAAAATGCCAACTAAAGCAACTCCAATTACCACTATAAATACAAGTACAATCCAAGAAATACTAACTCTTCCCGATTGAATAAGGTTGATGATAGCTTGTATGCCCAAAGGCAATGATAAACTCACCAAACCAGCGAAAATAGCGTAAAAGAAAATTTGTGAAATGTCTCTACGATCGAGTTTTAATAGGTTGTAAAATCGTTGTAAAGGAGTGAGTGTCATGGTTTTATTTTAAAGTATTTTCAACTAAATTCAAGTAAAAATCAGTGGGTGAAATGCTTTCGTCGCAATCGGTAATGGTTTTGAGATGATCACACAGAAAATGCTGGTGTAAAGCTCCTTCTACAATTGAAGAAGCCAAACTTTTAGCAAAGGCATACTTAGGATTTACCTCAGTAATCATTTCCACCAATCGATTGATGACACGTTTGTACACCAAGAAAAATCCTTCTTTATTTTCTTCATCAACTTCTTTGGTTACTAGTGTTTTGGTGAATTCAGCAATGATTATTTTATTCAGAATAGCCTCGTTGACGTGTAAAGTGGCCGAGTCATCTTGTACTTTTTCAGTTACAATTTGAATGCCTTTTCGCAGTTTTTCAAAAGGATTAAAAATGTTGTTGGTGGCAAAAACCAATTTGTATTCAATCCAGCCCCAATACCATGATGAAAGGTATAACATCAATTTGTGTTTGCTTTCAAAGTAACGGTAAATGGAGCTTTCGTTAGAGCCAATACGCTCGCCTAGTTTTTTAAAGGTAAAATTTTCGAAACCAATTTCATCAATCAAAATAATACTTTGTTCGATGATTTTTTTGCCTAACTCAGAGGTTTCAGGGTTTTTGACGTACAATTTGTCGTTGACCGAAATGATGATGTTTGAAAGTATTTGTTGCATGATATCTTATTTTTGAGTAGTTGGATTTGGAATGGTTTTCATTTGAATGACATCAACTAAAAAGGCAAAAGCCATAGAGAAATAGATGTATCCTTTTGGAATTTCGAATTGAAATCCTTCAGCAATTAATGAAACGCCAATCATCATTAAAAAACATAAAGCTAAAATTTTAAAAGAAGGATGTTTGGTGATAAAAGCGCTAATTGGTTTGGAAGCCAAAAGCATTATAATTACGGTTACAATTACTGCAGTATACATGACCCAAAGTTCTTGAACCATGCCAACTGCAGTGATAATGGAATCGATTGAAAAAACCAAATCAAGCAAAATAACTTCTCCCAAAAGTTGTCCAAAACTTCCTTTTTTGATTGATGTTTCTGCTGAATTTTGTAGTGTTTCGGTTTTGTGGTAGATTTCTTTGGTGCTTTTGTAGATTAAAAATAATCCTCCAACAATCAAAATGATTCCTTTTCCCGAAAAATCAACATTAGAAATGCTAAACAAAGTAGTGTCAAGTTTCAGAATCCACGAAATTAAAGCTAGTAAAGCCAGTCGCATCAACATAGCCAAACCAATTCCCCAGTAACGCAGTTTATTGCGTTGGCTTTCGGGTAATTTGTCGGCGAGTATCGAAATGAAAATAATATTGTCAATTCCCAAAATGACTTCCAAAGCGATGAGCGATAATAAAGGTACAATGGCATCCATCATTTAAAAATTAATTTTAAAACCAAAATTTAAGTTTTTCATGTCGCGAATTTCAGAATTGATATTATTGTCTTTAACATCTAGGTATTGAAGGTGTTGTAAACCTTCAATTTGTTTCGGGATTTCTTTTAGACGGTTTTGACTTAAGTACAAAAACTCTAAATAATCCAATCGTTTGATGTTGTTGGGTAAATTTTCCAATTGATCGTTTTCCAAATGCAGTGATTTTAGTTTGGGTAGTTTGCTCATGATTTCTATAGTTTTTGGTAAGTTCATATTCGTTTCATCGTTCAAATACAATTCTTCTAAATTTTCAAGTTGACTGAATTCAGATGGAAGTTCTGTAAAGTCGTTTCCACTCAAATCGAGAACTTTCAATTTTTTTAACGTTCCAATTTGACTTGGAATGTTTTTTAGGTGATCATTTTTTAAACTTAAATATTCCAAGTTCACAAATTTTGACCAAATATCAGAAGGTACAACTTCCTTTTGGTTACTTAAATTCAATCGCAGTACTTCTTTTGGGTTTTTGAGCGCCTCCGACAAACTTGTGTATTCTTTTGTGTTAAAAGATTGATTCGTTTGACTTTGCGCTTGTGTTGTTTGGTGTCCAATTAGTAAGACAGTCAGAAAAAGAATCATTGTTCTCATAATTACTTTTTTAATCAATTGCAAAATTGATATTATTTTATGCAAATATAATAGTAATACTATTAAAAATGAAATTTTAACTTTTATTTATAAAAAAAGCCTCTCGTTAGAGAAGCTTTTGTGTTTTAATATTTTGGATTTTATTTTTTGAAGTAATTCAAAACCCATTCATTTTGGTCATGGTCCTTGGCCGTTGAATCAATAATATGATTGGAATCAAGTTTAGAATATAAAATTTCTAAAGATTCAAAATCACGTTGGCTGATGACCTTAAATCCGTTTAAAGTGAGTTGAGCAGCGCAAACACCCATTCCGATTTGGTGAACTGGAATTGGTGCAAAACGATTGCCGTTGTAAATAACTTGACTTCCACAAGCAGCGCTAACATCCATCATTACGGCTAATTCAATATTGGCTTCTTGCGCTACTGCTAGCATTTTTTCAGATGCTTTTATCATGCCTTCAGTCCAATCGATGCCTGATTCGGTGATGACTTTTACTTTTCCTTCAAGTACATCAAATCCATCGCCTCCATAAATATCACACATTTCGCGTGGCGTTCCAAACGAAAAATGCTCAGGGCAAAAGGGTGTTAGTTTACAATTTGGATAATTTAATAATTTCAATACACTAGGATAATCACCGTAACTAGTTCCGTTTACACCACAAGCTGTTCCGATTAGACAAGCGCTTGTCAAAATGCGTAACGGATTTTCTTCGGTCGGAATTCTCAAATTATGCAAATAGTTTTTGTCTGTCATAGTAAAGTTTATAGCAATGAATGACAAGTCATAACTGCTGGTTGTTCAATTCCCATTAATTCCAAAATGGTTGGAGCAATGTCGCCTAGAACGCCATTGTTGATGTTTTTCAATTCAGGATCAACCAAAATAATTGGAACTGGATTGGTAGTGTGTGCGGTATTGGGCGAACCATCAGGATTGATCATGGTTTCGCAATTTCCGTGATCAGCAATGATTAGCGTGGTGTAGTTGTTGGCTAAAGCGGTTTCAATGACTTCTTTTACGCAAGCATCAACTGCTTCACAAGCTTTGATTGCGGCCTCCATTACGCCAGTATGTCCAACCATATCACCATTGGCAAAATTCAAACACACAAAATCAACTTGACCTTTGTTGAGTTCAGGAACCAAAGCGTCTTTTAATTCGTAAGCGCTCATTTCGGGTTGTAAATCGTAAGTGGCTACTTTGGGTGAATTGCGTAAAATTCGGGTTTCACCTTCAAACGGAATTTCTCTTCCACCTGAAAAGAAGAAAGTCACGTGTGGATATTTTTCAGTTTCAGCAATTCGTATTTGGGTTTTTCCATGTTTTTCAAGTACTTCTCCTAGAGTTTCAGTAATGTTGTCTTTGTCGTAAATGACGTGTACATTTTGATAGGTGTCATCGTAGTTGGTCATTGTTACATAGTACAAATTCATTTTATGCATATTGAATTCGTGGAAGTCTTTTTGCGATAAAGCTTCGGTCAATTCGCGGCCACGATCGGTTCGAAAATTAAAGAAAATCACCACGTCGTTTTCTTCGATGGTTGCAATTGGGAGATCATTTGAATCGACCATTACAATTGGCTGGATGAATTCGTCAGTTACGTCATTAGCATAACTTTTTTGAATGCTCTCAATAATGTTACTAGAATGTTCGCCTTGAGCGTTTACCACCAAATCATAGGCCAATTTCACTCTTTCCCAACGCTTGTCACGATCCATAGCGTAATAACGACCTATTAAACTTGCTATTTTAGCTTTGGAATTTTGAATGTAATTTTCCAAATTTTGAATGTCAGTAATGGCCGATTTTGGGTCTACGTCACGTCCGTCTGTAAATGCGTGAACGAATACTTTTTCCAAACCAAAATCGTTTGCAGCATCCAACAAACCATACAAATGCGATGTATGCGAATGAACACCACCATTGGAAACCAATCCTAAAAAATGCACTTTTTTGTGGTTGTCTTTAGCATATTGAAAAGCGTCTAACAATGGTTTTTCTTGGTTCATGGTTTTGTTTTGAACGGCCAAATTGATTTTAGCCAAATCTTGGTACACAATTCGGCCAGCGCCAAGGTTCATGTGACCCACTTCGGAGTTGCCCATTTGACCTTCAGGTAAACCTACATTCAAGCCGTCAGTGCGTAATTGAGCGTTTGGATATTTGGTGTATAAACTATTTATAAAAGGAACATTTGCGTTGTCGATAGCAGAAACTTTTGGATCAGGCGATTTTCCCCAACCGTCCAAAATCATTAAAATTACTTTTTTATTCATCAGATTTGATTTTAAAACAAAGGTAATTCATTTTGAATTTTTTAAGGTTCAAAATGAGTTTGTTTTTATAAAAAATACTAACGAAATCGTTATCTTTTCAAGGAATTGTAGTCAATGAAGTAGCGAATGCTTATGGAAAAGATATGGTCTAAATTTTTATTATTAATTAAGTTATTGATGTTTGAACCAAAATCTTTGTCAATAACAGAGCCAGAAGCATCAGTTAAAGCGTTGTTTCGGTACAAAACAGAAATCTGACTTCCAGGAGCAAACCACCAAGAATAAGACAAATCCAAATTCCAAGTGTTGAAATTCTCATCATTATTGGTAGTGTAAGATGGATTTAACAACAAATTTCCGTCGTTTTGTAAAGTAAAAAAACTATCGTAAAGTGCATACGACCAATAATGACGAATCGACAAATTGAAATTCATCACATTATTTACGGTATATTTTCCTGATAATGCATTTGTAATAATGGTTCGATCTCGCTTTCCAATATAAATTTCGTTGAGCATATCATCTTGGTCTACATAACCTAAATTATTGTTCAAGAAGTCGTAATTAAATTCATATATTAAAGCAAACTTGTTGGTAAAACGAAATCTAGGACTTATAAAAACGCCTCTGTTATAGCGATTGTCATTATCAAAAAATGAGGCATAAACATTTAAATCTAATGCAAATTTTCGATTGTAATTGGTGGAGATAAAAATCCATGGATTGATTCTTTTGGGCACAGTCAAAAACATTTGCTCGTTATTTGAACGAGGTTCGTAAAAATCGTAGATTTCAAAAAAACTTCCATTGGCACCAAAGCCATAATAATCGTTCTTTTTTGAAACAAAATTAAAGTTTAAATTACTGTTAAACCCTTGCAAACGACCAGTTCGATTGTCAAATTCAGAATAATAATTATTGTTTACATTAAAACTGTTTAGTTTTTTAGTAGGTTTTAAAATGCGATAACTGTGATTAAAATACAACGTGTGATAATGGGTTTGAAAATTGATTCCTAAATCATTATTATCCCAATTGGTTGAAACGTATTGACCGCCCAACCCAAAACGGTATTTCCCGCTGGTTTCAGCAAAATTCAACGAGGTGTTATAACCCGTTCTATTCGGATTGTCTTTGTATTCGTTGATGTAACTGTATTTGTAATCACCCGATAAATTGTAGGTGTTTTTTTTGGTGTTTAAGTCGAAAACCAAAGCAGCCACGTTGGCATCTCTGAATTCGCCATTTCGAGTTACATTAGTATTGACTAAAGAAACGGAGGAGTTTTTTCTGAAACGTTGGTCTAAAACAAATACATTATAATTGGCCAAAGGTTCAATAACTTCAGATCGAACTTCATTGGTGTTTACGTTTCGAATATCTGCTGTTGTTCTTTCTGTAACAGCGTTTAAAACTCCAATACCTAATCCTCTTTTCGTTCTTCCAGATATTTTTAAAGCGTTTAATAGGCTTACTTTTTCAGGATTTTCTACATATTCTTCCTCCTCTTTCAATTCATAAGATGCGTTTCCACCAATTCTTCTAGAATAGAGCAAATTACCTTTGCTAAAAAGCTCGGTTCCTTCGGTAAAAAATGGGCGGTTTTCGTTGAATTGTTGTTCAAATGGTCCAAGGTTTAGTTCTACTTTGTCAAAGGCAGCTTGACCAAAATCGGGAACCAAAATAGCATCTAAAGTAAAAGCATCGTTGACACCGTATTTGATGTCCAAACCACCTTTAATTTCTCCTTTTGTTTTTTGTTGGTCGTTGGCATTCAAATAAAAAGAGGAATACGGGATCAAAAAGAGTCGAGTAGGTGTTTTGATGTTTTCAATTCCCTCTAAAATTCCGGCTTGATTGGCTTGTGAATTGATTTTGTTGTCCCACAAATTCCAAGAATATTTTTGCCTTAAATTGCGTACTTCGCGGTAAAAATTAATTCCCCAAGTCTGTTTTTTTTCTGACGAAAAACGCAAAGCAGCATACGGAATCTTCATTTCAACAATCCAACCCAAATCGGTTATATGAACATGACTATCCCAAATTGCATTCCAAGAAGCATCTTCGTCATTTTCTTCAGTATATAAAGCGTCGCATTGAACACCAGCCGCACTAACAAAAAAGCGAAATTCTTGTTGACCATCATTAAAACCATTGATAAAAACACCAAAATGATCGGATGTGGCAAAATCATCGCGAATGGTTAATTCTTTTGGGATTTTGTTGGGTTCGTTGTCGTATAAAATGGCAGCAATGTATATAGCATCATTATCGTAAACCAATTTCACCTCCGTTTTTCGCTCGGGAGTTTCTTCTTTACCATTATCAGGCTCAATCATGACAAAATTGGTAGCAATTTCAGCGCTTTTCCATATTTCTTCAGTGAGTTTTCCGTCGATAGTTATTTTTTCAGTAGTGAATTGAGTATGTAGCGTTTTCTTAGGGTTTTGGGAATAACAGAGTAGATTCATCAACGTGAATAATACAATTGCTACACTATTTTTATGGCTCATTTAGTTCGGACTTGGTTTAACAAATATAAATATAAAATTGAAATGATTTTTATTTTAACATTCAATTATTCAAAGTACAAAAGTAAGAAAAAAATTATATAAAAAATTAAAAAATGTATTTAATCGATTAAAAAGGTAATTTATCGATAAAAAATTGATTTTTTGTTTTTTTTAATCAAATCGTTTTTTATGTTTGTAATCCCAAATTTAGTATAAACATAACCTGCTTTTTATGTTCAATCGATTATTGATGACCGCAATAATTGGTTTGAGTTCCTTTGTGGTTAAAAAAGAGAGTCAAACCGTTGTTGAAGAGAACAGTATAAGTCATAAGGAAATTCTTATTAATCATTCAATTGATGATGAGAAGTCAGAATTGTATGTGTCAATTCAAAAAAATGGTTTTTCCTTGCCCAATTTCACCTCATTTTCCAAAGCAATTGATGGTTTTTCGATTTTGAAAGAAAAAGGAATCATCCAAAACCCAATTTTGACGATTGTTGATTTTGATTTGCCTTCTACACAAAAAAGACTTTGGGTAATTGATATGAATAAAAACGAAATACTTTTCCATTCTTTGGTTGCACACGGAAAAAATTCGGGCGATTTGAATGCTGCTGATTTTTCAAACGAAAATGAATCCTACAAGAGCAGTTTGGGTTTTTATATAACAAATGAAACGTACATAGGAACACACGGATTGTCATTGCGATTGGATGGTTTGGAAAAAAACAAAAACGATAATGCTCGCAATAGAGCAATTGTAATGCATGGCGCCGAATATGTTTCGCCCAGTTTTATAAAAACGCATCAACGATTGGGAAGAAGTTTTGGTTGCCCGGCTTTGCCAATTGAATTAACGCAGAAAATTGTCAATACCATCAAAAATAAGTCGTGTTTGTACATTCACCACCGCTCAAATACCTCAATTAATATCGCAATTTAGAATACAAATCGGCATCCAAACAGTAAATATCTTCTCTGAATTGAAGCACATTGTTTTCAATCCAAGCGGTATTGTAAAGAAAATGAACATAAATGTCTTCTTCTAAATCGATGCTAGTTGTTTTGAGTTTTTTGGCGTTTTTGGTTGCTTCCTCAATTTTTTCCATACTCCAATTTTCTTCATCATTCAATAAGTATTTTCCCAATTCAAGCGGGTTTTCAACCCGAACACAACCCGAACTCAAGGCGCGGTAATCGTATTTAAAGTAATTACGGTGATTCGTATCGTGAAGATAGACGGCATATTTGTTGTTGAAATTGATTTTCATAAATCCTAACGAGTTGTTTTTACTTGGATTTTGAACGTATTTGTATCTTTTTGCGTCTTCCATTTTCCATTTCCATGGACTAACTTCACGATTTCTGGAGTCTAAAATATGCAAACCTCTTCGGCTAAAAGCACTGCGACTTCTTATCGCTTCTGGAAAAACATCTTCTTTTAAAATGGTCGGAGGAACGGTCCAATTCGGATTCAAAACAATATTAGTTAATTTGGAAGAAAGTAATGGTGTTTTGCGTGTGTCTTTTCCAACCACAACTTTATGCGACAAAATGCTGTCATTGTCTTTGTAAACGGTCAAATAATAATTGGGTAAATTCACCAAAATGTAGTGGTTTCCTAAATTATTTGGCAACCAACGTAAGCGTTCTAAATTGACAATAACTTGCTCTATTCGTTGGTTTCGAGAATAATTTAGTGCTTCAATTGTACCTTTGCCAATTACGCCATCAGCACGTAATCCGTGGCGTTTTTGAAAATGTTTGACGGCGGCTTGGGTTTCTTTATCATACACTTTTGTAAGTGCCGAATCTTTGCGTTTCAAATCGCCCCAATATATCAATTTTCGTTTGATATTGATTATTGATTTTGAAGAAGTTTTGAGTGTAAATTTCTCTTTTGGATCGATTTGATCAATGTTTTTATCAGGAAATTCATGGAGTTTTTTTAAAGCTTCTTTAAGTTGTTGGTATACTTTAATTTGAGGTCTCAGTTTTTCAAATTTTTCTTCAAAACTTTTTTCTACAATACATTCCGAAAGCAATTGATTGATATCAATGTTTTTTTTACCCAAATCCCAATCATCATATAGTTCATACGGATTTACTTTACCAACGTTAATATGGCGAATGAACTTTTGAATACTTCGAGTAAGTTCGATGTCGTATTTTATTTTTTGAGGTTCTGAAAGGCTGTCGAATTGGGTTTCTAATTTTGATAAATAATCAACATAATAATCCGATGGTACGAGTCCGTCTTCGTGAGATTTTGCTAATGCAGTCAAAGCTGAACTGCGATTTTCTTGAGCATCCCAAAGCACTTCAAAATTGTTTTTTTTGTAGATAGCTTTTAAGATAGTGTCGTTGTAAGAATTGATTAAAGTGGAGTCGATTTTGATTTTATCGTCTCTAAAAAATGAAAATAATTCACTAAAGGAAGCATTTTCAGTAAAACTTAACTTAGAATGTTCCTGGCAAGAGGTAAAAACGATAAATAAAATTAAAACGTATTTTTTTCCCATAGGCTATTGCCCGATTTTTTTATACATTATATAATGTGTTCCAATCCCAGCAATTTCAAAAGGATTCCCAATAATTTGGTATCCCGACTTTTGATAAAAACCAACCGCTTTTTCACGCGCATTGAACCAAATGATCTCTGCATTCTTTGCTCTGCAATCGGCTTCAGCTCTTTCGAGAAGCTGTTTTCCACAACCCTGAGTTTGCTCTTCTTGAAGAACAGCCATTCCACGAATTTGGAACTGATTATCAGCATTAAAAATAAGGTTTTTATTTTGATAAACCGAAATAACGCCTATTAATTTATCAACAACAAAAAAGCCAAAATGAGTGGTTGTTTCAAGGTTGTCTCCGTCAAAAAAACAGCTTTCAATTGGTCTTCCAGCTCTCAAAACAGGATGCCTTACGGTAAAAGTGTCTTTGTAATCAATTTTTTTTATGGTTGTCATATTGAGAGTAAAATAAGTGATAACGAATGAATTACTACTTGTTTTTGTGAATAAAATGTTGTCAAAGATTTTCTACATTAAATTTTTGCTGAAAAAAATTTGCATCAAATAAAACAAATACTATATATTTGCACTCACAAAACAAATGCGGAAGTAGCTCAGTTGGTAGAGCTCCAGCCTTCCAAGCTGGTTGTCGCGAGTTCGAGCCTCGTCTTCCGCTCAGAAAACAAAAGCCTCTAATTAACGTTAGAGGTTTTTTTGTTTACTTAAGGCGAGAAGTTTATCCCGATAAATCGGGGAGCCTCGTCTTCCGCTCTGAAAACAAAAGCCTCTAATTAACGTTAGAGGTTTTTTGTTTACTTAAGGCGAGAAGTTTATCCCGATAACTATCGGGGAGCCTCGTCTTCCGCTCTGAAAACAAAAGCCTCTAATTAACGTTAGAGGTTTTTTTATTTACTTAAGGCGAGAAGTTTACTTCCGCACTGAAATAAATTTTATTTCAAAAAACTCAAATCAGTGCCTGATTCAACTTCAATCGGGCTTTCATTTTGCTGGAACAATCGCGCTGTTAAATCTCCTTTCAATACGATTTCATTGCCTTTGACTCTCAGCCAACTTCCTTCGCGTAAACCCAAAACTGCTGTTGAGTTGAATGCGTGGAATTCTTTGATTCGCGTTTCTCGTGTTTCACCCATGTGTTGACTATTGGCATCTGGGTCCAAATAATGCGGATTCAAATTGAACGGAATGGCTCCAATTGTATTAAAACTTGGCGGATAAATAATCGGCATATCATTGGTAGTTTGCATTGAAACTCCAGTAATATTACTTCCAGCACTCGTTCCTAGATAAGGCGTTCCTTTAGCAATCACTTCAGATAAAGTGCTCATTACATCATTTTCGTACAATTGAGTGACCAACAAAAAAGTATTGCCACCACCCGTAAATAGTCCTTCTGCTTTTTCGATTGCTTCTTTTGGATTGTCAAATTCGTGTAGGCCTTTAACTTCGATGTTTAGTTTTGTGAAAACACTTCTCACTTTGGTTGTATAGTCATCATGGCTCAATCCGCCTGGGCGAGCATACGGAATAAAAACAATGCTTTTGCAATCAGCAAAGAGTACTTTTAACTCGTCAAGCAAATACTCTAAATATCCACCATTATATACTGTTGAGGTACTTGCGATAATTAAATTTTTCATTTTAAAATGATTGATTTTTTACAAAGCTACAAACTAAATTGGATTATAAATTAACATTTAATTAGATTTTACTTGGCTTAATATTTGGAAGTCTTTTTAGTATTTTTACCAAACTATTATCAAGATTTTATGTCTTCAAAACACTTTCTTACGTTGTTTTTTTTGCTCTTCTTTTATCTGGGTTCCTCGCAACGAATAGAATTATCTGGAAAAATAAGAGCTTACTCAGATGAGTTGGAAGGTGTTAATATTACCAATCTTAGTTCCAATTTAACGGTAATGTCGGGAAATGGAGGCTATTTTAAAATTCATGTGCTGGAGAATGATACGATACAATTCTCGGCAGTGCATTTAAAAAGAAAGAAAATAATAATTACTTCCTCTGATATGAAATCAGAATTGCTCTTTGTTGATATGGAATTGGCCAATTACGATTTAAAAGAAGTAAAAATCAACGAATTCAAAAATATTAATGCCGTTGATTTGGGAATTTTATCAAAACCGGCCAAAAAATATACACCAGCCGAAAGGCGATTATACACAGCAACAGGAGCAGGCAACACTTATGGTTTGAACACGCAGGTTTCTTTTGATGCAATTTTGAATTCTATTTCAGGTCGTACTTCTATGCTAAAAAAAGAGGTCAAAGTTGAGAAAAAAGAATACACGATTAAAAAACTCAACGAGTGGTTTGATAATCAATTTTACATTGAAAAGTTCAATATTCCACCTGATTATGTCAAAGGTTTTCAGTTTTATTTGGCAGAAAATGTGCATTTAGAAAAAGCGGTGAAAAGCAAGAATAAAAATTTAACTATTTATATTATTGGTGAACTGTCGGCTAGTTATTTAGAAGTAATAGGCAAAAAAAAATAGCTCATGAAGCCATCTTTACTTTTTATTTTTTTTGGTTTTACCTCAATTGTTTTTTCTCAACAAAGAAAATTGGAAGTTTTCAAAGGTGTACTTGTTTGTGATTCTTTAAAAGTTGAAAGAGCAACAATTACCAATATTACCTTAGAAACAAATACAATTTCCGATGATTTAGGGTTTTTTTCTATTTATGCTCGTGAAGGTGATACTATAGTTATTTCAAGCGTAGCATTTGACACGGAAAGAATCGTATTGAAATCTTCCGATTTTAAAAATTTAATTTCGGTTATTCATTTGACTATGAATGTGAATCAATTGGATGAGGTGAAAATTGGCGCTTTCAAACTTACGGGCGATTTGACGTATGATGCCAAACGAATTAAAGTCAAGCCTTTGATTAAAGTAGATTTATCTTCAATTGATTTTAAGAATTTAGAAATTACAGGCGTCAAAACAACGCAAAATTTGGCCATGACCGATCCAATTCAACCTGTGCCAGCTAGTGTAGACTTTGTGAAATTGGGGGAAAAATTGTATCGATTGTTTGATGACGATGAGTTCATAAAATCAAAACCAATAAAACATTATGATTCTCAAGAATTTGTCGTCGAAATGAGAAAACGGTTTGATTCCGATTTTTTTCGCAACAAATTGAATATTGAGGACGATAAAATCAA
Organism: Flavobacterium sp.; assembly: GCA_016787805.1. Taxonomy (GTDB): domain Bacteria; phylum Bacteroidota; class Bacteroidia; order Flavobacteriales; family Flavobacteriaceae; genus Flavobacterium. The sequence continues at coordinate 68,468 of JAEUTY010000046.1, read as the reverse complement.
CTTGTTTTTGGAATATTGTTTTTCAGAAGAAATTAATCAAAAGCAACTTTTGGAAAGGATAAATAGTTTGACCTTGATTGATTTCTTGGTGGAAAAAAGTATTGCCTTTCATAAAGAATAGTACATTTGTGTTATGAAAAAATTGGTTCAAAATACTTTTTTTGCATTTCTGTTGTTGGTACTAACGTCATGGTCAATGCACAAATTCTACGTTGCTATTCATCAGATCAATCATTCCAAGGAGAAAAAAATGCTGCAAATTACAAGCCGACTTTTTATCGACGACATCAACGAAGCCATTGAAAAAAAATACCACAAAAAAAGTCGTTTGGCCTCCGAGTACGAATCGCCCGAACAGGTTGAACTTTTGAAAAAATATTTTGCTGAAAAGTTTGTTGTTAAGGTAAATGGTCAAGCCAAAAACCTCGAATTTTTAAGCAAAGAAACCGAAGACAACGTTTTGATTTGTTATTTAAGAATTACTGCTGTTCCTAAAATAAGTTCGCTAGAAATAGAAAACTCCATGATTATGGAGAACCATAATGAACAGCAAAATATCATCCAAACCAGCTTTAACGGAAACAAAAATAGCTTGTTACTCACCTCCGAAAATTTTAAAGGAATGTTAAAATAATTTCCTAAGCAACCATACTCTTTAATAAATAATTACTTTTATAAACTTTATTTATTATTATGAGAAAAATACTACTCGCTTTTGTAGCATTTCCTTTGATGGTAATGGCGCAAGATAAAACGGTCGAAAGAAACACAGATAAATTCAAACAGATGTATGATTTGTTGGCAACTCCCAACATGTATCGTACGGCATCTGGAGCGCCTGGACCCGAATATTACCAACAACAAGCCGATTACAAAATTGATATCGAACTCGACGATAAAAACGCAAAGTTATCTGGGCAAGAAACGGTAACGTATTTCAATAATGCCAAAGAAAGTTTGGATTATTTGTGGATGCAACTCGATCAAAACCAGCAGTCACGCAAATCACTTTCGCCATTGGTTGACAGCAATGTAACCGATCCAGTGATGAGTCCGAAAGGTTTTTCTCGTAAATATTTAGAAGAAGATTTTGATGGTGGTTTCAACATCGAATACGTAAAAGATGCTACAGGCAAACCGATGAACTACACCATCAATCAAACGATGATGCGCATTGAACTTCCAACTCCATTGAAGCATGGCGAAAAAATTTCGTTTTCAATTAAATGGTGGTACAATATCAACAATTATCGTTTAGATGGCGGACGTTCTGGTTATGAGCAATTTGAAGACGGAAATCGGTTGTACATTCTCGCTCAATTTTACCCAAGAATGGCGGTTTATAATGATGTTGAAGGCTGGCAAAACCAACAATTTTGGGGTTCAGGTGAGTTTACACTTCCTTTCGGAAATTTTGATGTAAATATTACAGTTCCAGCAGATCATATTTTAGAAGCAACAGGAGAATTATTGAACCGAAACGAAGTGTTTACGGCAGCACAATTAGCCCGTTATGCGCAAGCTGAAAAATCGTTTGATAAACCAGTAATTGTTGTAACTCAAGCTGAAGCAGAAGCAGCAGAGAAAGGCTTTTCAACACTGAAAAAAACCTGGAAATTCAAAGCTACTAACGTGCGCGATTTTGGAATTTCAACCTCAAGGAAATTCATTTACGACGCTATGGCGGTGAAATTAGCCACAAGAACAACAATGGCAATTTCACTCTATCCTAAAGAAGGAAATCCACTTTGGGAGGAATATTCTACTCGAATTGTAGCGCATACTTTAAAAAGTTACTCAAGTCACACTTTTGATTATCCTTATCCAAAAGCCATTTCAATCAATGCCGAAGATCAAGGAATGGAATATCCAATGATTTGCTGGAATTGGGGTCGCCCAGACGCCGATGGGAAATATTCCGACAGAGTAAAACACGGCATGATGAGTGTAATTGTTCACGAAGTGGGACACAACTTTTTCCCAATGATTGTCAATTCAGATGAGCGTCAGTGGACGTGGATGGACGAAGGGTTGAACTCGTTTATGGAGTATATGGCTTTAATAGAATGGGATCCAAAATTTCCAGCCGATCGAGGCCCAGCCAATAAAATTGTTCCTTATATGAGTGGTGATCAAAGAGGGTTGGAACCCATTATGAGCAATTCGGAAAGCATCCGTCAATTTGGCAATAATGCTTATGGAAAACCAGCAGCTGGACTCAACATTCTTCGTGAAACTATTATGGGAAGAGAATTGTTTGATTATGCATTCAAAACGTACGCCAATCGATGGAAATTCAAGCATCCAACACCAGAAGATTTCTTCCGAACAATGGAAGATGCATCCGCATTCGATTTGGATTGGTTTTGGAGAGGTTGGTTCTATACTACAGATTACAACGATATTGGAATCAAAGAAGTGAATAAATATTTTGTAAGCAATGAACCTTCTAAAGAAGTAAAAGACTTTTTAAAAACACGTCGTAGAAGAAACCGTATTGAAGGACCGATGGTGTATATGATTGCTGATGGAAGTGAAAGTTACAAACCCGAAATGAACAAGCCTTTCGAAATTAAAGATTGCAAAACACTTCAAGAATATGTTGAAAAGACATTTACTAAGGAAGAGCAAGCCAAGTTAAAAACACCAAAATATTTTTATCAAGTAACTTTTAATAAGCCAGGCGGATTGGTAATGCCAATTATTGTTGAGTTGACTTTTGAAGATGGTACCACTGAATTACATCATTTTCCAGCTCAAATTTGGCGTATGAATGACAAAGAAGCCAACAGAACTTTTGCAACGGATAAAGCGATAGTAAAAATAAAAGTCGATCCTAAAGAAGAAACGGCCGATATTGATACCACAAATAATTCGTGGCCAAAAGAAGAAGTAAAATCCAAATTTGATTAATTTAGTTTGTAACTTTGCACAATAAATTTTAAAACTATGTTTGGAATAGGTGGCGGCGAATTAATATTCATCATTTTCATTGCCTTGATGCTTTTCGGTACAGATAAAATTCCGGTGATTGCTCGCAATCTTGGAAAAGGAATGGCACAACTCAAAAACGCTACCAATGAAATCAAATCGGAAATCAAAAAAAGTGCCGAAGCCAATGGTTTGGATACTTCCATCAATGAATTAACATCCTCTTTTACTAAAGAAGTAGAAAGCGTAAAAGGAAGTCTGGATACCAATTTGTCCAATCCAATTGACGCAATGAAAGATGATCTAGACGAATTATCGGGTCCAATCAAACGCCAAATGTAATGTTGGAAAAGCTAGTCGATCTCGATAAAAAAGTCTTCGTTTTCCTTAACGGATTGGGTTCGCCAACTTTTGATGCGCTTTGGTTGTTCATTACAAAACAATTTCACTGGACGCCATTTTTTTTACTTTTAGCGTTTCTTTTGCAAAGAAAAATTGGCTGGAAAAATTTAGGAATAGCTGTACTGTTTATTGCTGTTCTTCTTTTAATTGGTAATGAAACTGTTGAGTTTTGTAAAGTAACTTTCCAACGACTTCGCCCGTGCAATGATCCCGAAATTAAAGACATTATTCGCATAGTTCACCAATCAGATACGTTCAGTTTCTTTTCAGGTCATGCCGCCAATTCAATGGCCACAATGACGTTCATTTATTTGATTCTGAAACGCTATTACAAGTATGTTTTCTTGGTTTTCCTTTACCCACTAATTTTTGCTTATAGCCGAATTTACCTTGGTGTTCACTTCCCAACCGACATTTTAACAGGTTATGCTTTTGGAGGAATGTTGGGTTTTGTTTTCTTCAGATTATACCAAAAGTACCTCCACAAAAGAGGATTTTGAATTAAGTAACAATAGTTACAAAAAAAATGAAAATAAGCTTGTAATTTTACAAGATGAAATACTTTGCTCTTTTCGTATTCTTCTATTTTAGTGCTTTGACTGTGTTGCCTGCAGTGAAAGTAATTAAGATGCATTTTGCCGAAAATTGTGAATCTTCGTGTCACAAAAACAATTCATCAGACGAAACAGATGGTGCTTGCCCGAAAGAAAAATGCCTGCTCAACTTTAGCTTTACTCACTATACATATGTTTTGTTTACTAACAATTTCGAGCTGAAAACCAACTTCGTTTTTGTTCCTCAAAAAGAAAATATAGAATACCACAAAAACTTCGTTTCACACTACAACGTTACTATTTGGCAACCGCCCGAGTCATTTTTATATAGCTTAAAAACAAATTACAATTAGTATTAAATTTTAAATAAATAAAAAATGAAAAAAATAGTTTCAATATTTGCAGTTATGGCCTTGTTCTTTTCTATGAACGCAAACGCTCAACAAGGTCCGAAACAGAAAAAACAAAAAGCAAAAACCGAAAAATCATGTTCTGCTGATGAAAAAAAATCGTGCTCAACAGACGAGAAAAAATCATGTGGAACGGATAAAAAAGGCGGATGTTGTTCTTCTAAAAAAACAGAAGAGAAAAAATCATAAATGAAAATGTAATAGTAAAGTATAGTGTCTATTTTCATAGGCACTGTACAGCTATTGCCTAAACCTAAAAAGATGAAAACAATTTATAGCATTGTATTTTTTCTAATTGCAAGTACTTTATTCTCACAATCTACTTTCGATTATCAAATACAATTAAATCCGATAACCATTCCGAATTTTCCTGGAATTCACTCGTATGCCTTTGCGCAACACAACGGTAAATGGCTCATCATTGGTGGAAGAGTCGACGGAATTCACGCACGTCAACCTTTTAACGCGTTTCCTGCTTCGAGTAACAACACTTCTATTTTTGTGGTTGATGTGGCTACTAATCAGTTTTGGTCGGCTTCAGTCAATTCGTTGTCTACTTCGTTGAAAGAGCAATTACAAGCCACAAATTTCAATTTCTATCAAGATGGTGAAACGCTCTACATTATTGGCGGCTACGCTTTTTCGGCTACAGCCAATGATCATATTACCTTCAACAAATTAACTTCGGTTGATGTTCCGAACTTAATCAATTCCATTGTCAACGGTTCGTCCATTTCTAGTTATTTCAAACAAATGACCGATGAAAATTTGGCTGTTAATGGCGGACAATTGGGTAAAATTGGCTCTACGTTTTATTTGGTTGGTGGACATCGTTTTGACGGAAGATACAACCCAATGAACAATCCGACTTTTACACAAACGTATACCAATGGTATCAAAAAGTTTGAAATTGACAATTCGGGTTCGCAATTGAGCATTTCCAATTACCAAGTCATTACGGATGCCGTTCATTTGCACCGACGCGATTACAACTTGCTACCACAAATATTCCCTGATGGTTCAGAAGGTTACACGATTTCGTCGGGCGTTTTTCAAATCAATGTTGATTTGCCTTTTCTCTATCCTGTTGATATCAAAGAATCGGGTTATTTCCCGCAAACTACTTTCAATCAATATTTGAGCAACTACCACAGCGCCAAATCGTGTTTGTACGATGCTGTCAACAATCGAATGCACAATTTATTTTTTGGAGGAATGAGTCAGTATTATTACAACGGAACGACTTTGGTTCAAGATAATAGTGTGCCTTTTGTAAACACCATTAGTAGAACTACTCGCTTTGCTGATGGTTCGTTGCAAGAATATCAAATGCCCGAAACCATGCCGAGTTTGAAAGGCGCAAGTGCCGAATTCATTCCAAACAAATCATTGCCACATTTTGAAAATGAAGTGATTAAATTGGATGAAATTACAGATGAGGAATTTGTAATTGGACATATTGTTGGCGGTTTGAGTAGTCCGACGCAAAATCCGTTTAGTGTGAATCAAACCAATACAACTAGTGCGAACGCAACCATTTATGAAGTAAAATTAATTCGAAATGAGCCATTAAATGTATTTCAAGTAGATGGAAAAAATCCGTTTTCAATGACGGTTTCACCCAATCCAACTTCAAATAATGTTGTGAAAATCAATTTTACTATGGCGTATGCAACTACAATCGATTATCTTGTATCTACCATCGATGGAAAAATCATCGCTGATGGCGAAATTGAAGATACAGCGCCAGGTGAAAATGTGATGGATTTTGATTTGGAAAATGCCTCTAATCAAACGGTGATAATAACGTTTGTTTTTGATAATAAATTTTATGTTTCACAAAAAGTGGTGATTCAATAGTTCAAAACTTTAATAATTTAAAAAGTGTTCAAGCAATTGAGCACTTTTTTTTGTAACCTAAGTTACACAGTAACACTTGTTACTGTCAGCGCATTTTTACTCTTCTATTTTTGCTTCATAATTCAGATGAATAATTATGAAACAAATCAGTTACATCCTTTTTCCAGCACTACTTTTGAGTTCGTTCTTCGGATTTGGTCAAGATACGTTATCCATTTCCAAAAACGATTTGTTGCAAAAGCTTTCCGATAAAAATCTACAAATTAAAATTGCTGAACAATCATATGCTTCCGCCAAAGCCGATTACAGTCAGTCGAGAGCATTATTCTTGCCAAATATGAATGTTTCGCATACAGGAATTTCAACTACCAATCCACTAATGGCTTTCGGATCTAAATTGAATCAGGAAATTTTGACACCTTCTGATTTTAATCCTGATTTATTAAACAATCCTGAAACGACTCAAAATTTTGCTACCAAATTTGAAATCCAACAACCCTTAATCAATGTGGATGGATTATTCGAACGCAAAGCAGCCAAAGCTAAAATGGAAGCGTATCAACTACAATCCGAACGCACCAAAGAGTATTTGGAATTAGAAGTTTCCAAGGCTTACATGCAATTACAGTTGACTTACAGAGCTGTGAAAGTGTTGGAAAAAGCCAATACAACAGCCAAAGAAAACTTGAAATTGGTACAGAATTATTTTAATAATGGCATGTTGCAAAAAACCGATGTATTGAATGTTCAAGTACGTGTCAACGAAATCGAAAACCAATTGCAGTACGCCAAAAGTAATGTGCAAAATGCATCTGATTATCTCGCTTTTTTATTGAATGAAGAGGCAAAAGATAAATTGTACAAACCAACAGAAGAACTTGAAAACACTATAATAATTGAACCTATTAATCCAACGCTTTCCGAAAATAGAAAAGACATTCAGGCAATGAGCAAATCGTCTGAAGCGTATAGCAAAATGCTACAATCGGCCAAAACTACTTTTTTGCCAAGATTGAATGCTTTTGGTAGTTATGAATTGTACGATAGAAATATATTCGGAACTTCAGCCAAAGGCTATTTAGTGGGCGCGCAATTATCGTGGAATGTTTTTGACGGTTACAAATCCATCGGAAAATATGATAAAGCCAAAGCCGAATTTCAAAAGTCAGAAACCGAAAAAGACCAATACAAAAAACAAAGTCAACTCGAAGTAAATAAAACAAGTCGACAACTCAAAGACGCCGAAAGCAAAGTGAATCTTTCGCAATTGGCTTTTGAACAATCGCAAGAAGCGTTTCGTATTCGCCAAAATCGATACGCGCAAGGTTTAGAAAAAACCACCGATTTATTGACGTCAGAAACCCAAATGATTCAAAAAGAATTAGAACACCTGCAAGCCATTTTCGAATACAATTTCACCAAACAGTATTTACAGTTTTTAACGAAATAAAAATCAATTACAATATCAATTTCAAAAATCAATATCAATTTTAAAATGATGAAGAAAATATATTCAATACTAACTGTCTTTTTATTAGTTCTCACTCTTTTTTCGTGTGGAAAAGACAAAAAAGAAACCTCCAATAACGAACCAGCTATTAAAGTTCAAGTAAGCGGAATCAACAACGACAACAACAGTCCGTTTGTAACCGCCAGCGGAAAAATCGAAGCCGAAAACAGCGCCAATTTAAGCACGCGCATGATGGGTTACGTAACAAAAGTACATGTAAAAGTCGGACAAAAAGTCGGAGCCGGACAATTATTAGTCAGCATCAACAACACTGATTTACACGCAAAAAAAGCACAAGTAGACGCTTCTATTTTACAAGCGACTGCGGCGTACAACAATGCTAAAAAAGATTATGATCGTTTTGTGAATTTATATGCTCAACAAAGTGCATCGCAAAAAGAATTAGACGACATGACTGCGCGTTACGAAATGGCCAAAGCAACTTTAGAAGGTGCGCGTCAAATGCGAAATGAAGTCATGGCGCAGTTTAGTTATTCGAACATTTCCGCACCATTTTCGGGAGAAATCACCAATACTTATATAAAAGAAGGCGATATGGCCAATCCGGGAATGCCATTAGTTAGCATTGAAGGAGCATCGCGTATGCAAGTAACTTCAATGGTTTCTGAAAGTGATATTTCTTCTATTACGAACGGAATGGCTGTAAAAGTGTTGATTAAATCTCTTAATAAAGAAGTGACTGGAAAAGTTTCGGAAGTGAGTGGTTCGGCTAAAAATACAGGCGGACAATATTTGGTAAAAGTCAATTTGACACAAACAGACAAATCAATTTTATCCGGAATGTTTGTCAATGTCCAGTTTCCTGTGGCGAATAAAAAAGAAGCTACTACAGTTGTTTCTGATAAAGTTATAGTTCCTGAAAGCGCATTGGTCAAACAAGGTCAACTCACCGGAATTTATACAGTTGGCAACGGAAATACAGCCATTTTACGCTGGTTGCGCATCGGAAAATCTTTTGGTAGCCAAGTTGAAGTCTTATCCGGATTAGCCGCTAACGAGAAGTACATCGTGTCAGCAGAAGGTAAATTGTATAACGGTGCTAAAGTGCAATTGCCCAATTAGTCGATTAGCCAATGTGTCAATTATACTATTTGCAATCGACACATTTTCAAATTGACACATTTTCAATTTTTCAAATTAAAATAACATGCAAGAAGGTATATCAGGTAAAATAGCCCATTTTTTCATCAACTCAAAATTGACCATTTTGTTGATGGTAGCATTGATGATTATTGGAGTGTACAGCTCGTTTTTGATTCCACGTGAAGAAGAACCACAAATCAACGTTCCAATGGCTGATGTAATGGTCGGTTATCCTGGCGCAAGTCCGGCCGAAGTGGAAAGTAGAGTGGTAAAACCATTAGAAAAAATCATCTCTAATATAAAAGGAGTGGAACATGTTCACAGTATGGCGATGAACGGTCAAGCGATGATAATTGTGCAGTTTTTCGTGGGTCAAGATGTCGAACGCTCGTACGTAAAATTGTACGACGAGTTAGCCAAATACGAGAATATGTTTCCGCAAGGTGTATACAAACCAATGGTAAAAACACGTTCTATCGACGATGTTCCAATGCTAGGATTAACATTGTGGAGTGAAAAATTAAACGATTTCGAAATCAGACAAATCGCTGAAGAAGTGACTTCTGAAATCGAAAAAGTAAAAGATGTTGCAATTACTAAAGAAATAGGTGGACGCAATCGAGAAGTAAAAGTAGTACTCGATAAAGATAAAATGGCCGAAAACGGAGTGGATGCCTTGGGAATTATGCAAATGATTCAAGCCAATAACGGTAGCTCACAATCGGGGAGTTTTGTGACGAACGATCAAGAGTTTTTAGTTACTACAGGTCAGTTTTTATCGACATCAGAAGATATTGAAAACTTAGTGGTTGGTGTCAATGCCAATATGCCAGTGTATTTGAAACAAGTTGCTTCAGTGCAAGATGGACCTTCAACGCCTAGAAGTTATGTTTCATTTGGGTACGGAAAAACCAACGAAAAATTTGCGAAAAATAAATCGGAATATCCTGCTGTTACCATTTCCATCGGAAAAGTAAAAGGTGCCGATGCGATGAAAATTTCGGAAAAGATTTTAGAAAAAGTAGAATATCTAAAACGTTCGATAATTACTGATGATGTGCATGTAGAAGTATCTCGTAATTATGGAGAAACCGCTTCACATAAAGTAGGCGAATTATTAATGCACCTAGGAATCGCTATTATTGCAGTAACTATTTTGGTAATGTTAGCCATGGGATGGCGCGGCGGATTGGTCGTGTTTTTCTCGGTTCCATTAACTTTTGCATTGACACTATTTTCTTATTATTTATTAGGATATACTTTAAACAGAATCACACTTTTTGCCTTAGTTTTTGTAGTCGGAATTGTAGTAGACGATAGTATTATCATCGCCGAAAATATGCACCGCCATTTCAAAATGAAGCGACTGCCATTCAAACAAGCCGCAATTTATGCAATAAACGAAGTTGGAAACCCTACTATACTGGCTACGTTTACCGTTATTGCGGCTATTTTACCAATGGCGTTCGTATCGGGAATGATGGGTCCATATATGAGTCCAATGCCAATTGGTGCTTCGATTGCGATGTTATTGTCTTTATTCGTTGCCTTGACGGTAACACCGTACTTGGGTTATCATTTATTACATGAAAAAGATGAACAAGAGCATAAAGCCGAGCAAGGATTAGAAACGTCGTGGATTTACAAAATCTACAACAAATGGGAACGCCCATTTTTAGAAAGTTCAAAAAAACGCCGCTTAATGTTGGGAATTACTGTGTTGCTTTTGTTAGGTTCAGTGATGATGTTTTTCACCAAATCGGTGGCGGTAAAAATGTTGCCTTTTGATAATAAAAACGAATTCCAAGTGGTGATTGATATGCCCGAAGGAACAACATTAGAACGAACAGCAGCAGTTACCCAAGAAATCGCGCAGTATTTGTCTACGATTCCAGAAGTGGTGAATTACCAAAATTACATCGGTACGTCTGCGCCAATTACCTTCAATGGTTTAGTGCGTCACTACGATTTACGTGGCGGAAGTAATATGGCCGATATTCAAGTGAATTTACTCCACAAAGAAGACCGCGATTTACAAAGTCACGATATTGCCAAAATCACTCGTCCCGAAGTACAAAAAATCGCCAAAAAATACGGAGCCAATGTGAAAATTATTGAAGTTCCACCTGGACCTCCAGTATTGTCGACTTTGGTAGCTGAAATCTATGGGCCAGATTACAAAGAACAAATTGCAGTGGCGAATCAAGTGAAAGACATTCTACAAAACACTACGGATATAGTTGATATTGATTGGATGGTAGAAGACAACCAAACTGAATACAGATTAGAAGTCGATAAAGAAAAAGCAATGCTTAACGGAATCGCGCCTCAACAAGTAGTCGGAAATTTGACATATTTGTTGAAAGAATATCCAGTTTCCAACTTGTACGATGAGCGTTCTAACGATAATGTTGGGATTGTGCTTTCCTTGGATGACAAAGACAAAACCTCATTACAAGACATTCAAAATTTAAAAATCAAAGGCAGTCATGGTAACGTAGTTCCGGTTTCCGATTTAGTAAAAGTAGTAACCGATACATTACAAAAAACCATTTTCAGAAAAGATCAAAAACGTGTTGTATATGTAACAGCTGATATGGCGGGCGCATTGGAAAGTCCGGTGTATGCGATTTTGGGAATGAATGAAAAACTACAAAAAATGAAGTTGCCCAAAGGTTATAAAGTCAACGAATTGTACATGGAACAACCCGCTGATGAAAGTGATTTCACAGTAAAATGGGACGGCGAATGGCAAATTACATTGGAAGTTTTTCGCGACTTAGGCGCAGCATTTTTAGTGGTAATTGTGATTATTTATATGTTGATTGTCGGCTGGTTCCAAAACTTCAAAACGCCAATGGTGATGATGATGGCGATTCCTCTTTCGTTAGTCGGAATTGTATTAGGTCACTGGTTGTTAGGTGCATTTTTCACTGCAACTTCATTCATTGGAATGATTGCATTAGCTGGAGTAATGGTGCGAAATTCAGTACTACTCATCGACTTTATCGAAATCCGATTAAACGATGGAATTCCTTTAAAACAAGCCATTATAGAAGCAGGAGCAGTGCGAACAACACCTATTTTACTGACAACTGGAGCGGTAGTAATTGGAGCATCCATTATTCTTTTTGATCCCATTTTCCAAGGGTTAGCCATTTCGCTAGTATTCGGAGCTATTGTCTCTACTTTACTAACATTGATTGTGGTTCCGTTGATTTACTACATCACCGAAAGAAAAAAATGGGAAAAACCAGAAGTTAAAGAGGAGACGGAAACTCATAACTCATAACTTATAACTATAGAAATGAAACTATTATTAATCACAGCAGTTGCCGAATTTGAAAAAGAAGTCAAACGCATTTTGAAAAAAGCGCAAGTAAAAACCTATTCATACAAAGAAGTAACGGGTTTTCGCGATGCTTCAGAAGATGCAATCGAAAGCAATTGGTTTGGTACCGAAATGAATGAAAATGAATCGATATTGTTTTACGCCTTTGTGGCAAAAGAAAATGTAGATGTCGTTTGCGATTCGGTGAAAGATTTCAATGCCAAACAAGAAACACTTTCACACATTCACATTGCAGTTTTAAATATTGAAAAAACGAATTAACATGAAAAACAGAATCATCCGTGCTGTAGCAGGAACTTTTATACTAATCAGCCTACTTTTAGCAATTTATGTCAGTATCAATTGGTTGTGGTTCACCGCTTTTGTGGGTGCCAATTTGTTACAATCGTCCCTCACGAAGTGGTGTTTGATGGAAGATCTACTCACTAAATTAGGCGTAAAAGATTAAAGCACTCGACTCACCGTCAAACCATCGCGAATAGGAAGTAACACACTTTCTACTCGCGTATCGGTGTTTAAAAGCTGGTTGTATTCTAACAAAACTTTCGTTGAAATATCATTCGGATGGACTACTTCCACCACTTTTCCGCTCCATAATACATTGTCCGATAAAATGATTCCGCCTTTGTTCATTTTAGGAATTATCATGTTAAAATAATGAATGTAATTCTCTTTGTCAGCATCTATAAATACCAAGTCAAATTTCAAATCGAGATTCGGAATAATAGCCAACGCTTCACCTAAATGTTGCACAATCTGATTTCCCCAAGGAGACTTATCAAAGTATTTGCGCTGAAAATCTACCAATTCTTCTTTAATGTCAATGGTATGTAAAACACCGTTTTCCAGCATTCCTTCGCACAAACACAAAGCCGAATAACCTGTGTAGGTTCCGATTTCTAAAATGTTTGTTGGTCGAATCAATTTGGATAACATACTCAAAACACGTCCTTGAAAATGACCACTCAACATGCGTGGCAACAAGACTTTTTGATAAGTTTCTTTGTTGAGTTGTGCCAGTAATTCGGGTTCGGTTTGCGAATGGTTTTCGATGTAAATCTCTAAATCTTCCGATAGAAAATGCATGATGAATACGGTTTTAATTCGCATCAAAGGTACTAAATAAACCTATTTTAAGTAGCTAAAAACCCTTGTCAATTCTATTTTTAATGTTATTTTTAGCACAAAGTAGCAAGAATGTCTAAATCGATATATGTACTCGGAACCGGATTGTCACACAACGGTTCTGCAGTTTTATTAAAAGACGGAAAAGTGTGCGTTGCCATCGAAAAAGAACGCATTACCCGAATCAAACACGATGGCGGAAATGATTCCGATGCTATTCAATATTGTTTGGATGCGGAAGGAATTTCATTAGATGATATTACAATTGTAGTTCAATGCGAAAATTTCACACTTCCCAAACGCGATTTTTTTAAAGGAAAAAGGTTGTTCGCTGATACTGATCAACCTAAAATAATTGATATTTCTCACCATTTAGCGCATGCGTACAGCGCAGTCGGAACTTCTCCGTTTTCCGATTGTAATGTGATGGTGATTGACGGTTGTGGAAGTCCGTTAGACCAATTCATCGAATTACATCCAGAACAAAAAAATAGTATAGATGCTTCTTTTTTTGAAGTCAATCAAATGCAATGCGAAAAAGATAGTTTTTATCATTTCGACGGACAAAAACTCACACCATTGATCAAGGATTTTAGTGTAATGGCAGAGCAATCGACAAGTAAATTTCAATTGCCAACCACGCAACATTCCATTGGGGGATTTTATGCTTCCATAAGCAACTATGTTTTTGGAGATATGGATGATGTGGGAAAATTAATGGGTTTGGCGCCTTACGGAAATTCTGGAATTTACAATTTCGATGCTTTTGAGTTTGATTCAGGACGATTATTCGTAAAAGACGATTGGAAACACCATTTTGCCAATCCATCGCAAGGTTATGAATATTTTAAAGAACATTTTGATTACTATGCAAACGTTGCCAAATGGGCGCAAGAGCAAGTAGAAAAAGCAGTCATCAATTGCATTAAAAATAGAGTAGAACAATTCCCGAACGAAAACCTGTGTTACTCTGGTGGCGTGGCTTTAAACGCTGTCGCGAATGCTAAACTCGAAGATTTACAATTGGTGAAAAATCTCTACATAGAACCCGCAACTGCCGACAACGGTTTGGCTTTGGGTTGTGCTTTTTATGGTTGGTTAGAGTATTTGAAAATGCCAAAAGTGGAGCACGATGGAAGTACGTGTTTTGGAAAAAATTATTCAAAAGAAGAAGTAAATGAAGCACTAATTTCATCAGATGAATATTCTAAAATTGAATTTGATAACGATGATGAATTGTTAATTTATTGCGCCAAAAAACTCAACGAAGGAAAAACCCTAGCTTGGTTTCAATCGGGTTCAGAGTTTGGACCACGATCGTTAGGAAGAAGAAGTATTCTCGCGCATCCTGGCATCGTAGGAATGAAAGATCACATCAACCGAAACATCAAATTCAGAGAAGATTTTCGTCCGTTTGCTCCAGCGGTTTTAAAAGAAAAAGTAAATAATTATTTTGAAGTCGGGCGCAATAGTCCGTACATGATTCTCGTAGATAAAACTAAAAAAGAATTTGTAAATCAATTGCAAAATGTAACGCATCAAGACGGTTCGGCACGCGTTCAAACCATCGAAAAATCATGGAATCCGAAGTTTTATAAATTAGTAGAAGCTTTTGAAAAGGAATCGGGAATTGCCGTTTTACTAAACACTAGTTTAAACCGAAAAGGAATGCCAATTGTTGAAACTCCAGCACAAGCATTGCAATTATTCAAAGAAACGGCTTTGGATGTTTTAGTTTTGGAATATACGGTTTTGGAAAAGCGAGTGTAATCGGCAAATTGTTTTACCTTTGCAACATGATTGACAAAAAAGACATTCGAAGTTTAACCAAAGAACAATTACGCGATTTTTTTGTAGCCAATGGCGATAAAGCTTTTCGTGGCAATCAAGTGTATGAATGGTTGTGGAGTAAAGGTTCGCACGGATTTGATGATATGACCAACGTGTCGAAAGAAACGCGCGCCATGCTCGAAGCGAATTTTGTCATCAATCACATCAAAGTCGATCAAATGCAACGAAGCGATGACGGAACTGTAAAAAATGCCGTTCGTTTGCACGATGGTTTGGTGGTGGAAAGTGTTTTAATTCCTACTGAAACAAGAACAACAGCTTGCGTTTCCTCGCAAGTAGGTTGTAGTTTGGATTGTAATTTTTGCGCCACAGCTCGTTTGAAACGCATGCGTAATTTGGAGCCTGGCGAAATTTACGATCAAGTTGTAGCAATTGACAGAGAAAGTCGTTTGTACCTTAATCGTCCACTTTCGAATATTGTTTTCATGGGAATGGGCGAGCCGTTGATGAACTACAATAATGTCATCAAAGCCATTGATTTGATAACTTCTGACGAAGGTTTAGGAATGTCGCCCAAAAGAATTACTGTTTCTACTTCTGGCATTCCAAAAATGATTAAAAAAATGGCCGACGACGGAGTCAAATTCAAATTGGCAGTTTCTTTGCATTCAGCAATCGATGAGGTTCGCGCTAAAATTATGCCTTTTTCCGAAAATTTTCCACTGAAAGATTTAAAGGAAGCACTCGAATATTGGTACCGAAAAACCAAAAGTAAAATCACTTATGAATATGTGGTGTGGAAAGGCATCAACGACACCAAAGAAGCGGTTGATGCGTTGGTGAAATTTTGCAAATACGTTCCTTGTAAAGTGAATTTAATCGAATACAATCCAATTGATGATGGCGAATTTCAACAAGCTTCTGATGCTGCCATTGATTTGTACATCAAAGAATTATCCAAATACGACATTGTAGCCAAAGTGCGTCGCAGTCGCGGAAAAGACATTGATGCAGCCTGCGGACAATTAGCGAATAAGCAATAAAAAACTCCCAATTACGGGAGTTTTTCGCTTTTATATTTAATAGAAAATCAAAAAGGATTAATTACCAATTACAATGTTAAAAGAATTTCCATTTACGGTATAAACAGCAAGGTTGTCGCAATCTCCATTGCCATAATCCAATGTAGCGGTGTTTCCGTTTCTTTCAAATGTAATAATTCCTGAAACTAAAAGTGGTTTGTGAGGCGTTAAACAGCTCATTCTAACTCGTAAAGGTGTAGTAATAGTGCTCACTAAATCACTTGTATTTGGATAAGTTGTTGTCCAACTTCCTGTTACTCGGTACACATTATCTAAAAGATTTCCTGGAGTGTTGTAACCTTCAATAATTTCTCTAACTCTTTGTCCAACTCTAGTATAAACATTGCCATTTGGGAAAGTTGCGGTCAAATCCATGTTCATAGTTACAATAGGATGACTTGGCGAGTTTGGTGTTTCTACACTCATTACTCGAGTGAACGTTTTTGTTCCAACAAACTTAATTGTATTGTGATAGAAATCATCGAAAGTATACGTAATAGTATGCGAAGTTGCATCGGGTTGATATACAAAAGTAATGATGATTTTTCCTTTTACTACATTTCCGTTGTTCAAAGTACATCCAACTGTTCCAAAATCAATGGTTTTTGTTACGGTTGTTCCAGGTGTAATTGGTGTTCCAAAAGCAGGAACTCTTGAAATGGTGGCGCAAGCACTAAAAGCTGAAAAAGAAGGATCTTCATTTCTTCCATCAACAGAATTACTATAAGTACTCGATTCTTGTTCTTCCACAACATCCGAAACATCGTCGTTGGCTAAATCAATTTTAGCATTCACCGAAGCTTCATCTTGCGTAATGATTCGCTCTTCTTCGTCTTTACTACAACTAAACAATGTTATAGCTAATCCTAATCCTAAGATAAATTTGGTTGCATTTTTCATAATAGTATTAATTTGGTTATTAATAGTTAATAATAATCGCGATTATTTGTTTTTTATTGTGATAAGACTTCGATAAAAATAAAAGGTTTAATCAAATCATAAATTTTTTTTCAACTTACCACATTATTGTATCTTTGAGCACGAATGAATATCACCGCACAAATAAAACAGCCGATTGTGAAAGAAATGGAACTTTTCGAGAAGAAGTTCTTCGAATCGATGTCTTCTAAAGTCGCGCTACTCAACCGAATCACTTATTATATCGTGAACCGTAAAGGGAAACAAATGCGTCCGATGTTTGTTTTTTTGACGGCCAAAATGATTACCAATGGAACGGTAAATGAGCGAACCTATCGCGGTGCTTCGGTCATCGAACTAATTCACACAGCAACTCTAGTTCATGACGATGTTGTAGATGATAGCAATCGCCGACGGGGTTTTTTCTCCATCAACGCTTTATGGAAAAATAAAATTGCGGTTTTAGTAGGCGATTATTTATTGTCAAAAGGATTGCTGCTTTCTATAGATAATGGCGATTTCGATTTACTTCGAATCATTTCAGTTGCAGTGCGTGAAATGAGTGAAGGCGAATTATTGCAAATTGAAAAAGCACGTCGTTTGGATATTGATGAAACCATTTATTACGAAATCATTCGTCAAAAAACGGCAACTCTAATTGCGGCGTGTTGTGCATTGGGTGCGAAATCGGTTTCAGAAGATGTAGAATTGGTTGAGCGTATGCGCAAATTTGGTGAACTTATCGGAATGGCGTTTCAAATCAAAGACGACTTGTTTGATTACACAGATGAAGCCATCGGAAAACCAACCGGAATCGATATTAAAGAACAGAAAATGACGCTGCCATTGATTTACGCCTTAAATAATTGTTCGAGTTCGGAAAAAAGTTGGTGCATCAATTCGATCAAAAACCATAACAAAGACAAAAAACGCGTCAAAGAAGTCATTCAATTTGTAAAAGATAAAAACGGATTGGCCTACGCCGAACAAAAAATGGTCGAATTCCAACAGGAAGCACTTCAATTACTACACAATTTTCCCTCATCTGAATACAAAGACAGCTTAACTTTAATGGTAAATTACGTTATTGAACGGAAAAAATAATGAGTCAATTCGGCAATTAGTCAATGAAAATATTAAAAAAAACACTTTTGTATTTAATTGATTTTCATTATTTTAAAATTTCCACATCGACAAATTGTCACATTACCAAATTATCCATGCAACTATTTTCAATCGAGATTCGTCTATGCTAATAGAACACTAAACAAAAGCAAATCCAATAGCAAAAATCAATATCAAAAAAATAATTTGAAATTTGACATTGAAATTTGACATTGAAATTTGCCATTGCCATTGATATTGACATTTAACATGAAGGTCATCAACTTACATCAAGAGGAAAAAGAGTTAATCGAGTTGGCTGTCGAAAATAATCGTCATGCGCAACAGAAGATTTATTCGAAATACGCTCCCAAAATGCTGAGTGTTTGCCGTCAATATGTAAAAGATGTGCATCAAGCCGAAGACGTAATGATTACTTCGTTTATGAAAGTCTTTACTAGTTTGAAAAATTTTGAGCACAAAGGCAGTTTTGAAGGTTGGATTCGACGCATAATGATTAATGAATGCATCTCATTTATACGAGTACATAAAAAAGTAAAGTTTATTGAAGATAGTCTCGTCTTAGGACGAGATGAAGAAACCTTCAACAATATCGAAAGTCAGTTATCAATAGACGATATTCAATCCTTAATTGATAGTTTGCCTGATGGTTATAAAATGGTATTCAATTTATACGTAATTGAAGGTTACAAACACCACGAAATAGGAACGATGTTAGGCATCAACGAAGGAACATCCAAATCGCAACTTTCGCACGCTCGAAAAATGTTGCAAGAACAAATTAACAAGTTAAAAAATTACAGTAATGGAACTGAATAATATAGAAAAACAAATCAAAGAAAAGTTGCAATCGCGCGAAATCAAACCTAGCGAAATGGCTTGGGATCGACTCGATGCAATGCTTTCAGTAGCCGAAGAAAAAAAAACAAAGCGTTCTTTTGGCTGGTTGTATATTGCTGCAAGTATTTTGGTTTTGCTCACTGCTGGTACATTTTTCTTTACTCAAAAAAATACCGAAATCTCTCCTGATAATGCTGTTGTAGATCAAGAAGTAACCAAAGATTCGGTGTTAACCTCGCAACCGCAAATCAAAGAAAATACTGTTCCAAACAAAAAAATGCAACCCTTAGTTCAAGTTGAGAAAAGCACATCTCAACCGACAACCGACAACCAACAACCGACAGCCAAAAATAAAGTTTCAATCATCAAATCAAATCAATCTATTGCTCATCAATCAA
Source organism: Flavobacterium sp. (assembly GCA_016787805.1). Lineage (GTDB taxonomy): Bacteria > Bacteroidota > Bacteroidia > Flavobacteriales > Flavobacteriaceae > Flavobacterium. The sequence goes on along the minus strand of JAEUTY010000046.1, from coordinate 49,066 downwards.
CAACAATCCAAAACAATCAATCTGTAAATCAAAGCCAAAAAGAAGAAGTAATTGCCGAAAAACAAGGTCAAAACAACTTGAATTCCAATTTGCCTGTAATCGAAAAAACAATTCCTATCGAAAACAAAGAAGTCATTGCTCAAAACGAAAGTAAAGCAACAACTTTTTCTAAAGTAACTGTCAGCGCAAACAGTTTACTCTCGCAAGTAGATGGCGAATTGGACTTGACTTTTAGAGAAAAAGTCTTTAAAAAAGTCGCTAAAAATTACAAGGAAGTCAAAGTTGCCGTAGCCAATAGAAATAACGTGAAATAAAAATTTAGAACTCAAAATTAAAATCAAAAAACATGAGAAATTTAGCACTCTATTTAGCCTTTGTATTATCCTTATTTGCAGGAAAAGCATTCGCACAAGAAACCTTTGCTGACAAAGCCAAAGCTATCGCGGATAGAATTGATAAAATTACTAAAGAAGAAAAAGAAGCCTTAAAGGTAGAAGTGGAACAAGTTAACAAACAACTTGAAAATGGTTCGTTAACCAAAGAACAAGCAGATAAAAAGAAAAAAGAATTAGCCGAAACAAGAGCTGTAAGTATTGAGAACAAAGTCAATGCTGCCAAAGAAGAACTCAATGCATTAGTGCAAGAAAAAGTCGATGGTAAACTAAGAGAATCAAGCGATAGCTCGAAAAATATGTTTCGTTTTAGATGGGATTCAAAAAACGACACTTTAAAAGCCAAGAGCGAATCACGTACCACAACACAAGGCGTTTTTGCAACAGGTTGGAATAATGTAGTAACGGATGGAGCTGTAGCCAACTCTGATTTTACCTACGGAAGATCTTCTTTTTTTGAATGGGGAATTACATGGAATTACCGTTTAACAAAGCAAAGTAATTTACTTCACTTCAAATATGGTTTCTCATGGATGTACAACCATTTGCATGCTTCTGATAATCGTTATTTTGTAGATAATGGAGACGAAACCGTTTTGGCTACTTACCCAACACATTTAAGAAGAAAAGATACGTATTTTAAAAATGTTTACGTAACTATTCCACTGCATTTGGAATTCGATTTTTCAAAAAACAAAACCGACAAAGACGGCAATAAAATCTTTAACAGTCATAATGGCTTCCGTATGGGATTTGGTGGATTTGTAGGCTACAACACCAATTCAAAACAATTTTTATCTTACGAAGTTGATGGTTATCGTATCAACGAAAGACAAAAAGGAAGTTGGAATGTAAACGATTGGACTTACGGTGTTAGCGCTTATGTGGGTTACCGACAAACAAGTTTGTATTTGAAATACGATATCAATCCAATTTTCAAAAACAACACGGTAGATCAAAACAACATCTCGCTAGGCGTTCGCTTTGATTGGAATTAATTTTTGTTTAAGTTAGTTTTATACTTCGAAAAGGCGTTTCTATTTGGAAACGCCTTTTTTTATTTTTATTTTTAAATTTTAAATTCTGAATGTGTAATTTTACCGACATTCATTTTTTAAGTTTCTAAAAATCTAAACTTGATAACCAAAGAAACCATAGATAAAGTATTTGAAACGGCTCGTGTGGAAGAAGTCATCGGCGACTTCGTTCAGCTCAAACGCGCAGGGAGCAATTTCAAAGGGTTGAGTCCGTTTTCCGACGAACGAACACCTTCGTTTATGGTGTCGCCAGTCAAACAAATTTGGAAAGATTTTAGTACAGGAAAAGGAGGAAGCGCGGTGACTTTCCTGATGGAACATTCGCAATTTACGTATCCTGAAGCGATTCGTTATTTAGCGCAAAAATACAACATCGAAGTTGAAGAAACCGAACAGTCAGAGGAAGTCAAAGCCGAGGCCAACGAGAAGGAAAGTATGTATTTGGTGTCGGAATTTGCAGCCAAGTATTTTCACGATGTGCTAATGAATCAAGAAGAAGGTAAAGCCATCGGTTTTACGTATTTCAAGGAACGCGGATTTACCAACGAAACCATCAAAAAATTCAACTTGGGTTATTCGCCCAATCAATGGGATGCCTTGACCAAAGAAGCACTCGGAAAAGGCTACAAACTCGAATACCTTGAAAAAACAGGTTTGACTATAGTAGGCGAAGACAAACAATTCGATCGTTTCAAAGGTCGCGTGATGTTCCCCATTCAAAGCATGAGCGGAAGAGTTTTGGGTTTTGGTGGTCGAATCTTAACGCAAGACAAAAAAGCAGCCAAATACCTCAATTCGCCCGAAAGTGATTTGTACCACAAAAGTAAAGTGCTTTATGGGATTTTTCACGCCAAACAAGCCATAGCTAAACAAAACAATTGTTATTTGGTAGAAGGTTATACTGATGTAATTCAATTGCATCAATCGGGAATCGAAAATGTAGTAGCTTCTTCGGGAACCGCTTTAACGCCTGACCAAATTCGTCTGATTAATCGTCTGACGCGAAATATTACCGTGTTGTTTGATGGTGATGCAGCTGGACTTCGAGCTTCCATTCGCGGAATTGATTTGATTCTCGAAGAAGGAATGAATGTGAAAGTTTGTTCTTTCCCTGATGGAGAAGATCCAGACAGTTTTGCCAAAAAAACGCCACACGATGATTTGGTAAAATACTTGGAAGAAACGGCAATGGATTTTATTCAATTCAAAGCTTCTCTTTTGATGAAAGAAGCCAAGAACGATCCGATCAAAAAAGCCGAACTCATCCGCGATATGGTGACGAGTATTTCTAAAATTCCCGATCGCATCAAACGCGAAATCTACATTCAAGAAACCTCGCGCATCATGGATATTTCGGAAGATGTGCTGTTCAATACATTAGCGCAAATTGCCAAAAAAGACATCCAAGAGTTAGGTAAAAAACAAAAAGAAGACCAAAAAGCATTTGAAGTTCATAAAAATGAAGACGTTTCGGTTTCTGCTAATGTGGATATTCAATACGAACTCGAGCATAAAATCATTGAAATACTTTTGTTGTATGGAAATAAGGAAGAAGAGTTTGAGGACGTACTTTTGAAAGCCGACGAAAATGGCGATATGGTTGAGGTTAAAGAACTTAATACATATAAGGTTTACCAACGCATTTATTTGAGTTTGCAAGAAGATGAAGTCGAATTGGCCAATCCGCTTTTCAAGTCGATTTACAACGATTTGATTAATTTTTTCAACCAAAATGAAACGTTCGAAATGGATCGTTATCTGCAACAGTTACCCGAGGAAATTGCCAATGAAGTAACTTCTATTTTAATGAATGACGAACGCGAAATATTGCACAACTGGGAAACCAAACACATTTACGTAAAGGGAAAAGACCAAACAATAAGTCAATACGTTTCTGAAACCATTCTTACCTTACGTTGGTTTTTGGTCAATAAAATTGTGGAAGAATTAAAAGGCACTATCACTTCTGAACCTGAAACTGACAATTCTGAAACTTTGTCAATGGTAGTAGATTATTTGGGTTTAACTAATATGTTTTCCAAAAAATTAGGACGAGTCATTTCACGGCATAGTTAAAAAATCCCGATTCAACCGAATCAGGATTTTCTAAATTTTCTTAATTTGTTGTTTGTTGAAAGGATATTTTAAACGATATCCAGCGTTTTTGCTTTGTTAACTAAATCCACCAAATTGGTTACATTTAGTTTTTGCAACAAGCGCAATTTGTAAGTACTTATGGTCTTTTCATTCAAACCTAAAGTTTTCGAAATTTCATTGTTTTTCTTTCCGTCACACAAAAAGCGCAACACTTCAATTTCTCTGTTCGACAATTTACGGTACAAACGCTCGGATTTGTTTTGTTTTGCAATCAAAGCCAAATTCTTTTTCAAACTTTCACTCAACATCACCAATCCTTGATGTACACGGATAATGGTAGTTCCCAAGGTTTCCAGCTTTGCCGATTTGTGTACAAATCCTGCCACACCAGCCTTAATGGCATTGGGCGCATAAATTTGTTCGTTCAAATTCGTAAAAACTAAAACTTTGGTTTTTGGAAAGTTTTTAATAATAGCTTTTAATTCGTAAATACTCTTCAATCCATCAAGTTCTAAGTCTATGACCAAAACATTGATTTCTTTGTTTCGCAAAGCGTCTGGTACCATGAAAAAACTTCCAACATTTGATACCACGCTAATCTCAGGATGCTCTTTAAAGTAGGATTTGACGCCAAAATGAACTACGGGGAAGTTATCGGCCAAACAAACGTTTATCATAATTCAATTGTTTTATACAAAAATCAGTGGTCGGTAAAATTAAGAAAAAAAACAAAACAATCAGAAAAAATGTTAAAAAATTATCTAAAATTCATCGGAATCAAGCAAACAGGTATCGATTCCATTTTATGTTGGTTGATTTTGTTCAATTTTTTGTAGATTTCAAAAACTTCTTTATCGCGACCTGAGAATGCTGCAACAACACTTCCTTTTTCATCTTCCAACATCGCCCATTCCAATTCGTCATAACTCGCGCCCAATTGATCTTCGTCGGTTCTCGAATCGCCAAACAAACCATCGGTTGGTGCGGCAACCTGAATCGATTCGGGAATGTTAAGGTATTTTCCTAAAGCATACACATCACTTTTCATCAAATCGGCAATCGGACTCAAATCAACGCCGCCATCACCATATTTGGTAAAAAATCCAACACCAAAATCTTCTACTTTGTTTCCCGTTCCTGCTACCAATAATCCGTGAATACCAGCAAAATAATACAACGTTGTCATACGCAAACGCGCTCGTGTATTGGCTAATGATAAGTACAGTTTGTGTTCGTTCTCGGTATTCGGAACTTGCTGCACAAATTCTTCAAAAACCGATGTCAAATTGGCTTCAACTCGTTGTACATTCGGAAACCGTTTTTGCAACTGATCAATATGTTCTCTACCACGATTCACCTGACTCGGGTGCTGATGAATCGGCATTTCAACACAAAGCGTAGTCATTCCAGTTTGGGCACATAAAGTTGAGGTTACAGCCGAATCCACGCCGCCCGAAATCCCCACAACAAAACCATTTACTTTCGCGTTATTTGCATAATCTTTCAACCATTTTACAATATGCTCGTTCACTTTTTCTACCTGAATCGTACTTTTTTTCGCCATTTTTAACAATCAATTTGGAGTTTCGTAATGTATATTTGCAAATGTAAAAATTTATAATTAAAACTATTGCATCCTGAGCTTGTCGAAGGGAAAAGCTAATTCCAGCTATTCGCTGCAATCTTTTGCCATTGGAAATGGTTTTTCTAAGCCAAAAAAGGAGCTTCTTCCAGTCGCTCTTTTTCAGCAAGAAAAAACAAATTCCCAATCACAAAAGGATTTTCGCTACTATCTGGGCTAAAAACACCTGCATTTCAAATGAAAAAAATCATTTTAGTACTTCTTTCAGTTTTCATCATTACTTCTTGTGATCAAAAAAGTAAAGTCGAAAAAGCCGTCGAAGAAATCCCAATGGAAATGAAACTGCATCGTTTCGAACAAGCCTTTTTTGACGCTAAACCAACGGAATTGTCATTAGTCAAGGCCGAATATCCCGATTTTTTTCCAGAAGGAACACCAGACGAAGTTTGGATTGAAAAAATGCAGCATCCACAATGGCGCGAATTGTACACCGAAGTGGAAAAAAAATACAGAAATTTCAATGCCAAACAAACCGAAATAGAAGAGTTGTTCAAACACATCAAATACTATTTTCCAACGGTAAAAACACCCGAAATTTATACCGCAATTGGCGAAATGGATTACAACAACAAAGCCATTTACTCGAACGATAAATTGATTATTGCACTCGAACTTTTCATCGGCAAAGATCATCGTTTTTACTCTGAATTTCCCGAATACATTCGCCAAAACTTTGAAGAACGCCAAATTCTTCCCGAAGTCACTTCGAGCTTTGCTCTAGGAATTATTCCGCAACCGAATGACGCCACTTTATTGTCGCAAATGATTTATTATGGCAAAGAATTGTATCTCAAAGATGCATTGTTAGCGGATAGTTACACTGATGCTGAAAAAATTGGCTACACTCCAGAACAAATAAAATGGAGTCAAGAAAACGAAGGCTTTATTTGGGAATATTTTGTCTCCAAAGAGTTGTTGTATTCAACCAATTCTAAGTTACCTAACCAGTTTATTAATTTAGCGCCTTTTTCCAAGTTTTACCTCGAAATCGATAACGAATCACCTGGTCGAATTGGCCGTTGGGTTGGTTGGCAAATGGTACGCTCTTTCATGGAAAATAACGAAAAAGTAAGCTTGCAAGACCTGCTCAAAATGGACGCCAAACAAATCTTCGAACAATCCAAATACAAACCCAAACGCAATGAGTAAATCCCTCAACTCCGAAATAAAATTCAACGTTCAACTCGACGAAAACCGAGTGCCAGAATCTTTAACTTGGACAGCCGAAGATGGCGGAGTAAACCAAGAAGAAACCAAAGCCATTATGCTATCCATTTGGGATAACAATTCTAAAGAAACTTTGCGAATAGACTTGTGGACCAAAGACATGCCTGTTGATGAAATGAAGCAGTTTTTCCACCAAACTTTAGTAGCAATGGCCGATACGTACCAGCGTGCAACTAATGACGAAAAAATGGCCGACACTATGCGCGATTTCTGTGACTATTTTGCTGAAAAGTTAGAGTTGAAAGGTTAAAATCCTTGGTTGTTTTTAAAAATGTCTTCGTTGATTGCCGCAATGTAGCTCAATAGTTGCTCTTTTCCAGTAGAATCAACTGATGAAGTCACAAAATACGGTGGCATTTCTTCCCAGTTATTGGCCAAAATTTGCTTTTTATAAGCAGCAATGTGCGAATCGATTTTGGTTTTTCCAATTTTATCGGCTTTGGTAAAAATGATGCAAAACGGAACTTCGGTTTCGCCAAGATAGGTAATGAATTCCAAATCGATTTTCTGTGCTTCCAAACGAATGTCAATCAACACAAAAGCACAAACCAATTGTTCTCTTTTTTCAAAATAATCCATAATGAACTTCTGAAAAATGTCTTTGGTTTTCTTAGATACTTTGGCATAACCATAACCTGGTAAATCGACCAAAAACCAATTGTTGTTGATTTTAAAATGATTAATCAATTGCGTTTTTCCAGGACGAGAAGAGGTTTTAGCCAAGCTGTTGCGTCCGGTCAACATATTAATCAAAGACGATTTTCCAACGTTTGAACGTCCAATAAAAGCATATTCAGGAATACGTTCCAACGGACATTTACTAACGTCAGAATTGCTTATTACAAACTCAGCAGTATTTATTTTCATTACTTTATAGAAAGTAAAAAAGTCCAAATCGGACTTTTCTATAGTGTTATAAATTTACTTTTTTCAACCATTCATGCAACAATTTGTTGAACTCCTCTGGATGCTCCATCATTGGCGCATGACCGCATTTGTCAATCCAATACAAACTCGAATTGGGCATTAGTTTATGGAATTCTTCGGCAACATCTGGAGGTGTAACTTTGTCGTTTTTCCCCCAAATTAAACAAGTTTGCACATGCATTTTGGGTAAATCTTTGGCCATATTATGACGAATGGCACTTTTAGCAATGGTAAGTGTTTTAATTACTTTCAAACGGTCGTTTACAATAGCAAAAACTTCGTCAATCATTTCTTTGGTAGCTGTTTTTGGATCGTAAAAAACGCCTTCCGTTTTGGTTTTAATGTACTCGTAATCGCCCCGTTTCGGGTAACTATCGCCCATCGCACTTTCGTACAAACCTGAACTTCCTGTCAAAACTAAACCAGCCACTTTTTCAGGATACATTTTGGAATGGTACAAACCAATGTGTCCGCCCAAAGAATTTCCTAACAAAATCACACGGTCAAAACCTTTGAAAGTAATAAAGTCTTTCACAAATTTTGCAAAAGCTTTAACGTTGGTTTTCAAAATATTTTGAGAATACAAAGGCAATTCTGGAATGATTACTTTATAACCATTTTGCGAAAAATAATCGGCAACTGAATTAAAGTTACTCAATCCACCCATTAAACCATGCAATACCACAATTGGCGTTCCTTCACCAATTTCGTAATACGTGTATTTTCCTTCTGTTTTTAACTGGTTTTCCATGTTTTATTATCGTCTCGTTTCCGATTTGAAGTTGCAAATATAGGCTTTTATCTAAGATGGCTAATATACAGTTTTACATTCAATTTAAAAAACTTCAAAAGCATTTCAAAAGTTAACATTTTGAAAGGTTGTGTTTTATCAACAAAAAATGAAGTTTTTAAAGATGTTAAAATCATGAATTTCTTTGAAAAATAATCTTGAAAATTAACTTTTTATTAATAAATGTTCTTTAAAAAGTCTGTTTTTGTTGGTTTAGTTGTTTAAAATATAAAAAAATAAAAACTTTCTTTTGCTTTAAAAAAATCTGAAAGTGGTAAAACTTATTAACAAAGTGGGGTTTTGTGGTAAAATGTGGTAAATTATTTTATATTTTTGCTCATTATCACAAATTCAAACTATTGAACTCAATAATTGGAACATACGAATGCAAAGTTGATGCTAAAGGAAGGTTGCTTTTGCCTGCTCCTTTGAAAAAGCAATTGGCTGGTTCTCTTCAAGATGGTTTTGTCTTGAAACGTTCAGTTTTCCAGCCTTGTTTGGAGTTGTATCCGATGAGTGAGTGGAATTTGATGATGCAAAAAATCAACAAACTCAACCGATTTGTAAAAAAGAATAATGATTTCATTCGTCGTTTTTCAGCAGGTGTAAAAGTGGTTGAAATTGACAATTTGGGTCGTTTGTTAATTCCGAAAGATCTAACTGTTTTTGCTAAAATCACCAAAGATATCGTAGTGAATTCAGCAATCAATATCGTTGAAATTTGGGACAAAGAATTGTATGAAAAAGCCATTGATGACTCGGTTGTTGACTTTGCTGATTTAGCCGAAGATGTGATGGGAAATGTAAATGACGATGACAATGGAATATCATAATCCGGTTCTTTTAAAAGAAACAGTTGACGGTCTCAATATCAAACCCGACGGAATTTATGTAGACGTTACGTTTGGAGGCGGCGGTCACTCCAAAGAAATTTTGAGTCGACTCGGACCCAACGGAAAGTTGTTTGGTTTTGATCAAGACGAAGATGCTTTGGCCAACGCATTGCCTGATGAACGATTTACTTTGATAGGTGAAAATTTCAGATATATCAAACGTTTTTTGAGATTTTATGGTGTGAAACAAGTCGACGGAATTTTAGCCGATTTAGGCGTTTCATCGCACCAGTTTGACATACCAGAGCGCGGTTTTTCAACTCGTTTTGATGCGGATTTGGATATGCGGATGAGTCAGAAAAACGAACTAAACGCTTTCAAAGTCATCAACGAATACGATGATGCTAGTTTGAGACGTGTGTTTTATGATTATGGTGAATTGAAAAATGCTCCAGCATTAGCCCGAACCATCCTCGAAGCACGTGAAAAAAAAGTGATAAAAACAACGGATGAATTGAAAGTGGTGCTCGGAAAATATTTACCTGAAAAAGTAAAAAATAAAGTGCTAGCGCAAATTTACCAAGCCATTCGGATTGAAGTGAATGAAGAAATGGAAGTTTTGAAAGAATTTTTGCAGCAAACACTTGAAATACTGAAACCTGAAGGAAGATTGAGTGTGATTTCATATCATTCTTTGGAAGATAGATTGGTGAAAAGATTCATGAAAAATGGAATGTTTGAAGGCGAACCCGAACGTGATTTCTTTGGTAATTTTTCGGTTCCGTTCCATTTGATTGGTAAGCTAATAGTGCCTTCTGAGGCCGAAATAAAAATCAACAACCGCGCTCGAAGTGCCAAACTTAGAATCGCAGAAAAAAAATAGTATTTATTGGTCAGTTTTCGGTGATCAGGATATAGTTATCTAAATAAAAAATGCTTTGGCGCCTTAGCGTCTTTGTAGTGAAAATATGAAAGGTGGAATTTACAACATAGTAAAAGCTCGATTCTTAGTCAATGAAGATGCTACCAAAAACTGGCGCTTTATTGTCTTCTTGATTTTATTAGCCATTATTATGATCGCCAATACGCATCGATTTGAACAAAAAGTATTCAAAATAGCCGATTTGTCCAATGAAGTTAAAGAGTTGCGGTCAGAATTTGTGGATCGTCGCTCCGAATTAATGCAACTGAAAATGGAATCCACCATTTCAAAAAAAATGGAAGCGCGTGGAATTGTGCCTTCGCAAGTTCCTCCCGTAAAAATTAAAGTCAAAAAACCAGCAGAAAAAAGTTTCTTCCAAAAGTTATGGCAATAGAAGATAAGCAAATATCGTATCGTATTTATCTCGTCGCATTCATTTTGTTTTTGATGGCGATTGCTGTTACCGTGAAGTTAACCAACATTCAATGGGTAGAAGGCGATTATTACCGAAAATTAGCCAAAGAGCGAACAGTAAAATCATTTGTAATCCCAGCCAATAAAGGCAATATTTATTCAGCAGATGGAAGTTTGTTAGCCACTTCGATTCCAAATTATACCATTCGTTTTGATGCTGTGGCTCCCAAAAAAGAAGATTTTGATGTGCACGTCGATTCATTAGCACTTGGACTTTCAAAATTACTTGGAAAACCAAAATCAGCAATAGAATCGGAATTGCGTAAAGCGAGAACCAATCAAAATCGGTATTTGTTAATTGCAAAAGGATTGACCTATACGCAATATGTTGATGTGAAAAATTTACCGCTGTTCAATAAAGGTGCGTATAAAGGCGGAATCATAGTCGAACAAGAAACCGTTCGCGAACATCCTATTGGAAAAATCGCCGAACGTACAATTGGATACGAGCGTATCGATGAAGACGGAATGCTTAAACGTGTGGGAATTGAAGGTGCTTTTGGGAACTATTTAAACGGAAAAGACGGTCGTGTTCAAAAGCAAAAAATAGCCAAAGGTCAATGGAAACCGATACGCGATGTAAACGAAGTCGAACCTCAAGATGGTTACGATGTGATTTCAACTATTGATGTTTACATTCAAGATATTGCTCATCATGCTTTGTTGAAACAACTTGAATTTTACCAAGCCGATCATGGTTGTGTGGTAGTTATGGAAACTAAAACAGGTTATGTAAAAGCCATTTCCAATTTAGGAAGAGCCGAAGACGGTTCGTATTACGAAACCATCAATTATGCGGTGGCCGAATCACACGAACCTGGTTCCACATTCAAGTTGGTCGATATGATTGCGTTATTAGATGATAAAAAAGTTGATACTAGTAAAGTATACGATAGCCGTGGAGGAGAAGTAGTTTATAACGGAAGAAAGGTTCGTGATTCTCACAAGGGTGGTTACGGAAAAATTTCTCTTGCCAAAGGTTTTGAGGTTTCTTCCAACACGGTTTTAGTGCAAGCTGTTTACGAAAATTATAAAAATAACCCTGAGGAATTTGTTAATCGAATCAATCGAATGGGGTTGAATAAACCACTCGGATTACCTTTCAAAGGAGAAGGAATTCCAGTAGTACATCAACCAGGTCAAAAAGGTTGGGACAAAAACACATTGCCGTGGATGGCTTTTGGCTATAGCGTTGCCATTACACCTTTACAAACTTTGACACTATACAATGCGGTTGCTAACAATGGTGAGATGGTCAAACCACAATTCGTTTCTGAAATCAAAGAATGGAACAAAACCATCAAAAAATACGACAAGCAAGTGATTAACAAAAGTATTTGCGACCAAGAAACTATAAGTAAACTTAAAGCGGTTTTGAAGAATGTAGTAAAACGCGGAACAGGATCTAAGTTGTATTCAAAAGATTTTTCGATGGCAGGAAAAACAGGAACTGCTCAAGTAGATTACCACAAAAAAGACGGAAGTATGTATTACGCTTCGTCGTTTGTAGGCTTTTTTCCTGCTGAAGAGCCAAAATATTCTTGCATAGTAGTGGTTCACAAGCCTAATGTCTCGGCTGGATATTATGGTGCTGATGTAGCAGGACCGGTTTTCAAAAGAATTGCTCAAAAGATTTTTACAGATGCACCAACAACTAATGAAGTCAAAAATTTAAATAAAAAGATTAGTACTCAAGAAGCCAATTTCAACAGCTATTACACTAAAGTGAATGACAAACCTAAATTCATCCCTAATCTAAAAGGAATGTCAGGTATGGATGCTGTTACACTATTGGAAAGTTTGAAATTAAGGGTAAAAGTAATTGGCGTAGGAAAAGTAAAATCGCAGTCGCTTAAACCAGGTGAAGTCATTCAAAAAAATAAAACCATCATATTAGAATTATCGTGATTACGCTAAAAGACATATTATACAAAGTAGCTATTGAAGTCGTTAAGGGTTCAACAGAAATATCCATCAACAAAATCGAATTTGATTCGAGAAAAATTGTGGAAAGCGATGTTTTTGTGGCAATTCGCGGAACGGTTTCTAACGGTCATGATTTTATTGAAAAAGCGATAAGTTTTGGTGCAAAAGCCATCGTATGTGATGAATTGCCATCAATGATAGTGTCGGGAATCACTTACATACAAGTAAAAGACACCAACGCAGCTTTGGCTTTTATGGCTACCAATTTTTACGATAATCCTTCTTCTAAACTAAAATTAGTTGGAATAACAGGAACCAATGGCAAAACGACTATTGCGTCACTTTTATACCAATTATTTAAAAAAGCAGGTTACAAAGTAGGTTTGTTATCTACTGTCAAAATAATGGTTAACGACACGGAGTACAAGGCAACACACACAACGCCTGATTCACTTACTATCAATTATTATTTGGATGAAATGGCTGAAATCGGTTGCGAATATTGCTTTATGGAAGTGAGTTCACATGGTGTACATCAAAAAAGAACAGAAGGTTTGGAGTTTGCAGGTGGCGTTTTTACCAATTTATCTCATGATCATTTGGATTACCATACGACGTTTGCTGAATACCGCGACGTTAAAAAATCGTTCTTCGATCATTTGCCAAAATCAGCTTTTGCATTAACTAATATCGACGACAAAAACGGTTTGGTAATGTTGCAAAATACGATGGCCAAAAAGTTGACGTATGCGTTGAAATCGTATGCTGAGTACAAAGCGGTTATTCTCGAAAATCAATTGGGAGGTTTACTGCTTAAAATCAATGAAAATGAAGTTTGGGTGCGATTAATCGGGACTTTCAACGCTTACAATTTATTGGCGATTTACGGAACTGCTGTTGAGCTTGGTTTGGAACCATTGGAAGTACTTCGATTATTATCCACCCTAGAAAGTGTTTCTGGTCGATTCCAATTCATCATTTCAACAAGCAAAATAACTGCTATTGTTGATTATGCTCATACACCTGATGCATTGGAAAATGTATTAAAAACTATTGATGATATCCGAACCAAAAACGAGCAATTGATTACAGTTGTGGGTTGTGGCGGAGATCGCGATAAAACCAAACGTCCTATCATGGCTAACATTGCTACCACGATGAGTGATAAGGTGATTCTGACTTCAGATAACCCAAGATCAGAAAATCCTGAAACGATTATTGCCGAAATGGAGGCAGGAGTTGAACCTCAAAATTTCAAAAAATCATTGTCAATTGTAGATAGAAAACAAGCCATAAAAACTGCCTGTCAATTAGCAAACCCGAATGATATCATATTGATTGCTGGAAAAGGACATGAAACTTATCAAGAAATTCAAGGTGTGCGACACGATTTTGACGACATGAAAATAGTGAAAGAATTTTTAGAACAATTAAACAAATAATTATGTTGTATTACTTATTTGAATACTTAGACAAAACGCTTGACGTTCCTGGAACTGGAGTGTTTCAATACATTACATTTCGTTCGGCTTTGGCTATTATTTTGTCGTTGATGATTTCTACTATTTATGGTAAAAAAATCATCAATTTTCTACGCAATCAGCAAGTAGGTGAAACAGTTCGAGAATTAGGTTTAGAAGGTCAAACTCAAAAAGCGGGAACACCAACTATGGGTGGACTCATTATCATCATAGCTACATTAATTCCGGTTGTATTACTCACCAAACTCAATAACATTTACATCATTCTGCTGATTGTGACAACGTTGTGGATGGGAACTATTGGATTCATTGATGATTACATCAAAATATTCAAAAAAGACAAACAAGGTTTAAAAGGGATTTTTAAAGTTATTGGACAAGTTGGCTTGGGTTTAATTGTAGGTTCAGTATTGTATTTTCACCCAAGTGTTACCATTAGAGAAAAATCATCAACACCAATCACATTCAATCAAAAGGAAAACGTAATTTCGAGTGTTCCAGTGGAATATAAATCAACTGCCACTACGATTCCATTTGTAAAAAATAATGAATTTGATTACGCCGAACTCATAGCTTGGACTGGCGATAATTACCATAATTGGGCTTGGTTGATCTTCATTCCTATTGTGATTTTCATTATCACAGCAGTTTCTAACGGAGCCAATTTGACCGACGGAATTGACGGCCTCGCCGCTGGAACTTCTGCTATTTCTGTTTTGGCGCTCGGGATTTTCACCTTTGTTTCGGGTAACATCATTTTCTCGAGTTACCTTAATATTATGTACATCCCAAATTCGGGTGAAATGACCGTTTTCATAGCTTCGTTTGTTGGTGCGCTTATAGGATTTTTATGGTACAATTCGTATCCAGCCTCTGTTTTTATGGGCGATACAGGAAGTTTAACTATTGGCGGAATCATAGCAGTTTTGGCAATTTCAGTTCGTAAAGAAATGCTCTTGCCAGTATTGTGTGCCATTTTCTTTGCCGAAAGTGCTTCAGTAATCATTCAGGTAACGTATTTCAAATACACAAAAAAACGATTTGGCGAAGGCCGACGCATTTTCCTCATGTCACCATTGCATCATCACTACCAGAAAAAAGGCTATCACGAAAGTAAAATCGTAACCCGATTCTGGATTGTAACCATCTTACTCGCCATTGTTTCTATTGTAACATTAAAACTCAGATAATGAAACGATTGGTTGTATTAGGTGGTGGCGAAAGTGGCGTGGGTACGGCCATTTTAGGAAAAAAAGAAGGTTACGAAGTGTTTGTGTCTGACTTCGGAAAAATAAAAGACAACTATAAAGACGTTCTTAATCAATATGAAATTAAATGGGAAGACGAGCAGCACACAGAAGAAGTAATTCTGAATGCTACCGTGGTAATGAAAAGTCCCGGAATTCCTGATAAAGCACCAATAGTGAAAAAGTTGGTTGAAAAAGGGATTCCTGTCATCTCCGAAATCGAGTTTGCCGACCAATTCAACAAAGCGATCACCATCGGAATTACAGGAAGCAACGGTAAAACAACGACCACAATGCTAACGTATCATTTGCTTAAAGAAGGCGGATTGAATGTGGGTTTAGGCGGAAATATAGGAAAAAGTTTTGCTTGGCAAGTGGCCGAAGAAAATTACGATTCGTACGTGTTGGAATTGAGCAGTTTTCAGTTGGACGGCATCATCAATTACAAACCACACATTGCTATCATTACCAACATCAGTCCCGACCATTTGGATCGATACGAGTATAAATACGAAAATTACATCGCATCCAAATTCAGAATAACAATGAACCAAACCGAAGACGATTATCTCATCTACGACGCCGATGATGAAGCAATCGCCAACTGGTTACTAAATAATAAAGTGAAAGCACAATTAATACCGTTTTCGGTTTCAAAACCAGTTGAAAATGGCGCATACCTAAACAAACAAATTATGGAAATCAACATCAATCAAGAAGAGTTTTTAATGGAAACGGCCAACATTGCATTGGAAGGCAAACACAACATGAAAAACGCTATGGCAGCCACTTCGGTCGCTCAGTTAATGCGCATTCGAAAACAAACCATTCGCGAAAGTTTGTCCAATTTCCAAGGTGTCGAACATCGTCTCGAAAAAGTACTCAAAATTCAAAATGTACAATACATCAACGACAGTAAAGCGACCAATGTCAATGCAACTTTTTTCGCTTTAGACAGCATGAATACCCCAACTATTTGGATTGTCGGTGGTGTCGATAAAGGAAACGATTATTCGGAGTTAATGGCGCTCGTTCACGAAAAAGTAAAAGCGATTATTTGCCTCGGAATAGACAACAAAAAAATCATTGAAGCTTTTGCTAATATCGTTGATATGATGGTCGAAGTGGATAACATGCGAGATGCAGTACACACCGCCAAACACATTGCTGAAAAAGGCGACACCGTTTTGCTTTCACCCGCTTGCGCGAGTTTCGATCTGTTCCAAAATTACGAAGACAGAGGGAATCAATTCAAAAACGAGGTGCGCAACTTGTAACAATTTGTTTCAAGTTTAATGTTTCAAGTTGTTTTACCTGAAACTTGAAACCTGAAACTTGAAACCTGAAACAAAACAACCATGCTAAAAATAATCAACAGTTTAAAAGGAGATAAAGTCATTTGGGCCTTCGTGGCTCTTTTGGCGTTGTTTTCATTTATGCCTGTTTTTAGCGCGAGTAGTAATTTGGCTTACATGCGTCATGGTTCCGGTAATGCTGTGACGTATTTGATCAAACATTTAGCGCATATCTTCATCGGATTTTTTATCATTTACCAAGTGCATAAAATTCCGTATCACTATTTCCGTGGTATTTCACGTATTGCATTACCTATTGTTTGGGTTCTGCTTATTTATACTTTAGTAAAAGGAACGGTAATCGACGGAGCCAACGCCAGTCGCTGGATCCAAGTGCCTTTTATTGGAATATCATTTCAAACATCCACGTTAGCAGCCATCATTTTATACATTTATGTAGCGCGTTATTTGTCTAAAAAACGTGAAAAAGAACCTACTTTTAAAGAGTCTTTCATCGATTTGTGGATTCCAGTTTTTATAACTCTAATGTTTATTCTTCCGGCCAACTTTTCAACAGCGGCACTCATTTTTGCCATGGTAACGATGTTGGCATTCATCGGAAAATATCCTTTAAAATACATCGGAATCATCATTGGATCAGGAGTTGTAGTGTTGACAATGTTCATTTTGGTAGCCAAAGCTTTTCCCGATGCTTTCCCCAATCGTGTCGATACTTGGATGAGTCGTATTGATAGTTTTACTACCAACAAACCCAACGAAGACGATTACCAAATTGAAAAAGCCAAAATAGCTATTGCCTCAGGAGGTGTTTACGGTTTAGGCCCAGGAAAAAGTGTGCAGAAGAATTTCTTACCGCAGTCGTCTTCCGATTTTATTTATGCAATTATCGTTGAAGAATATGGTCTGTTGGGGGCATTAACCGTTTTAGGAATGTATATGTTATTACTTTTCCGATTTGTCGTGGCAGCACATAAAGCAAACTCAATGTTTGGAAAATTAGTGGTCATTGGCTTAGGTTTTCCCATCATTTTTCAAGCCTTGATTAATATGGCTGTAGCGGTGGAATTGTTACCTGTAACTGGGCAAACGTTGCCGTTAATTAGTTCGGGAGGAAGTTCAGTTTGGATGACATGTATTGCAGTCGGAATCATTCTGAGTGTAACTAAAAAAGAAGAAGAAATCGCTGAAGAATTACAAGAAAAACAAAAACGAGAAGAAGCATTGCAGCGACTTATCGACAAACAAATAAAAGAAGAGGAAGAAGCTGAAAATGAAGAAGAAAATTTCTCTATCGAAGATAATCCAATGAATGCGGTTTTAAAAAAATGAAAAAACACAAATTCATATTAAGTGGAGGCGGAACAGGAGGTCACATCTATCCTGCGATTGCGATAGCCAACGAATTAAAATTGCGTTTCCCAGATGCAGAATTCCTGTTTGTGGGCGCGCAAGATAAAATGGAAATGCAAAAAGTACCACAAGCAGGTTATGACATTGAAGGACTTTGGATTGCTGGAATTCAACGTAAGTTGACCTTGCAAAACATGCTATTTCCATTCAAATTAATCAGCAGTTTATGGAAATCACGCAAAATAATAAAGCGATTCAAACCCGATGCGGTCATTGGAACGGGCGGTTTTGCCAGTGGTCCTCTGTTACAAATGGCCAATAGCATGAACATTCCAACGGTCATTCAAGAGCAGAATTCATATCCCGGAATCACCAATAAAATGTTAAGTAAAAAAGCCAATGCGATTTGTGTCGCTTACGAAAATCTAGAACGCTTTTTTCCAAAAGACAAAATTGTGTTTACCGGAAATCCTGTTCGACAAGATTTGCTGGATGTTGACACTAAAAGAAGTGAAGGCATTTCGTATTTCAAATTGGATGCAAATAAAAAGACGTTGTTGGTTTTAGGCGGAAGTTTAGGTGCTCGTCGCATCAACCAATTAATCGAAAAAGAATTGGATTTTTTGTTGGGCAACGGAATTCAGATTTTTTGGCAATGCGGAAAATTGTATTTCGAGGAGTATAAAAAATACAACGATAAAGAAAATGTACAAGTCGTAGCCTTCATTGATCGAATGGATTTGATTTACGCTGCAGCGGATTTTGTGATTTCTCGCGCAGGAGCATCATCGGTGTCGGAACTATGTTTGGTGGGAAAACCAACTATTTTCATTCCATCGCCCAATGTAGCCGAAGACCATCAAACCAAAAACGCCAAAGCAATTGGAGATAAAAATGGAGCGATTTTACTAAAAGAAAGTGAATTGGATTCATCCTTTGAAACGGTTTTCTCCGATTTGATTTTTAATGAAAATAAACAAAACGAGTTAAGCCAAAGCATCAAAAGCTTAGCCAAACCCAACGCAACAAAAGACATAGTTGAACAAATAATAAAATTAATCAAGTAACAATATCAATTGCAATGACGATTACAATAACAAAAATCAATAAATAAATTTTGTAATTGATATTGAGCTTGCCATTGAATTTTGAAATTGAATTTTGAAATTGAATTTTGACATTGATTTTGAATTTTGAAACTGAAAATGAACCTAAACCAAATACATAACGTCTATTTCATCGGAATCGGAGGCATCGGAATGAGTGCTCTAGCGCGCTATTTTCAAAATATTGGGAAGAACGTTTCAGGCTACGACAAAACGCCAACCATGCTAACCAATGAGCTGATAGCCGACGGAATGCACATTCATTTTGAAGATAATATTAGCTTAATTCCAAATGATTATTATGTTGAAAATACGTTGATCATCATTACGCCAGCAGTTCCCACTTCGCACTCAGAATGGAATTATTTTCTCGAAAGGGATTATGTAGTAAAAAAACGTGCCGAAGTACTCGGAATCATTACGAAAGATACATTTTGTTTCGCAGTCGCTGGAACTCACGGAAAAACGACAACGTCAAGTATTCTCGGACATATTTTGTATGATAGTGGCGCCGATGTGACTGCCTTTTTAGGCGGGATCGTAGAAAATTACCATTCCAATTTAATAGGAAGTGGTAAAACCATAACGGTCGTAGAAGCCGACGAATTTGATCGTTCGTTCTTGCATTTACATCCCGATATTGCTTGCGTAACATCAATGGATGCTGATCATTTGGATATTTATGGCGATAGTTCAGCGATTGAAGATTCATTCCGTGAGTTTGCCAATAAAGTGGAAGACAAATCTAAGTTATTTATTCCAAAAGATTTACCGTTAGAAGGTTTGACAGTAGCCATCAACGAAGAAGCAACGTTCAAAGCTTACAATATTCGAGTAGAGAAAAGTGCTTATGTTTTTGATGTACAAACGCCAACAGAAACCATACAAAATATTGCCTTCGGTTTGCCTGGAAGACACAATCTAATGAATGCGTTAACCGCTTTAGCGATGGCGAAAACATATGGAACCCCAACCGACGCCATTGTTAAAGCGCTAGCGTCATTCCAAGGGGTACAACGCCGATTTTCGTACCAAATTAAAACGGAAGATTTGGTTTACATCGATGATTATGCTCACCATCCTACCGAAATCAATGCAGTACATCAAGCAGTAAGAGAATTATATCCTAAAGAGAAAGTGTTGGCTGTATTTCAACCGCATTTGTTCAGTCGTACCCACGATTTTGCCGACGATTTTGCTAAAAGCCTTTCTGCTTTCGATGAAGTGATCTTATTGGATATTTATCCTGCTCGTGAATTGCCTATGGAAGGTGTAACATCAACTTGGTTAATGAGCAAAATGACCAACCCAAATAAGAGTTTGGTGTCGAAAGAAAATTTGCATTCAACGATTGTTAAAAATGAAGCTAAAATCATTGTTACAATTGGAGCGGGTGACATCGGAGAAATGGTGCCAAGTATCAAAAAAGAATTGCTTGAAAAAAGATACAAATTATAAACAAAAAATGAAGAAATTTTTCAATTGGCCAACAATACGATTAGTACTGATGTTCGCGTTAGTATTATTTCTGTATTCCTTTACAGCCAACAGAAATTTGAATAGAAAGCTCCAAAAAACAGAGGTGATTTTTGAGAATAATGACATCCTTTTTGTGAGCCCAGAAACGGTTAATAAATTGTTAATAGAAAATAAAAGTGACGTAAAAACCATTGCAAAAGTTGAAGTAGATTTGAACAAATTGGAGAAGTCTATCAACAAAAATCAAATGATCGAAAAATCAGATGTTTATGTGACGATAGATGGCACGTTGAGAGCAAAAGTGAAACAAAAAACACCGATTGCCAGAGTATTTGACAACAGTGGTTCTTTTTATATTGATTATGAAGGAAGTACAATGCCGCTTTCCGAATTAAATTCGGCGAGAGTTCCACTTGTTTGGGGGGAAATTACAGACAAAAACAAGAAAAAATTATCTGAAATTTTAAAGATGATTTACGATGATGAATTTTTGAAAAAAAACATCATTGGGGTTCAAATTTTGCCCAAAGACGAGCTTTTGATGAAGAATAGAAATTACAATTTTGATATTTTATTTGGGAAACCAATTAACGTTGAAAAGAAATTTAATAACTATAAAGCCTTTTTTCAAAAAGAAGTAAACGATAGCATCTTGAACAAATACAAAAAAATCAATTTGAAGTTTACACAACAAGTGGTTTGTATAAAATAATTAGAGGATGGAAAAAGAGAATATTGCAGTAGGTTTAGACATCGGAACAACCAAAATCGTGGCCATGATTGGCAAGAAAAACGAGTATGGTAAGTTAGAGATTTTAGGCGTTGGTAAGTCTAAAAGCCTTGGCGTTGCACGTGGTGTGGTGAACAACATTACCCAAACCATTCAGTCAATTCAACAAGCTATTATTGAAGCTGAAGAAAATTCAGGTTACAAAATCAATGATGTGGTGGTTGGAATTGCTGGGCAACACATTCGCAGTATTCAACACACTGATTATATCAGCAGAAGTAATCCCGAAGAAGTAATCAGCGGTAAAGATATCCAGTTGTTAATCGATCAAGTGAATAAATTGGCAATGCTTCCTGGTGAAGAAATCATTCACGTATTACCACAAGAATTCAAAATCGACGGACAATCCGAAATCAAAGAACCAATCGGAATGTATGGCGGACGATTAGAAGCGAGTTTTCATGTGGTGGTCGGACAAGCGTCTTCCATTCGAAATGTAGGTCGTTGCATCCAAAGTTCTGGAATCGAGTTGTCTGGACTGACTTTAGAACCTTTAGCATCCTCAGACGCAGTTTTGAGTCAAGAAGAGAAAGAAGCTGGAGTAGCTTTAATCGATATCGGTGGTGGAACTACAGATTTGGCCATTTTTAAAGACGGAATCATTCGCCACACCGCAGTTATTCCTTTTGGCGGAAATGTAATTACCGACGATATCAAAGAAGGTTGCTCGATTATCGAAAAACAAGCAGAATTGCTCAAAACAAAATTCGGTTCGGCTTGGCCAGGCGAAAATAAAGACAATGAAATCGTTTCAATTCCAGGCTTACGCGGAAGAGAACCAAAGGAAATTTCATTAAAGAATTTATCCAAA
The DNA here is from genome assembly GCA_016787805.1 of Flavobacterium sp. Taxonomy (GTDB): domain Bacteria; phylum Bacteroidota; class Bacteroidia; order Flavobacteriales; family Flavobacteriaceae; genus Flavobacterium. The sequence continues at coordinate 27,219 of JAEUTY010000046.1, read as the reverse complement.
ATCATTCACGCTCGTGTGGTGGAAATCATCGAGCAAGTGTACGCCGAAATCAAATCGTACGGACACGAAGAATCAAAAAAGAAACTGATAGCAGGAATTGTATTAACTGGCGGTGGTTCGCAATTGAATCACATCAAACAACTAGTAGAATACATCACTGGAATGGATACTCGAATCGGTTATCCAAACGAACATTTAGCTGGAAATTCGAGCGAAGTTATTTCTAGTCCTTTGTACGCAACTGCTGTTGGTTTGGTGATGAATAGCATTGCTAACAACACGCAAAGTGCCTACAAATTAGAACTTAGAGATACGTTCAAAGAAGTAAAACCAGTAGCACAACCTGTTGCTGAAGTAGAAGAATCAGTAGTAGTAGAACATCATGTAGAGGAAAAGAAAGCCAAAGACAACGAAACGACAGGTGAAAAAATCAAACGATCTTTTTTTGATAAATATGTCGACAAAATCAAGGACTTTCTAGACAATGCAGAATAAATGATATATAGAGAAGGAAGTCCAGTGGACTTCAGGTAGTTCCAATATATCGGAAAAAAATAGAATACAAAAATTTCAAGCAAAACCCAAAATAGTATGATAAGCAACTCAGAATTTGGAAACATTTCTTTTGATTTACCCAAAAATCAATCGAATGTAATTAAAGTCATCGGAGTGGGCGGCGGCGGAAGTAACGCCATCAACCACATGTTTAAACAAGGAATCAAAGGCGTGGATTTCGTGGTTTGTAATACCGATTCACAGGCATTACAAAATAGTCCAGTTCCCAACAAAATTCAATTAGGTGTAAGCCTTACTGAAGGTCTTGGTGCTGGAGCCAACCCAGATGTGGGCCAACAATCAGCCATCGAAAGCATTGCCGATATCGAAAAAATGCTCGATAGCAATACCAAAATGGTTTTCATCACAGCCGGAATGGGCGGTGGAACTGGAACAGGTGCAGCTCCAGTAATTGCACAATTGGCCAAGGAAAGAGATATTCTTACCGTTGGAATCGTAACTATTCCGTTCCAATTTGAAGGAAAAGTACGTTCAGATCAAGCCTTGAATGGAGTTGAAAAACTAAGAAAACAAGTCGATTCGCTTATCGTTATCAATAATAATAAATTAAGAGAAGTATACGGAAATTTGGGTTTCAAAGCCGGATTCTCCAAAGCCGACGAAGTGTTGGCTACAGCTTCTCGCGGAATTGCTGAAGTAATTACACACCACTATACGCAAAACATCGATTTAAAAGATGCTAAAACGGTATTGGCCAACAGCGGAACAGCCATTATGGGATCGGCTACCGCAAGTGGTGACAATCGTGCCAAAGATGCTATCATCTCTGCACTCGATTCGCCATTGTTGAACGATAATAAAATTACAGGTGCCAAAAACGTATTGTTGCTTATCGTTTCTGGAACTAGCGAAATCACAATTGACGAAATTGGTGAAATCAACGATCACATCCAAACTGAAGCAGGTTTCAACGCCAATATCATCATGGGAGTTGGTGAAGACGAATCGTTGGGCGAAGCTGTTGCTGTAACAATTATCGCTACAGGTTTCAACGTTGAACAACAAAACGGAATCGTAAATACGGAACCAAAGAAAATCATCCACTCGTTGGAAGATGAACAGAAAATTGTTCACGACCTAACACAAAAAACAGTAGCTTCATTTACAACTCCAATCGAAGAAGAAGTAGTGGAAGTAGCTCCTGAAGTAAAAGCGGAAATAGTTGAGGAAAAAATCGTTTTTGAATTAATCGACGAAGAAATAGAAGCGCCAATTGTAGCCAAAATCAACGAAAACGATTTGGTAGCGATGAACGATTTCATCCGCAACTTAGATGTGACATTCGAAATCGTTTCGCCTATGACCGAAATGACGTTCGAAATCCAATCGCCAGTAGTGAATGAGGTTAAAGAAATCAACGAAATCAAAGTAATCGATACGGATTTTGTTTCTAAAGAAGAACAAATTACGTTCACATTTGATATGCCTGCACCAAAAGCAGAAACCGAAGTAAATGACAACCGCATTTTATTCGATTTGACCGACGAAACACGCGATATCAAAGTAAACGAGCACGTTGAGTTCGTTCCAGTAACCGAATTAAACAAAGACGGTGTAATCAAATACTCGTTGGAAGAATACATGGAAATGGAGAACGAATTGTTGAATTCAAAACCTGCAGTAAGCGCGGTAAGTGAGCCAATCGATTCTGAATTGGATTTCAAATTGAAACCAGCAGCAGAAACGAATGAGCCAAAATTCGCAACCCATTTCGAAGATGTAACTCCAGTGGAAATGACCATCGAAGAAACCTTGAAATTCCGCGCCGACGAAAGAAGACGTAAGTTAAAAGAGTTCAATTACAAATTCCACAACAACAATTCTCGTGTGGATGAGTACGAAAAAGAACCGGCTTATAAACGCTTAGGTATCGATATTTCTGAAAATACAAACACATCCAATACCTCAAGAATGTCTTTGGGTACTGACAGCAACGACGACGTTCAGTTGCGTTCAAACAATTCTTTTTTACACGATAATGTAGATTAATTGTAGTTAATTAAGTTGTTTTTAACCCGAAAATGGAGTAGCGTTTTCGGGTTATTTTTTTATACAAACTGCTCAAAAGAAATCAAAAAAAATCACTAAATTTGCATGCCTTTTAGGAGCAGATGAATTGTTTTTCTTTCAACAGTCGTCCTGCTTTCCGCAGTATCTGTCATTGCGAGCATAGAGAAGCAATCCATAAAGGATAATAACGTTCTCGCAATAACAGGATACATGCTCCAATCAGGGCTAGAGTACCAATTTTGTAGTACAATCCAAATTCAAGACAATGAGCCTAGAAACACAAATCATGGACGAAATGAAAAACGCCATGAGAGCCAAAGATACCGTAGCTTTAGAAGCTTTAAGAGCAATCAAATCGGGTATTATTTTAGCCAAAACCGAAGCAGGAGCTTCCGATACATTATCAGCTGATGATGAAATCAAATTATTACAACGATTAGTAAAGCAACGCAAAGACAGCGCTTCTATTTACACCGAACAAGGAAGAGCTGACTTAGCAGAACCCGAATTAGCTCAAGTTGCTGTAATTGAAAAATTCCTACCAGCGCAAATGTCAGAAGCTGAAGTAGAAGCAGCTGTTGCCAAAATTATCGCCGACAACGGTTTCTCAGGAATGGCTGCAATGGGTCAAGTAATGGGAATTGCTTCCAAAGAATTGGCAGGCCAAACCGATGGAAAAACCATCTCAACAATAGTTAAAAAGTTATTAGCATAAAGTAAAGCACAAAGAAGAGTACATCATACCTTCTTACTTTGTACTTTCTACTTCAAATTGGCTGCGTAGTTCAACTGGATAGAATATCAGATTTCGGCTCTGAGGGTTGGGGGTTCGAATCCCTTCGCGGTCACGAATGAATAGTTTGTAAATAAAAAAATGCCAAGCTCGCTTGAGCATTTTTTTATTTACAAACTATTCTCAAAGCGAAGCTTTGAGGGATGGGCGCAGCCAATCCCAACTACTGAGGAATATACAAGCTCGCTTGAGCATTTTTTTATTTACAAACTATTCTCAAAGCGGAGCTTTGAGGGATGGGCGCAGCCAATCCCAACTACTGAGGAATATACAAGCTAGCTTGAGCATTTTTTCATAAGTCTTGTGTGAATTAAATTTTAAATAAGTAGATTTGAATCTAATCACTTTATTACTGATTCATAATATTTATTCATGGAGATTCTTGTAGCTCTTTTTACATTTGCTTTAATTCTCGTCATAATTGTACTGTTTTTTAAAATTGTATTTGCAACATCAGAACACAATTACGGACTCATTTTCAATAAGCCTTTTTATGTACATTTTTACCCTAAAATTAAAACGTTAACAGCCAATCAAAGTTATATATTGCACAAACATTTTCATTATTTCAATGCATTAGAAGATAAAAAGAAAAAATACTTTGAACATCGGGTAGCCACTTTTATTGAGCGTTATGAATTTGTTGGAAAGGAAGATTTTTTGATTACAGATCAAGTGAAGGTGTTAATTGCGGCTACTTCGACCATGCTAACTTTCGGTATGCGAAAATATTTATACGATGTTATAGACACTGTAATTGTTTATCCAAGCTCTTATTATTCAACCATCAATGATACTTATCACAAGGGTGAGTTTAATCCGCGAATGCGCGCTATTGTTTTTTCATGGGAAGATTTTTTAGCAGGATACGAAATAACAAACGATAACTTGAATTTAGGAATACACGAGTTCAGTCATGTTTTACATTATCACGGCATGAAAAGTGAAGATGCAAGTGCAATGATATTTTCTAGAATTTACAGCCAAATTCAAAAAGAAGTCAATCATCCGCCCAATCGTCAAAAATTAATCAATTCGAGTTATTTTAGGATTTATGCCTATACTAACCAGTTCGAATTTCTTTCGGTAATAGTGGAGCATTACTTCGAAACACCTTTGCAGTTCATGCAAGAATTTCCTGAGTTGTATGAAAATGTTAGTAAAATGTTGAATCATAAACATTAATTGTACGTCTGATTTTTATCATATTTTATACAGTAATGTAATCGTAATTTTAATGGTGTTTAAAATGAAACGATTATGAAACAAAATGTTCCCGTGTCATCAATAATGACCAAAAATGTGATAAAGTTGAATCTTTCTGATGATTTGACAAAAGCCGAAAGTTTATTTAAAAAGCACCACATCCGACATATTCCTGTTGTTAATGGAAATGTTATTGTTGGGATGTTAAGTTATACCGACTTGTTGCGAATTTCTTTTGCAGACGCTATTGATGAGGATGAAGACGTTGTAGATGTTACTGTTTACAATATGTTTTCAGTTGAGCAAGTTATGGCACGCAATTTAGTTAAAGTAGGGCCTGATGATACCATCAAGAAAGTAGCAGAAATTTTAGCCTCAAAAGAATTTCACGCGTTACCTGTTGTGCAAGGTGATTTGTTGGTTGGAATTGTAACTACAACCGATTTGATTAACTATTTGCTTGAGCAATACTCTTAAAGTGTAGTTCATCGATTTTATTGCTAAATAATTCGGGTTCAATAATGGTCTTTTGAAAATAAATGTAAATTGCGACGAAATTTATTCGTCGATTATGATTAGAAGACTATTTTTACTTTTCACAATTGGTTTAATTTTCCTGTTAAATCAAAAGGTTAAGGCTCAAATTTACACTAATGGTTCGCTTTCCACAGGTTCAGTAACCGCGAGTGGATTTGTTGCGCCATCAGGCTATGCTTGGAGTGAATTACAAAACAATACAGGCAATACAACTCAGGTAAACGGTACATCGGGACTTCCAGCATATTTTTATTCTGATGGCTCTGTTAGTTATGCACTAGCGGATGATTTTGTTGTGCCTGTCGGTCAAACATGGGAAGTTACTAGTTTTGATTTTTTTTGTTATGAACCTATTTATTCGGGTTCAATTCCTCCCATCAATCAAATGCGAATTCGATTGTATAATACCGATCCTACTGTAGCAGGTGCAACACCAATTGCGGGGAATTTAACAGATAATGTTTATGATGCCGCTAATAGTGATAATGCATACATTTATAGAATATTTCATTCGGTAATACCCAATCCGCAACAACCCAATTTTTCTAGAAAAGTTTTTAGAGTAAAAGGAAATATTAATGCAACTCTACCGGCAGGGCAATATTGGGTTGAATTTCAGGCTCATGCTACTGATAATACAGAGTTGTTTTTTCCTCCAGTTACAGTTGTTGGAAGCAGATCGGTAGCTGGTGCAAATTCAAAAATTAATGTAATCTCGTCTATTTTTCCTTCAGATGTTTTGGGTTGGGGAGTTAATAATGATATAGGAATTCCAAATTCAGCTCCTGATGTTGCTTTAGCAATTCCGTTCAATATTAATGGTTCAGTATTGAAATCAGAAGAAAATGATTTTTCTAGTGGCATAGTTATGTTTCCTAACCCTGCAAACGAAAAGCTTTCAATTTCTTTATCTTCAGGGAACTTGATTCAAAACATCAAAATAGTTGATCCAAATATGCGTGTTATTAAAGAGGTCGATTTTGTGGAAAGACCCTTTTTAGAAGTTGATATAAGTAATTTGTCTGCAGGTATTTACTTTATAAAAGTGATAGATAATTTTGATTTGGAGAAAACAATAAGGCTTATTCATAAATAAAATAAGTGGGTTTTAAGTTAAAAAAATTTTTTTTTAACTTTTTTTTTGTACTTTTCCCTTTGAATATTTTAATAACAAAAATTATGAATAGAAAAATTACTCTTTTATCATTAAAATGCTTGGTGTTGATTGGATTTACCCAAGTGCTTTCGGCTCAACAAATATATACTAATGGGCCACTTTCAACTGGAGCGACCTCTGCTAGTGGTGTTGCGGCACCTGCAGGTTATACTTGGAGCGAGGTTCAATCGGATGCTGGAAATACAACAGAATCAAACACCAATGCGGGTATTTCAGGTTATTATGTAAACTCTCTAGCAACTAATTTTGCTTTAGCTGATGATTTTACTGTACCAGCAGATGTTACATGGAATATTACTAGTTTTGATTTTTATTGTTATCAAACTAATTACGCTGGAGTTACACCTCCAATTGATGTTCTTAGAATACAAATTTACAATGGAGATCCCTCAGCTGGAGGAACTGCAGTTGCAGGTGACCTAACAACCAATGTTTACGATGATTCTGAAAGTGCTGAGGCAATGATGTACAGAACATTCAACACTGTAACTCCTTCACCAGGAACAGCTCCAGGTACAACAAGAAAAATTTGGAGAGTTAGAGGAAATATAACAGCTTCTTTAGCGCCTGGAACCTATTGGATTGTTTACCAAGGACATGCAGTGAGTGATACTGCTTTTTTCTGGCCAACTGCAACAGTGGTTGGATCAAGAACTTTATCAGGATGGAATGCTAAACAGTTAAATGTTACTACTTCTGCTTGGACGACTATTGTTGATGGTGGTAACCCTGCAACAGCTCCTGATGTACAACAAGATTTCCCTTTTGATATTAATGGTACTGTTTTAGGTGTAAATCAAAATGATTTTGACGCACAAGTAACTTTGTCTCCAAACCCAGTTAAAGACATTTTAACTATTTCTGTTCCAACTAATGTTGTGGTTAAAAGTGCTACTATTTATGATTTGAATGGTAAATTAGTACAACAGGTAAATGAAAGTACATCAGTTAATGTATCTCAGTTGGCTGTTGGAAACTATGTGTTGAAAGTAACATCAGATAGTGGAGAAGTAGCCAAAAAGTTCATTAAAGAGTAATTTAGAATCATCTATATAATAAAAAAGCCAATCTTTTTTGATTGGTTTTTTTATTTATATACTTTTTAAATGGGCAATAGTTGCTGTTGGGTTTTCTGCTCCAAAAACATAACTACCTGCAACTAATACATTGGCACCAGCTTCGACCAATTGGGCAGCATTTTTATCAGTAACGCCACCATCTATTTCAATTAAAGTAGTCAAACCTTGTTCGTCAATCATTTTTCTTAGTTTTTTCACTTTTTGATAGGTGATTTCTTCAAACTTTTGTCCACCAAAACCAGGGTTAATCGACATGATTAAAACCATATAACATTCTGGTAAGATATCTTCTAATACTGAAACTGGTGTAGTCAAATTTAATACTACTCCAGCTTTACAACCTGCGGCTTTAATTTGTCTAAGTGTTCTATGTAAATGGACTGTAGATTCATAGTGTACAGTGATGATGTCGGCACCAATTTCGGCAAAAGTTTCAATGTATCGTTCTGGTTTTTCAATCATTAAATGAACGTCTAAAGGTTTGGTAGCGTGCTTCTTTATGGCTTGAATCACAGGCATTCCGTAGGAAATATTAGGGACAAAATGGCCGTCCATTACGTCAATGTGAAACCAATCGGCTTGACTGTTGTTGATCATTTCAATGTCGCGTTGTAAGTTGGCAAAGTCGGCGGCTAATACTGATGGAGCGATGAGTGTGTTTTTCATTGTGAATGAAGTGAGTTAGCGTTGTTTGGACAAAGGTAAAATTTTAACCGCAAAGAACGCAAAGGTTTTCTACAAAGTTCGCTAAGAAAAATAAACGGGTTATTGTTGCTGGTTTGCGTGAAGGATAGGAGCGGCATCCTTTTGTGTAACTCAGTGGAGCAAAAGATACAGCGGATAGTCTGACCCTTGTGGTCACGCCCAAATTGAAAGCTTCAAAATTCGTTGTTCAACATTGAATATTCAAAATTTTTGTAAACGAATAAAATATTGACTTTCTTTTTTGAATTTTGAATATTCAACTTGGAATGTTGAAGTTTGTGAAAAGCAAAACTCCGGTAATCAGCCGGAGTTTCAATCATCAATCAAAAAACGAACAGTTTTGAAACTGTTGTTGCTGTGTTAATCCAAAGTCTTCAGTCTAAAGTCGTAAAGAAGTTTCTTTTGACTTTTAACTTTCGACATTCGACTATCCTAAGTACGTTTTCAAAATTTTACTTCTTGAAGTATGCTTTAATCTGCGGATTGCTTTTTCTTTAATTTGACGAACGCGTTCACGAGTTAAGTCAAACGTTTCTCCAATTTCTTCTAAGGTCATTGGGTGTTGATCGCCTAAACCAAAATACAAACGCACTACGTCTGCTTCTCTTGGAGTAAGGGTTTCTAATGAACGCTCGATTTCAGTGCGCAATGATTCGTGAATCAATTCTCTGTCTGGATTTGGAGATTCACCTGAACGTAAAACGTCGTACAAGTTAGAATCTTCTCCTTCTACCAAAGGCGCGTCCATAGATAAGTGACGACCGGAGTTTTTCATTGACTCCTTTACGTCATTAACAGTCATATCGAGTTCTTTGGCAATTTCCTCAGCAGAAGGCGGACGCTCGTTTGATTGCTCTAATAAAGCGTACATTTTGTTGATTTTATTGATTGAACCGATTTTGTTTAAAGGTAAACGAACGATACGTGATTGTTCTGCCAACGCTTGAAGAATCGATTGACGAATCCACCAAACGGCGTACGAAATGAATTTGAAACCACGCGTTTCGTCAAAACGTTGAGCGGCTTTAATCAAACCTAAATTTCCTTCATTGATTAAGTCAGGCAAAGTCAACCCTTGATTTTGGTATTGTTTTGCCACCGAAACCACGAAACGTAAATTCGCCTTAGTTAATTTTTCAAGTGCGCGTTGATCACCAGCTTTGATGCGTTGTGCTAATTCCACTTCTTCATCGGCAGTAATCAAATCTACTTTTCCAATTTCTTGTAGGTATTTGTCTAAGGATGCAGTTTCACGGTTGGTTACCTGCTTGGTGATTTTGAGCTGTCTCATGTATTATTTCTCCTTTACTTTAAAGTGTTCAGGTAATTATACGTAGACAGTTGCAAAAAAGTTACAAAAACAGAAAAAAAATAGTGAAACAAACAAAAACCCTAACTTTATAAGTTAGGGTTTTAAGAATTAATATTCTCGAGTATTAACCTTGTGGGTTTTCTTTTTTCGGAGTGTTGTCCGGTTTTTTATCTTCTCTTGGAGGACGTGGAAGAAGTGCTTTTTTGGACACTTTTTCTTTTCTAGTTTTAGGATCAACGCCTAGGTATTTTACCATAAATACGTCGCCCATTTTCACTACATCAGCAACGTTTTCAGTGCGTTCCCAAGCTAGTTCTGAAACGTGAAGTAATACTTCGTTTCCTGGTGCTTTAGTATATTCCACAACAGCACCAAAGTCAAGCATTTTAATTACTTTTACCTCATACGCTTCACCTACTTCAGGTTTGAAAATGATGGAGTCAATTTTTGCTAATACTGCTGCAATTCCATCCGGATCAGTTCCTAAAATTTCAACTACACCTTGCTCATCCACTTCGTTGATAACAATTGTAGTTCCAGTTGCTTTTTGTAATTCTTGAATTACTTTTCCACCAGGTCCGATTAAAGCGCCAATGAAGTTTCCTGGAATTGTACGAGTGATGATTTTTGGAGCGTGTTTTTTAACATCTTCTCTTGGAGTAGCAATGGTTTCGGTAATTTTACCCAAAATATGCATTCTTCCTTCACGAGCTTGATTTAAAGCTTGCTCCATGATGTCGTAACGTAATCCGTCAATTTTGATGTCCATTTGACAAGCTGTAATTCCGTCAGCCGTTCCTGTTACTTTGAAATCCATATCACCTAAATGATCTTCATCTCCTAAAATATCAGAAAGAACAGCAAACTTTTGCCCGTCAGTGATTAATCCCATGGCAATTCCAGAAACTGGTTTTGTCATTTGAACTCCAGCATCCATTAACGCCATAGTTCCAGCACAAACAGTTGCCATTGAAGAAGAACCATTCGATTCTAATACTTCAGAAACCACACGGATAGTGTAAGGACAATCAGCTGGAATCATATTTTTCAAGGCGCGTTGAGCTAGGTTTCCGTGACCTACTTCTCTTCGAGATGTTCCTCTTAAAGGTTTGGCTTCTCCTGTTGAAAACGGAGGGAAATTATAATGCAAGTAGAATTTTTCTTCTCCTTGTTCAGATGGGGAATCAATTTGATTGGCTTCTCTAGAAGTTCCTAAAGTTACGGTTGCCAATGCTTGCGTTTCTCCACGTGTAAATAAAGACGAACCGTGAACTGAAGGTAAATAATCGGTTTCACACCAAATGGGTCTGATTTCGGTCGTTTTTCTTCCGTCCAAACGAATACCTTTTTCTAAAATAACATTACGAACAGCCTCTTTTTGCGTTTTGTAGTTGTATTTTGAAACTAATCCAGCTAAATCAGCATTTTCAGCGTATTCTTCTTCAGTGAAAAGTGCTTTAACCTCTTCTTTTACTTCAGCAAATTTTTCGCCTCTTTCGCTTTTAGCAGAAGCTTCTTGTGCAATTGCATAGTATTTGTCGTACGAAGCAGCTTTTACTTTTTTGTATACTTCTTCGTCTTCTACTTCACCTTCGTATTCTCTGTAAACTGGTGAACCAACTGCAGTTCTCAACCGTTCTTGCGCTTGAATTTGAACTTTAATGGCTTCGTGTGCAAACTTGATAGCTTCTACCATTTCAGCTTCTGAAATTTCTTTCATTTCACCTTCTACCATGGCAACTGAATCCATAGAAGCTCCAATCATCATATCGATGTCTGAACGCTCTAATTCTTCGCGACTTGGATTGATTACTAATTTTCCGTCCACACGTGCTACACGTACTTCAGAAATTAGGTTGTAAAATGGAATGTCAGAAACAGCTAATGCTGCCGATGCTGCTAAACCAGCTAATGCATCAGGCATTACATTTTCGTCGTGCGACATTAATTGAATCATTACCTGAGTTTCAGCATGGTAATCGTCTGGGAAAAGCGGACGCAAAACACGGTCTACTAAACGCATGGTCAATACTTCGCTGTCACTAGGACGCGCTTCTCTTTTGAAAAATCCACCAGGGAAACGCCCTGCTGCTGCAAATTTTTCACGGTAATCTACCGTTAAAGGTAAAAAGTCAACACCTGGGTTTGATGTTCTTGCAGATACAGCTGTTGCTAAAAGCATACAGTCGCCTAAACGAACTACAACTGCACCATCGGCTTGTTTGGCTAATTTGCCTGTCTCGATCAGGATGGTTCTTCCATCGCCTAAATCGATTGTTTCTTGGGTTACTTTTGGAATCATAAATTTAATTCTGTTAAACAATTAGGTTAGTTGTGTTGTTGTATGTAGTTGTTTGTAACCCAATGAAAAACCGAAACTTTCTTATTTTATTTTAAAACAAAAAGAGGCGCGCAAGCACCTCTTTAGATATGTATTATTTTCTAATACCTAATTCTTTGATAATCTCACGATATCTGTTGATGTCTTTTTTCTTTAAGTAGTCCAAAAGACTTCTTCTTTTACCTACTAAAAGTACTAACGAACGCTCAGTATTGTAATCGTGACGATTTTTTTTCAAGTGCTCAGTTAAGTGCGTGATTCTAAATGTGAACAATGCGATTTGCCCTTCAGCAGACCCAGTGTTTTCAGCTTTACCTGCGTGTTTAGCGAAGATTTCAGCTTTTGTTTCTTTAGTTAAATACATTCCAATATTATTTAAATGATTATTATGTATGAAAAAGGATTTTCCTAATTCGTGTGCAAAGGTAATTTTATTTTTTGAAAGTGCAAGAATTTTTAATGTTTAATTATTTCCTTGCAGTGTTATCGGCATAATGTAAGAGGTCTTTATTTTTATACCTCTGTATTCAGCGGGCATAAATTTTTTAAAATTCTCAAACAGTTTTATGGCTGCAATGTCTACCTCTGGTGTAAGGCTTTTAATGTTTCTCACATTGACTATAAAACCATTTTCGTCAATATCAAATTTAGTTAGTACTTTGCCACCTTTGAAACTTTGACTTTCAGGTTGTATAAAATTATTTTGGACGTATTTGTAGAAAACTTCGATTCCTCCAACAGGATCTGCTCTCTTCATAATTTCTGAATAAGAGTGACTTTGATTTGATTCGTCTAAGCTAATGCCAGAAACTAGCTCGCCATTTTTATAAATTTCAGAAAATTGGATATTAGGGTTTTTTGACTTTCCAGTCCAATTTTCATCTTTATAACCATTTTTTATTTTTCCATTAGAGACTGAATGTAAGTAATGTTTTTCTATAAAACCATCATCTTCTAATTCTCCCTCTCCATCTATTACTTTTTGAACATTCTTGTCATCCCAATAATTCACTACTTTTAACCTTGAATTTTTAGAATCTTTGAATTCTTTATTGGGTACAATGACATATTCTCCTTCAGCTTTTTTTATTCCATTTTCATGCCAAAAAGTACATTTGCCTTCTGGGTAATATTCTTTGAAGTATTTTAAAGATTTTACATTTCCGTTTTCATAGTAGGATGTGATTTCACCAGTTGCGTCAAAATATTCATTACTTTTTGAAAGTCCTTTGCTCTCAATTTTGCCACTTAAATAATATTGAGTAACCTCGTATTCTTTCTTTTTTCTGTTTGTGTTTTTGATAATCGCATAGTACTTGTGATTTCCAACTGTTGTTCTAGAATAGGTAGAATCCAAATAAATTGTAGTATCATTTTCATTTTGGGAAAATGAAGATAGAGGAATAATAAGTAGTAAATAAAATAAAATAGCTTTCATAATCATGTTTTATACGGCTACAACTCCTTTAATATGTGGATGTGGTTCGTAACCTTCTAAAGTAAAATCGTCAAAAGTAAAATCGAAGATATTTTTTACGTTTGGGTTTAATAACATCTTTGGTAGTGGTTTTGGCTCACGCGATAATTGTAACTCTACTTGTTCAAAATGATTGTTGTAAATGTGTGCGTCACCAAAGGTATGAATGAATTCACCTATTTCTAAATCGCATACTTGCGCAATCATCATGGTAAATAACGCATACGAAGCGATGTTGAACGGAACGCCCAAGAAAATATCAGCACTTCGTTGGTACAACTGACACGATAATTTTCCATCTGCAACATAAAATTGAAAAAAAGCATGACACGGTGGTAAGGCGGCTTTCCCATTGGCCACATTTTCGGCAAACGATTTGGAGGTGTCAGGTAAAACCGATGGATTCCAAGCCGAAACCAACATACGTCGACTGTTTGGATTTTTCTTTAATGTTTCTATCAATTCAGTGATTTGGTCGATTTCTTCGCTGTTCCAATTGCGCCATTGGTGACCGTAAACTGGACCTAAATCGCCATTTTCGTCGGCCCATTCATCCCAAATTTTTACGCCATTTTCTTTTAGATATCCAATATTAGTATCGCCTTTTAAGAACCAAAGCAATTCGTAAATAATTGATTTTAGGTGTAATTTTTTGGTGGTCACCATTGGAAATCCTTCAGCTAAATCAAACCGCATTTGGTAACCGAAAACACTTTTGGTTCCAGTTCCTGTGCGATCGCCTTTTTGGGTTCCGTTTTCTAAAACATGCTTAACTAAATCGTGGTATTGTTTCATTTTTTTAGCTTTTAGCTTTTAGCTTTTAGCTTTTAGCGATAAATTGATGGCTAATAGCTGATAGCTAATTACTATTTATGATTCTCTCTTCGAAATTTCATCTCTTATTCGAGCTGCTTTTTCATAATCTTCATCTTGAACAGCGCTTTCTAATAAATCGTGTAATTCAGAAAGGCTTAGTTTGGTGTAGGTGTTTTCTGGATTGGTTTCTTCACTGTCTAAACCAAAAGTTTCCGGAGTTGAAAGCACGCCTTCATCATCTGGATTTTGGTTTTCTTCTGAAGGATTGTTCAAATAAATTCCCGCCTTATCTAGAATGTTTTTATAGGTAAAAATGGGAGCGTTGAAGCGCAAGGCCAAAGCAATAGCATCGGAAGTTCGCGCATCAATAATTTCTTCAATTTTATCTCTTTCACAAATAATACTTGAGTAGAAAACGCCGTCTACCAATTTGTGAATAATAACTTGCTTGACCACAATATCAAATCGGTCGGCGAAACTTTTGAAAAGGTCATGTGTTAAAGGGCGCGGTGGTTTGATTTCTTTTTCCAAAGCAATAGCAATTGATTGTGCTTCGAAAGCGCCGATTACTATTGGTAATTTTCGTTCACCGTCAACTTCATTTAAAATTAATGCATACGCACCGTTTTGTGTTTGGCTGTAAGAAATTCCTTTTATGGTAAGTTTTACTAAACTCATAATTTTATTTATTTCTCTAAAAAGACCCGAGGGCGAAGAGATTGTTTTATAAATGTCTTAAATCTACTAAATGATACGCCAAAAAGTTGGCTGTTTAGCCCTGATAGGAGCAAGTAGCTTCCGATTTTCGGAACTACTGCGGATAGCAGGAATATGGATTGCAAAGTAACAAAAAACTTTCGCTTCTTAAAACAAAAAAAATAAGCTACCCAAAAATTAATTCGGATAGCTTATCAAGTTTGAGTTAGTTTTATTTTTAAGAACAAAAATCAGAAATTCCAATTTCAAAAAAGCAAAATCCAAATAAATTCAAACTTTCAAATAATAAATTTCAAAATGTATTTTGAATTTGAAATTTAGAATTTTGAGATTATTTGTAATTCGTGATTTGTTTTTTGAAATTTACTATCCGTTGTTCGCTTTAAATTCTTTTAACTTTTGCGTCAATCTAGGAATAATGTCGAAAGCGTCGCCTACAATTCCGTAATCAGCAACTTTGAAGAAAGGAGCTTCTGCATCAGTATTGATAACTACTTTTACTTTAGACGAGTTGATTCCAGCAATGTGTTGGATTGCTCCTGAAATTCCAACTGCAATGTATAAATTAGTTGCAACAGGTTTTCCCGTTTGACCTACGTGCTCGCTGTGAGGACGCCATCCTAAATCAGAAACTGGTTTTGAACAAGCTGTTGCCGCGCCAAGTGTTGCTGCTAATTCTTCTAACATTCCCCAGTTTTCAGGACCTTTTAATCCACGTCCGCCTGAAACTACGATATCAGCGTCTGCAATGGTTACTTTTCCAGTTGTTTTTTCTACTGATTCTACTTTTACAGAAAAATCAGCATCGTTTAAACTTGGAGAAAAGTCTTCTTCAGAAACAGATGAGGCGTTTTCAACTAAACCGAAAGAGTTTTTGGCTAATGACAGTACTTTTACTTCAGTAGCAATTTCAGTGATATTAAACGCTTTATTAGAAAATGCGGTTCTTTTTACTTGAAATGGCGCAGTTGAAATTGGTAATCCAACTACGTTCGAAGCAAAACCAGCGTCCAATCCAACGGCAACCAATCCCGAAAGGTATAAACTATCGGTTGTTGATGAAAGTACAATAACTTTAGCGCCTTCTTTTTGTGCTGCTTGTTTTACAACATCAGCATAAGCTTTAGCATTGAAGTTGGTCAATTTATCATTGTTAACTTTCAATACTTTGTTGACGCCATAGTTGCCTAATTCAGCAACATTTCCAGCGTTTACGGTAACGGCTGTAACCGTTGTTCCCATTGAATCAGCAATTTTTTTTGCGTACGAAGCCAATTCAAAAGCTACTTTTTTGAATTTTCCGTCTTGGGATTCTGCGTATATTAATAAAGACATATTTTTAAAGATTTCAGAATTTAGAATTTAGATTTTAGAATCTAAAAAACTAAAAACTAGTTTTACTATTTTTTTAATTAATGAAAAAGTGTAGATTTTTGAAGTCATCTGCCTTCTTTAATCTGCCTTTTGTATTCTTAAATCACTTTTGCTTCGTTGTGTAATGCACTGATCAAACCGTCAATATCATCAGCGTTAAATAATTTCACTGCCGATTTTGGAGCTGGTTTTTCAAATTTCACTGCTTTGGTTGCATTTTCTGCGCCAACAGGCTCAATTACAGTTAAAGCTTTTGTACGTGCTGTCATGATGCCACGCATATTTGGAATGCGTAAGTCTTTCTCTTCCACTATTCCTTTTTGTCCACCAATAACTAAAGGTAATGAAGCCGAAATGACTTCTTTTCCACCGTCAATTTCACGCGATGCTTTGGCCGATGTTCCTTCTATTGTAAGTTCTGTACAAGAGTTTACAAAGTTGTAACCCAATAATCCAGCTAACATACCTGGAACCATTCCGCCATTGTAATCCAACGATTCTTTTCCACAAATAACTAAATCATAACCGCCATTTTTCACTACTTCTGCCAATTGTTTGGCAACATAAAATCCGTCAGTTGGAGTTGCATTTACACGAATCGCATCATCAGCACCAATGGCCAATGCTTTTCTTAAGGTTGGTTCTGTGTCAGCGCCACCTACATTTACTACAGTTACTTTTGCTCCTTGTTGTTCTTGAAACCAAACCGCTCTTGTTAAGCCGAATTCGTCATTTGGATTGATTACATATTGAACGCCATTAGTGTCAAATTCAGAATCACCATTCACAAAGTTGATTTTGGAAGTAGTATCAGGAACATGACTGATGCAAACTAATATTTTCATTGTATTTTGAATTAAAAATTTTCTGTGCGTAAAAGTATAAAATATATTTCGAATAATTATATGCGCGCATAGTATTTTTTTCAAAAAAGGCAGTATTATATCGATTTCGTAGCGATTGCAATTGGTTGTTATCTTGAATTTAACTTTTGTTTATTGCAAAAGACATTGCCTAAGTGTTGATTATTTACGGGTTAATATGTTTTTTTATCGTTTTTAATTTTTATTTTTGCCATTCCAAAAAATGATATAAAGAAATTTCTATATGAGAACGATACAATTTAGAGAAGCGATTGCCGAAGCAATGAGTGAAGAAATGCGTCGCGACGAATCGGTTTATTTGATGGGTGAAGAAGTAGCTGAATACAATGGTGCATACAAAGCATCCAAAGGTATGTTAGACGAGTTTGGTCCAAAAAGAGTAATCGATACACCAATTGCCGAATTAGGTTTTGCTGGAATTGCGGTGGGTTCAGCTATGAACGGTTGCCGTCCAATTGTAGAATACATGACCTTCAACTTCTCGTTAGTAGGTATTGATCAAATCATCAATAATGCAGCCAAAATGCGTCAAATGTCGGCCGGACAATTCCCAATGCCAATGGTGTTTCGCGGTCCAACGGCTTCAGCAGGTCAATTAGGAGCAACACACTCGCAAGCCTTCGAGAATTGGTTTGCCAATACACCAGGTTTGAAAGTTATTGTTCCTTCAACACCCTACGATGCCAAAGGATTATTGAAAGCCGCTATTCGCGATGACGATCCAGTTATTTTCATGGAATCAGAACAGATGTATGGCGATAAAGGTGAAGTGCCAGATGGCGAATATGTATTGCCAATTGGTGTTGCCGATGTAAAAAGAGAAGGTACTGATGTTACAATTGTTTCGTTTGGAAAAATTATTAAAGAAGCTTTCACAGCAGCTGATGAATTGGCTAAAGAAGGAATTTCTTGCGAAATCATCGACCTAAGAACGGTTCGTCCTATGGATTACGATGCGATCATCAATTCGGTTAAAAAAACCAATCGGTTGGTAGTTTTAGAAGAGGCTTGGCCATTTGCTAGTGTGGCTTCTGAGATTACGTATATGGTTCAGGAAAGAGCTTTCGATTTCTTAGATGCGCCTGTTCAACGCATTACTACAGCTGATACACCAGCGCCTTATTCACCAACTTTATTAAAAGAATGGTTGCCTAACGCCAACGATGTTGTTAAAGCGGTGAAAAAAGTAATGTACAAATAAGATAAACTCCTATATTTGATGCCATCTACTTAATGTAGGTGGCATTTTTATTTTCTATTATGAAGAACAAAATTATTTTTAGATTTTTATTTTTACTACTTGCCGTTACAACTGGTTTTTCGCAAACAAAAGTGAGTGGCGTTGTGGTGGATAAAAAAAACCAACCCGTTCCTTTTGCAAGTGTCATTTTTAAAGGATCTACAGAGGGAATTGTAAGTAATGAAGATGGGCGATTTTACCTCGAATCAAACAAGAATTATTCTGTAATTGAAGTTTCATTTTATGGTTATGTGACAAGAGAAGTTGAATTGACCAAAAATGTAACCTATGAAATGAAAATCGTTCTTAATGAAGAAGAAGTCCTCAAAGAAGTCATTGTTTACACCGGAAAAACATCCAAAAAAAATAATCCAGCGTTAGATATTTTACGTAAAATATGGGAACGTCGTCGTAAAAACGGCCTGAAAATGTTCAACCAATACCAATATGAAAAATACGAAAAGGTAGAGTTTGACATGAACACCATTGACAGTGCTTTTATGAAGAATAAAATTTTCAAAGGCATGGAATTCATTTTTGATAAAGTCGATACGTCAAGAGTTACTGGTAAAACGTATTTGCCTATTTTTATCAACGAAGCCATTTCGGATGTGTACGGAGATAATGTTAAAAATAAAACCAAAGAAATCCTCAAAGCCAATCGCAATTCTGGTTTAGATAACGGCGATATGGTCAACACATTCATCAAAGATTTATACAACGATTTCGATATCTATAATAATTATTTGGTGTTTTTTGACAAGCCATTTACAAGTCCATTATCTCGCACAGGAATCGATGTATACAATTACGTTTTGTCTGACAGTGCTTACATTGACGACAAATGGTGCTACAATATTTTGTTCTATCCACGACGCAAAAACGAGCTGACTTTCAAAGGCGATTTTTGGGTAAACGATTCCACTTATGCCATCAAAAGCATCAGTATGGCTGTAACCAAAAGCGCCAACATCAACTGGGTGAAAGAAATTTACATCGAACAAGACTTTGAAGTACTCAATGATTCGGTTTTCCTGCTAACACGCGATCATATGATGTCGGATTTCGCTTTGCGTAAAAAAGAAGAATCAAAAGGAGTGTATGGCAAACGAACCACGCTCATCAAAAACCACAAATTCAACGAAGAAAAACCCGATAAGTTTTACAAAGAAGAAGTCAATTTTATCGATAATTCCGTTTATGCTCGAACCGACGAATACTGGAACGAAAACCGTTTTGAAAAACTCAACAAAGACGAAGCCGGAATTTATAAAATGCTCGATACACTCAAAACCGTCAAGAAATTCAAGCAACTCTACAATTTGGTTTCCATTTTAGGAAGCGGATATATTGAGTTCAAAAACTTCGATTACGGACCAATTTATTCGACATTTGGTTACAACGATGTGGAAGGAATTCGCCTTCGTGTTGGTGGACGAACGTATTTTGGTCGAAACGATCCATGGCGTATTCAAGCCTACACAGCGTATGGTTTTAAAGACGACAAGTTCAAGTATGGCATCTCAGGAAAATGGATGATCGACAAGAAAAACCGCATCATTATTTCGGGAGGAAATCGCCGTGATGTTGAGCAAATAGGAGCAAGTTTAACCACAACCAACGATGTGCTAGGAAGAAGTTTTGCTTCGTCAAGTTTATTTGCTTCTGGAAATAACGGTAAATTGACCAATATCAACCTTTCTAATTTGTCTATCGAAATTGAACCGATCAAAAATTTCACAGTTCAAACCGGATTCTCTTACCGAACACTAGAGTCAGCTTCAGATACTTTCAAACTCGATTATTTTACCGATGAAACCAGAACCACTACCAAAAGCGATGTAAAACAAGCCGAAGTTAACTTACAACTCGAATTCATGCCCAAACGAAAAACAATCGGTTATGGTGTGGAACGAATGTCGGTTGATAGTCCGTTTAGTCGTATTTTTGTCAATTACAGTCAAGGTTTCAAAGGTTTGGCTAATAGCGACTTCGATTATCAGCGACTTCAATTGTACTACAAACAACCGCTTATTATTGGCCCAATCGGTCGAACCAATTTTATCACAGAAATGGGCAAAACATTCGGAAAAGTACCACTCGGACTCATGAGTATCATTCCCGGAAATCAATCGTACTTTCAAATTGAAAACACATTCAGTAACCTCAATTTTTATGAATTTGTTTCCGACGAGTACGCAACATTGCAATGGGAACATAATTTTCAAGGGAAATTGTTTGCTCGAATTCCGTTGATGCGAAAACTAAATTGGCGCGAAATTATAGGCATCAGAGCGGCCTACGGAAACACATCAGAAGAAAACCGCTTACTAAATGCATCAGGCTTAACCTATCTATCGCCCGAAAAACCCTATTGGGAATACGGCATCGGTATCGCAAATATATTCAAGGTCTTCCGACTCGATTGCAGTTGGCGTGGCAATTACAGAGATGTTCCTGAAGCCAATAATTTCACCATTAAAGGTTCGTTCGGATTCTATTTTTAGTCATTGTGAGAAGGTTAGTAGTCTTTGTCCAACTGAGCTTGTCGAAGGTATGAAGCTATTCCAGCTATCCGTTGCAAGTCCTCAGCCCAAAAAGTGTTTTTGTAAGCCATACCAAAGCTTCCGTTGGGCGCTTCGGTAAAGCAACAAAAACTACTTTTTGGTCTTCCGGGCTTTCCACTGCTATCTGGGCTAGTTCGGAAAGTAGTAGTTAGAAGGAAAGTTTTAAAATAAAACAATGCATCATTTCAAAATTCGTTGTTCGTTAATCAACATTCAACCTTTTTGAAGTCAGAACAACGAACACTGAATAACGAATTTTGAAGTCCAAAACATGCAACACATCATCGATTTTTTAGGGACTAAAGATCAAACTCTAAAAATAATCATAGAGCAATTCGGTCATCCTATCATCCAAAAACGCGACCAAGGTTTTGCTTCTATGTGTCATATTATTCTCGAGCAACAAGTGTCTATTGAATCAGCCAAAGCTTGCTATGTTAAAATTCAAAATTTATTAGGTAAAATCAATCCCGAAGCCATTTTAAACATTTCCGACGAAGACCTGAGAAGTTGCGGAGTTTCCCGCCAAAAAATCATTTACCTAAAAGATTTGGCGCATAAAGTACTTTCCAACCAAATCAATTTCGAAACTTATCCAACCAAAACAGAAACCGAAATTCGCAATGAACTCATCACTATAAAAGGTGTAGGCAATTGGAGTATCGAAGTATATTTGATGTTTTGCCTACAATCGCCCGATATTGTTCCGCTAGGCGACATCGCTATCAAAAATACCTTAAAAGAACTCTACCACTGCCAAACCGAAGAAGAAATGAAGTTGATTTCCGACAATTGGAAGCCTTATCGCACTTTCGCCTCATTTACCATTTGGCATTATTACCTCAAAAAGAGAAACAAGATTTAAAGTTCAACATCAAAAATCAATATCAAAAATCAATATCAAAAATCAATGTCAAGCTTAATAGATTGTATATTAGCTTTTAATTTTTAACATTGCCATTGTTATTGTCATTGTTATTGTCATTGCATTGAAATTCTCTTATCGTTTTGATTTTACAAATTTTGAGCCTTTTGAACTTGTTTGAAATTTGGTATTTGTATATTGTTATTTCCACAACTATACATATTTAGCACATTTATTTTTATAAAATCATTCAAGTTGTTATAGTTCTTAAAATTTTGTTATTTTTGCACCCGATAAATTAAGAACAAAAATTAACCTTATGGATTCATTTATGATTTATGTGCCAATCGTTATGGCAATCATTGGGCTAGCTTTTATGGCTGCCAAAAGAGCTTGGGTATTAAAGCAAGATGCAGGTGATGGTAAAATGAAAGAAATTTCAGATTACATCTACGAAGGAGCATTGGCTTTCCTTAAAGCAGAGTACAGATTATTAGCAATCTTCGTAATTATTGCAAGTGTTGTTTTAGCAGGAATTACTTTTCTTCCCGGAGTTAAAACGCATTTATTAATAGTTGTTGCTTTCATTTTTGGAGCGTTATTTTCGGCTTATGCTGGTAATATCGGTATGAAAATCGCTACAAAAACTAATGTAAGAACAACACAGGCTGCTCGTAGTAGTTTACCACAAGCTTTAAAAGTGTCTTTTGGTGGTGGAACAGTTATGGGATTAGGCGTTGCTGGTTTAGCCGTTTTAGGTTTAACTGCATTCTTCATTATCTTCTTCAACATCCTTTCGGGCGGTGTATGGAAAGATACTGAAGCGATGACTGTAGTTCTTGAAACATTAGCAGGTTTCTCATTAGGAGCTGAGTCGATCGCATTATTCGCTCGTGTTGGTGGTGGTATTTATACCAAAGCTGCCGATGTTGGTGCTGACTTGGTAGGTAAAGTAGAAGCAGGTATTCCTGAAGATGATCCACGTAACCCAGCGACTATTGCTGATAACGTAGGTGATAACGTAGGTGACGTTGCAGGTATGGGTGCCGATTTATTCGGTTCTTATGTAGCAACAGTTCTTGCGGCGATGGTTTTAGGTAACTACGTAATTAAAGATATGGGCGGAAACATCGTTGACAAAGGTTTCGGTGGAATTGGTCCGATTTTATTACCAATGGCTATTGCTGGTTTCGGAATCTTATTCTCTATCATCGGAACGATGTTGGTTAAAATATCAAGTGATGACGCTAAAGAAAAACAAGTTCAAGGTGCTTTAAATGTTGGAAACTGGGTTTCTATTGCATTAACTGCTGTAGCTTGTTTTGGTTTAGTAAAATACATGTTGCCTGAAATGATGCAAATGGAATTCTACGGAGAAGGATTGAAAGAAATTTCCTCAATGAGAGTATTCTATGCAACAATTGTAGGTTTAGTAGTAGGTGGAGTTATTTCTTCAGTTACTGAATATTATACAGGTTTAGGTACAAAACCAGTTTTGGCTATCGTACAAAAATCATCAACTGGAGCAGGAACTAACGTAATCGCTGGTTTAGCAACAGGTATGATTTCTACTTTCCCAACTGTTTTATTGTTTGCTGGTGCGATTTGGGCTTCGTATGCTTTTGCTGGTTTCTACGGTGTAGCTTTAGCAGCTTCTGCAATGATGGCTACAACAGCTATGCAATTAGCAATCGACGCTTTCGGACCAATTTCGGATAACGCTGGAGGTATCGCTGAAATGAGTGAATTACCAAAAGAAGTGCGTACAAGAACGGATATTTTAGATTCAGTTGGTAACACTACTGCTGCAACAGGAAAAGGTTTCGCAATCGCTTCTGCTGCTTTAACATCGTTAGCTTTATTCGCCGCTTATGTTACATTTACAGGAATTGATGGTATCAATATCTTCAAAGCGCCTGTATTAGCTATGTTATTTGTTGGAGGTATGATTCCTGTTGTGTTCTCTGCATTAGCAATGAATTCAGTAGGAAAAGCGGCTATGGATATGGTATATGAAGTACGTCGTCAGTTCAAAGAAATTTCAGGTATTATGGAAGGAACTGGTAAACCAGAATACGGAAAATGTGTTGAAATTTCTACTAAAGCTGCATTACGTGAAATGATGTTACCTGGAGTTTTAACTATTGGTTTCCCAATTGCGATTGTTCTTTTAGGTAAATTAGTTTACGCTGATAATAACCAATTAATCGCTGAAATGTTAGGTGGTTATATGGCTGGAGTTACTGTTTCTGGTGTGCTTTGGGCCGTGTTCCAAAACAACGCTGGTGGTGCTTGGGATAATGCTAAAAAATCATTCGAAGCGGGTGTTGAAATCAACGGGGAAATGACGTACAAAGGTTCTGACGCTCACAAAGCTGCAGTAACTGGAGATACAGTTGGAGATCCATTCAAAGATACTTCTGGACCATCAATGAACATCTTGATCAAATTGACTTGTTTAATTGGTTTGGTTATCGCTCCAATTTTAGGCGGTGATCACGCGGAGGCTGCAACTAAAGGTTCTTGTTGTACAGCAACTGAGCAATGTGCTTCAATGACCAAAGAAGAGTGTGAAGCTAAAGGTTGTACTAATGCATCATGCGAACACATGAAAGGTGAAGCAACAGGAAAATGTGATATGAGCAAATGTGCTACTATGACCAAAGAAGAGTGCGCTGCTATGTGTGACAAAAACGGTTGTTCTGCTGAAGACAGAGCAAAATGTATGGCAATGTACGATGAGAATGGTAAATTCAAAGGTGAAGTAAAACAAGAAGTTTCTACCAAAGTGATCATGGAAAAGGGTGATAATGGTAAAGTAAAAGCTACTGTTACTAAATCAACCAATGGTGTTTCAACTACAGAAACTATCGAAGGAACTGAAGCTGAAGTAAAAGCTAAAGTTGACGCAATAAAATAATTCTATCTTTTATAGAGCAAAAAAAAACGGATTCAAATATTGAATCCGTTTTTTTATTATTGAAGTTTTCTTAATTTCTTTTCTGCTTTTTCAATGTCTTCCTCGATTTCTTTAATTTTCAATTGTTGTTTGGTGATATCAACATTTGCTTTTTCTATGTCTACTGGAGAAAGCTTTCCTTTGGCGTTATCTTTGGCAAACTTGGTTTGTTTTTTATCCAAATCTTTTCGCGCTTTTTCTAGTTTGTCATTGTATTTTTTGAGGTCTTTTTGAGCCGATTCTATTTTTTTCTGTTCTTTTTCTGCTTTTTTCAGTTCTTTTTCGGCTTTCTTTTGTTCTTTCTCAATTTTGTCTTGGCGTTTTTCAATGTCTTTTTGTCTTTCTTCTGCCTCTTCTTTTTCCTTCTCTATGCGTTGTTGTTCTTTTAAAGCTTCTTTTTCTGCTTTTAATTTTCTTTCAAGCATTTCCTTTTCCATTTCTTTTTGCTTGATTGAGTCTGTAGCCGTTTGCGGTGGCGTCTCTTGAGCAAAAGTATTTTGGATACCGAACAACACCAAGCCAGCAATAAATAGTCTTATTTTCATCTTGAATTTATTTAATTAATAGTTGAACTTTTGTTTCTAAAAATTGTTTCTTTGAACAAATTTAGCAAGTATAAAATTATGAATAAAAAATTAATCTGTGCAATATTCTACTGTCTAATATTTTCTACATTATTGGTAAGTTGTAGACATGAAAAAAATGAGGTAAACTCGATGACTGTTCATGATGAATTACCTACTGAAAACGAAAGTCAAATGCTAAAATCTAATCACTATTTTGATTTTTTGCCAACCTCTACTACAAAGCAAATCATTAGACACAAAGGTTATATTTTGTCGTATTCTGAAGCCAATGAGCAGGCAGAATGGGTGGCTTATGAATTGAAGAAAAGTGAATTGAATTACAACAACAACGATTTTAAACGGCCTTATTTTATTGATGATCCTATGGTAAAAACAGGTTCGGCCGATTGGAAAAACTACCGTCGTTCGGGTTATGACAAAGGACATCTTTGCCCAGCAGGTGATCGAAAATACAGTAAATCAATGTTTGAAGAAACGTTTTACACTTCTAATATTTCACCACAGAAGCACGATTTTAATGAAGGAATTTGGAATAGATTAGAACAAAAAGTGCGCTATTGGGCTTCTAAATACGATGGGATTTATGTTGTAACAGGAGGCGTTTTAGAAAACAACCTCGCAACTATTGGTGACGAAGATGTTACTGTTCCGAAGTATTTTTATAAAGTTTTGCTTGATAACTATAACGGAAAGTACAAGATGATTGCTTTTTTGGTTCCACATGAAGATAGCGAAAAGCCTTTGTACGAATTTGTTGTACCAGTAGATCAAATTGAAAAGATAACAGGAATTGATTTTTTTCCGAAATTAAACGATAAAGAGGAAGTTGTCTTGGAGAAAAATAGTGATTATAAGAACTGGAGTTTTCAATAGCCCAGAATGCAATGGAAAGCAATTTTGCGAAGCCAAACATTTTTTTGTTAAAGCCAAAAAGCGACAATAGAAGCTTTTTTGGGTTGTTACAAAAAAGTTTGGGTTGTGAAATTCTTGGAATGAAATGCTGGATTAGCTTCTAAAAAAAACTACCATTCATTTACTTTATTAGCATCCATTTTTAAGAAAATAAACAGCAAAACGGTGAAGCCCCAAAGTCCGGAACCACCATACGAGAAAAACGGCAACGGCACTCCAATTGTTGGAAAAACACCAATAACCATAGCAATATTCACAAAGAAGTGAATGAATAAAATACTGGCGACACAGTAACCATACACTCTACTGAATTTGGTTTTTTGGCGTTCGGCGAGGTAAATAATACGGATAATCAGCCCAACAAATAAGCCGATTACAAATACCGAACCTAAAAATCCCCATTCTTCGCCAACGGTTGTGAAAATGTAATCCGTGTGTTGTTCGGGAACGAAACCACCTTTGGTTTGTGTGCCTTCTAAAAAACCCTTACCAATCCAACGTCCAGAACCAATTGCAATTTCGGACTGATTGGTGTTGTAACCGATTCCACGTTCGTCAACATCTTTTCCTAATAAGATATTGAAACGGTCGCGGTGGTGTTGTTTGAATACGTTGTTGAATACAAAACTTACCGAAAAGGAGAAGATGGAAATCAGTAATAAAATGATGCCGCTGGCCAAAATATTTCGTTCAATTAACTTGCTTCTGAAATAATTGAGAATCAAGACTACGGTTGCTATAGCGATTACAATCCAAGAGCTTTCAAAGGCTAAGGTCAATATAAATACTAAAATGGCTATCAAACCAGTTCCTAAGTACCAGCCAGGCAAACCTTCTCTGAAAAGCACAAAAAAGAACGAAAAGTAAATCAAAGCGCTTCCAGGATCGGGTTGAGGTAAGATTAACAATACAGGCAAAAAGACAATAATTAATGCTTGCATTTGCCGATTGGTGTGCTTTAGGTTGATTTGTACATCGCTCAGGTATTTCGCTAAGGCTAATGAGGTAGCGGCTTTAGCAAATTCGGATGGTTGTAAGGTGAAACTTCCAATGGCGTACCAACAACGTTGTCCGGCCACGGTTTT
>JAEUTY010000025.1 GCA_016787805.1 Flavobacterium sp. | reverse complement strand
TGGTGATTGTTTAGTTTCACGAATAGGATTTTGCTTTGCGACTTCCTTCAAAGCTCCGCTTTGATAATACTATTAAAAAGAAAAAACGCTCAAGCGAGCTTGGTGATTGTTTAGTTTCACGAATAGGATTCTGCTTCGCAGCATCCTTCAAAGCACCGCTTTGATAATACTATTAAAAAGAAAAAACGCTCAAGTAAACTTGGTGATTGTTTAGTTTCACGAATAGGATTCTGCTTCGCAGCATCCTTCAAAGCTCCGCTTTGATAATACTATTAAAAAGAAAAAACGCTCAGGTAAACTTGGTGATTGTTTAGTTTCACGAATAGGATTCTGCTTCGCAGCATCCTTCAAAGCTCCGCTTTGATAATACTATTAAAAAGAAAAAACGCTCAAGTAAACTTGGCGTTTTTTCTTTTTAATAGTATTCATTCGTGACCTCGACAGGATTCAAACCTGTAACCTTCTGAGCCGTAATCAGATGCGCTATTCAGTTGCGCCACGAGGCCTTTTTTGTGGGTGCAAATATAGGTATAATTGTGTAACTTGCAAACCAAAATTACGATAATATTAAAAAAATATGCCGCTAAAAAAATACATCCGTGATATTCAGGATTTTCCAAAACCCGGAATTGGTTTCAAAGACATAACACCTTTACTCATCAATCCTGCTGCTCGAAAAAAAACTCTTGCTATTTTGATTTCTGAACTTTCCAATCAAAAAATTGATAAAGTAATCGGGGTGGAAAGTCGTGGTTTTTTCTTCGGAATATTGCTCGCAGAAGAACTCAACGCCGGATTTGTTCCAGTTCGTAAACCTAAAAAATTACCTTACCAAACGATTTCAGCTTCTTACGACTTAGAATACGGTTCTGATGCTTTAGAAATGCACATCGACGCCATTCAAAAAGGCGATAAAGTAATCATCCACGACGATGTTTTAGCTACTGGTGGAACTGCAAAAGCAGTTTGTGAATTGGTAGAACAATTGGGTGGAAAAATCGTTCAAGTCAATTTTTTAATGGAACTATCGTTCCTCAATGGAAGAGAAAAATTGAGTAAACATCCTATTTTTTCGGCAATAACTTACTAACTAATAATTTATTTTTTTAAAGCTCGTGTGGTCACAAAATAGCGCCAACCAATAATCGCCATTTGCCACTTTTTGGCTTTGGCTAAATCCAATTGTTGTTTGGTAAAACTCGGTAAAATGAGTTTATTGATTTTGGCTAAGATTTTGTACATGGTCTTATTTTTTTGCAAAAATAAAAAAGACCAATCAATTCGAATGGTCTTTTCTATTTAATTAAGATTTACTCTTAAGCTTTGCGTACTTTCAACGAAGATTTTGCTTTTTCTAATTCGGTTTTGGCTTTTTCCATTTCTTCTTTGGCTTTCAACATTTCTTCTTTGGCTTTAATCATTTCGTCTTTGGTTTTCTCTAATTCGTCAACATCATTACGACCTTCTTTAGATTGACCTTCCATTTTGTTCATTTCTTCACGCATTTTTTCAAATTGCGATTTGAAGTCGTTTTCGCCATCCGAATTGAAATTAAAATTATAGGTTTTTCCATTTCCACCAAATGACTCCACTTTATGGCTTTTTTTGATTTCTTCAATTTCTTCTGGAGTATAATCATCTGCACCTTCTGTCACTTCGCCATCTTCAATAACCAATGGTTTTTTTCCGTCTTTTTGAATCATAATTTTCGACTTACTTTTGCCCATTCCTTCTCCGTCAGGAAAACTGAAATTGAAACTTTGCATATCAGGCATTCCTTCAAAATTGAATTGCTTCATAAAACTGTCGCCTCCAGCAAAACCGTTGAAAGGACTCATACTGAAACCATTTCCGTTGGATGGCTCACCAAAACCAATTTCGTCATTGATTTTGAAGAACTTTATTGTGTTAATTGGCGATTGGTTTTCCAATTCCATTTTGCCTTTATTGCCTTTTCGATCCGAATATTCGACTTTAATAGCGGTAATTTCGTCTTTTGAATTGCGTTTTACACCCGAATATTTGATGGTAATTCCTTTTTCCGCCAAGGCTTTGATATCGTCTTTCATTTCACTTTCTGGCGTGTTTTTGTTCCACGTCATAATAATATTGTCATTGGAAGCTTGATTGTCATTCCATGTAAACGATTTCTTATCCTGAGCTATTGCATTGGTTTGAAAGAACAAAGCAGTAAATAACACTGAAATCATCAAGGCTAAAGTTCTAACAGTTGTTTTCATTTTCTATATTTTAGATATTTGGTTATACTTTTTTATTTATTTCAAAACAAATTTATAAATAGATTAATTTCAGTAAAATACATTTACAAATTTTTAACTTTTTAGTTATTTTTTCATTTCTGCTTTCGCTTTCTCAAGTTCGGCTTTGGCTTTTTCCATATCGGCTTTGGCTTTCAACATTTCTGTTCTAGCTTGTTCCATTTCTGCTCTGGCTTTTTCTAATTCAGGTCGACTTTTATCTACCATTTGTCTCATTCTTTCTTCCATTTCTGGGCGATTGCGTTCCATTTGTTCGCGCGCTTCTTCAATTTGACGTCGTGCATCTTTTATGTTTTCATCAATCTGACGTTTAATTTCTGGACTCAATCTTTTCAACTGAATTTTAGCATCATTCATCGCTTCGGCGTATATTTTATTAACATCAATATCTGTTATGATTCTCATTTTTTCATCATCAAAATTAAATGTAAATCCATTTTCTATTGATTTTATTTGTTCTTCAGATAGTTTGTCAGCACCTTCAATAACTTTCCCATCAATAATTACGATTGGTTTGTCATTGTTTTTTTTAATGTACACACGGCTTTTTGATTGTAAAGGAGCTAAACGTTCAAGTTGTTCAGGAGTTTCAAGTGCTTCGGGAGATTCAGCTGGTTCTGGTAGTTCGGCTATTTCAGGAACTTCAATGTTGATGTCAATTTCATCCATTGGGTTATCAAAATCAAACACAAAATTATCCTCATTATCTGAATTGGAATAAATTTTTATTTCATTTGATTTTCCAAATCCAATTTTATCGACAGTTTTGTAAAAGTAAATTGGTTTTATAGGCTCATTTCCATTGAATTGGGTTGTACCTGTGTTTCCTTCTTTGTCTTTATATGTTACTTTAATTCCTGTAATTTCCCCTTTTTTGTTGCGTTTGATTTTGGAATATTTTAGAGTTACACCAAATTTTTCCTTGGCTAATTTGGCATCTTTTTTTAATTGCTCATCGCTAGAATTTTTATCAGTTGTGATGTAAATTCCGCTCTGAGTCGACCTTGTGCTTGTTACAATTCTTTTTTCTTGAGCTATTGTTTGTACTTGAAAAAGCATAACAAATGCAATTAACACAGGAATTACAAGTGCGTACTTCCATGAGTTTCTTTTTTGAGATTGATTTTTGTTCAACATAACGATTCGTTTTTTGATTAATGATTGATAAAAATGATTAGTAATAGATAAGCAGTTTTGATGAGAAACTACTTTTAATAAAGTCATTTGATACGACTTTTTGTCTTGTACAACTTCGATAGCTTTTTGGTCAGCAATGTATTCTAAGTTCTGAACAATTGCTTTCTTATACCAATGAATAAAAGGATTAAACCAGAATACAATAGCAAATAATTTTGAAACTAACACATCAAAAGAGTGTTTTTGTTTACTATGAATTTTTTCATGTGTAAGTATACTTTGTATTTCTTGTTCAGAATATAAATCTGAATTAAAAACAATGAAATTAAAAAATGAAAATGGAGCAATATTTTCTTGAATATCAACTATTAAATGATTTTCTTCTTTTATAATGGTTTTTTTATGTAATATTTTGTACAATGATATACTGTTGTAAAAAACTTTTGCAAACAGAAGAATGGTAACGATTCCATATACTATAAAACCAATTTGAAACCAATTCACTTCAAATGATTGACTAACCATTTGATCTGCAATGGCAACATCTTGAGGGATTTGTGTGATTTCATTTAAGTCAAATACGGGTTTTTCTACATAGATAATTTTTTTAATAAAAAACAACGGCAATACAACAGAAGTAACTAACCCAGAGAGTAGATACCATCGATTGGTATTAAAAAAAGTTTCGTTTCTTAACAGAAAGTGATAGGCCAAAAAGAAAATGGCAATTAAAACACTTGATTTAAGTAAGTATATGAAAATCGTTTCCATACTATTTCTTTTTTTCGATGATGGCTAAAATCTCACGAAGTTCTTCTGCTGAAATTTTGTCTTCTTCAGCAAAAAACGAAACCATACTTTTGTACGAATTGTTGAAATAATTTTCAATGGCTGTATTCATAAATCTTTTTCGATAGTCTTCCATACTCACAATAGGAAAATACTGGTGTGTGTTACCATAGGCGTTGTGCGAAACAAAACCTTTGTCTTCCAAATTGCGAATTATAGTAGAAAGCGTATTATAATGTGGCTGATCTTCAATGATTTCGGCCATAACATCTTTTACAAAAGCTTTTTTGAGCTTCCATAAAATGTGCATGATCTCTTCTTCTTTATTGGTGAGTTTTTGCATGACAATTAATTTGAATAATCAAACTTACAACTAAAATTTTAGTTATACAACTAATTTTGTAGTTATTTAACTAAAAATTAAGTTTTACATTTTTAATTCTCATAAAAGTATTTTTGAAAAGCCTTATATTTGCTGAGATGACAACAAAAAGATACAATCATACTAATTTTCACAAACACACTTTCTGTATTTTCAATGAAGTACATTCTGATGCTATTCGAGAGTTAAATCCCAATTATAAAAGTAAATCGGGAAGTTGGTATTATTTTACAGAAGAAGGTGTTTTCCGTCTGTCGAATCACTGGAGTAGAGTAGCCAATTGCCGTTGGAGATTACAAACTAATCCACAATTGCACCATTCAGAAAATACTAGAACTCGATTGGGTTTTGCCAAATGGGCTGATTTTTATTCGGATAACGAACATGAAAAGTTGTATTTCATTACAGTTGATTTTGACCAGCAAACGGCCAATTATTTTCACAAACAAAGTTCAAACTACCAAAGTGAATTTGTATTGCGAACTGCTTCTGAAACTGTAAAAATGATTAAGCAAATCCGAATTTTATTGCAAGAATCAGCTTGGACTAACCATTTGAAAGAAATGGATATTGCGGTTCTTCGTCAGAGAATAATAACCGAATTGATCATTTCCAATTGTACTTTTCAGGAAATTCGACGCCACTATTTGCCTTAAATCTCGCGTTCGCCACCTTCAGCAGGATGCCCAAAAGCAAAGTTTGATTCGTTTATTTTAGGTTTGTTTTCTTTTTTAACTAAATCCATAACCCAAAGTCCTAATGCTGTTCCAATTAATCCTAAAACGCCCATAAATGCCCAATTGGCTTGGTAACCAAATCCATCAATAATACTCATTCCTACTTTGGCACTTAAAATGTGCGCCATACTATAACTCATTGTGAAAATCGCCATGTAACGACCTTCGTGACCTTTGGGCGCTCGACTCATGGCAAACGAATTGGAAAATGGAAACGACAACATTTCTGCAAAACTCATCACAATCATCATTAAGACTAAAATGCCAGCCCAAAAGTTGATGAGCATCAAAAATAAACTCACCGCCATCAACAAACAGCCAGTGGTAACAACTTTAACTTTATTGAGTTTGTTGCGTTCTATATAACTCACAATTGGCATTTCAAGGAAAAAAACCAAAACACCGTTCATGGTCAACAACAAACCCGTTTGAAATTCGGTTAAGTTGAATTGCTCTTTATGGTACAACGGTATTGTGGTAAATAATTGAAAAAACAATATGCCCGAAATCACACAGCTAAATAAGAAAATCCAAAACGGTTTGTCTTTAAAAACCGATTCTCGACTGGCTTCTAAAACCAATTTTTCTTCTTTTGAAATGGTAGCTGTCTTCTTCTCTTTAACTTTCATCCAAAAGATTAAAATAGCAATAATACAGGTGGCTCCATCTACCCAAAATAAGCCTTGGTAACCAATTCCCATAATGATTAATCCACCCAAAGCCGGACCAGCCGCAAAGCCTAAATTGATGGCCAAACGCACCAAAGTCAATGCTCGCGTTCGATTTTCAGGTTTGGCGTAGGTGGCAATCGAAACAAACATCGCAGGTCGAAACATATCGGCAATAGTCATAATCACAAACATTGAAATGCACAATCCTACAAAACTCGTGATGTATTGTAATCCAAAAAACAGTAATCCGCTGGTAAACAGGCTGAAAACCATAATTTTATAAAACCCGATTTTGTCGGATAATTTGCCGCCGAGCCACGAACCTAACATTGATCCGATACCAAAACTTACCATAATCCATCCGACTTGACCGTAAGAAAAATGCAAATCTTCTTTCAAATATTTGGATAAAAAAGGTAATACCATCGTTCCTGCTCTGTTGATAAACGTAACAAAGGTTAGTATCCAAATTTCTCTGGAAAAACCTCTAAAATTATCAATGTATTTGTGAAATCCTCTTTTTAACATGGAAGTGGTCTGTGGCACAAAGGTAAAAAACTTTATTGCTTTCGCTATTGGTAGCTTCACAACTTTTGAACTATTTTTGTGAAAAAATCGGCCATGAAAAAAACGCTATTTTATTTCATTTTACTGATTTCGTTTTCTGGAATTGCGCAAGATGTTACTTTACAAACAGCAATGGAATTCCAAGACGAACTCAATTTACAATATGCTGATTCTACCAAAAGCCCACTAACAGAAGCCGATTTGAAAGTTTTTAAAGGGTTGGATTTTTTTCCGATAAATGACAAATACGTAGTAAAAGCAAAATTTGTTCGAACCAAAAAAGAAAAGGTTTTTAAGATGAAAACCTCGACTGCACGTTTGCCCGAATACAAAAAATACGGCGAATTGCATTTTACAATTGATAGTGTTGCCTATAAGTTGAATGTATACCAAAGTATGGATTTGAAGAAGAAAAAAGAGTACAAAAAACATTTGTTTTTGCCTTTTTCAGATTTGACGAATGGGAAAGAAAGTTACATTGGCGGTCGTTACATCGATATGGAAATTCAAGAGGCCGAAGTTTGGGAAATTGATTTCAATAGAGCGTACAACCCTTATTGCGCCTATAATCACAAATATTCATGTCCGATT
Organism: Flavobacterium sp.; assembly: GCA_016787805.1. GTDB lineage: Bacteria > Bacteroidota > Bacteroidia > Flavobacteriales > Flavobacteriaceae > Flavobacterium. Next base: position 4,968 of record JAEUTY010000025.1, on the reverse strand, counting down.
GTTCCTCTAGAAAATGATTTGGAAGTAGCCATTTTAGCTGGCGTAAAAAAGTTCCATGATTGATGCAGTATTTTAACTTACATACGCACAAATTCACTAATGACCCGAATGTTTTGGAGTTGGTCAATCAATATCCTTGGGAATTTGACGATTCGATTCCACAGTATTCCATCGGCATTCATCCTTGGTACATTGACGAAAATCGTTTGGAAAATGATCTGAGATCTATAGAAGAAAAATTACAATTGCCAGAATGTATAGCTTTGGGTGAATGTGGTTTGGATAAACGAATTGACATTCCAATGGATTTGCAAGTACAAGTATTTGAACAACAAATTGCATTGGCAGAAAAATACAAGAAACCTTTAGTTTTGCATTTGGTGGCAGCGTATCAAGAATTAATAGAAATCAAAAACAGATTACAGATTTCAGTTCCAGTTATTTTGCATGGATTTTCTAAAAACGAACAAATAGCCAAACAATTAGTCGACAACGGTTGCTATTTGTCGTTTGGGAAATATTTGTTGCGAAATCCTGAACTAAAAAACGTTTTTCTATCGGTTCCCAACGATAAATTCTTTTTAGAAACCGATACCATAGAAGAATCTTTGGAAGAGGTTTATCAATTAGCATCAATATATAAAAGTTGTAGTGTAGCGGAAATACAAGCAATAACTACAGCAAATTTTTATCAAGTTTTTAAATCATAAATCGTATATCAAATGGCAAAATGGCAAGAAAGAGCTGAACTTTTATTTAAAGTAGAAGGATTAAATAATTTGAAAAACGCCAATGTATTGGTGGTAGGTTTGGGCGGAGTGGGTTCGTTTGCCGCTGAATTCCTAGCAAGAGCTGGCGTTGGAAACATGACCATAGTGGATGGCGATGTGGTGGATATTACTAATATTAATCGGCAATTGCCTGCCTTGCATTCAACGGTGGGTTTGCCCAAAGTAGATTTGATGGCAACTCGTTTGTTGGATATTAACCCGGAGTTGAATTTGACTCCAGTCAAGGAATTTTTATCACCCGAAAGAGCCAACGAAATTGTGACGCCTGAGTTTGATTATGTTTTGGATTGCATTGATAGTGTCACGCCAAAGCTCAATTTGATTGTAGCCGCCAAACGCAAAGGTGTAAAAGTCATCAGCAATATGGGAGCAGGAGGGAAGTACGAAGCGTCGAAAGTAAAAGTAACTGATATTCGCAAAACCGATTATTGTCCTTTGGCTAAAGTAGTACGCAAAAGACTAAAGAAAGAAGGAATTTCGAGTGGTGTGAAAGTAGTGTATTCCTACGAACGACCTGATGAAACTAGTGTTAAAATGACCGACGGTACCAATTTCAAAAAATCATTTTATGGCACCAACAGCTGGATGCCTTGTTTGTTTGGATTACACGCTGCTGAAACAGTCGTGAAATATTTACTAAAGAAAAACCCAGTAACTCAGTAACTCTGTCACTCAGCCATTTAATATGATACAAACCGTAATCTTCGACATGGACGGCGTAATTGTCGATACCGAACCCGTTCATCATTATGCTTATCATCAGCATTTCAAACAACTCAATATCGAGGTTTCTCCCGAAATGTATGCTTCATTTACAGGAAATTCTACCAAAAATATTTTTGAGAAATTAAAAGCACAATTCAAATTAAATGAGGATGTAACTACCTTGGTCGAAACCAAACGTAATCTTTTTAACGATGCTTTTGATAGTAAAGAAGATTTGTTTTTGTTGGATGGAGTAGAAGATTTAATCAAAGATTTGCATACCAACGGAATCCAATTGGTTTTGGGTTCTTCTTCGGCAAAAGTGACCATCAATCGCATTTTCAATCGATTTAATTTGCATCAATATTTTGCACATATCGTTTCGGGTGAAGATTTTCCAAAGTCGAAACCACATCCTGCTATTTTTCAGCATGCAGCTCATTTGGCCCAAACTCCAGTCGAAAATTGTATTGTTATCGAAGACAGTACTAACGGTATTTTAGCCGCCAAAGCTGCCGGAATTTACTGCATTGGTTACGATAGTTTTCACTCTAAAATGCAAGATTATTCTAAAGCAGATCAAGTGATTCGCCATTTCAATGAATTGAGTTTTGAGAAAGTGAAAAATTTGAAAGTATAGAAATTGGAATTTTAACCCACAGCCATTTTATAAATTACCAAACATTTTTCTCGCGCTTCTTTGTGGTCTACAATTGGAGTAGGATAGTCCAAAGTATTCAATTCTGGAATCCATTTTTTGATGTACACCAAGTCTTTGTCAAATTTTTTGATTTGCTCTGTCGGATTAAAAATTCTAAAGTAAGGAGCTGCATCAACGCCACTTCCTGCTGCCCATTGCCAGTTGCCAATATTACTTGCTTGCTCATAATCTAATAATTTGGAAGCAAAATAACTTTCTCCCCAACGCCAATCAATGAGTAAGTGTTTGCACAAAAAACTCGCCACAATCATACGTACGCGATTGTGCATGTGACCTGTCGTATTCAACTCACGCATTCCAGCATCTACAAATGGATAACCTGTTTTACCTTCGCACCATTTTTCAAAAAGAGCTTCGTTGTTTTCCCAGCGAATTTCATCGTATTTTGGACGGAAACTTTTGGTTGTTGTATGTGGAAAATGCCATAAAATTTGCATGAAAAACTCACGCCAAATCAATTCATTCAAAAAAGTTTCATTTTTACTCTGTAATGCCTTTGCTACCATTTTACGGATGGAAACAGCTCCAAATCGCAAATAAATTCCCAAGTAAGAAGTTTTGTTTAAAGCAGGGAAATTGCGAGTCGCTTCGTAGTTGTCAATCAGCGAATTTGAAATATCATAAAGTGAAACTTTGATTGATGAAGGTATAAAACCAATAGCTTCTAATGATAAAAATGGATACTGGTGAAGTGCAATGTTGTTGAGTAAATCTTCTGAATTGTAATGAATTAGATTTGTTTTTTTGAAATTTTCTTTCCATTTGTTCGAATACGGAGTGTACACCACATAAGGACTTCCATCGTCTTTCACAACTTCACTTTTTTCAAAGATGACCTGATCTTTACTAGTTTTGAATTCGATATTGTTTTCTTTAAATAAATGGTATAATTCTAAGTCGCGCTTACGTGCGTATGGTTCGTAATCGTGATTGGTAAAAACCGTTTTGATTGAGTTTTCAGCAATTAATTTTTGATAGACGTCAAATGGTTTTCCATGAAAGACAGCCAACGATTTTCCAATACTTTGCAATTGCTTCTGTATATTTTCTAATTGTTGATGAATGAAAGTTACACGAGCATCATTTTTATCTAATTGTGAGAGAATGGATTCATCAAAAATAAAAATAGGAAGCACTTGTTCATCACCGTTTAATGCGTGAAAAAGCCCAACATTGTCATCCAAACGTAAATCGCGTCTAAACCAAAAGATATTCATATATTAAACTAAAATTCAATATCAATATCAATATCAATGTCAATATCAATATCAAAAATCAAATTCAAATATAAACAGATAAGATAATATTGTGATTGAATTTTGTCATTGCCATTGTTATTGTCATTGCCATTGCCATTGTTATTATATTGTTATTGATTAACTAATAAAGTCGACATTCCACCATCAACGTGAAAAATTTGTCCCGTAATCCAACTGCTTTTGTTGCTGAGTAGAAAACTCGCCATGTTGGCACAGTCTTCAGGTTTTCCAAATCGCTTTAAAGGATGACGATCGGCCGATTTTTCTTGCTTGGTTTCGTTGTTCAAAAATTTGTCTGCCAATGGCGTGTCTGTCAACGAAGGCGCAATAACATTCACCCTGATTTTTGGCGTGTATTCGGCAGCCAACGCTTTTGCAAATCCTTCTATTGCTCCTTTTGCTGCAGCAACACTCGTGTGAAAAGGCATTCCCATGCTTGCAGCAACCGAACTAAAAACAACTATACTCGATTGTTCTGATGCAACTAAATTGGGTAAAACAGACTGAATCACTTTCACTAAACTGATAAAATTAATTTGCAAATCGCTTTCAAAACTCTCTGGTTTCAATCCTTTGAATGGTCGTAAATTGATACTTCCAGGGCAATATACTAATCCGTCGATTACTTCAGGAAGCAAACTCGTGTCTAAAGTTTCGGTTGTTGCATCAAAAGGAATGTGTGTTACATGCATATCCACTATATTTTCGTTGGTGCGCGATGCCACAAACACTTTGTTTTCGTATTGTAATTCTTTGGCAATGGCTAACCCAATTCCGTACGAGCCACCAATTAAGAGGATGTTTTTCATTGTTTATACTTTAAATTCACCAAATAATTCGATTAATTTTTTTCTTCTAAAATCAAATATTTCCTTGAGTTTTGGAGCTACTAGAATAGGATGTACTAATTGTCCAATAATTCCCATAGGAATTTTATAATCTACTATATCTTCCATCTCAACGCCACCCGGAATTTCTTTCAAAAAATGCTTGTGATGCCAAAGCGAATAAGGCCCGAAGCGTTGTTCGTCAACAAAATAGTTCTTGTCATGAACATGAGTGATTTCGGTGACCCATTTCATCGGAATTCCCATTACTGGCGTGACTATATATTGTATAATTTGCCCGGGAAATATTGGTCTGTCATCACCAGAAAGTGTTTTAAATCCCATATAATCGGGCGTAATAGTTTTTAGGTTTTTGGGATTCGATAAAAATTCCCAGGCTTCATCAAGTGAAATAGGTAAATTTTGTTTGCTATGTAAGGTGTAAATTTTCATGAAGTTGTTTAATTCGAAGTAAAAATATTAAATGTTTAACAAAGTAAGAAATAAGTTAAACAAAACTTAGTGTCATTTAAGTTTAAATTAACATTTCAAAGATTTACAATTCGTAATTTTGAAGCACTAAACAATTTATTTATGAAAAAAATTATCTTTATTCTAGCGGTAATTATTGCAAACTTCACTATTGAAGCGCAAGTAAAAACGCC
>JAEUTY010000005.1 GCA_016787805.1 Flavobacterium sp. | reverse complement strand
GGTTGTTCGCCTGTAATTAAGCTATATAAATCAATCGTTGCTGTACTAGTCTCGCAAACCGTTGTTGAGCCATCAACTCCAGCTGTAGGTTGTGGGTTAATGTTTACTGTAGCCAAACTTGTATCTGTAGTACACGGCGCTACTCCGGTTACTGTATAAGTGAAGGTGCTTGTCGTAGCTCCAACTGCTGGAGTATACGTTGCCGCTGCTGCATTGAAAACTCCTCCTGTTCCAGAAGTTTGTGTCCAAACGCCGCCCGGTTGTTCGCCTGTAATTAAACTAAACAAATCAATTACAGTGGTGCTGGTCTCACAAACCGTAGTTGAGCCATCAACTCCAGCTACGGGATGAACGTTCACAATGAGTTGGAAAGTTACCACACTATAGGATGCAGGATTCAAGTTGTTTTCCATTCTCACATAAATAGTTTGCGGACTAGGAGCCAAACTAGGATATGCATTAGGGTTTGGAATAGCGCCAACATCATTATCAGCGTCAGCTTGAGAAATGTGATAGGTAATCGTGTAATCCGCTGGATTATTAGTCCCTAAAACAATTGGAGTTTGTATTGTTAGATCAAAAACCTCTGATCCATCATTAGAAGCATCATCACAAGCAACCAAATCAGGTGGAGCTAATGGATTGGTAATGTGTAAAACAAAAGACCTTGTTTCTTTACAATCCGAACCTGATGCATCATCTTGAATAGAAACATAAATAATCTCACCATCAAAACCTGTATAATTCGTCGGATTAGGAATAATGTTGGCCACATTTTGAGCATCAATGAGTGAATTATGATAATTAATATTAAAATCTGTAGGAGTTTGACCATTCAAAATTGTAGGTGTATTCAACGTCAAATCAAATTGAGTAGTGGCGCTATACAAATCAACAGGGTTAGATAGAGGCATCGCAGGTAAATACTCAATAATCATATCATCTAACTGTTGACATCCTGAAGGAAATGTTATAACAATTCCATAAGTTCCTGGGGCACAAACAGTATAGGTGTAATTGGTTGCACCAGGGATATTAACCCCATTCAAGGTCCATTGGTAAGAAACTCCTGGAATAGGAGCATTACCTGCACGAATATCACGACACGATTGATTACATAATGCAGCACCATTAGCTATAGTAAAATCGGTCAAAGCCTCAAAACCAGTTCCCGCTGCTCCAGTCACATTGGCTTGACCAATATTAAAACTCCCTGCACCGAGAAAAACTGCTGAATCAAGAGCACTGTCATTTCTATCAGCAACTACCAATTTTATATGATAAGTGTGATTAGGAACAACTGCTGATTGCGCTGTCATTTTTACTGTATGTCCATTAAAATTAATTGGAGCCAGATTCGGATTAAGTCCTTCTGGTAACAAATAATACTTATCGAAATAAGCGGGGTTGACCGATGGACAACCTCCATTATAAAGCGTATTTCTTATAGTAACCACCGAAACCGGAGTAGTTGTATTGGGGATTAAAGCCAAATTTGTAAATGGTGTACCTGCAGTAACATCAGTCAAAAAGAAGGCAAAAGCATCTGAAAAAGTACATTGATAAGTTCCATACTCTTCCGAAGCAAACATAAAATCAAAACTCATTTGATTGGTCAACGGAACGAAATCAAACTCTAAAATTGAAGCATTATTATAACTATTTAAACCTGGATCAATCCCTAATAATTGAATATAATTCAACAACTGAGTATCACCAGGCCAAGTTCCATTACTTTGCGTCGTATCGTTTGGACCAGGTACATCTGCAACGCTACCTGATACAAGCACAACTCCAGCATTTAAAGGAAAATTTGGATTAGTATTAGTAAAATAACTGATTCCAGCTGGCCCTCCAAAATTGGTTCCTGTGCTCCAAGTGATATTAGAAATAGTTCCCGCACAAGAGCCTCCTCCAACTCCAGACCCAAATAAAACATCAGTAACTAATTGTGGTATTGTATAAGTTGTTGTATTTACATTTACCACTTGAGAATGGCTTCCTAATGCAAATAACACTGATACGATTAGTAATATTTTTTTCATAGCTTCTTTTTCAATTTTTGTTTGCCTTCTTGTTCTTATTCAACTAAATGTTAATTAATTGTTTAAAATGCCCAAATATAATCAATACTCGAAAATAACTTTGTTAAATTTGTAAAAATTTACAATTTAAATCATGCAAATTTCAATAAAAGAAACTCAAAATCCTGCCATAATTAAATTTGAATTTCAGGATTTTATTACAAAAAATCAAAGTTTCGAGTTCAAAAATATCGACGAAACCAAAAATTCTCCTTTGGCACAAAAACTATTCTACTTGCCTTTTGTAAAAACAGTTTACATCTCGGGGAATTTCATTGCCATTGAGCGTTTTAGTATCGTAGAATGGGATGATGTAAAAGAAGAAGTTGCTCAACAAATCGAAGATTTCATCGCCAACGGCGGAAAAATTCTCATCGAAGAGGACAACCCAATCAAAAAAATACCCATCTCGGTCTATAGTGAGACAACTCCAAACCCTTTTACCCTAAAATTTGTGGTCAATCGTTTGATAACCAAAAAAGCAATCGAATGCAAAAACATTGACGAAACAGCTGCATCACCACTAGCCAAAGAGCTTTTTAAATTCCCATTTGTCAAAGAAATTTTTATCGACGAAAACTACATCACCATTACACGTTATGAAATTGCAAGTTGGGACGAAATCACACTCGAACTTCGCACTTTTATCAAACAATTTATTGAAAATGGCGGAACAGTTGTCGACGAAAGTCTAATATTGGAAACCCCAAAACAAGAAAAGCAACAAATTACCCATTTCGACAACCTCGACACTACATCTCAGCAAATCATCAACATTCTTGAAGAATATGTGAAACCAGCTGTAGCGGCCGATGGCGGAAACATTTTGTTCGATTCTTACGACGAAAAAACCAAAAATGTAAAAGTCGTGCTTCAAGGTTCATGCAACGGTTGTCCTTCGTCGACTTTTACACTCAAAAACGGCATCGAAAACATGCTCAAAAACATGCTACACGACAACGAAATTGTGGTTGAAGCGTTGAATGCTTAGAAGCGGAATCGCTTGGGCTTTCTTGGTTTCCGTTTTCCCGCTGCCTTTCCATCCCGATAAAATCGGGATTCCCTTACATCGGGGCTAGACAATAAACGTATTGAATACAAATTAGAATTGCTAACCAAACCATCATCTATATGAAAAAAGTTCAAATTATAACTTCAATTTTTATACTATCGATTGTACTGATTCAGTGCAAATCCAACGAGGCAACAGTCGATTTTAAAAAGCTTACGGAGAATTATTTCGATGACAAAAACAAACTCAATCCTTTAGATGCCACGCAAAATGGTCAAAACGATTACAACGACCAACTGCAGTTTGAAATGACCGATTCGTACCGAAAAGCTCAAGGTGAATTTTTCGATAATTACGCCGCTCAACTCGAAAAAGTGGATTTTGAATCGCTATCGGATGAAGAAAAAAACAGCTACGACATCATCAAATGGGAAATCGAAGTAGGAAAAGAATTGTTGCAACAAAATGCCAATCTTACTCCAATTCATCAGTTTTGGGGAACGCATCTCACCATGGCTCAATTCGGAAGTGCTGAAAGCGCACAACCTTTCAAAACGGAAAAAGATTACAAAAATTTCCAAAAACGTATGGAATTGTATTCGGTTTGGATGGATTCTGCCATCGTTTACATGAAAAAAGGCATCGAAAAAGGTGTGGTTTTACCAAAAGCGTTGACCGAAAAAGTAATTACGCAATTCGAAGACATGGTGACTCCAAAAGTGGAAGACAATATTTTTTACTCGTCCATAAAAGTGCTACCAGCTTCTTTTTCAGGGCAACAAAAAGAACAGTTGACCAAAGATTACACCACAATCATCAACGATAAATTGATTCCTCAATTCAAAAAAATGACTGCTTTTTTGCAAACAGAATACCTTCCAGCTTCTCGAAAAACAAGCGGAATTGGTGCCTTACAAGGCGGAAATGAACTGTACAAAGTGTACTTAAAACAATGGACAACTACCGACATGACTCCAGATGAAATCCACAATTTGGGTTTAAAAGAAGTGGCGCGTTTGAAAGCCGAAATGGAAAAAGTAAAAGCACAAGTAGGTTTTAAAGGAACGATAGTTGAATTCTTTGATCACATCAGAAACAGTCAAGAACTCAAACCCTTCAAAAAACCCGAAGAAGTGATTGCCAATTTTGAAAGAGTATACCAAATCATCAAACCTAATGTTGACAAATTTTTCTCCTTACAACCCAAAACCAAATTCGAGATCCGTCGCACCGAAGCGTTCCGTGAAAAAACCGCGAGTGCCGAATACGTTCAAGGAACTACTGACGGAACTCGCCCTGGAATTTTTTATGTTCCTATTCCTGATGTAAACAATTACAACTACTATGGCGACGAAGATTTGTTTTTACACGAAGCCATTCCGGGTCATCATTTTCAAATGTCATTGCAACAAGAAAACACTAGTTTACCTGATTTCCGTCGTTACAATTGGTTTGGCGCTTATGGCGAAGGTTGGGCGTTGTACACCGAAAGTTTAGGAAAAGAATTAGGCTTGTACAAAGATCCATACCAATATTTTGGAATGTTGGGCAACGAAATGTTACGCGCTTTCCGTTTGGTGGTCGACACGGGAATGCACAACAAAGGTTGGTCGCGCGAACAAGCCATCGAATACGGAATGAACAATTTGGCTGAAAACGAATCGGTAATCGTACAAGAAATAGAGCGCTACATGGCGATTCCAGGTCAAGCGTGCTCGTACAAAATTGGTCAATTGAAAATCTTAGAACTTCGTCATAAAGCCGAAAAAGAATTGGGAACTAAATTCGACATCAAAAAATACCATCAAATTGTGTTAGAATCTGGCGTAATGCCATTGGCTTTGTTAGAGAAAAAAGTCAATAATTGGATTAAAGCGAGTAAGTAATTACAATTTGAAAACAATTGTCACACTGAGCTTGTCGAAGTGCTACCATAGTCTTCGACAAGCTCAGACTGACATTCTCACAATAAAGCGTACTTCTTTTATGCACTCACTTTTTCCTCCATTTTACGGAAGTCGATTGGATTGCCTTCAACATCGTAAAATTGGTAACGGTATTTGAGTTTGCCGTTCAATTCTTCAATATCAACGTGCATTTGGTAAAAACCATTGTTCCATTCGATAATGATATCGTAGTAATAATCACCCACACCAAAACTAGTTGGTAAATTACTCACATACACTAGTTTTTTGCTCTTCAAATTGAGTGTGTTGACTTCAATATTGTTGTACGCACCAACATCTTCATTATCGAAAGTTCGTCCCATGTAACTGTATTGACTTGGCATCTTTTTAACTTTGCGATCAATATTGTCGTTGTAAATATCTTTGACTGAAAAAATCACCTCTTTCAACGAGTACTTTCCCACATTCATCAACGAAAATTTCAATTGATGGTTGTACATAATGCGTTGGCCTTTTTTACGGTTTTCAACTACTTCACTACCTTCACCCAAATCAGTATGTGTGATTTCCACAATCGGAATATTCTCGCCAGTAATTGTATTGTACACATCGGGCTTGCTATCGGAAGATTTGCTTTCGGAGTCGTTGTATCGCTCTTTTGCTTCTTTGATTTCGTCGCTCAACAAATCGATTTTTTTGTTGGCAATATCAATTTCGGTTTTGGTAAAATCGAGCGTATCATCGCCTGAATTAGTCGATTTATACAACGAAAAAACCGAACCAATAATCAAGGCGCAACCTATTAGAGCAAGTATAAGTGTCATCATAGCGGGATTCTTTTTCATACGAAAAATTAAAAAAACTTTCTTTTCAGCTTTAACTACAAAAATACTTCATTCCAAAAGCAAAAAAAGAGGTCAAAAAAATAGTTCTTAACAGAGAAATGAACTATTTTTATTATTTTCAACAACTATTCCATCCAACCAAATAAGACAAAAAAACATCTTGTATTTTGATGAGAACACTTTTATTTTTATTACTTCTTTTACTATTAAACAGCTGTAACAGCAATCGATTTTTATTGCAAAATGGAGAAGCCAAAAGTAGCATGTATACCTATTACTGTAATGATAGTTTAGGTATTTATTCGAAATTTTTTGGCGATTTTAGTCAGGAGCAATTCCTTACAAAAGCACTTTCAAAAGAAGACAAAATAGTTTTAAAAAAAATTGGTTTTTCAAAAAGTAAAGACAAAATTCTATTTCATTCTTACACTAAAATTGTTCCTTATTACAATGTTATTGGGACTTTAAAAACAAATCCGAATACAATCAATTATTCAAAAGAAATAAAAAATAGTATTTCATATTTTAAAAAAATCTCGTTTGATAAAATCAACACGTTTGAGCTACTTTTCCCTATTCAAAATCAATTTTTCAGTGTCGTTTTTTATGAGAAAAATGATTTGGATAAAAAAAAGTTAATCAACGAAATAGATTATGAAAAAATGATTGAGCTTACCGTTGAAGCAATAGAAAAAAAGGAATGTGGGAAAGAAAACATACTCAGTCTTTCAGACGAATTTTTCAACGAAGACCAATATGGAAATTACTTAGCTTTCAAAAAAATTCAACAACTTGAACACAATTACATCAATACCAATGACGAAGGATTTTACCATCAAATTTTGTCTACTTATTTAAGTTTTGCACAACAACATCAAGAATCTGAATTTGAGTTCAATAAATTTATCAATAAAAAGAAATCGGAATTTAATTCCTACCCTATTTCGACTGATGCATTAATTGATAGTATTAAAACCCATCAAGTCGTATTATTTAACGAAGCACATCACAAACCCAAACATCGTTATATGGTTGGAAGCTTACTAAAACCATTATACGAAAACGGCTTTAGGTATATTGGATTGGAAGCTTTTTATGATGAAAATTTATTGAATAAAAACAGTTTTCCAACACTTTCAAACGGATTTTATGTGCGTGAAGCAACCTTAGCTAACCTAATTCGAGAAGCCAAAAATATTGGGTTTACTGTTTTTGAATACGATACTGAAGGAAGCAACAGAGAAGTAATACAAGCAGAAACTATTTATAACAAAACCATAAAAAAAGATAAGAATGCCAAGGTTCTTATTTTGGCTGGCTACAGTCATATTGACGAAAAAGACGGTTGGATGGCAGAACAATTAAAAATAAAATACAACATTAATCCCTTTACCATAAACCAAACTACTTTTTCGGATACAGAAAACCAATCCAAACAACCATTAGAGTTAGTAACTGATGATAATAAGAACTTCAAAACAGATTTGTTTTTATACAATAACCTTACAATCAAAAATAATTGTTTCGACTTAAGAGAAAGTAAAGAAACTAATATTGCATTTCCTGAAACAAAAACCAACACTACTGTCTTGCTGATTTACAACCAAAATGAGTTTCAAAAAGTAGAAAATCCGATTCCCGTTTTTGTCAAAACTTTAGAAAAAAATCAAGCTAATTTAACTACTAATCTTTGTGTTGGTGATTATAAAGTCATTATTAAAAATAGTTTCAATAACGTTGTGTTTGAATCTTCATTAACAGTTAAATAAAAACTACTATTTTCACAAAAGACAAACACCAATTAGCCCCGATAGTAGCAAACCACCGTGCGGTGCGGATAGTGGGAAAGACAAAACAAAGAAAGGCCGAGAAATAAGATGCTAATCTTGCGAGTACATTTGTTTTGTTTCTAATTTCGTTTTTGCTAAAGAGACAATCACCCTTTTCAAAATCACACCAACTATCAAATCATCAATACTATAGTTTACCTATTTATTGCCATATTTATCAATAAAATGGGCAGATTCATTATTCGCCTCATACACAAAATCATTTTTTAGTTGATAATGAGTTTGCCTGATCCAACTGTTTTTTTGTCAGATGTAAAAATTGTGTAATAAATTATTCCTTTGTTGTGGTTAACAATTGTAATACTTCCGCTTTCTAACAAAACATTTTCCTGCAAAACTTTTCCGGTCTGATCATATAAAACAACTTTCAATGGGAACATGCTTTTCTCTGATTCGATTAACAAATTCTCTTTTACTGGATTTGGATAAACCCTAAGAATTTCTTTATTTGATACATCAACAGATAGTGTAAAATCATAAAAAGTATTTGTTGTTTCATTTGTAATTATCGGTGGATTGTAATCAAAATAAATATTGGCAAGATTATGTATTACATCTCCATAAGCCACATCTTGCTTAGGGCTTATTATGTATCTAACAAAACCATTACTTCGCAATTCATCCATGCTAGAATAGGGCAAATTAATATTGTTGAAAACCCAACTAATTGTTCTATCATCAGAAATAGTGATTTCATAATCATGACTTGATGCTATTGTTTTAAGTGTTGTTAAATCTAAATGCTCTGAAATTTGATCTTTGATTATAACTCGCCATGCTTCATATGTCCCTGTGTTTTGAAATCGTACTGTATAATCCAAAAATTCTGTTTCTAAAGGAATATTACCACTTGAACCTTCTCCAACTGGAGTAACTACCTTGTCATTAGGATCGTATGATCCTACAATTAGCTGACTAATAATGTAGTTATTATTGGATAGGTTTATGTCATCCGAGAGAACACAAGATATTGAACTCCCAATTGTGTTGCCAATCAGATTAGTATTAGCAGGAACCATAAATAATAGTTCAAAGTTTTTGTCTTCGCCAATATCCAAATTTGAAATAGTCCACGTTATTGTGTTTCCGTTAATTGTAGGATTGTCTGATGCTTGTATTAATGATAATACATTGTCTAATTGCAACTGAACAGAAAGATTTTCAAGAGGTACAGTCCCAGCATTTGTAACTACTATAGAATAAAGTGTAGAAAAACCTGGTCGCGCAACATTTAATGCAGTTGCAGAAACCGCAATATCTTTAATATTAGATTCAAGATGAACAGCAAAATTCTGGGTAATAGGTACGATAGTTGCATTAAAATTAACCGGTACTTGTTGGGGGAAAACATCAACAACATAATTGTGCTGCGGATGAGCACTCACTGTATAGCTTCCTTGCTGAAGAATATTTGCTTTGTAGTTGCCTTCTGCATCAGTTACAGCATAATATTCACCTGGAGAAAGAGCAATCACAGCGTTTTTAACTGGAGGTTCAGTGTTTTGACGAATATTATCTGAATTCAAATCATAAAAAACATTTCCTTTAACTGATGCAATACCATCTTGATTATACACAATCAAACCTCCATAATTTGGTGCAATCCATATATTGTTTTGGTTATCGCAATTTAGTGCATCTATTCGATTATTGGTTATTGGTGAATTTGAGGTATTATAGGTGGTCCAAGTTATTCCATCAAACCTTACCAAACCACTATTTTCAGTACCTATCCAAACATTATCATTTTGGTCTACAGTTAAGCTCCATATTTTATTTTCGGGTAAACCTGAATTACTAGCGGTATATATTGTCCACACAAGTCCATTGAAATAGGCAATACCACCATCATAAACTGCAAGCCAAATATGGTTACTGCTATTAAAATCAATAGCAGTTGCTACAGTATTAACAGGAAAACCGATACTCTGCATATTTGTTCCTGTCATATTTGTTCCATCAATCTTAACTATACTTTTTCCTCCTGCCCATATTTTTCCCTGCAAATCAGTATCGAGAAAAGTAATCCAATTGGAATCTAAAGGTGAATTTGCCGCATTAAAAAATTCCCCAGTATTCATCAAATACAAACCATCATCACTATTAGATCCGCCATCAGTACCAACCCATCTGCGACCTTGATTGTCAATTTCAATACTATACAATATATCAAGGCTTTGACCCGTCACATTGAATACTTCCCATAAATTATTAGTAGGATTAAATTTTGAAAGATTATTCCACGTAGTCAACCAGTAATTTCCTTCTGCATCTTTTGAAATTTCACGAACATCATCATCAGAAATACCTGAATTTTGCTCGTTGTAAGTTACCCAACTATTATTTACCAACCGTTTAGCACCATCATTGTATGATCCAAGCCATATTTCTCCATCTGGCATTATATTAATTTTACGCAACGCCATATTTGAGGGAATAGTTGGCACAACATACCATTCTTCATTTTGGGAGTATAAACAAAAGCTTATCAGAAATAGCAGTATCGAGTATTTAAAATTTTGATTCATAATTTCGCGTTTAAAATTCTAGGATTACTAAAAATTCATCTTTCTATTTTGCAATAATTTGCTCAATAACATAACTTAAATAATTGAGTATAAAGATATAAAAAAGACTTCTCTTAGCAGTTTTTTTTACTTGTGTTAAGTATAGAAAGATTAAATAAGTTATCTTGATAAACTCAGATCGAATTCTATTTATTGCGATAACACGTATTGCTCCTGAACGAAGTGAACTGACGAATTAATCCGTGGCCACAAAGAAAAGAAACCACATCTAAATAATGAAGTCTTTATACTTCAAGTACATAGCGTATATATGTCGTATATATATGTGTCATGTATAATACATTAAAATTGCAACAAAATACTCCTATAACAAGAAAAGACCAAATATACTCGAGGCGTTTGCCAAACTGACGCAGTAAATCTACCCTATCAGATAAACTTCTGCCCTATGGTCACAAAAAAAGTCCAAAACTTTCATTTCGGACTTTTTGTGCGGGTAATAGGACCCTGCTCCTCAAAGTGTTCCTATGAAAAGCTCCGCAAATGTCTCCCGACTTTGCGGAATTTTTTATAAAAGAAAAATTTAGTACTTTCAATTAATTTTTAAACGCCATGAAAGAAGGATATGTTATAAGAGACCAAAACTTACCCCATTTTTTAACTGCAACAATAGTTGATTGGGTGGATGTTTTTTCAAGAAAAAGCTACAGAGATTATGTTATTGAGTGCTTTGAGTATTGCATCAAAAACAAAGGAATGATTTTATACAGTTATGTGATAATGAGTAATCACATTCACATGATTATTCAGTCAAATGAAGGAAAATTGTCAGACTTAATTAGAGATTTTAAAAAATTCACAGCAAAAACAATTTTAGAAAAGATAAAATCAGAACCCGAAAGCAGAAGAGAATTGATGTTAGAACGATTTAAATTAGCAACCGAAAGTCATTCAAGAAATAAAAATTTTCAATTTTGGCAGTTGGGTAATCACTCAGAAGAGATTTATTTAGAAAAGTTTATGTGGTCAAAAAATAGATTATGTTCACTTTAATCCAGTTCGCGCAGGTATTGTTCTTAATCCGCAAGATTATTTGTATTCAAGTGCTTCAAATTATATTGATTCAAAAGGAATAATTGAGGTTCAGATTGCTGATATTCCAGTTGTAAATGTTTTAAAGTCAAGTTCGGTTGTGAAATACATTGGTTACGAAAAGTAATAATAGATTTGCTCAAAGTCAGGAGACTTTGCGCAGCTAGGAAATGAACCGTTTTTGGATAGAAAATGTATCTTTTTGTAAAGTAAAGTTTGTTGAAACTACCTTTAAAAAGGCTTTTTACTTAACAATTAAAATGCTCTAAAGCTCATCAGAAAAGGCTAAAAAAATTTCTTAAAAACAAAATCAAAAAAGGTGTTTTTCCCCTATAAAAAAGGGTGTTTTCCCTGTGGTTTTCTCTTTTATGAAGTTGTAATCTTGATACAGAGAAATTTCTAATAAAATGTACACTTTTTGTGTACCTAATTTCGAAATCATATCATTTACTTTGACTATTATTTAAATTAAAATGTTAAATAATAACCATTTAATTGTTAAATAGTTTATACAAAAACAATAACTAAATAAAGAATCGTTATCACAAATAATTGAATACTAATAAATTAAAAAATTATCAAGATGGCAGACATTAAAAATCAAAACACGCTTTATCGATTTGTGAGTTTAAGAGCTCCTGAGTTATCAAAAAAAGAGGATCAAGAAACAAGGTTTGTTTTTCATCCAGATAATTCAACAGGTCAATTTTTTGACGCAATTACCAACAAACCTTCTGACCAATCTAAATGGGAAGCATTACAAGCAAAGGCTACTAATTTTACTTCAATAATTTCAGAAACAGAGATAAACTCAAACCCCTTATTTTCTTGTTCAGATTGGTTAGCTAGAAATAAAAGCTATGCAAAAGTTGATGAGATAAATAAAAAAATAACCGGACTATCTATACTGAATCCAAGTCTTGAATTGCAACTTTGGGATAATCTCTTTTACCAAGTTGTAACCCAACAATCATTTTACATTAAAGAAGGACTGATTCAAATTCTAGTTTTACAAAATTTACTTAAAAGAATTGAGAACATTACTGATGTGAAAATTATTTCGGAAATTATTTTGCCATTAGCAAATGCTAAAGTTGTTCTTCCAACAGTATTATTTCAAGAAACAGATTCACAAAACACAAATTCCTCTAAAATCGGAGATGAAACTGAGACCTCAATATTATCATTGAGTAAAGAAATAATTGATGCGCAACAAATTGCTTTTTCTAAACTTACTATTTCAAACTATGAGAATATCATTTCGGAATTAAAAAACCTCTCAAAAAAATATCAAAAAGAAAAACAAATAGCTTTTGATAAAGCTAACTTAACTTATCAAAATCAAATTAAACCCATAATTCAAACGTACCAAAAAGAATACAATCGATTGAAAAGAGAAATTTGCAAGTTGCCTCGTGATGCCAATTACAATCCTGATGATTTTTGTAATCAACCTGATATAGAATATCCGAACCTTCCTGATTTTGTATTTACATACCCGAAAGAAACTGACATTACTTTTTTAACTGATAATTTAGATCCTGAAAGCTTTAAAATCATTTCATCCATAGTCACATTAGATGAAGTCGATACAATTGACGAAATTGTTGATGCTTTAAATAATGCTAATAAAGAAGAGCATAAAAAAATCGCTGAAAAAATTCAATTTAGTGAAAAAATAATTGCTTTTGGTGATGTTGCTATCAATGTATCCTCATCAAAAGTAGCAACTGGAGACAATATTCCTTTTGAAATATGTTCAACAAGACTAGGAAATGGTAATGTGTCTATATTTATGTCAATTGAATTTCCTAATTCGAGTTATAATATTTTACAAATACACTACACTTTACACTTCACGAATGGTTCTTCAAATACGAGTGGCGCTTATGTAAAAACCACTAATGGAAATGTGATGACTCTTGCTCATTTGTTTAATGACAACATTCCATTTTCACAAAGTGCAATTGTGACGTCAATTGACGGCTATTTTAAATTTACAAATGGTCAAGAATATACATTCGAAGTTGATCCATTCAAACTAGATGGTTGTTATAGTGGAGACCTCATTTTGAAAGGAGGAACCAACTCTGACGGCAATGATAATTCAGGTTCAAACACAAATAGTTTTATTCCAAAAGGGTTTGGGTTTAGACAATTAGGAATCGCTGATTACAAAAAAGTAGTCTCTGAAGTTTGCTGTTATGATGCAGGAGAAGTGGCTCATATTGAAAATATAATGGCACGTGAAATTAGAGAGAAAGTAACCACAAGAACTCATCGCTCCGAAATCACAACAACCGAATCTACAGAGATTGAAACTGAAAAATTAACTGATTCTATTTCAACAGAGCGGTTTGAAATGCAAACTGAGATTGCAAAATTACTGAGTGAACAAAAACAATTTAATGCTCATGCAGATGTTCATGTAACTGGCACAGGGTACAGTTTGGATGCGGGTGCTGCATACGCTAATGCAACAACAAAAGAAGAAAGCAACCGTCAAGCAGTAACCAACGCTAAAGAACTTACCCAAAGAGCGATGGAGCGAATAGTTTCACGTGTAAAAACTGAAAAAACGGTAAAGATTACTAATGAATTTGTTGAAGAAAACAAACATGGTTTTGACAACACACAAAGTGATCAACATGTTTCTGGTGTTTATCGATTTATAAATGCGATTTACAAAAACCAAATTTACAACTATGGAAAACGATTGATGTATGAATTTATGATCCCACAACCAAGTAAATTACATCGATTGGGATTACAAGTTAGTTCAAGCAACAATAATTCTGTTTTACTTCAAAAACCAGTTGACCCAAGAACCATTTCATATACTGATTTCACCACGATAAATGAAAACAATTACCAATTGTTGGCTTCAAAATATAACGCCAGCGTCAAAAATTTCCCCGACAAAACAATTTATATTAGCAAAACCTTCTCTGGCGCAAAAGCACACGACAACGAGTTATATAATGAAACATCAGACATAGCAATCCCTAATGGTTATGAAACCAAAACAGCAAAATTAAAAATGTATTGCAGAAATGATGATGATGGTTCACAAGCCCATTCTGTTGGAATTACTTTTGGCAACATCAATCTATATGCACAAGGTTTAAATTATCCTATAAATCAAGATAATTTATATGGTAATTCTCCAGAATATACACTTGAAGGTTTTAAGGAAAAAATTTCATTTAGTTATGCCGTTTTAAACTACCTTACTTTTAACATAGGTATTACTATAAAAGCTGAATTAGCACCCGATTACATCGTTGAATGGCAAAAAGACACCTTTGAAGCTATAATAAAAGGGTACGAAGCTCAGTTAGAAGCCTATAATGACATGTTGAGTCAAACAAAAGCCGAAGGTGTTCAAATTTTAGACAGCAACCCTCTTTTTTATAGAGAAATTGAACAACAAACGCTTAGAAAAAACTGTATTTCTTATTTGATTGATGATACTGATACTACCTCTAAAAGACGTTTCGGAATTAAAATGTACAATAACAATGCTACATTCAAGAACCATCAAGTAACGATTTCTCAAGACATGGATGATTATGGAAGTTTTGTTAAATTTATGGAACAAGCCTTTGAATGGAATTTGATGAGTTATCGTTTTTATCCTTACTATTGGGGCAATAGAGATGAGTGGAATGAATTATACCAATACGAAAGCAACGATCCTATTTACAGAAGTTTTATGCAAGCGGGAATGGCAAGAGTTGTTGTTACAGTTAAACCAGGATTTGAAGATGCCGTAATGCATTATATGGCATTAGGTCAAATTTGGAATGGTGGACAAATGCCAGTCCTAGGCGATCCGTTGTATCTTTCAATAGTAGATGAGCTAAAAGAGCAAGAATATGTAGTTGAAGAAACATGGGAAACTGTTTTACCAACTAACCTTATAGCACTTCAAAAAAGCGGTGTTGCGGTTGACGCTACTGGTTTACCTTGTGGCGATGACTGTGGAGATAATGCAGGAAGTGATTTAAAAATTAACGACAATAAACTTGGAGTAACACTTCCAACTCCTTAAACAACAAATTAAAAAAAAGGAATTTGGGTTGTTACTCAAATTTCTTTTATATTTATTAAATTTACGCAACTATGGCTGAAGAAAAAAAATCAATATTTAGTTTGTTCCCGAATTATGAAAGCAAGAATGGGAATTGGTTGAAAGAGAAGAAAGAAAAATTTTTTGATAGTTCTGATGACGATTTAAATGTCAAAGAAAAAAACGATTATTTATCAGTTGATCAGATTAAAAATAAGGAATCTATAAATTTATTAATTGTTTTAGAACTGGAAGGGAAAAGACAATTTGACAGAATATATAATAACATATGGTCAATAAGACACATGAGTACTTTTGAAGATTTTGAAAATATTATTGATTTAAGCAAAAAGTATGAATATAAAAATATTTGCTTGGTACATCATGGAAACATTTTTTCTGACACCGCTCTTGGTGCAGACAAAAGGTCAGAACTAACATCGGAAAGAATAAAAAACATAACAAAAGTAATAAACTCAATTGATGAAAAACCAATCGAAATAAACAATGACTATGTTAATAAAATAAAAGAAAAGAGTAAGTTGTATTTCCAAAACGGAATAAAAGAAATATATATTAGGTCTTATTTAAGCTTAAAACTATTAATTCAAAACCTAAAAGATGATGGTTGCTTTTTTTCTGTTGCATGCAATGAAGCTGATGATGAAAATTTCTTAATTGAAATATCAAACTTCAATGAAAAAAACATTAAACTTTTTGCAAATTCAAACTTTTCTATTATTGAGGACAACTCAACAATAAAAGTAGATTCTATTACATTTAAACCTTTTAAAAGCATACTAAATTCATTTTTATCATCAAATTGGAGCGATCCTTCTGGTTGGAAGTATTTCGATAATAAACAAAAAAAAATTATTATCACCAAAAAAGATTTATGGTTAAATAGTTATGGGAAGTCGAAAATTTATGAACTTATAAACAGAAAAAAAACATTAACAAAAGAACAATCTGACAGGGAAGATTATGCTCAAAAATACTTCTCAATAGTATTTGAAAAAGAATTTATTAAATATTACTCACA
The DNA here is from genome assembly GCA_016787805.1 of Flavobacterium sp. Taxonomy (GTDB): domain Bacteria; phylum Bacteroidota; class Bacteroidia; order Flavobacteriales; family Flavobacteriaceae; genus Flavobacterium. The sequence continues at coordinate 36,080 of JAEUTY010000005.1, read as the reverse complement.
AGAGAAGTTTAAAGTATGGAAAAAAAATGTCGAAAAAATATATCCAGAATTCAAACGCCCATAAGATGAAAACAATATTTTTGATTTTTTTATTATTAAAGTCCTTTTTAAGCCTAAGCCAAAACCAAGAGCTTCTAAGTTTAAGAGATAAATACTGCAACAAGAATTGTGAATTTTATTCTTCTCAACTCAGTTATGTTAAAAACTTACCAGATTTTCCAACAAGAGAACCAGCGAAAAAAAATAAACTGTTGAAACTTTTTAATATTCCACTAGAAAAGAGATTAGAATTATTTCCTTTTTCTGAATACGACTCTATTTATGTAATCAAACCTAACTATTTAAATGATGACAAAGAACCAAGAGACTATTTCAATGAAAAATACTATAACACAAAGTATTTAATAAACAAAAAACAAGTTAAAAAATTCTCAGACATTCTTTTCAATTATTATGAAGTTAACTATTCCAATTTTACAAATATAAATAGGAAAAAAATAGGATGTGATTGTATAGAAAGAGAATACCCACAACTAATTTTACTTTTTGTCAATAACGGTAAAAAAAACTATATCGGATTTCCCTTCTATGCATATAACGTAGAAAACAAAAGAACAAGTTTTAGTGAAGAAGAGTTTAAAAGTTTAGATTTAGACAACCAAAAAGTTAAAAAAATTTTGAAATATTTTAATGCTTACAATGATGATTTTTTTGATGAATAGAAATCATATAAATATTATTCAATCAAAAATATTCCCCGACAGCGCATTCTATGATAAAAAACCGCTCAAAAAAATATAACCTTGAAAAATCAACTTTATAGATTACTAATTTTTTCTCACAAATATTGAGAAGACAAAGAAAGTGTATCATTCTCTTTTTTTGCCTATATAAAAATTTAGACTAAATACATTATTATGAAAACTTTAAAATGGTTATTATTTGCAACTTCATTTATTATTATCTCTTGTAGTAATTCTAGTGATGACTCGCCACAAAACAGTAGCGAAAATTACACTTTTTCAATTGATCAAGACATCCAAAACATTCAAGAACTCGACAATGTTACTTTTTTTATTCAAAACACTAATTCTGCAAATATTAATAGTATAGCTTGGTATGTTAACAATACGATGGTAAGCAATACTTCTACTAATTTGCAAAAAACTTTTTTAACATTTGGAAGCTTTACAATTAAAGCGGTAGTAAATTACTATAATTCTCAAAATACATTGTTAACTAAAACAATTGAAAAGCAAATTCAAGTTTCAGAAAGACCAAAAAACTTAGTAACCATAAAAAAGATAGAAATAGTATCTTTTACAGATGCTTATCAATTTTATGTAAGTTTAAACGGGTATTATATGAAATCAAAGTTTGACATAAGAGAATTAGATGAATTAGATAATCCTGTTATACGATTAATATCAACCGAAAACTCTCAAAATTGGGGAAATAGTTCTTCAATGACCTATCCAATGAGTTGGGATATAATAAGTCAAAACTATCAAGTAAAAGTATATCAATCGGGAAATTATTATCCAAACAACCAGCAATATTACCATACTGATTTAACCTTTTATGGTGCAAAAAGTTTGGTCGGCGTACAACAACCATTCCAACAAATAAGCAATTTTAAATTAGATTTAAACCCTTACAGAAGTTTGCATCCAACAACTATAAATGTTAGTAATTTAAATATGGAAATAAAATTAACATTACAATGGAATTAGGTGAAACTCAATAATGCAACCTTTATTTAGTCCACATAATAACCTAAAAAAAGTAGTTTATTTCAATTGGTTGGGCAACTCTAAAAAAACAAAAACGCAAAGCTTTGTTAATAAAGACTTTGCGTTTGTTTTTGTGCGGGTAATAGGACTCGAACCTACACGCCTTGCGGCACCAGATCCTAAGTCTGGCATGTCTACCAATTTCACCATACCCGCGAAAATTGTGAGTGCAAATATAACTATTATTTTCAAATTCCAAATAACAAATTCCAAATAACAAAAATTTTACAAATTAAAACCACAATTCAATTAAACACATCCTGAAACCTGACCCGAGGCGCAGCCGAATTGTATGGAGCGCAGCGGAATAAAACTTGAAACCTAAAACTAGTAATTTGCTATTTGGAATTTCTATTTGTATATTTGACATTATCTATATCTTAAACCAATGGACAACATAAAACAGTACGTTCAACAAAACAAAGAACGTTTTATCGCTGAATTAATCGAATTACTCAAAATCCCATCAGTAAGTGCTGATAGTGCTTACTCTCAAGACGTGATTGACACTGCAGAAGCCGTAAAAGCAAGCCTTGAAAAAGCAGGTTGTAAAACCGTCGAAATTTGTGAAACTCCGGGCTATCCTATCGTTTTTGGCGAACACATCATCGATCCGAATTTACCCACCGTTTTGGTTTATGGTCACTACGATGTACAACCACCAGACCCAATGGAATTGTGGACTTCTCCTCCATTTGAACCTGTAATCAAAACGACTGAAATTCATCCTGAAGGCGCTATTTTTGCCCGAGGTTCATGCGACGACAAAGGTCAAATGTACATGCATGTCAAAGCTTTCGAATACATGATTGCCAACAATTGTTTGCCTTGTAACGTCAAATTTATGATTGAAGGTGAAGAAGAAGTCGGTTCGAAAAGTTTAGGTTGGTTTGTAGAGCGCAACCAAGAGAAATTAAGCTGTGATGTCATTTTGATTTCTGATACGGGAATGATTTCCAACCAACAACCGTCAATTACAACAGGTTTACGCGGATTGAGTTATGTAGAAGTGGAAGTAACTGGTCCAAACCGCGACTTACACTCTGGATTATACGGTGGTGCAGTAGCAAACCCAATCAATGTATTGACTAAAATGATTGCTTCGTTACATGACGAAAACAACCATATTACGATTCCGGGTTTTTACGATAAAGTGGAAGAACTTTCTGCTGCCGAAAGAGCCGAAATGGCCAAAGCACCTTTCAATTTAGACAATTACAAAAAAGCCTTAGATATTGAAGATATTTATGGCGAAGCAGGTTATGTAACCAATGAGCGCAATTCGATTCGTCCAACCTTAGATGTAAACGGAATTTGGGGCGGTTACACTGGTGAAGGAGCCAAAACAGTAATCGCGAGTAAAGCCTATGCCAAAATATCAATGCGTTTGGTGCCGAATCAGGATTGGGAAGAAATCACCGAATTATTTACCAAACATTTTGAAAGTATCGCTCCTAAAGCCGTAAAAGTAAAAGTAAAACCACACCACGGCGGGCAAGGTTATGTAACGCCAATTGACAGTATTGGTTACCAAGCGGCTAATAAAGCCTATACCGAAACCTTCGGAGTTCCAGCCATTCCAGTTCGCTCGGGCGGAAGTATTCCAATTGTAGCGTTGTTCGAAAAAGAATTAAAATCAAAAACGATTTTGATGGGATTTGGCTTGGATTCAGACGCAATTCACTCGCCCAACGAGCATTTTGGAATTTTCAATTATTTAAAAGGTATTGAAACGATTCCGTTGTTTTATAAGTATTTTGTGGAGATGAGTAAGTAATATCCTAACAGGCTTTCAGAACCTTTTAGGTATAAACCAAAAAATCCGTTTGTTTTTAATCGAACAAACGGATTTTTTAATGAATATTTTTAAGTTATTCTTTCAAAAACTGCTTTACAAAAGCACCTTCGTTGGTTTTTACGTTGATAAAATAACTGCCACTTGATAAATTAGAAACATCAACACTTTGAGTTGCTCCAGTTTCACTAATTAGAAGTTGACCAATAGTATTTAAAACCTTTACATCATCTATTGTCATTGTGTTTTTAACACTAATCTGTAAAACATTTTGGGCAGGAACAGGTGAAACAGAAAACGGTTCATCCGACACAAAAGTTGTTGCTCCCAAAACCGAAGACGTACAATTGGAATCTACAACCACTTGACTCTGCAAACCTAATTGGTTGATTCTGTTTTGCACAACAGTTAATTCATCGCCTCCATCCACACAAATATGATTCAAATTAGGGCAATTAGCTATACCCAAACTCAAAGATTCTTTTTGAAAAATAGTTCCGCCTTCATTACACGTAAAATAACCATGTTCTAATCCATTTTTAAAAATTACATTTTGCAAATTCGGACAATTGAAGATACTGACATTACCAGTATCTTCAGGATCACAACTTGTCGTTGCATGAAAATTCCCTAAATCAAAAGTAATAGCATCCGAACTGTAATCGATATTTCCTGGCTTATGGGTTTCGCTAAACAAAACCTTATCCTCTACATTATATCCTAACTGAACATGAGCATCATAATCAAATTTAGCTCCAGACAAATCCATCAAAGTAAATTGATTATGAGTAAAATTTGTCCATCTAAAAAGCCTAACATCACCATTAAATTGAATTTGGCTCAGTTGATTATAACTTACATTGATGTATTCCAACATACAGTCTTCAAGTTGTAAATTGGTGATTTGATTATGACTTAAGTTGAAAGTATCATAAACTTCACTTCCAGAAAAAGCAAATGATGTCAAATTATTGTAACTCAAGTCGATTCCTTCAACAGCACTTACAAAATTTACTGAAACTGTAGACAATGAATTATGACTAGCATGTAAACTCATTAAGGCTATAGAGTTTCCTAAATCAAGTGTTGTGAGCGAATTGTTAGTGCAATTCAACCATTTTAAATTCACAAAACTTGCAATTCCGGTTAAATCAGTAATAGCACTATTCATTATTTCTAAACTATGAACATTTTGAGCTTCACTTAACTGTATTTCGCCATCAGAATTCGCATCAATAACAATCGAATTGCTGTTTGTATCATAAGCGATGCCATTCGTAGTATTAGCTTGTAACAATTTGGCTTTGAAATTCGCATCGGGAAAATTAATAATCTGAGCGTGGAGAAAACCACCAAACAAAACGATAATTAGTAGGTAAATGTGTTTCATAGACGTAGGATTTTTTAGTAAAAATAATAAAAAAAGTATTCCAAACCACTCCTCAACTCTTTTATTTACTGTATTTTAATTCTTTTGGGCGTTCCCCAGTCAGGAAAAAACGGAATAAAAGCACTATTTTTTAGACTGGGTCGGGCTTTCCGCACTCGCTTCCCGATAAAAATCGGGAGAGCTCAAACAATGCTGCAATCCCTTACGCGAATAAGTAGTACCACATATTTTACATCAACTTACAACATTGTAAAAAGTTTGGCGTTAAATTTGTATAACATCAATCATCAACCTTCCAACGTGTTGGAAACCTAAATCAATCAACCATGTTAAAACGCTTTTTTATTCTTTGCTCAGGTGTCGATACCGACATTGTGAACGGTTGTTCCAACGGCGAACAAAACAAATACGCGGGCATTGGCGCCACGGTTTTTTTTACAGCTATCATGGCTTTTATTGCCAGTAGTTACGCACTCTTTACGGTTTTTGACAATATTTACACTGCTATATTCTTCGGACTCGTTTGGGGTTTTCTCATCTTCAACCTCGACCGATTTATCGTGTCTACCATCAAAAAACGCGACAACTTTTTAGACGAATTCATTCAAGCAACACCACGTATCGCTTTGGCTATTATCATTGCTATTGTAATCTCAAAACCACTAGAAATCAAAATTTTCCAAAAAGAAATTGAAACGGTTTTACTAAAAGAAAAAAATGCTATGGCGTTGGCCAACAAAAAACAAGTGGCCAATTATTTCCAAAGCGATGTAGACAAAAACAAAGCCGAAATCGACAGCCTAAAAAGTGACATCGCCAAAAAAGAAAAAGAAGTCAACGATTTATACTCGGTTTACATCACTGAAGCTGAAGGAACTGCAGGAACTAAAAAATTAGGTAAAGGTCCGGTTTATAAAGAGAAACGCGAAAAACACGACGCTGCTTTAAAACAACTTGACTCGTTAAAAGCAGTCAACGCAGCCAAAATCAAAGAAAAAGAAGCCAAAGCCAAAACCTTACAAGCCGATTTAGACAAAAAAGTCACTGAAACCCAACCGATAATTGATGGTTTCGATGGTTTGATGGCACGCATAAACGCCTTGAATAAATTGCCTTGGTTGCCTTCGTTTTTTATTATGTTGTTGTTTTTAGCCATTGAAACCTCGCCTATTATTGCTAAATTACTTTCACCCAAAGGCGAATACGATTTCAAACAAGAAGATGCCGAAATGGGAATCAAAAATATGCTAGCACAAAACCGCTACCAAAGCGATTTACAACGCCAAACCGATGCCGAAATTTATGATAAAGTGTACGCCGACATCAAAGAAGATAAGGAATTGTACAATTATAAGAAAAAAGGTGCTCTTGAGTTGCTTAAACTTCAGTCCGATGGATTTGTGGAGAAACAAAAACGCACTATGAAGGCATAGTTAACCGCAAAGAACGCAAAGTTTCTACAAAATTCGCAAAGTCCATAAATATAAAACCCAACATTGAAGTGTTGGGTTTTTCTTTGCTTTCTTAGTGCACTTTGCGGTTAAACCTAAGGCAAAAAAGCATAACCTTTTCGGCTTTTCCACATAAAATATTTCTCTAAAATCACTTTATTGAAATCGTACAATACATTCGGAATCATAATGGCAAAGGTTCGAGGTTTGAACAAATGATTAGAAAAAATGATGACTTCTTTTTTCCCAGCATCCATAATACACAATCCCGGAATTTTTCCCCAAGCTTTGTGTTTTAAATCGGTTCTTCCATTGGCTAATCGAACTATGTTTTCAGCCACAATTTTTCCAGTTTCATCAGAAGGATAACCTGTTTTGGGTGCCGCAAATGGAATATTTTTGCATGTAAAAGGCAAATCAACTTGCACGGCGATTCCGGCTGCCCAAACGTTTTTGAGTTGTTTGTGTTGGTAGGTATCTTCCACAGGAATATAACCATTGGCTGTTGGTGTAAGTGAAGGAGAATTTCGAACAAAATCAACACCAATAAACGGCGGCATTAACTGCGTCAAACTGCTTTTCAATACTTCACCATTAGAGAGAATTACAGTGTCTTTAGTAACTTCTTTCACCGCAACTTGAGTTCGATAATGAATGTTGAACATTTTCATAAACGTTTTCAGCATCGTTTCGCCCATTGGCATTCCGTCTATCCCGAAATGACCCAAATAATCTTCAGGAGTTACCCAATACAAATCGACTTTCTTGCGAATATTTTGTTCGCGCAACCATTTTTCTACATTAAACAAAAACTCATACGCTGCGCCCATACAACCTGCATTTTGTGTAGCTCCAATTACAATTGGACCTGGGTTTTTCTTAAATTCTTCCAAAGCAGCTCGCAATTTCATCGCACCGTTTGGAGTTCCTACATAATGAGAGAACTCGGCTACACCTGGCGCAACATCAAAATTTACTTTTGGACCAGTTGCCACCACTAAATTATCGTATTTGAAATCGCCTTTATCGGTTTTTACGATTTGAGTCTCAGTATCAACAGACAATGCTTCGGCATGAACAAAATCAACTCCTTTTTCTTTGAGAATTCCTTCTTTTTTAAACGAAATATCTTTCATTTCTCGTCGTTTAAACGGAATCCAAATGAGTGATGGAATGAACAAAAAAAGCGGTGATTTATCAATTAAAATTACTTTGTGTTCGTCTTTTCCTTTTCGTTTAATTTCGAGAGCAGCTGTCATCCCGGCAAAGCTTCCTCCTACTACTACTGTTGTTGTCATGATTATTGATTTTTAACAGTATAAAGGTACTTCGATTGAACATTTTTGAACGTATCAATTGTTACATAAAGGCATTTTTTGTTAACTGCAAAGGCGCAAAGTTTTCGAAAGGCTCACAAAGATTATAAATAAAAAACCCAACACTCTGAATGTTGGGTTTTTTATTCGCGCTCTTGGCGTATTTCTTAGTGTTCTTTGCGGTTAAAATTACATATAGCTCAGGATTTCCTTCTTCAAAGCATCGTATTCGCCTTGCATAATCAATCCGTTGTCTAACAATTTTTTGTAATTCTGAAGTTTTTCAAAAAGTTCGTCTTGAGATAAATCACTTAACTTTTTTTCGGCCGATGTTGGTGTTTCCTCTTTTGGTTCTTCGTAAGAAGTATTCGTTGTTGCTGGTATAATTTCTGCAAAATTAGTTACTTCTTCAGTTTCGAATTCTTCAATCACTTCTTCTGCTATTTCAGGTTGTGCTTCCACTTCAACTGGTTTTACTTCTTCTACTATTGGATTCGAAAAAGCCACAGGATTTTTTAACAAATCTAATTGTTCTTTGGCATAGGTGTATAATTTTCGTGCTTGGTTTTTAGGCAAATAATCGACCGTATGCGTCAAATCGGATTTGGTTGAAAAGGTAAAATCCGCACCCAAAATGCCTTCTTTTACAAAACTGGCAACAATGTCGTCCCAATCGTAATCGATGAATTCCATTGACAAACCCAAATTCTTAGGTTTGCACAAAATAATGCGTTTATTGGTTACTACAATACTGTCGGGAAGTATCGTTACTGCTGGTTTTTTTTGTACTGCAATATAACCAACTTCTTCGTTGGTCATTAACAAATTGCTCAATTTAGAAGTGATTTTTTCAATCGCTTTGGGATCTTGGTCTTCGTTGAGTATTTTTTTTAGATTGTCTATCATAATTTAGTTCTAAATTCGTTGTTCAAAATTGAATATTCAGTAGTTAATTATACCTAACAGGATAAAAACCTGTTAGGATAGCTTCACAAAAGTAATGCCTAACTTTCTAATTTATTTATTTCGGCCTGTATTTTTTTTGTCAAACTTTTAAATACCAAATCGTAGGAGTGATTGATGAATTCGCACATCATTTTATCCGAAACATCGCTATTAAAATCAATTGTATTCCAATGTACTTTGCTCATATGGTAACCTGGTTTTATGGCATCGTACTGCGCTCGAAGCTCTTCCGCTTGCTCAGGATCACATTTTAAATTTAAAGCAGGTGTTCCTTTTTCCCATTCTTTTAAAGAAGTCAAACAAAACATTTTCCCACCGACTTTAAATACTAATGTATCTTCGTCAAATGGAAAATGCTCGGTAACTCCTTTTTTTGAAAGGCAAAATTCGTAGAGTTGTTGTATGTTCATTTTTTTTAAGTGATTAGTGACTAGTAATTAGTAATTAGCTTTGTGCTATTCACAAATCACTATTTACTTGTTACTATTTTTTCCATCATCTTCTCAGGATTTGCTAACGGTTTGAATCCGAATTTTTCATATAAAAAATGAGCATCCGTCGTAGCCAAACGCCAAATTTTGACTTCTTGCAATTGTGGTTCGTTCATCATCGCTTCAATCAACATAGAAGAATAACCTTTTCCTCGGTGTTGCTCTTCAATAAAAACATCCATCAAATACGCAAAAACCACATAATCAGTAACTACTCTTGCAAACCCAATTTGTTTTCCATTCAAGTAAATTCCGAAACAAAACGAAGCGTCAATGGTAATTTGAACTTCTTCGATAGTGCGACCTGCTGCCCAATAAATATCTTTTAAGAAATTTTGGATGAACGGAACGTCAAGTTGGGATTTGTCTGTAGAAACTGTAATCATTTGATTTACGATTTATGATATACGAAGTACAATTTAAAAGTTTTCACTTCGTACTTTCTACTTCGTATATCGCATATAATATTGGTTTACTTGGACTTGCGTCATTTTCAAAAGAAGCAATTTGCAAATTGAGCAGGTAATTCCCATCTTTTACGTCATCATTAACATAAATCATTTCTGTAATTGTACAATGCAATCGCGCATCATCATTCAAGACATTGGTGTCTTTTACATTCCAAAACGCTTTATGTGCCAATAATTTTCCTTCATCTTCTTCTCGATCCACGCTAGGCAAATCAATGAGTAAATGCTCAATTCCGCTTTCGCGAATGAACAACGCGGCGTCTTCACTCAAATAAGGCGGATTGGTATGCGAATAGTTTTTGTGCTTTTTGGTTTCTAAATTAGGCAACGTGCGAATGAGCAATGCTTGAGGAATTTCTTCATTTAAAAACGCTTCAATTTGCTTTTTTGTAATTACAAGATCGCCTTCAATTTCTTCGGGTTCGATTGAAATCAAATGTGCTGTAAAGAAAAATTGTTTTAAACATTGATTAATCGAATAAAATTCTCGCGTAATATGACCAAGGCATTCAGTGTGTGTGCCGTGGCCGTGTGGATTGAAAAAAATGTTGTTGAAATTGGTCGAACTTCCTTCCGAAACTTTTCCAATCCACTCTCCAAAAACAACAGGTTCAATTTGTGGTTTTTCGATGTACCACGCAATTGGGTTTTTTTCAGTATTGGACAAAGGAATAGAAATATCAATGGGTTTTGATAAGTCGATGGTAAAATTTTGGATTTTAGCTTTCATAATTTGAACGCGGATTTTACGGATATACTAACGCGGATTTTATGAATTTATCGGCGTTCCAATTCATTCCAAATTTAACAAAAATAAGTCGGAAGCAATTCCGTCGCTCAAAAACTTTCCTTTTTTGGTAGTTTTCAAAATAGTTGAATCCACAAAAAGCAAATGATCTTCGATGTATTTTTGCGCTTGTTGGTTGAGATAATCCAAATATTTGGTTCCAAATTCGGCTTCAATTCGATCTAACGAAATGCCCCAAATGGTGCGCAAACCCGTCATAATATATTCGTTATACCGATCGGTTTTGGACAACACTTCGGTTTCTATAGGCAATCGATTTTCTAGAATGGATTTAATGTACAAGGAATTATTCGACACATTCCAACCGCGTTTTTGACCATCATAACTGTGCGCTGAAGGACCGATTCCGAGGTATTTTTTACCCAACCAATACGCTGAATTGTTCTTTGAAAAATAATTTTCTTTCCCAAAATTCGACAATTCATAGTGAATGAAATCATTTTGGGTTAAAGTATCTACCAAAATATGAAAATGTTCTTGTGCGACTTCATCGTCGGGTTGCGGAATGATTCCTTTTTTTATAAACGAATCCAGTGCCGTTTTCGGTTCTACTGTGAGTGCGTAACTTGAAATATGCGGAACACCAAACAACAGAGCCATTTCGATGTTTTGCTTCCACTTTTCGTTACTCATATTCGGAATTCCATAAATCAAATCGATGGAAATATTGTCGAAATATTGCGTTGCTTTTTGCAGGCATTTTTTGGCTTCTTCGGAGTTGTGTGCCCGATTCATGAGTTTCAAATCATCTTCAAAAAAAGATTGAATTCCTATTGAGAGTCTATTAATTGGCGAATTTCCAAATTGACGAATCGTCTCATTATCCAAATCATCCGGATTGGCTTCGAGTGTAATTTCAGGATGTTCAATTACTATGTAATGCTTGTAAACTTCATTTATCAAAAATTGTAAATCATCAATAGTCAATATACTTGGCGTTCCGCCACCAAAATAAATCGTTTCTACAACCTCATTTTGAAACTCCTCTTTCCGCATTTCAATTTCTTTTGCCAATGCCGACACCATTTCGTTTTTCTTCTTTAATGAAGTCGAGAAATGGAAGTCGCAATAGTGACACGCTTGTTTGCAAAATGGTATGTGGATGTAAATTCCTGACATATCAGTTATTACCTTCTAATTTTTTTCGTTTGTAAAATTAAAACTAATTAGCATGAAAACCCTTAAACAGCTATGCTTTCTTTTACCTCTTTTCTTTTTTTCCTGTTTATCAGATAGTGATAGTCAAGACAACACACCAACTCCAACTTATGCGATGACAGCAAAAATTAATAATGTTGACTTTGCTGCTAACAAACGCAAACACTACAACTAAAGTGGTAATCGGAACTTTTCTATTCACTACAGTCCCCAATGTAAATGATCCTGTGCTGTTGTAAATCAAACTATTACCAACGGAACATTCAATTACAAATACGAAAACTAAAATAATAATAAAAGCCAAAAGTAATTTTCTGGCTTTTGTTTTTTATTACAAAAAGTATCTTTTGAATTAAAAAGGTCGGTATATTAACTTGAAAACACCATCGGTTACTGTTATACTTTCGCCAGAGGTAGGATGAATTGCTGTAAAGCTATAAAAACCACTTATAATACTACCTGATTTATCGGTAATGGTAAGTGTTCCCGAACAATTGTAATCAAAAAAAGTTGTGGTTTGAGTTTCAAATTTTGCTAACTGCACCTTATTGGATACGTTTGAATTTGTAAAATTGTACGTTCCCTCAGCTATAGTTCCCAAATCGTATTTGATCATGATTTTATATGGATCTGTACTTAAATCATGTTGTGTAACTTGATTGTAATTATTGGTTTCTCTAGAAAAATATTGATTGGAACTAGCCCAATCATTCCCATTGATTTTGGCTTTGTTTCCTAATTGAGTTACAGCCGGAATTACATCTTCATATTTGGTGAAAAAACTTCCCGAAACGAACTTTTTTTCAGAATTAATATTCAAAGGGTCTGCATACAAATACCCTGAAAATGTGCCTTTTACTTTTTTGTTAACTTCATCAATAAAATCCAAATTGAAATTAAAATAATTGGCGCTAAACCCTCTAAATGATTTAAAAACACTAGTTATTGTTGGAGTTCCCGTACTCATATTTATATAACAAAACCCAAATTGTCCTGTTTTTTGAAAAGAAAGTATTTCTTCACTATAGTTTCTAAATGTGATTGTGTTTTCCGTTTTATAAGCTTGGGAGAAACTATAACCGCTTAGCTGCCCATTGATAAACATTTCAAACTGAGGCACAAAATTGTCGTCTGTTGGTTCTGTAGGATTAGTAGTGGTTTGATCATCATCTGAAGAACAAGAGTTCAAAACAATCAAAAGAGCTGTAAGTAAAATTTTACTGAAATATTTCATAACTGATAAATCTAATATTGTTGGAAAGATCTGAAAACACCATCGGTAACTGTAATAACATCAGCTGGATTATTAGGATTGGTAGCTGTAAAACTAAAAGTCCCAATAAATGAATATCTTGCAGCACCATGAAATTCGCGATAAGAATGAGCTACAACACCTGTTACATTGTAATAATCATAGGTTAAAGTTGTTGTATTAAATTTTGAAAATTTCAAATAATTACTAGTGCTCGAAGTGGTAAATGGATAACTACCAGGAACGGAACTTGAGGCAAAATTAATTTCAATCTTGTAAGGATCTTCGCTCGTAAATGAGCTATTGGAATGCTCGTGTCTTGCTATCCAAGGTATGTTATTCAATTTGGCACTACAATATTGTTCGACCAAATAATGATCAACTATGTAATTGGTTGATGTATTTTCAATTTCTTCATAAGGAATATTGATGTCTGCATCTAAATAAATATCTTCCGAATAAATGTCGGTTGTACTCACGTACAAATTCCCATTGAATTTTAACTTTATCTTTTTGGCCGTTTGATCTATTGAAAGAATCTGAATATTGAAATAATTTGAAGGGAAATTTCTGTAATTATAGAAATTGACAGTTCCATATTGTGTACTGTTCGACTGTTTTGTAGCACTGATTAATTCTCCATCTTCTGTAAAATCAAACTCTAAACGAAACCATTCATAAGATTCACCATGAATAGCTACAAGATGAAACACTTCTCCTTTTTTTGTCATTTTGTAACCGTAAAAACTTCCTTGAAAAGGAACAACAGACACTTCTGACCCATCTATATTTAAGTTGAAATAATCTGTGAGTGGAGTTGTAGTATCAGTAGGTGTCATAGTTTCATCTGGATCACTGCAACTGGACAACGCTATGATAAAAACTAAAAGAAATAAATAGTTGAATTTCATAACAAGATTTTTATCAAATATACTACTTTTTTTCTTTATTATTTTTTTATTCGTTCTTCATTCTGTTTGACAAACGCGTCCCAACCTGTATAACTTTTGGCTCCAACAACTTTTCCCGAGTTGAAAAAGTGACAAACAGCTGCAGCTAAACCATCGGTAGAATCGAGGTTTTTAGGTAATTCTTTTAAGCCAAGAAGTTGTTGTAGCATTTTGGCCACTTGCTCTTTGCTGGCGTTTCCGTTTCCAGTAATCGCCATTTTAATTTTTTTAGGTTCGTATTCGGTAATCGGAATTTGACGCGACAAACCCGCAGCCATCGCTACACCTTGCGCTCTTCCGAGTTTGAGCATCGATTGTACGTTTTTACCAAAAAAAGGTGCTTCGATAGCAATTTCGTCAGGATGATGTGTTTCGATGAGTTCTATGGTACGCTCAAAAATAACTTTGAGTTTGGTGTAATGATCGTCGTATTTACTAAGAATCAATTCGTTGAGTTGAACAAATTCCATTTTTTTATTGACCACTTTAATCAAACCAAAACCCATAATGGTCGTTCCAGGATCGATGCCTAATATGATGCGTTCGTTTGCCATAGTTTTGCCACAAAGACACTAAGTCACAAAGATTTTTACTTTGATTCGTCGTCTTTTTAATTCTTATTTGATTAATAAAAATCATTGTCCAAATTGTCCAATTGTCGAATTGCCACATTGTCAAATTGATTACTTTTGCACCAATGATTACAACATCCCACAAAGCTAAACAATTCGGTGTTTTTATAATCAAACTTTTGATTGTTATTGCAGCGTTTTATTTTATTTATCATCAATTAGCCTCAAATGATAAGTTGGATTGGGTTAAATTTAGCGAATTGATTCATCGAAAAGCTTCTTTTTTCGGAATTACTTTTCTGTTACTTTTCAGTATTGTTAATCGTTATTTGGAAATTTTAAAATGGCAGAATTTGGTTGCTTTTGTGCGTCCGATTTCGGTTGGTGAAAGCACTAAGCAAGTTTTAGGCGCGCTGACAGCCGGAATTTTTACTCCAAATGGTTTGGGCGAATATGCTGGAAAAGCACTGTATTTTGACCGGACCAAAACCATAACTATTCTTTTTCTGAATTTCATTTGCAACGGCATTCAAATGATTTTCACTATTGTTTTTGGCCTTTTAGGATTAGCTATAATTGGTTATGGTAAAGAAGTTGTTTTTGTGAGCATTTTTGTTTTGTTGTTGTCAACACTACTCTTTTTTTCCAAAAAAGTGACTGTAAAAGGTTATTCATTAGAAAAATTGATGATTAAAATTGGTGAAATTCCAAGAGAAATACACGCCAAAAATACTATTTTAGCGGTGAGTCGATATCTGGTATTTTCGCATCAATATTATTTTTTATTTCTCGCTTTTGATGTAGATTTACCTTATGTAACCTTGATGGCAACTATCGCAGTAGTCTATTTTTTGGCTTCGTCGTTGCCGAGTTTTCAGTTTTTGGATTTTGCGGTAAAAGGCAGTGTAGCGATGTTCTTTTTTGGTAAATTGGGCGTGAATGAATGGATTGTGGTTTTTATTAGTACACTGATGTGGTTTTTGAATGTGGTGTTGCCTGTGGTAATTGGGAGTTATTATGTGCTGCAGTTTAAAGTTGGACACAAAGAGCGCTGAGAAAGCAAAGAGAAACACTAAGTTTTTTTTATTTTTAAACCACAAAAGGCATAAAAGAATATTTGATTTTTTGAAATTTGATATTGCCATTGATATTGAAATTTATTACTACAGATATGATACTAGTTTTAAGTATAGTTTTGCTCATTTATGTTGTATTGATTGTACAACTGATTTTGGGTTTTGGAAAAGTAAAAACGTTTGAACGAACCAATGCTGAACCCAAAACCTCTTTTTCAATCGTAGTTCCGTTTCGGAATGAGGAGAAGAATTTGCGTAAGTTATTGCGTTCAATTTCCGATTTGAATTACCCAAAAGAGTTGTTTGAACTAATTATGGTAGATGATTTTTCGAAAGACCAATCGGAGCGTGTATACATTAATTGGCGCATGGAAAACAACAAAATAGAAACAACGCTTTTGGAAAACTTGCGCTTGTCGAATTCGCCCAAAAAAGATGCGATTACGCGTTCGATTCCGATTGTGAAAAAGGATTGGGTGTTGACTACTGATGCCGATTGTGTGGTGCATGAAAATTGGTTGCTTACTTTGGACCAATTCATTCAACAATCGAAGGCAGAAATGGTTGTTGGCGCTGTAGTGTATAAAACTAAAAACAACTGGTTTCATTGGTTTCAACAACTGGATTTACTGAGTTTGCAAGGCACAACTATTGGTAGTTTTGGAATCGGAAAACCTTTTATGTGCAACGGAGCCAATTTTGCTTATACCAAGAAATTCTTTACTGAATTAGGTGGTTTTGGAGGTATTAACGACCGTGCGAGTGGCGATGATGTGATGTTGTTGCAAAAGGCCGTTTTGAAAAAACCAGAAGCTGTTCAATACATAAAAAACGAAGATAGTATTGTAAAAACCAAACCCGAAAACGATTTATTCAAGTTGTTTATGCAACGCGTTCGTTGGGCAAGTAAAGCTACTGGTTACAGCAGCAATTATGCTAAAACTTTGGCGGTTGGTGTGTTGTTGATGAATCTTTCAATAGTTGTAAGTTGTGGGTTGTGGATTGTAGGTTTGTTGGATTGGAAAGTGTTTTTCGCGGTGTTTTTGATAAAGTATTTGGTGGATTATATTTTATTAGCACAAGCAAATGGCTATTTACGCAAAGGAAAATTTATACTTCCATTGGCGAGTAGTTTGGTGTATCCAGTGTTTGCTAGTGTGGTTGGAATGTACTCGTTGTTTGGTTCTTTTGAATGGAAAGGCCGAAAGTTTAAGAAATAGTTGTACTGAAAACGATTGCCCTAGCCCAGATAGTAGCGGCATCCTTTTTAGACCTGACAGGTTTTAAAAACCTGTCAGGTCTAAAAAGATAAAGCGAATAGCTGGAAATAGCTTCTAAAAATTATTCTACTTTTAAAATTACGGGTAAAATAAACTGTGTTTTTACGGGAATACCGCGTTTGATGGCTGGGTTTACTTGAGGTAAATCGACCAATCGAGCGTGAAGAATGCTATCGATTTTGACTTTGTCGTAGGCGAGTGAATCTTGCGAAAATTGTGGTTCGAACTGGAGTGTTGCATCGGGCAAAACGGTCACTTTGACTTGAATCGTATCAATTTCGGGGTAGAGTTGGTGGAACGGCGTATCGACGTTGAGTTTTTGTTGAATTGTGCTCGACAAGTACTCAAAAAGGCACTGTTTGCGGAGTTCGTCATTGGCTAGTGTGTCGCAATAACTGGTTGATGGGTATTGGTCGACTTTGTTCCAATCGATGGCTTTGAGTTCTTTTTCTAGCAGTTCTTTTTCCTTGGGAACTTGCTTTTCGAAGTACTGACACGAGCTGAAAAAGGCCGCTAAAAATACAATTGCAAATTTTTTCACCTTAGTGTTTTTTGGAGTTGAGATAATCTTGGTAACTTCGGGCGAACCATTCTTGTTTGGTTTTTTCGGCTTCGGCTTTTTGGTCTTTGTAAAGCAAACCTAATTTTTCGGAATAAATGGCAATTTTAATGGTATAAGTGTAGAATTCGTCTTTGGTTAAGACAGTTTCTGCATTTTGTTTTTCAAAGAATTGGAAAAAAAGCGCATCAAAATCGTTTTTGTCGTAACTTCTCACCTCTTTTTTATACTTATTGTAGAGCATTTCTTTGAGGGAAGCATCGGGATCGTTGGTGTTTTTTTCCTGCCCGAATGCAATGCTCGAGGTAGAAAGAAACAAAATAGTATGGGCGATTATGTGGATGTATTTTCTCATATTCGTTTCAAAAATAGTAATTTTTTTAGATATGGATATTGTATTGGTGATAATCGGGTTGATTTGTTGTGTGGTTGGACTTTTGGGCAGTTTTTTACCGGTGCTTCCGGGTCCAATTTTGAGTTGGGTTGGATTGTTGTTGATTTACCTAACGAACAAAGTAGAAAACAACTATTGGGTTTTGGGCTTTACGTTGGTCATTACCATAGTGATTAGTATTTTAGATTACGTTATTCCCGCCAAAGGAACCAAGCGATTTGGCGGAACGAAATACGGCGTTTGGGGAACCAACATTGGCTTGGTAGTAGGATTGTTTATTCCTCCTTTTGGTTTTATAATTGGTCCGTTTATAGGAGCTTTTGTTGGTGAATTAATCAATAATTCGAACGACAAAAATGGTGCTTTGAAGGCTGCTATTGGATCGTTTATAGGCTTTTTAGTTTCGACTTTTATGAAGTTTATGGTGTGTTTGTCGTTTTTGATTTTGTTTCTTTATTTGGCTTTTACAAACTTCATTTAATAAAAAAGGCGTTCTAAATTGGAACGCCTTTTTGTTGGATACTATTTGATAATGAGTTTTTTAGTTGCTTTGGCATTGGAATCGGTTGTAATTTCAACAAAGTAAACACCAGCTTGCAGTATCGAAACATCGAGTGTTTGATGGTTCGAATTAGTTCCGTTCAGCAAGAGCATTTCTTTACCAATAATGTCGCTAATTTTAACCTGAGCAATTTTCTCAGCATTTTGAGTGAGTTGAATATTCAAAATATCTTCTGATGGGTTTGGGTAAATCACAAAACTATGACTTGAAAACTGACTATTTGACAAGAGTGATTCTACAAAAAAAGTATTGTAAGTATTGGTGGTAATTGGATCATTAAAATCAAAATGCATGATAGCATTATTCGGAATATTATCGCCAACAGCATAACCTGGTTTAGGCTTAATTTTGAAAATAAGATATCCTTTTCCAATTGTGCTATTTACAACAGAAAAAGGTAAGTCGATAGCATTAAACGTCCAAGTAATTTCATTTCCAACTCTTCTTAAAGTGTAAAAATGACTTGAACTTACCATCTCAAAACTATTTTCGTCTAAACCAAAATCTAAATTATCTGTTATCCTGATGTTGATTATATTAGTATTTGGTCCTATTAAATTTTCAAAATGCAAGGTATAATATAAGAAATCATTAGATGTAAAATCACTATGAACAATTCTTCCACCGTGAGACTCAATTTTATTATTAGGATCAAAGCCTGTTACTACTTCCTCACTTAATGAATTTGAATTATTTTCAGCAACCGCATCACCAATTGGAGTAATAGTTACTGAATTGGTTAATAACTGCCCTTCTAGAATAGTGGGCAATGTTGGTACCTGAAAATAAACTAAAATTTCACGACTTTCAAAAGGACTTAAATTTGTAAAATCGCACGTAAATCCATTTGCGTTGGTTACAATGTTTGAAGGTGGATTGACCAATGTAACATTACTATCTTTGACAAAAGTAACTAAGCCATTGGAAACCGATTGATTTCCTTTATTTGTGAAAATAATTTTGTTTCCCCATAACAATCCTGGTCTTGGAGAATTGAGTGGAACAATTACAACGGATAAGTCATTATAGACTTGGTTGGCTACAATAGGGAAATTAAAGGTTTGTGTACTACCGCCTGCAGGAACAACAATGTTGTTGTACGATGGAATTGTTACTGTATACAAAGACTGGTATTCGGGATTAACATGGTAACTTAAATCATAAGTTGTGGTTGAATTTTGGTTGTAAACATTACAAAAACCAGACGACGAACTTACTTCATTACTTATTCCGTTATTATTCTCTAAATATTCAAAACTTCCCAGCTGAAAATTTGATTCACCCATTTGTTGGCTACCATTATTGTTCAGATCAAGAAATGCGTTCATTCTAATCCCTGCACAATTTAAGCCGCCTTGTGAATTACTCGTATCAGTTATAGTAATTGAACCTGCAATTCCACTGTAATTAGTAACAATTAACAAGTAAAACTCCCCTTCTAATGCGTTGGGAATCGTAAAAGTTTCTACCGTTTGAGCTGAAAAGCTACACGAAAAGTAATGATCTAGAAGATCGTTCGGATTTGCACAAGGGGTAACAGGGTCTGTGAAAGGACCAAAAAGTATATAATCAACATCTAATTGATTACCTGAATTTCCAAATTGAGAAATAGTCATACTAATGTTTCCTGGTGCTTGAATTGGTAGATAAAACCATTTCGGATTGGGCACTGACCCTAGACAACCTAAATTATTCCCAGAAAACCCTCCTGTCAAATTTGGAAATGGTATACCGTACGAATTACATAATGAAGTAGCCGATGAACAGTCGTAAAGCAAACTACAATTAATCCGATTAATATTAACTTCATATAGATTGTCACATTCTCCTACTAAATTTTCCCGATAATAATAAACAATACTAGAGTTTTGTGAACTCATACTATAGGCATTAAGATTAGAACTAATAGGGTTTGTTCCTGATTTTGCATCATTTAAATTAGAATAAATAGCAATCGGATTTGATGTGTTTATCAAAGAAAACGGTGCAGTTAAATCAAAAACAACTTGTCCATCATTATCATCATCACATTGCGTCATTACTGTCAAGTAAACAGGGTCTTTCACCGAAGAAACTGTTAAAACAACTGGAAGAATTTGTACATAATTTGTGTTTAAATTTCTAATTCTAGCATATACGGTTTGTGGATTGGTTATATTGGTATAATTAGTAGGTAATGGACTAACATTTGCTTGAGCACTAGGCTGAGATAAGTGATAGCTAATGCTATAATTAGTCGGATTAACCGCGGAAAAAATCTCTGCAGTTATTGTGTTGAAATTAAAAAGTTGGTACTGACTATTAGTATCAGTACACACTTTATTGGATACAATTGGTGAGGTAAAACTCTGTGAATAACCAAAAAAATGTGTAAATACCAGTACCGCTAAAAGAACTATTTTTTTCATGGAGTAATATTAAAATTATCTAATAATAAGCTTATTTCTAGAGACTTGGTCTGATTTGGTCATGATTTCAATGAAATAAACTCCAGTTTGCAATGAAGAAACATCGAGTGATTGTTGTTGTCTATTATTGCCTTTTTGTGAAAGCACTTTTTTACCTAAAACATCTACAATCTCAATGTTTTTTATGGCTCCAAAATCTGATGAAAGTTGTATGTTAACTAAATTATTCGCAGGGTTAGGATAAATCGCAAAGCTAGCGTCAGAAAACTGATTATTAGCCAAAACATCTACAAATTCAGTAGCAAACAAATTGGTTATGATTGGTGGATTAACTTCAAAAACTATTTGTGCCGTATTATAAATTATATCTCCAACATTATAACCTGGCAATGGTTTTACTTTGAATGTTATAAATCCTTTACCAACACTTGTGTCTGGGATTGAAACTGGCAAATTAATATTCTCAAAAGCCCATGCTAGATTATTACTGGTTCGAGTCAATACATAATCATGACTCGAGGCAACCATTCGCACTGTAGTTTGATCTAATAATGGACTTAATTCATCTGAAATATATACGCTTCTAGCTTCTGAAGTACCTGTGTTTTCGAAACGAATAGTGTAAAACAAATAATCTTCAGTTGTAAAACTTTGATGTAAAATACTTGGTCCATGCGATTCTAATTTGTCATTAGGATCATAGGCTGCAACCACTGTCTGTGTTAATGAATTTGTATTATTATTAGCGTTCACATCGTTGGAAGAAGTTATGGAAGCACTATTAGTTAATAAATCACCAATAGCAACCGTTGGCAAATTAGGAACACTCATGGTCACCATAATGGTTCGGGTTTGAAACGGCAATAAATTGGTGTAATCATACGTAAATCCAGTTGGCGTATTAACGGCTCCAGGTTGGCCAATGTAAGTAATAGTAACGTTTGTGTCTCTCGTAAAAGTCAATGTTCCTGAAGCTGGAGCTGTTCCTACATTGGTGTAAGTTACCATATTAAGGTAAGTTTGATTTGGTCTTGGTTGACCAACCGGAACAATTGAAACTGCAACATCACTATAGGCTTGTGTATTTGTAATAGGGAAATTAATTACTTGTGTTCCACTTCCTAATGGAATTGTTAAGTCTTGTACAACTGTTGATGCTGTTGAAAAATAAGCAGCATACTCAGGATTGATTTGAAAACTAACATCGTAAATATTATTTGGGTTTGAATCCAAAATTGCATAATATCCTGTGACTGCATTGATAAAACTATCAACTCCACTATTGTTTTGTTGAACAACATAAGACCCATAAGGAAAATAATTTTCATTTGGATCTTTAACACCATTGGTATTAGTGTCAACAAAAGCATTCAATAAAATCCTATCAGGACCTGGAGCACAAGTTACATTTGCTAACCAACCAGCTGCATTAGTAGTTGTTCCGCTTCTGAATCGGAAAGTTAAACAACCATCTACACTAGATGATGTAAATGGTCCCGGAATTGTGGTTCCCCAATAAGCGCCTGGCAATCCACCAGGAACTGTTCCTGAACCATTAGTGCTAGCTAGTTGTGGAGCGTTGATTGAATTTCCATCATATACATAAAGGCCATCTGCAGAGGCTTGAATATCAAATTGAGTAAAAGTAACTGTAACTAAGTCGCCCGGATTGGTAGGGCAAATTGTAACAGCTTGATCTGCATTGTTGGGATAATTAGCTGTTGTACCACCTGTATCTGAAAAAGTTCCTCCACAAACGGGTGGTAGGATTTGTGTATTTAAACTCAGTCCTTGCGACCAATTACTACTATCTGTATCCGTACATATTCCTCTAACATAAAACGTATAACAAGTATCAGAGTTTAATCCAGAATAAGTAAAAGGATTGGTTGTAGCGGTTTGCCATCCAGTTGCAGTGGCTGTTGGAGCTGGTGAACCACATGGTAAAGCCAAGACATTCCATGTTGTAGCAGTGCTATTGCTATTCCATCCTAAATTAACTTGATTGGTTCCAACAGTTAATGCAATTAAACTATTGGGTTTTGGACAAGTTGGCGCGGGTGCACAATCTACATTAGCTACCCAACCCGGAGCATTAACTGCATTATCGCTTCGGAAACGGAAAGTTAAACATCCTCCTGGAGCAGAAGATTCAAAAGGTCCAGGAATAGTTGTTCCCCAGAATGACCCTGGTAATCCTCCGGGTACATTTCCAGCAGGATTAGTACTTGAAATTTGCTGTGCTGAAATGGAATTTCCGTCGTAAACGTACAAACCGTCCCAATTCGCTTCAGTATTAAACTCTGTAAAAGTAACCGTCACTATGTCGGTTGCATTTGTTGGACAAATACTAACTGTGTAATCTGTACTATTGGCATAATTAGCAGTAGGACCGCCCGGATCTGTAAATGTCCCCCCACAAACGGGTGGTGCAAACTGAGTGGTTGCGTTTACTCCAAGAGACCAATTACTGCTATCTGAAACTGAACATTCAGCTCTGACATAAAATGTATAACACGTATTAGGACTTAGTGATGTAAAAGTGTAAGGGTTACTTGTTGTACTAATCCAACCTGTTGTAGTAGCTGTTGGTGCTGGTGAACCACACGGTAATGCTAAAACGTGAAAATTCGTGGCTGTACTGTTATTGGTCCATGCGACAGTAGCATTAGAAGAAGTTACATTAGAAGTGACAACTAATGTTGGCTTTGGGCAAGTTGCTGCTGTTTCACAAGTAACATTTGCTACCCAACCTGCAGCATTAACCGAATTGTCGCTTCGAAAGCGGAAAGTTAAGCAACTTCCTGGAGCAGGCGATTCAAAAGGCCCAGGAATAGTCGTTCCCCAAAAAGAACCAGGTATTCCTCCAGGAACGTTCCCCGCAGGATTATTACTTGAAATTTGTGGAGCAGAAGTAGAATTTCCAGCATAAACATACAAGCCATCCCAAGTTGCTTCTGTACTGAACTGAGTAAAGGTTACAGTTACTATATCTCCTGGTGCATCTGGACAAATTGTTACTGTATAATCTGTACCATTAGCATAATTTGCATTAGCTCCTCCAGGGTCAGTAAATATTCCTCCGCAAACTGGTGGAACTGGTGGTGTTGTAATTGTTACACCTTGAGACCAGTCGCTCAAATCAGTAACCGAACATTCAGCTCTGACATATAATGTATAGCAGGTGTCAGGGGTTAATGTTGTTAAAGTATACGGATTAATTGTTGTTGATATCCATCCTGTTGAACTGGCCGTTGGTGTAGGCGAACCACAAGGTAAAGCTAAAACATGAAAAGTGTTTGCTGTACTATTATTTGTCCAAGCCAAAGTAGCATTAGTTGCAGTAACAGCAGAAGTTACCAACGCTGTAGGTGTTGGACAAGTTGGTGCTGGTGCACAAGTCACATTGGCAACCCATCCTGCAGCGGTAACACTTCCATCTGAAGTAAACACAAATGTCAAACATTGTCCAGGTGCTGTTGATGTAATAGTACCAGGCGAAACAGTCCCTTGGAACGTCCCAATTAAAGGCGCTGCTGAACTACTACCAGCATAAATACTTAAGTGATCACAACAATTTTCAGTATTGAAAGAAGTAAAAGTAACTGTAATTAAATCGTTAGTATTGTTAGGACAAATCGTAGTGGTACCGCCATTATTAGCTGTTATATTGTTGGCGTAATTTGCATTTGCTCCTCCGGGGTCGGTAAAAGTGTCTCCACAAACGACTTGAGTATAGCCAGACATAAATGGTATTAAAAACAATACTAATGATAAAAAGAGTAATTTTTTTGTCATAATTAAGTAGTTAAAAAAAGGCTGAACGGTTTAAGTTCAGCCTTGTGTTGGGTTAAAATAAATTATTTTATAACTAATTTTTTTGTGGCTTTTGAACCTTCATTAGTTGAAATTTCTATCATGTACATTCCTTTTGAAAAAGCTTCAACATTCAATTGATATTGGTTCGAATTGATATTGGAAGAAGTTGCTACTATTTTACCCATAATATCAACAATAGTTATATTTTCTATTTTTTCAGTACTACTTTGTAATACAATAGTAACATTTGAACTAGCTGGATTAGGATATACCATAAACGTGTTATCACCGAATTGATCAACCACCAGTGTTGAAGTGAATTCAGTCGTAAAAGTATTCGTCACTATCGCTGGATTAAAATCAAAATAAATGGCTGCTGTATTCGGGATAATGTCTCCAATAGCAAAATTGGCATTTGGTTTTACTTTGAATGTAATATAACCTTTTCCAACAGAAGAATTGGCTACTGAAACAGGCAATTGGATATTATCAAATTTCCATATTAAATGACTTCCGACTCTATCTAATACATAAGAATGACTTGCACTCACCATTTGAACTGTAGATTCATCCAATTGAGCATCTAAAACATCTTCAACTCTTACATTAATTGCACTTGCATTTCCTGTATTTTCAAAACGAATAGTATAATACAAATAATCATTTGTTGAAAATGAAGAGTGCAATATTTTATCTCCATGAGCTTCAGATTTGTCGTTTGGATCATACGCATTTATCACCATTTGAGAAACAGATGACACATTGTTTTCTAGAACAACATCGCCAGATAAAGGAGTAATTGTAGCCGCGCTGGTTAAATAATCGCCCGCGTTGACTGTTGGTACTGGCGGAACTTGCATCACTACATCAATTGTTCTAACTTCAAACGGATTTAAATTAGAGAAATTATAGGTGAATCCGGTTGCACTTGCTGTAGTTCCAGCCTGTGAAATTGATACAATACTAACGGCAGAATCTTTCGTAAAGGTAACTGTACCTGTTGCAATATTTTGATTTCCTAAATTAGTATACACAATTCTGTTGGTGTACGTAAATCCTGGTCGTGGTGCACTAATTGGAACAACAGTTACAGCCAAATCATTGTAAGGTTGTACAACAGTAACTGGGAAATTATAGGTTATCATTCCAGCTCCAATAACCACATTTAAATCGTTGTAAGAAGAAGTGGTTACATTATACATTGAAGTATAGGCTGGGTTTATCGAATAACTAATATCATAACTGTTGGCAGGATTGGTATCATAAATATTATAGTTGCCAGAAGGTGCTGTTATATTATGAACTGTTCCGCTATTATTTACTTCATAGTGAAACTGTCCGAGTGGGAAATTTGGTTCTCCATTATCTTGAGAACCATTATTATTGGAATCCAAAAACGCATTCAAATGGAAACCTGAACAATCAATCATTCCTTGATTACCTCCTTGTTGTGTTATTGTTATTAATCCTGGTTGATTACTGAAATTGGTTACCATAATAAGGTAATATTGACCAGCAATAGTATTTGGAATCATTGGATATTCAACGGCTGATGCTGAGTAACTGCAACTAACCACATAATTGGGAGTCAACTGATTGTAACAAGGTGCTGTTGGCGAGGTAAAAGGACCGTAAACAATATAATCTACATCAATTGGAAAACCAGCATTACTAGTTTGCGAAATCGTCAAATTAATTTGCCCTGGCGAACTAATCGGCATATAAAACCAAGTGGGGTTAGGATGTGTATTCAAACAACCATAATAAGCTCCTGGTTCATTAACAGTAGTGTTAATTGAATTTGAAAAAGGAACACCCAAAGCATTACATAATGAATTCGCCTGAATACAAACTGCTGCTAAATTACAGTTGCTAACCGTTTGTAAAGGAAGAGTATAAATTATATCACATGCTCCTACTATTGATTCTCTGATGAATACAGCTGCTTGCTGTTGAAAAACAGAAACCGAATAAGCCGTTGGAGTAGTAATTGGATTTTGTTCATTCTGAGCATCTGTGGAAGATGCGTAGTAAGTTAATGTATTGGTAGTGTTAATTTGTGCCTGAGCAGTAGTTAAGTCAAATACTACGTTTTGATCGTTATTATCATCACACTGCACCATAGTTTGCAATGGCGTCAAATTGTGTTCAAAGTTAAATCCA
This sequence comes from Flavobacterium sp., assembly GCA_016787805.1. Classification (GTDB taxonomy): domain Bacteria; phylum Bacteroidota; class Bacteroidia; order Flavobacteriales; family Flavobacteriaceae; genus Flavobacterium. The sequence continues at coordinate 9,407 of JAEUTY010000005.1, read as the reverse complement.
TTCAATGAAAATGAATTTATTGCAACTAAATCACCTGCATTGGTTTGAATTCTAGAGAATAACATTTGGAAACCTTGAGGCATGCAATACGGGTTTGCAGTAATTGGATTAGCTCCACTAGTTGCATCGGCTTGAGATAAGTGATACGAAACCGTATGATTTGCTGGATTTAAAGTTCCCATTACATTATCATCATTTACTGTTAAATCAAAACAAACATTGTTAGTTCCGTCCACACATCCAACTAAACTTTCAGGTTGACCACTTGCACTACAATCAACTGTAATTAACTCAACCATTCCGATAGAAGTACAACCGGGTAAGTTGAAACAACTTAAACTATAATATAAAGGAGGTTGTGTAGGACTTCCTAAAACACTGGTAAAGCAATTTGGAGTTGTTATCGGATTGGTTCCAGAAAATGCATCTTGTTGTGTAGTATAAAAATACACCTCACAATTTTGACCATTGGCAATACTACCTACTACAGAAGTTAAATCCCAACAGGTAAAACCTGAATCCAAACACTGAGTAATAGTTTGTGTTGGTGCTGGCGGCGGAATACTGATAACAAGATTAAATGTGAAAATCTGAAATGTGCCATCAGCTAATTTGGTTAATTTAGCATAAATTGTTTGAGGTGAAGCTGAAATACAATAATTACTTGAATTAGCAATAAGATTGGTTAATGCTGAATCGGTGTAATAGGTCACTTCGTAATCATTAGGCACAAGGCTTCCAATAATATTCTGATCATTAGCATGCAAGTCAAAACAAGCGGAAGTACCGTTAGAACAAGCATACAAATCAACTGGTTGACCTGCTCCATTGCAGTTAACAATAATTAAATAAAGTTGTGTAATAGCCGTACATCCCGTAGCCAAATCGGTAACCCTAACATGCAAAGTCTGCTGAAAAGGTGTAATATTAAAATAAGGAACATTCGGATTAATCATGCTTGTTCCCATTTGAGCATCTGATAATGTCTCATAAAAAAACACCGTGTAATTTTGCCCTTGATAAAATTGGTTTGCTGCCAAATTCAAATCAATTAATGTAATTCCATTATTGTCATTATCACAAACTGTAAAACTCTGTGGATTAGCAATTGGCAATGGATTTACAGTCAAATTGTACGTAATAATTTGAACCTGATTGTTGGTTAGATTAACCACGCGCGCAAAAATCAATTGCGGGTTGACCGTGTTAGTGTACGTAGATGGCAACGGATTGACTCCATTAGCCGCATCGGCTTGGGTTAAGTGATGCGTCACCGCCAAATTGGCACTACTACCCGAAATTTCTGCTCCAATTTCAAACATCAAGAAAGTCGCAAAACCATCGTTGTTGTCGTCACAAACCGTGTTAAATTGTGAGGGTTGATTGATTGTTTGGGCCGAAATACTTAGGGTAAAGGCCAACATAAATAAAAGAAGTAATTTTTTCATAGCATAACTTTTTTATATTGATTGGTTAAAAAAACTATGCAATATACAAATTTTCAGGAAATTAGAAAATTTTGTTAAAAAAAAGAAAAAGGCTATAAAGCAAAAAAGCCATTCCGATGTGAATCGGAAAAGCTTTTCATCCCGTTCTTGAAACGGGACTACTAAACCTTGTCGGCTTTCTCAAAATCTCGAATTAATTTTTGCAACGAAATTGCATTTAGTTTTTTCAATCGTTTTTCTTCTAAAAGAGCCTCTTTTTTTGTTGGAAATGATTTCCAATACACCATTTCCCAATCGTCCGCTCTTGAAGTGTAGTTGCTCTTACCTGAATTATGACTAATCAAACGATGAGCTAAATCGGAGGTGAATCCTTTATAGTAAACTTGAAGGGTTTCTGAAAATAAAATATAGGCATAAAACATAATCTATCTGGCTTAAAGCAAAAAAGCCATTCCGATGTGAATCGGAAAAGCTTTTCATTGGTCTAACTACTAAACCTTGTCCGTCTTTCGACGAACGAAACAACACAACTAATCTTCAATGCTTTTTTGGGCAAAAAAGCATTCTGCGGTAACAGAATGCTTTTCTAAATTTTCCCAATTTTAGCGGTCTGGACGGGACTCGAACCCGCGACCCCATGCGTGACAGGCATGTATTCTAACCAACTGAACTACCAAACCTTCGCTTTATTGCGGTTGCAAATATACACCCATTTTCGATACTTGCAAACGTTTTTTTGATTTTTTTATTTATCCTTTTAATTCTACTAACCAAACATTTGTTTTTCAACAAGATATGTGGTTAAAATCTTTTCAAAATCGGCACCAACATTGACTGGAACATATTTAATTTTGTTTTGAGCACAAGTCATTGAGAGCGTTTTGAAGTACTTTTTGATGTTTTTTTCGTATTCTTCTTTTACATTTTCGGCAAATAAATTGATAATTTCACCCGATTCTACATCGATAAATTTGCGTGGTGTGTTGTCAAAATCAAATGAAAGCTCGCGTTTTTCATCAATAACGTGAAACAAAACCACACGATGTTTGTTGTGTTTTAAATGTTGCAATGCGTTGAATAGCTTCTCGTTGTCTTCGTTTTGAAACATGTCGGTAAACAAGATAATCATTGAACGGCGGTGCATTTTTTCGGCTATTTGATGCAAATACGTAATTGTGTCGGTTTGTTTGGCTTCTTTCGGATTTTCAAGCAAACCCTCCAATATATTCAGTAACATTCGATGGTGACGATCCGAGCCTTTTTCGGGCGCATAATATTCATATTCATCTGAAAAAACACTGAGCCCGACCGCATCGCGTTGCTTTTTTAATAAATTCATTAAAACCGCTGAGGCCAAAATAGAAAACCCAATTTTAGTCTCGTAAAACGGTTGGTCACTGTTTAATTTTGGGTAATACATCGACGATGAATTATCGATAATTAAATGGCAACGCAAATTGGTTTCCTCTTCAAATCGTTTCGTATACAAACGATCGGTTTTGGCGAATAATTTCCAATCGATGTGTTTGGTGCTTTCACCTGTGTTGTACACTTTGTGTTCGGCAAATTCGGCTGAAAACCCGTGAAATGGCGACTTGTGCATACCCGAAATAAAACCTTCCACCACTTGATTGGCCAACAATTCGAGGTGTTTGAATCCGGAAATGAGTTCTTTTTGTTCTTCTATCTTCATAATTACAGCGCTACTGGCTCGAGTCAAATGTAGTAAAAGAATGATGGATTAAAAAGTTAAAAGAGTCTAAAAATACACTGCACTGGTATTTTAGCCCCGATTGCAGCGGCATCTTTTAAACCTTACAGGTTTAAAAATAGAGCGAAAAGCGGGACGATGATGGAAAGAAAACCAACTTTTGTGCTTCTCATAAAAAAAGCCCAAACGAAGCTGGGCCTTTTGCAAAAACTACTAACTCGAACTTGCGCGGTCGGTTTCCGCTATTTACTAGTTTTATTGATTGTTTGTTTGAAACCGAATCTTGTCGCAAAATTAGAATAGCTCTATTGAGTTAAAAACCATCAATAGACAATTAACAATTTAAATAGACTAATAACAATTGTGGATTTATTTTCTATATTTGAATAAAGCAAAAAAAAATGACCCATTTTAATTGTGTGATTATAGACGACGATGAAATTGATCGGCTGACGGTGGTTTCATATGCCAAAAGAATTCCTAACTTGACTATTGTTGGTGTTTTTGAATCTGCCGTTGAGGCCGCGGCAACGATTAATGAGCAACCGATTGACATTCTTTTTTTAGACATTGATATGCCAGGTGAAAATGGATTAGCGTTCCGAAAAAAAATGCTCGAAGTTCCGGTATGTATTTTTATTACATCTCATCCAGAGCATGCTGTTGAGAGTTTTGAATTGGAAACTTTAGATTTTATTGTAAAACCTTTCAAATTTCAAAGGTTTGAGCAAACCATGAAGCGAATTGAAGAATTTATGGAAATCAAACACAAAGCACAATTGTTTGAATCGAGTATTGGTGGTGATGTGATTTACATTAAAGAAGGTCATCAGCAAACCAAAGTTAAACTTCACGACATATTGTATTTGGAAGCGTTGAAAGATTATACACTGGTGGTTACTCCTCAAAAAAGACATTGTGTACTTTCAAGCATTGGAACACTTTTAAAAGAAAATCATTTTCACTCATTTGTTCGAATACACCGAAGTTATGCTGTTCAAAAACAATACGTTAAAAAAATTAACCCTTACGAGATTGAGTTGAACAACAATGTTTTAATTCCGATTGGAAGAAGCTACAAAGACAATCTAAATTTAATACTTTAGTGTTTTATATTTTTTTCATGACCACCCTTAGACGCAAATTCTGCTATTATTTAAGCAACAATTTTTCTAGTTTTTTGATACGCTCTTCGAGTGTATTTATTTTTTCTTGAAGTTGGGAATTATTGTTCTTTTGTAGTTCTGTTTCTTTTTTTGAATCTTCAATTTTGGTATTTAATTCTTTAATTGCATTGATAGAAGCCACCAAAATGGAATGCATATTGAAATTCAGAAATCCGTCATCATCGACTTGCACTGCATCAGGGAAAAGCGGTTGGACTTCTTGTGCAATAAAACCTGAAAATTCGGTATCCAACACTTCTTTTTCAAATTTGCGATTGCCGTTATTTTTGTAATGATAGCGAATGGGTTTCAGCTGAAGAATTTCGTTTAATCCTTTAGTATAATTACCTTCTATTGTTTTTAATCGACTGTCAGAAACTACCGTCCAAGTAGTTGACCCTGGTTTTCTTCCTTCGTTTAAGGACAATTCGAATTGTCCGCCAGGCGTTGTGGTTCCAATGCCAACGTCGCCTACTGAGGTGATGCGCATTCGTTCGGCTAGAGTCAAACTGTTGTTGGTTTTAAAAATCAAATAGCCTGATTGTGAGTTATTCACAGTGTTAGCTTTTCTTCCTTCTATAGAAGCAAAATTTCGAGCAATAGAAGCACCATTATCAATCATTCCTCCCAAAGTAATCGAGCCGCCCACATCAATATTTTGTCCATCGCGAGTACGCACCAACAAATTTCCATCGGTTGCTCCGCCGGGCACAGCATTAAAACCAGTAACATCAAGTGAGGTTTGAGGAGTTGTGGTACCAATTCCTACATAAGTCGTTGAACCTGAGTTAACGCCGAAAACACTCCCTAAAACCAAAGAGAAATCTTGAGCCACGTACGAATCCGCACCAATTGCCACAGCATAATTTATTCCTGGTGCAATGTCGCTATTTGAGCCTATGGCTACATTACTATTTCCATTCGGATTACCATTTAAAGCTCCTGAACCTAAGGCAACATTATTTGCGCCAGTTGTATTGGTGTACAACGCACTATTTCCAATAGCAACATTGTAACTTCCTGTGATGTTCTGATTCATGCTATTTGAACCACTCGAAACATTGCTTGTCCCAGTCGTATTCAAATACAAAGAATGATAGCCTTCAGCTACGTTGTAATCGCCCGTAGTATTCGACATCAACGCTTCGCCACCAAGAGCTGTATTATAATTTCCGGTTGCATTGGAAAACAAAGAAGCAAAGCCTAAAGACGAATTATACAAGCCTGTGGTATTCGCATTGAGGGCAAGCACTCCAAAGGCCGAATTTGAACTAGAAGTATTGTTTTCTAACGATCCGTTTCCAAAAGCTGCATTGTTATTTCCTGTCACGTTTGAGGATAAAGCCAACCTGCCAAATGCGTTGTTCGAAAAACCTGTAGTATTAAAGACCAATGCGCTTCTTCCTACTGCTGTATTTCCAAATCCATTAGTATTACTCGCCAAACTGATTGCACCAAAAGCAGTGTTGTCACTACCCGTTGTATTATCATTGAGTGAATTATACCCAAAAGTAGAGTTATTATTACCAATAGTATTATTTTGTAATGCCGCATAACCAAAAGCAGCGTTTTGACCTCCAGTTGTGTTACTGGCTAATGCACTATATCCAAAAGCAGATAATCCGTTGGTGGTAGTTGTCGCATTTAAAGCAAAAATACCAAAAGCCGAATTGAATTGACCCGTCGTATTAGAATACAAAGCGGCATTTCCAAAAGCGGCATTGGAACCTCCTGTGGTATTACTCCCTAAAGCTATATTTCCAAAAGCGCTATTTAAACCTCCTGTGGTATTGAATTCTAATGTAAATGCTCCAAAAGCGGAATTATTATTTCCTGTACCATTGTTCATTAGCGCATTTCTACCAAAAGCAGAATTAAAAAAACCAGTTGAATTAGCAAACATTGATTGTGAACCAAAAGAAGAATTCCCAGTTCCTGTTGAATTGGATAAAAGTGCAGAATTTCCAAATGCAACATTGTTACTTCCTGTTGTGTTAGTGGCCAATGAATTATACCCAAAGGCTGAATTAAAACTTCCGGTAGTATTGGCTGTGAGTGCGCCACTACCGAAAGCAGATATCTGAATTCCAGATGAAGTGGTGTTAAAAGCATTCACCCCAAATGATGAGTTACTTGAACTCAGCAATCCCGAAAAGATGTTGTTTCGTTTAAAAACTACATTGGCATTGTTAGTTGTTCCTATAAAATGAGTCGCAGCACTAATGCCTGAATTCCCTGTAATTGACCAACCCGAAGTATGATTATTCCCAACTGCAATCCAATCGAAACTTGTATTATCCCAATAATAAAATCCCTTTGCTTTTGGATTCCCAGAAAAAGTAACATCAGTAGTCAAATACACCATCATTCCTTGTTGTGCCACTGTTGGATTGGTTGCAGGAAATGCATCCATTTTTGGAATTAATAATCCGTCGGTATTGCTTGGTGATACTTGGTTACTTGAACGAACGTCCAATTGCGCATCGGGCAAAGTAGTGTTGATTCCGACTTGTGCCTGACTTTGAAAAATAAACAGAAAAACCGTTATTAATAAAACTGATTTCATTGCTTTTGTTTGTTGAATGATTAAAACCATCTCCAAAGTTCCTTTTTTGAATGGCGTGAAATTGGAAATTTATACCAACAACACGTTTATTATACGAACGACATCATCCTATAAAAAAATTCATATATTTGAGTACTAAAGTTGTTTTTTTAGATGGAAAAATGGAATTGCATAATCGTTGATGATGAAGACGTTGACCGACTCATGGTCGTGTCATTTGCTAAGCGATTTCCAAAATTGAATATTATTGGCGCTTTCAAGTCGTCTAGAGAAGCTTTGGAGATTTTGAACCAGCAAAAAATCGATATTCTTTTTTTGGATATTGATATGCCTGAATTAAATGGCGTTGATTTCAGAAAAAAAGCAGCTGAAGTTCCGGTTTGCATTTTTATCACAGGTCATGCTGAATATGCTGTGGAAAGTTTTGAATTAGAAACCTTAGATTTTATCGTAAAACCAGTTCGCTTTGATCGGTTTGAAAAAGCCATGCATCGTGTGGAATTGTTTTTAGAAATCAAGCAAAAAGCACAACTTTTTGAATTGAGTTTTGGAGAAAACACCATCGAAATCAAAGAAGGAACTGAAAGAACCAAACTAAAATTATCCGACATTTTATACCTAGAAGCTTTAAAAGATTATACACTTTTGGCTACTTCACATAAAAAACATTGTGTTTGGTCTAACATTGGTTCGCTTTTGAAACAAGATCCTTTTCAATCGTTTGTTCGCATTCACAAAAGTTTTGCAGTTCAAAAACCGTTTGTAAAAAAAATAGCATCTCAAGAAATTATAGTTTCAAATGATGTAGCTCTTCCTGTAGGTCGAAATTATAAGGATAATGTAAAACAGTATTTATGAAAAAAGTATTGTTTTTGACGCAGATGATTTGTTCGAACTTACTCTATTCGCAAACCGACATCAAAACATTCGAAGCCAATTTGGCGAAGATGAAAAACGATACTGCGAAAGTAAATTATTGCCAAAAAATTGCTAAAACTTTTGCCGCTAAAGATTCTACAACAACACTTTTCTATTTAAGAAAAAGCCTTGAATTAGCTCAAAAAATACATTGGAACGACGGAACTGCGCAATCGTATTTTCGAATTGGCGAAACGTATTTAGATTTTTACAATAGGTCGAAAGCGCAATCCAATTTTCAACTTGCATTAAGTAAAACCAAGAATCCTAAAATTCGTGCAGCCATTTATTTTTCAATTGGCGATGTTTATTTGGAAGAGAGTAATTACACCAAAGCTTTAGCCAATTATCATCAATCGTTACAATTATTTGAAGCTACAAAAGACAAAATCGGCCTCATTAAAGTCTTGATTTCGATAGGAAGTTTGTATACTGGTTTTGGTAAAAATAAAGAAGCGCTCGACTCCTACAACCGAGCATTAAAAGTCAGCCAAACTGCCAACAACTTTAAAGAGGAAATCATTTTAAGAGGCATCGGAACAGTGTACTATAATTATGGCGATAATCTAAAATCGTTAGTATATTTAAATAAAAGTTTAGCACTCATTAGAGTCAAAAAAGACGCCAACCTCGAATCGCGTTTGTTGTCGGACATTGCTTTGGTTTTTCTGGAAATGAAAGACTACCAAAAAGCAATTGATTACAGTCAGGCATCTTTAAAAACAGATCCTTCTATCCTGAGCAAAAAACACAATACTTCGTTTAGTTATGGTGTGATTGGCGATTCGTATATTGAATTAGCCAAAGAACAAAATGGTAATAAAAAACAGATTGACAGTGCAGTTTTTTACTTGGAAAAAGCGGCCAAATTACACCGTGAATTAAACAGTTTACGTGGTTTATATGACGATTACGAAAGCATTTATGAAGCACAAAAACTAAAAGGAAATTATGCTAAAGCACTCGAATATTTTGAGCTTTGCACGACTTATAAAGACTCGATGTACAATTCAGACAATAAAGAAACCATCAAAAACTTAGAAGATAAACGAGCCATTGAACTGCGTGATCGCGAAATTAAAATCAATAATTTGAAATTGGAAGCCAAAGAAAAACAAAAGTGGTATTTTATCTTTGGTTTAGGATTGTTGGGAATTATTGGAGGATTGCTTTTCTATCAAAATCAGAATCGCAAGAAAACCAATGAAAAATTGCAAGTATTGAATACTGATTTGGATGAAAAAAATCAGGCTTTGGACCAAGCTAATAAAACTAATGCGCGGTTTTTTGGTATTTTGAATCACGATTTACGTAGTCCTGTTTATAATCTTATTCACTTTTTACATCTTCAAAAAGAAAACCCCGAATTGTTGGATGAAGAAATGAAAACTTCCATCCAAACCAAAACCATGACCTCGGCTGAAAACCTACTACAATCAATGGAAGATTTGTTGCTTTGGAGCAAAAGTCAGATGGAAAACTTTCAACCTCAACCACAAAAATTTGAAATTGGAACACTTTTCGAAGATACAAAAAAGCATTTTTCGAGTGTGGAAAATGTTCAATTCCAATTCGAGAATCCGAATAATTTATCAGTA
>JAEUTY010000022.1 GCA_016787805.1 Flavobacterium sp. | reverse complement strand
GGTTCTGATTTTAAAAGCCACATAACCATGACTTCCAGGTTCATCGTCTTGCTCGGCAGGAAGTTGAATGTTTTCAAAAATAAACTCTACTTTATTTCCTGTAATACGCGTTACTTGCGGATGTGATGTAGAAGTTAATTGCAACGAAGCCAAATCAAATTTGGTGGTGTCAATCATGTCTTTTACAACAATATTCTCGGCTGGAGCTGTACCCGAGTTTTGAAAACGAATCAAATAATGCAAATAATCACCTACTTTGGTAATTGGAATTGTTGCGCCTTCCAAACACGTTTTGTCGTTAGGGTCGAACGAACCAACAACAGTTTGGTTAAAATCAAAAGTATTATCTTCTGCGGTTGCATCTCCAGAAAACGGGCTAATCGAACTCGTAAAATACAAAATATCATCAATATTTACAGGAGGTGTTTCCATTGGTCCATTTACATTCAAAACTAAATCGATTATTCTGGTCTCAAAAGGAAGTAAATTACTGTAATTCCAACTTAAATTATTTGTTGATTGTGTTGCTACATTGGGTGTTGACGATACAAAATCTTGAACAGCATCATCAAAAGTAAAGTTAATTACACCAGAAAGAACTTGGTTTCCTTTGTTTTTATAAACGAGTTGATAAAAGGAATCAAAACCGGGTCGCGGTGGAATACTTGGTATAATGGTGATATCAACATCGTTGTGAATACCATTGGGTGTAATGCAAAAATTTTGTGTTTGTGTGGAACCATCTAAATTGGGAAAATTTAAAGTTGCATTGACTGGCGAAACTGTAAAATAAGGATTTTGAAATTGCGGAGTCAAAACAAAACTTCCCGATTGTGTATAAAATGAATAATTACCATTGTTTGAAAATGTAGCACCCGAATTGAAACCATCATTAATCGTCATTTTCAAATTAGTTGGATGATAATCAGTGGCATCGCAACCATTGTTGTTAATGTCCATTGTAATTGTTCCGTTGATGGTGTTGTGCACTCCACCAGGAACAAATGAACAATAGGAATTCACTTGTGCAGTTGTGATTCCGCTATATTGCAACATATTTGTTATAGTTGGAATGTTGATGTCGTCTGCACAAACATGTAATAAACTAGTGCAATTATCTATGTAAAATCCATTTACACCTTCATACAATCCATTTTTTACGTTTACCGAAACTAAGTTAGGATTGTAGCTAAAATCGTAATTCACAATTGTTGGGCCTTGATCTAAATTGAAACCAGTATTACTAACATCTACAGTTGTAAATAAGTTGTAAGCAAGGTTTAGATTAGTTAAATAACCCAAATTATCAAGGTTGATAGTTGTTAATTGATTTAACATACAAGATAGCGATTGTAAATTTGTGTTATTAGAAACATTTAAACTGCTTAAATTATTGTCAGAACAGCCTAAATGTGTTAAATGAATCAACGGGTCAATGTTTAACGTATTTAATTCATTACCACTGCAACTTAAAACTTCTAAGTTGGTCAGCATAGTAACATCGAGTGTTGTCAAATCGTTATAGGAACAGCTTAAATATTGCAGTTGCGTTAAATTAGATAAGTCTATTGAGGTTAATGAATTTCCCTCAATTCCTAAATGGGTCAAATTGTTCAAACTAGAAACAACAATAGAACTTATATGATTGTTACCACATTCTAGTATTGTCAAGTTCGTTAGTCCCGTCAAATCTAAATTAGTAATTCCACCTGTTCCACCGAAAATATCAACTTGATGACCACAATACAAACGGATAAGGTTTGTCATATTTACTAGATTCAAGGAAGTTAAATGGTTATTACCACAATTTAAAAAAGCAATGTTATTAGCGCCAGTTGTAATTAAAGAAGTAAGTGAATTATTTGAACAGCTTAGGTTGTTTAATGAAGTTAAATTACTTACATCGAGTGTTGTTAAACTACAGCCAGAACAATCCAATGTTTGCAAATTGGTTAAACCACTAACATTGAGTGAATTTAATTGGCCGCTATTGGCACAAGTAAAATGTATCAGGGCGTTATTGTTACTTAGGTTTAAAGATGTCAATTGTGAACAAAAGCTACAATCTAAATTCTGTAAGTTGGTTAAGTTGCTTACATTTAAAGAAGACAGGTTGTAAAGTCCGAAGCAATCTAAGTTGGTAAGATTAACAAAGGCTTCAATTCCCGTCATACTTACTATTGATGTGTTGTTAATCTCTAATTCAGTAACATTCAGAGCTTCGCTAACTTGAATCTGCCCATCATTATTGGTATCAATAGTGGGTTGGTAATTTAATAAAGCAGTTTTAAAATTCGCATCGGGAATGTTTACAATTTGTGCATTTCCTAAAAAGGAAATTAATAGCAATCCGATCGTAAAATACAAGTTTTTCATAGCTGTTGTTTTTGTAGGATTTTAAACAACAATTATACTAAAAAAAATTGAAAAAAATGATTGAAGATGAGAGTTTTGCAGTTGGTAATTAGAATTTGGTCATTCTGAAAGAGAATTTACTTTTTGAAAATAAAATAAACGGCCAAAACCAATAGGCACATGCCAACCAAATGATTCCAACGTAAGGTTTCGTTTTTGAAAAACAAAAGAGAGAACAGAACAAAAATGATAAGCGTAATTACTTCTTGAATTACCTTTAATTGTAATAATGAAAATGGTCCACCATTGCCTTGAAAACCAATTCGATTGGCCGGAACTTGGAAGCAATATTCAAACAAAGCCAAACCCCAACTAATCAATACAATGGTGATTAATCCAGCATTTTCAAACCATTTGAGCTCTTTGAATTTTAAATGACCGTACCAAGCCAAAGTCATAAAAATATTCGAAAGCACAAGTAATCCAATTGTAATATATCCTTTCATACTTCAGTTTTACGCTAACAGCTAACAGCTAACAGCTTCTCTATTTCCTAAACAATTTCATCAAAACGCCAAAAACACCTCTGATAAACGAGGCGCTAGTTACGACTTTGGTTACCGATTTTCCAATTACTTCTGCGGTGCTCGGGCCTTTATTTTCTTTATCTTCTTTTTCCTCTTGTTGTACTTCTTCGGCGGCTTGAGTCGCTTCTTCCAATTTTTTAGTCAAAATTTCGTAAGCACTTTCACGATCAATTTCTTCGGCATATTTTTTAACCAACTTCGACTTGGAGTTGATTTCAGCAATTTCGTTTTCGTTTAAAATATCCATTCTACTTTGTGGCGCTCGAAGCATAGTTGCAGCTAAAGGAGTTGGAATTCCTTTTTCGTTTAAAGCAGTTACAAAAGCTTCTCCTATTCCAAGCGAAGTCAGAACTTCGTCTGTTTTGTAGTAGTCAGAAGTTGGATAATTGTCTGCGGTTTGTTTTATGGCTTGTCGGTCGTTGGCTGTAAAAGCTCTCAGTGCATGTTGTATTTTTAAACCTAATTGTGCCAAAACACCTTTCGGAATATCCATTGGATTTTGAGTTACAAAGTATACACCAATTCCTTTTGAACGGATTAGTTTGATAATCGTTTCTATTTGATCTAAAAGTACTTTGCTCGCTTCATTAAATATAAGGTGCGCTTCGTCTATAAACAAAACTAATTCAGGTTGATCAACATCGCCTTTTTCGGGCATTTGTTGGTAAATTTCGGCCAATAAACTCAGCATAAAAGTCGAAAAAAGTTTCGGTTTATCTTGAATATCCGTCAAGCGGATAATACTCACACAACCTTTTCCATTTTCATCAATTCGCAATAAATCGTCAATTTCAAATGATTTTTCTCCAAAAAAGAAATCGCCACCTTGTTGTTCTAGTTCAATAATCTTGCGTAAAATGGTTCCAGTAGTTGAGGTGGAAATTTTCCCGTATTCTTCAGAAATTTCAGCTTTTCCTTCTTCCGTAATATAATTCAATACCTTTTTAATGTCTTTCAAATCCAAAAGAGGCATTTTATGATCATCACAATACTTGAAAATTACCGAAACTACTCCAGCTTGTGTGTCATTTAAATCTAAAATACGCGAGAACAAAACAGGACCAAATTCAGAAATTGTAGCTCGCAATCTTACTCCATCTTGCGCCGATAGCGTCATCAATTCTACAGGAAAAGAAGCAGTTGAATAAGGAATATTAATTTTAGCATGACGCTCTGTTATAAATGGCTTTTCTTCGCCTGGTTTTGCAATTCCCGAAAAATCACCTTTAATATCCATCATCAATACAGGAATTCCAAATGAGGATAACTGTTCAGAAAGTACTTGTATGGTTTTTGTTTTTCCTGTTCCAGTTGCACCAGCAATCAAACCATGACGGTTCAACGTTTTTAGTGGAATTTTTACTTGCGTTTCACCTACTGGCTCTCCATTTAATAGTGCTGATCCTAAAAGAAGTGATTCTCCTTTAGCAGTATAACCTTCATTAATGTGTTTGATAAATTGCTCTTTTGCGCTCATTTTAGTTTTAGAGTTTTGATTGTAATCATAAAATTAAGGCGAATATACTACTTTTTGCAATCGATTTTAGGTTGAAATAGAAGGAATTTTGAACCATTTCCAACCTTTTTGTGTTTTTTTTCCTCTATACTAAATACTAACTGATAGTAAATGGTCGTTATTAATGTGAAGACAAATTTGATTTTAATCATTTAAAAGTCAGTTCTTTTAGTTTTTCTGCATCAAAATTGCTGTTATGATTGGTTTTTTTGATGTTTTGAGATAGATTAATTGTTTGTTATAAATGAGAAAAAAAGTTTTTTTATTTCAACTAAAAAATTAAATTTGCCTCTATTCAAGTTTTAACAACTAAAAAACTTTATAATTATTAAAAACTATTAAAAAATTTAAAAATGGCAAACGTTAAAAAAGAAAAGGGTTCAAACGGAGGAGGAATGTTCTCTGGAATTGTAATTGCAGGATGTATTTTTATTGGATGGATTATTTGGAACTTCATCATGGGTGCGGGTTCTAACTTTGAAGGCGGTGTTAACACTGGTCATCCACTACCTGGAAATTACTTAGCAATGGTGTATAAAGGAGGTCCTATTGTACCCGTTTTGATGGGATTATTATTGATGGTAATCGTTTTCTCTTTCGAAAGATTTTTTGTTATCTCAAAAGCGGCTGGTACTGGTAATTTAGACCAATTCATGTCTAAAGTTCAAGGTAGCATCAACACAGGTAATATTGAAGACGCAATTGTAGCTTGTGACAAACAAAAAGGTTCGGTTGCTAACGCAATTAAAGCGGCTCTTGTGAAATACCAAGATGTTAAAAAAGAAGGTTTTAATAGTGAGGAAGCTGCTGAAATGATTCACAAAGAAATCGAAGAAGCTACGGCTCTTGAAATGCCAATGTTAGAGAAGAACATGACAATTTTATCTACATTAGTTTCTTTAGGAACTTTAGCTGGATTGTTAGGAACAGTAACTGGTATGATTAAAGCGTTTGGTGCGTTAGCGACTGCGGGTACACCAGACCAAGCGATGTTAGCAAACGGTATTTCTGAAGCACTTATCAATACGGCAACAGGAATTTCTACATCAGCTTTAGCGATCATTACCTACAACTTGTTTACTTCAAAAATTGATACTTTAACGTATTCAATCGACGAGGCTGCAACAGCTATTGTGAATACATACAGAAGATTTAGAGGTAGTTTAAAATAATATTTTTTGATGATATAATCGTCAAATAATTATACAAATAAAACAATGGCAAAAATAAAAATGTCAAAAAAGGCAGCGTCTATCGACATGACCGCAATGTGTGATGTGGCTTTCCTTTTGCTTACGTTCTTTATTCTTACAGCAACGGCTAAAGTACCTGAGCCAATATCAGTAGATACGCCTAATTCAACGGTTAAAACAAAATTGCCTGAAACGAATTTGGTTACGATTACAGTTGGTAAAGGAAAAGAAAATATGTTTGTCGACATCAAAGGAAGAGAGCTTCGTAAAACGACTCTCGAATTAATGGGACAAAAATACGGTGTTACTTTTACTGATGCTGAAAAAGAACAGTTTGCATTGATGGAAAGTTTTGGTGTGCCGATTCAAAACATGAGTCAAATCATCAATATGAAGAGCGCTGATAGAAACAAGCAAGGTTTACAGCCTGGCGTTCCTTATGACTCGATTAATTCTCCTAATACTGAAAACAACCAGCTAAAAGATTGGATTTATACAGCACGTCAGGCGAATATCGAATTAGGAAACGATAAAGAACTTAACTTCGCCATCAAAGGTGATGCAAAATTAGAATATCCAAAAGTGAAAATTGTAATGGATATTTTTCAAGACCAAAAAATCAATACGTTTGATTTAGTAACTGGTTTAAGAGGCGAAAACTTTTAATTTTTTAAATAAAGAAAAATGGCTGAATTAAATACCGGCGATGAAGGCGGAGGCAAAAAAGGCGCCAAAAAAGTAAGAAGTAAAAAACAAAATTCCAAAGTTGACCTTACAGCAATGGTGGATTTGGCTTTCCTTTTGATTACGTTCTTTATGTTGACTACTTCGTTATCTAAACCGCAATCGATGAATTTGGGTTTGCCAGATAAAGAAGAAGATACAACTAAGGAAAAACCATTAAAAGTTGACGAAAGAAGAACCATGACCATAATCATGGGGAAAGACAATAAATTAAAATGGTTTATGGGTTTGCCTAGTGCGCCAATTACACAACCAAAGGCTGATGTTTACGGTAAAGAAGGTTTGCGAAAAGCAATTTTGAAATATGTTGCTCAAGTGCCTCAAATTACTGGAGATAAAAACAAAGGTTTGATTGTGATTATTAAACCAACAATTAAATCAACCTACAGAAATTTAGTTGATGTATTGGATGAAATGGCAATTTGTGACGTTCCTACTTATGCAATAGTTAATGAACTTCAACCAGAAGAGAAGACTATTGCAAACGAAATGAATAAGTAAACTCTTGTATAACTTAAAATAAAGTAAGATGAAATTAGATCTATTTAAAAAACAATGGTTAGACATCGTTTTTGAAGGACGTAACAAGAGTTATGGTGCTTACGATTTGCGTAAAAAAAACGTAAATACAACACTAAGAGCTTTGCTTATTGGTGGTGTAGTATTCAGTTTAGCAGTTGCTACTCCAAAACTTGTTGAATTTTTTGGTAGCGCTTCTGATGATGATGATTTAGCATTGGACAAAAAAATAACTACTGTTAAACTTCCTCCAAAAGAAGAAAAACCAAAAGAAAATCTTCCACCACCACCACCTCCTCCTCCAAAAGTGGATCAGGTGAAGTTTGTGAAACCTGTTGTAGCTAAAACAGAAGAGATTACCGAAGAACCACCAAAAATGAAAGATTTGGAGGATAAAAAAATTGGTGATAAAGACATCAAAGGTGATCCCGATGCTGATTTAAGAATTGAACCGCCTGGAGATGGACCAAAGCAAGTTGAAGTGGTTGAAGAAGATAACAGCATTTATAACTCTGCTGGGGTTGAAGTAAAACCTGAGTTTCCTGGAGGAATAGAGAAGTTTTATAAATATGTTTCTAGCAATTTTGAAACACCTGAAGAAGAAGGTTTCCCAGGAGGCAGAATCATAGTTTCTTTTACAGTTGAAAAAGATGGTTCATTAACCGATATTAAAGTATTACGCGATATAGGTTATGGAACAAAAGCTGCAGCTGAAAAGTTATTAAGAAAATGCCCAAGATGGTCACCAGCAGTTCAAAACGGTAAAAACGTAAGATGTTCTTATCAATTGCCAATCACTATTCAAGGTGCTGAATAATGCTTCAAAACTTGAAAGATAATTTTATGAAGAAATCGCTTAAAGAGCGATTTCTTCTATTTATAGGAGTTCTCTTTTTTTTGATTTATTTAACATTTGGGTTAACAATTATTTTTTGGGAGAAATTACCTTTACGATTGCCTTTTGGTTATCGAATAGCGCTAGGAATAGTAATGATTTTGTATGCAATTATTCGTTTTTTACGCTTTTTTGGAAATAATAATGAAGAATGAAAAAGCACTTTAAATATTATGTTTTTGCAATAATTTTGATTGTTGTTGCTGTTTACTCGTGTAAGAATGCGAATAATGATGCAGAAACAATTCTAAAAGGCACCTCTAAAATTATAGTAGACGAATCGTTAAAACCTATAATTGAAGATCAAATTGCAGTTTTTGAAAATACTTATGAAGCTAAAATAAATTTAATCACTCAGTCAGAGAATGAATGTGTATTGTCATTAACAAAAGGAGTGGCTGATATTATTGTTTTGCCTCGTCAATTAACAAAAGAAGAAGAAGCTATTATTAAGCAAAAGAAAATAATTCCAAGAACAACTCAATTTGCTAAAGATGCAATTGCTTTTATTCGCAATAAAAAATCAAATGATTCGTTAATTTCAGTTGATAATATTGTTGCTTTTTTAGGAGGAAAACCCTCGTCAATCAAGGGGTTAGTTTTTGATAATCCAAATTCAAGTAGTGCCAATTTTATTGCTAAATTAGCTGGCTTAAATGGCTTGCCTGACAAAGGGGTGTTTTCTTTTAAAACAAATGAAGAAGTAATTAAATATGTAGCCGAAAATGAGGGAATGATTGGTGTAGTAGGAGTCAATTGGTTATCGCAACCTTCCTTAGAACTGATGGAAGTAATTAAGAATATTACTGTACTTAGTGTTAAAGCAGTAAATTCAGATGAATACATTTACCCTAGTCAAGAGAACATAGCTACTGGGTTATATCCTTTGGCACGTGATTTGTATATTATCAATTGTCAAGGTTATGAAGGATTGGGAATGGGCTTTGCCTCTTTTATTTCGGGAGAAAAAGGTCAACGAATAATCTTAAAATCAGGACTTGTTCCTGTCAGAATGCCTGGGCGAAATATTAAAACAAGAAATCAATTAGAAACTAAATAATAAAACGATGAGTAAATTTAAGATTTTTAGCATTGCAATGTTAGCTAC
Organism: Flavobacterium sp.; assembly: GCA_016787805.1. GTDB lineage: Bacteria > Bacteroidota > Bacteroidia > Flavobacteriales > Flavobacteriaceae > Flavobacterium. The sequence goes on along the minus strand of JAEUTY010000022.1, from coordinate 7,251 downwards.
CGCTTCATTTGTTTCTGCTCAAGATATAGAAGTCGCCAAAAAGATGATAGATGCTGAACAATATGAAAAGGCTAAGTCAACGTTAAAAAGTATTTTACAAGCAAAACCATCTAATGGGAAAGCCGCTTTTTTACTTGGAACAATTTATTTAAAACAAAACACGGAAGATTCTGCTAAGCTATATTTTGATAAAGGAGCAGCTGCAGCTGAAGGTGCTAAATTCAATACAATTGGATTAGGACATTTGGATTTAAATAATGGAAATGTAAGTGCTGCAAAATCAAAATTTGATGCCGTAACTGGTAGTATCAAAAAGAAAGATTTTGAAGAATTAGTATACATTGCACAAGCTTACACCTATGCTGAGAAACCAGATTATACTGCTGCTATTGCAATTTTAGAAAAAGCAAAACTGGCTAACCCAAATTCGGCTGAAGTGTTTTTGGCATTAGGAGATGCTCATTATGGCAACAAAGATCAAAATGCTGCGTATTCTGCTTACAGTAACGCTTACCGTATTGATAGTTCAATGCTGAGAGCTAAAATGCAATTAGGTGTTTTGCTTAAAGGAGCCAAAGCCTACACAGAAGCTGTTAAAGCTTATGACGAAGTAATAAAAATGAATGCAAGTTATGGACCAGTTTATCGTGAATTGGCTGAAACGTATTATTATTGGGCAAATAATCAACCAAAAACATATACAGAAAATATAGCAAAAGCATTGAGCAATTATGAAAAATACATGAGTCTAACAGATTATTCATTGTCTTCTCGTATGCGTCATGCTGACTTTTTGATTTTAGCAAAAGATTATAAAGCTCTTGAAGTTGAGGCAAACGAAATGAAAAAATTGGATAAAGTAAATCCAAGAATTTTACGTTATTTGGGCTATTCTTCATACGAAAACGGAAATACTGATAGTGCCATTTCTTCTTTGACAGAGTTCATTAGCAAAGGTTCAAATAAAGTCATTGGAGGTGATTATTACTACTTAGGATTAGCTCAAGTTAAAAAATCGGCCAACGTTGATACTAAGGAAGTAGATGCAACTATGATGAATACAGGAATTCAAAACCTTAAAAAAGGAATTGATATGTCGCCATCTTTAGCCAATGCATTGAATGAAGTTGGAAAGGATTATTTTAGCAAAAAACTTTACACAGTAGCTCAATCAATTTTTGAGACAGCAATACTAAATAAAGAGTCTAAAAATTTCTTAGAAGATAATATTTACTTTGGGTTAAGTGTGATTACTAACAACAGAGGAAAAGATGCAAAAGCAATTGATACGGCTTCTTTGGAGAAAGCAAATGAAGCAATGGACAATGTAATTACAGCATCACCTAATTATCAAGAAGCCTATTTGTATAAAGCAAGAATTAATAACACTTTGAATAAAGATGAAATTATGGCTGCTAATTACCAAAAATATGTTGAATTAGTGGAAGCAAAAGGAACAGAAGAAATAACTAAAAATAAAGCTAAAATAGCTGAATCATGCAATAATATGGCGGCTTTTTACGCAGTTACTGATAAAGCAAAAGCAAAAGAATTATTAAATAAAACAATTGCCTTAGACCCAACAAATGCTTATGCTACTGAGGCATTAAAAAAATTGTAATAATATATTTTTAATAAAAAAACGCCTTTCAAATAGAAAGGCGTTTTTTATGCAATATAAGTTAATACCAAATGCGTTTTCTAATTACTGAACACTGAACACTGAACACTGAACACTGAACACCGAACTACCAACTTCCACCAGCTCCACCGCCTGAGAATCCACCACCGCCAAATCCACCGCCAAATCCGCCACCTCCAGAAGATCCTCCAAATCCACCTCCAAAGCTGCCTCCACCACCGCGTCCCATTCGGCTAAGAATAATAATGTCCATCAAATCGGGTCCGCCAAAGCTACCACTGTTACCTCCATTGTTTTTGTTTTTGGAAGCAAGATAGATGATTACTACAAACACAATAATGAAGATAATTAAAGCAACCAGTACGCCACCTTCATCATCATTGTCACTAATGCGTTCGCCTTTGTATTTTCCGGCAAAAACTTTAATAAGTTCATCAGTTCCTTTATCCAAGCCATTGTAATAACTTCCAGCTTTGAATTCAGGAATAATTACATTTCGAATAATTTCACCGTTGATGCCAGCTGTCAAACGATCTTCTAAACCATAGCCAGGAGAAATCCATATTTTACGTTCTTCTTTGGCTAACAAGATAAAAACACCATTGTCTTCTTTTGATTGACCAATTCCCCATTCCTGAGCCCATCTTGGAGTTAAAATTCCAATATCTTCCCCGTTGATGGTTTCCACAGTAGCAATTACAATTTGCGTGGTAGTTGAGTCAGAATATTTAATTAACTTTTCTTCTAATTGTGTTTTTTCACTATCAGAAAGCAATTTGGCATAATCGTAAACCGATGTTTGAAAGCTAGGTTTTTTTGGAATAGTAAACTGCGCAAAGCCCAATTGATGCAACAATACAACTATCAATACCAAAAGGATGCGTGCCATTTTAAAAATAAATTGTATCATTCGCCTTTTGATATTTCGTTAGAAAGTTCGTCAGTATCATCACTTTGGTAAGGAAAATATTTTTTCAATTGTTGACCTGCGTTGACAATTCCGTCTACCAAAGCTTGTTTGTTGCGACCGTTTTTGAAATGCTCTACCATAATGTCTTTGGTACAATTCCAAAAGTCATCCGCTACTTTATCGTTGATGCCTTGGTCGCCATAAATGGCAAATTGCTTGCTTTTTACCGCAACATAAATAATCACACCATTACGTTGTTGGGTTTGATCCATTCGCAATTCGTGAAAGACTTCCACCGCTCGTTCAATCGGAGCAATGGAAGTTTCTTTTTCTAAATGCACGCGGATTTCTCCCGAAGTATTTTTTTCGGCCAAACGAATTGCTTCCACAATTTCAGCTTCTTCGGCTTTTGTCAAAAAATCTTCTACTTTCGACATTATTTTGTTTCTGCTTTTTTATCGAAGTTAAATTCTACATCAGGTGCTTTTTCAGTTCCTTCAGCAGCCTTGAAGTATGGTTTTTCTTGAAACCCAAACATTCCAGCAAATAAACTGTTCGGGAATGTTTTGATGTGATTGTTGTACGGTTTTACAGCTTCGTTAAAACGTGTTCTTGCTGTTAGTATTTGATTTTCAGTACTTGTTAATTCGTCTTGAAGCTTAAGGAAACCCTGATTTGCTTGAAGGTTTGGATAGCTTTCAACAGTAACTAATAATCTTGAAAGTGCACTTTGGTTTTTTGTAAATTGGTCTAACTGTTCTGGGGTAATGTTGGTAGGGTCAATTTTAGTTTGTGTGGCAGCTGCACGAGCCTGAACTACCGCTTCTAAAGTGCCCTTTTCATATTCTGCTTGTCCTTGAACGGACTTTACAATATTTACAATCAAATCATTTCTTCTTTGGTACGATGTTTCTACATTTCCCCAGGCTTCTTCGATGTTTTGATTTAAGGTCACCGCAGTATTGTTGATTCCTTTGAAATAAAAGTAGCCAAATAATACTATTACTCCTAAAATTATCCAAGGCAAAAATTTTCTCATAATTTCTATTGTTTTAAAGTTTATTTATTTTACTATTAATTTGTTTTAAATTCTTTATGTTTTAAGTAGCTATTCTTTTTCTTCCCCAAATTAAATATGCGATTCCTGCAAAAAAGGAAAAAAGTAGCATCCCAACAGTCCACATGAATTTTTCGGTTCCTTCAATTTTAGTTGATTTGTATATTTCGGCTAAAGCTAAAAAGATAAATAGTACCATTGCTACTATTCCTATTGCCATTACAATTTGCGAATAACTTATGTGATTAAGCTTCATGAAAGCACCTATGATAGTCAAAAAAAAGTAAGCTATAAATGTAAATTTCAGAGTGTCTTTCATCTTTATAAATTGTTTTTAATAGTCATTAATTCCGCTTTAATTCCTTCTAGTTTGCTGATGATTTCAAATTTATCTAAAGTCTTTTTCTGATTTTCTTTCAAATGGGTTTTAGCACCTTCTAACGTAAATCCACGTTCCTTCACTAAATGGTAAATCAATTGTAAATTTTTTACGTCTTCTTGCGTAAACATACGATTGCCTTTGGCATTTTTTTTTGGTTTTAAAATGTCAAACTCTTTATCCCAAAACCGAATTAGCGATGCATTCACATCAAAAGCCGCAGCCACTTCGCCAATACTAAAATACCGTTTGTCTTTTGAAAGCTCTATATGCATATTTGTTTCTTTTTTAATTTTGAACACTGAACACTGAACACTAATCCAGCGACTGATTCTCCTGATTCGCTAATTTCGAAATCACAACGTATTCTTCTGCCGAAATATTTCCGTAATAAAAATTAATCGGATTCACCGGCTGGCCGTCTTTGTGGACTTCGTAATGCAAATGCGCCGCCTGACTTCTTCCAGTACTTCCCACAAATCCTATTACATCACCGCGTTTCACTTTTTGTCCCGGACGAACATTGTACCGACTCAAATGCGCATACAACGTCAAATAGCCAAATCCGTGGGTTATTTCAATATGATTACCATAACCTGAAAGTGAATTATCGGCATTTTTTACAACACCATCGCCAGTGGCATAAATCGGTGTTCCAGTTGTGGCTGTAAAATCCATTCCTTGGTGCATTTTTCTTGCTTTGGTAAACGGATCACTTCGATAACCAAAACCCGACGCCATTCGCTTCAAATCTTCATTTTTCACAGGTTGAATCGCCGGAATTGCCGATAACAACTTGTCTTTCGCTTTGGCCAATTTCAATACATCATCCAACGATTTTGACTGAATAGCCAATCTCTTTTTCAAAACATCGACCTTTTTCATCGTATTGATGACCAAATCCGAATTATTAAAACCTTCCAACTCTTTGTATCGTTTTTTAGCAATTCCCTCGTTTCTTTTCTCAATCGGAATTGGTGACGAGTTAAAATACGCACGATACAAATTATCATCTCGATCTTCCAAAGCGGCCATTGCCTCACTCAATTGATCAATTTCTTTACTCAAAATCGAATAATTCAATTTCATCGTTTCAATTTCACGACCCTGAATCTTATCGCGAGGTGTTTCTAAGAACGGCACATTCATAAAAAGCACAAAACACAAAAACCCAAACAAGGCCGAAGCTAGTATAAACAAGGCAACATAAGCAAACTTTTTCGACTTTTTCGTCTTTATTTTTCGATACGCTAAACTTTCTGGGTCGAAATAATACTTTACTTTTTTCGCCATCTTTTAATTTATACTATTTTTGTGCTGGTTTTAAGAATAACAATGGTTATACGAACAAATTTAAGAAATGTTTCAAACTAAATCTAATTTTATTTTTGGAAGCAGAAGCCTTACTTTTTTCAGCGACTCTTGTTCCCGCTTCTTGTCCCGTTTTCAAAACGGGATTGGGGCTAGTCAAGAAACCTTGTAGTTCAATCTAAATTTCTAAAAGATCCAAAAATCTAACATTCTAATAATGAAATCACAAGACATTCGTAAACAGTTTTTACAATTCTTCGAAAACAACGGACACTTAATCGTTCCATCGGCGCCAATTGTTTTAAAAGACGATCCAACCTTAATGTTCAACAATTCGGGTATGGCGCAATTCAAAGAGTTTTTCTTAGGCAACGGAACTCCTAAAAGCCCAAGGATAGCCGATACGCAAAAATGTCTTCGTGTTTCAGGGAAACACAACGATTTGGAAGATGTAGGTTTTGATACGTACCATCACACTATGTTCGAAATGCTGGGCAACTGGTCGTTTGGCGATTATTTTAAAAAAGAAGCCATCAATTGGGCGTGGCAACTATTAACCGAAGTATACAAAATCCCAAAAGAAAATTTATACGTTTCCGTTTTTGAAGGTAATCCCGAAGAAAATGTTCCGTTCGATCAAGAAGCATGGGACATTTGGAAAACCTTAATCGATGAAGACCGAATCATCCTCGGTAATAAAAAAGACAACTTCTGGGAAATGGGCGATCAAGGCCCGTGTGGTCCGTGCTCGGAAATTCACGTTGATTTGCGTTCGGAAGCGGAAAAAGCACAAGTTTCAGGCAAAAGTTTGGTCAACAACGATCATCCGCAAGTGATTGAAATTTGGAACAACGTGTTCATGGAATTCAACCGTAAAGCCGATGGTTCCTTAGAAAAATTACCCGCACAACACGTGGATACCGGAATGGGATTTGAGCGTTTGTGTATGGCATTACAAGGCAAAACATCCAATTACGATACCGATGTGTTTACGCCGTTAATTGAAAAAGTAGAACAAATCACCGGATATAAATACACTTCCAACGAAGTTAAAAATGTAAGTGAAGAGCAAAATAAAACCAACATCGCTATTCGCGTAATTGTCGATCACGTGCGTGCCGTAGCCTTCGCTATTGCTGATGGTCAATTGCCGTCCAATACAGGCGCAGGGTATGTAATTCGTAGAATTTTGCGTCGCGCGATTCGCTACGGATTTACATTCTTGAATACCAAAGAACCGTTTATCAATAGGTTGGTAGAAGTATTGGCCAACCAAATGGGCGAATTTTTCCCAGAAATCAAATTGCAACAACAATTGGTTACCAATGTAATTCGCGAAGAAGAAGCATCGTTTTTAAGAACGTTAGATCAAGGTTTACAGTTGTTAGAAAACGTTGTGGCTCAAACTTTAGGCAACCAAGTTTCGGGTGAAAAAGTATTTGAATTGTACGATACATTTGGTTTTCCAAAAGATTTAACCGCCTTGATTTTAAAAGAAAAAGGCTATACCTACAACGAAGAAGAATTTGAAGCTGAACTACAAAAACAAAAAGCACGTTCGCGTGCCGCTTCTGAAGTTTCAACCGAAGATTGGTCGGTGTTGATTCCTGGAAATGTAGAAACATTTATAGGTTATGACCAAACCGAAAACGAGGTCAAAATCACTCGTATTCGTAAAGTTGATTCTAAAAAAGATGGAATTTTATACCAAATCGTTCTAGATAACACGCCATTTTATCCAGAAGGCGGTGGACAAGTAGGCGATAAAGGAACTTTGGTTTCTGCCAACGAGATCATCGAAATCATTGATACTAAAAAAGAAAATAACTTAATATTACACTTTGCCAAACAACTTCCCGAAAATGTGGAAGCCAATTTTGTCGCCAAAGTAAATACTGATTTAAGAACATCGACTTCCAAAAATCACTCAGCGACACATTTGATGCATTTGG
>JAEUTY010000002.1 GCA_016787805.1 Flavobacterium sp. | reverse complement strand
GTAAATAACAGCACCTTGCATTCCACCTAATAAAAGTGTTGTCGATCCAGTGTTGGAAATAAACACATCAAACTCGATAGAGGATGTTGTTGGCTGCGAGAAGTTTTGTAACGTTACCGTCACGTTATTCCCAGGACAAGCTTGGGAGTAACCAATCGACGACAACATCATCAAAAACAAAGTAAACAGCGTCACTTGTAATTTTTTAATCATGGTTTTTGATTTCATAAAGTTAATATTAATTGGGTTAAAAAGTTCAAAAATCAATAGTCAAAAATAGTCGACTATATCAGCTAATCACATTAATAATCATTAATGCAGAAACACCATAAATCAAAGGCATTTTAAATGAATTAATTCGTTTCAAATAAAACACTTAGCATTACAAATCTACAATTATATCTGAAACTTCAAAAATTGACAATGTAAAATGTTAATTATTTTTATGTAAAATAATTATTTTAGACACTAAACTACAATTAAACTAAACAACCGTCAGGATTTGAAACTGCTAATTTCGAGCTATTCTTTCAAAATTTCATTTATAAAGTCATACTTTTTATTTATCGACAACCTTCATCATTAATCAAGTATTTTTTGTAAAAATTATACTACACGTTAAGCAAATTCATTTTTTTATCTTTTGACAATACAGAATACTTTTACTATCTTTTTTTAACAAAAAACATTATTCATATTTTTTTAGTGAACTATTAGTGATAATTTTATAAAAAAAGCCTTTCAATAAGAAAGGCTTTAATTCAAACAAAAATTATAATGAAACTTAAAATCTTTATTGTTTAATTAATTTGAATGTTTTTTCAAGGTTATTAGCATCTATAATTCTTACAATATATACACCTTGATTTACATCTAAAATATCACATTGCTTGTTGGCAAGAACATTTCGATAGGTCTTAATCAGTTGGCCAGTTACAGAATACAAATTAATCTCTGATGCATCAACATTAAGCATAAAATTATTGTAAGAAGGATTTGGGTAAAGAACAATATCCGTTTTAGACAAAAATTCATTTTCCCCTAACGTCGACGGCATATTCCCGTATACTCTAAAGCCACCTGTTTCAATAGAGATGTTCATATTTGTATCTGTAACATTAATTATAGAGTTATCCATTAAATTGTACCAAGTTCCTGTATAAGGAAACCCAGCTGGTGTATTCAAAGTGTTATCAGAAAAATTAGTTCTCACAAAAACATAACTGAGGGATGAGGTTGGAGAAGTACTTGTCCAAACATCAAGTCTTGGGCTTCCAGTTTGAGCAAAATTCCATGCATGATTTCCATTTTCAAAAACTGGTTCAACTTTTTTAAGATCTATTAATTTTGACCAATTATTATAGATATTACTTCTATTAGTATCAGAGGTCCAATTTTCAACCCATTGCGGCTGAGGCTTTGTGTCCAATTTACAATCTGGTCCCGTATAAGAAACGGTACCATTGTTACATGTCCAAAGTGATTTTTCCCATCCTAATTCACCAAAGTGCCATATCATTTTAGGTCCAGGAACCAAAATATGTAAAGCTCCCATAGCAGGTAATCGTTGATGTACTTTAAAAAGATTTCCCTGTGTTTGACCCGCTTCATTTAAAGCTTTGTAACCCACTCTTTCTTCGTCATGGCTTTCTGCATAACCTACAAATCTATTATTTGCGCCTACAACAGCGCTTAAATCAGCATAATTTCCTTTAACCATATTGGCATATTGATCAGTCATTTTTCTCCACTGCATAATCCCTTTTCCTTCATTTAATCTATAACCAGACCATTCATTTTCTTCATTTGAAGAACCTCCGACACCTAAATGCTCAAAAATACAATACGAATTAGCATCGGCCTCCCACTGTTTATCAGCATACCATTTCAATTTGGTCACACGATCAGACAAATAGCTATTAGTACACGTTTCATCTCCACTAGTACAACTATTAGTAAAACCTTTGGTTAAATCCCATCTAAAGCCATCGATTTTATATTCATTTATCCAATGTTGAATAGTTCTAATAACATAGGTATTAGTAAGATTTCCTCCAGGACCACTTTCTCTAAAATGATTAAGATCACTTCCAACGCCGTATGCGTGTTTAGCAAATTGATTTATATACGGATTTTCAGTAGTGGTTGATGTTGCATCTCCCCAACCGTCACCATTTGCATCTAACATCCACATTCTAACTAATGGAGAGCGACCAAACACATGGTTTAAGGCTACATCTAAAATTACTGCGATTCCATTTTGGTGACATAAATCAACAAATTGTTTCAATTTAGCGGGTGGGCCATATCTTTTGTCAATAGCCAAATGATAAACTGTATTGTATCCCCAACTTTCATTTCCTTCAAATTCCATTACTGGCATTAACTGGATAGCGTTTACTTTTAAATTCTTAAAATAATCAATTTTATCGATTAAATTTTGGTAGGATCTATCAGCATCAAAATCTCTTATTAAAACCTCATAAATAGTTAAATCTTTAATATTTGGCTTAACAAAATTGGTAGATGCAGAACTCCAATTGTAAGAAAAGAAAGTCGACGAACCGGTTTGGAACAATGAAACTTCTCGTTCCTGATTTGGGGCAATAGTTGAGTAAACTGGCAAATTAGGGAAAACCCCTTTTGTAATTATTTCAGGATCATCATAAGGCGAAAGCACTAATGTAGAAAACGGATCGGCTGTTTTTACAACATTTGGAGAATTAGCAGGTAAATTCACATTATCACAAACCCAGTATTGGTAAGCATAAGGTTGACCTGGTGTTAATCCTGTGATTTCAAGCCAAAACTTTGTAGAACCGCTAGTTGCATCTTTTTTCATTGCATAACTAGCATTAGGATTCCAGTTATTGAAATTTCCAGCAACATAAATAAAACTTTTCCAAGGAGCATTCAAAACAAGTGTTACTTTGGTTGGATCAGCACCATCATAGTTGACACCATCTACTAAACCAGTTGGAATAGTCTGTGATGTAGGTGTTAATGCTATTACCACTGTAAATTTTGCTATGTAAGTAGTTGTGCCTTGTGTAATTCTTAACTCATAATTTTTATTGGAAGTAATATTGGTATCCGTGTAAGAATATGAAGTTACGTTTTGAGTGTTTATGGGTGTTGCACCTCCATTTACATACAAATTGTAAGAGGCATTTCCGTTAGTATTGATTGCTGTAATTGTAAAATTAGAACCACTATTTAATAAGGTTGTACTGTTAGGTAAGGGTGTATTTAAAGTATATTGAAAAGCTCCTACACCAAAAACATTGTCATTTGTTTTTTTATCTCCTGAACCATCCTTGGCTTTCACTAGAAAACCCATTTTCCCAAAAACTGAATTAGCATAAAAGGTTTCTGGAACAAAAGTCATGGTGTAGGTGTCAGTACCTGAATTGTAAGTGAAACGATTCACCTCGCTTGATGCTGTCCATGTCCCATTTGTTGGACAATCTCCAATTGGATTATTATTGGCATCTAGCATCCAACCCCAATAATAGAGCGCATTATCAGTAACACCCCATAATGATTCGTTAATTTGCGAACCTTGTACCGTTACAGTAATAGATTGATTTCTTTCAAAAGGGTTAGGTGTAACTGTTGGAGTAATAGTTTGCACTTGAGCACTACTCAACAAAGTGTAAAATGTTAATCCTAAACTGAAAATTATCTTTTTCATAGTGATTATATAAGTATACGGGATTGAACAATTTTGCCAATCCCGCATAGAGTTATTTTAATAAAAATTAGTCAATTACAGGAATCAAAATGTATTTTCCTGTAAGATCATTGAACCAAACATTATAAGTTGTTCCAGTTACTGGAATGTTTGGACCATCCTGAGTACCAGTTCCTGTGTACTCTGTATCACTTCCCCAATTTACTGTCCATGCATTATTTGCTCTAAATTTTAACGGACCATTTGACATCACAACATTTGATTTATACCAAAGGTGAGGATCTGAAGCAACTTGAGTCATATTAATTTGATTACCATCACCCCATCCGCCTACAGCATCACCAATCATACCAACAACTGAATAAGTAGTTGCTGTACTACCTGTATAAGGTGTAATTGAGTATGTTCTAACGCCTTCATTCATATTAATAGCAAAAGTATAATATCCTGAAGGACCTGTAATTTGGAATTCACCTGGATCACCAGATTGAGTTCCTGGGTTACCAGCTAATGAACCACTTTGAGCAGTACCCGCATTTGTTCCCCATTGTGGTTGCCATAAACCTAGAGTTTCTAAGAATTTAAATTTAGCTGGGTCTCCGCCTCCGCCATTAAAATAACCTGTAAACTCATATAAGTTTTCACTTCCTGGATTTGGATTTCTCCATAATGGTGGGTTGTTATTGTTGTTATTCCAACCTGGAGCAGTTGCTGATCCAACCAAGTAATAGTCTTTATACAAATAAGTAAAATATGTAGTTACTGTATAATTAATTACATTACTGTACATTGGCTCAGCACCAGTAGTACCGATTGTAGACTTAACTCTCACGTTTAAAGTTCCTAAATCACCTGCTGGCAATTCTGCGTTAATAGCAGCTGCGTTTAATTCTGACACCTTAAATGTTAAACTATTTCCTGTGGTAGATCCTAATGAAATTGGTGTATTAAATTCATCACCATCTTTGTCAATTTCTACAGAATAAGTAATTTGAGTTGGCGCACCATCATATTGTGCATCCTCCCAACTTACCGTCAATGCTGGATCATTAGGGGTATCTTTATTAAGTGTTATTGAGGTACCATCATCTGGAGTAACAATTCTAAACTGTGGTTCTCCCTCTGTTATTACTAAACTGCTGTCATCCTCACACGATACAAAGTTTAATGCAACTGCTGAAAGAATGAATAATTTTAATGCTATTTTTTTCATGGTATACTTTTTATTAATTAATATCCTTGGTTTTGGGTTAAATTTGGATTTGCTAACAAATTATCTGCTGGGATTGGGAATAATTTCATGTGAGCTGGTATAGATACACCATTCGCTCCATTTCCTTTCCAAGCCCAATTGTAAGTTCCACCTGTATATTTGCCAAATCTGATTAAGTCTTGACGACGGTGTGCTTCCCAATGCAATTCTCTAGCTCTTTCGTCTAAAATAAAATCTAAAGTAACTTGAGATTGTGTAAAGTCAGGGAAATCATATCCATTGGCTCTATCTCTTAATGCGTTCAAGTAACCTAAAGACTCTGCAGAAGCATTTGTAGTTGAACCACCATTAGTAGCGCCATCTTTTCTCATTTGCGCTTCAGCGTACATTAAGTATACGTCGGCCAAACGGAACAAAGGGAAATCAGTATCAACAAAAGTAGAACTTGGGCCAGGGATTCCTGCAGAAGTTTTGTTTGAATATTTTTTCAAAATATAACCTTCTTTTTGAAGAGCAATGTTCGAAATTTCTAACGTTCTGTCTCCTCCACCGAAAAGAGTTTTTCTGGCATCAAAATCAAAATCTGAACCATCAAATTTTTGAACAAATTGTTTTCTTAAGCGAAGAGCGCCTCCCCAACCACCAACACCAAATTCAGATCCATTATTTTCTAATGAACCCACTTGACCATTGATAATTACAGTAGTTGCCCCATAGTTTTGAGTAGAAACACCATCTGCTTGAAGCGTGAAAATCATTTCACTTGACAAATGATTGTCAGCTTTAAAATTATCTAGATAGTTTAGGTTTAATGTGTAACCTCCACCAATAATTGCAGAACACATATTCATACATTCGTTGTATTTAGGAGCCAATCCATAGGCCTCTGCATTTAAATACATCTTAGCCAAAATCATTTGAGCCATTGCACGATCTAATCTACCGTACTCATTAGTTCTAGCTGGTTTTAAACTTGCCATTACAGCATTCAATTCGCTTTCAACAAAATTGAAAAGTTGTTGTCTGTTAAATTCTGGACCAGAAAAGTCTAAAGGATCACTTTCAGTAAGCATTGGAGCTTTACCAAACAAATCCATCATTACATAATAAGAATAGGCTCTAAGAACTTTTACTTCATTTCTGTAATCATTAATATTAGCCACATCTGTAGCGTTCGTAATTCCTCTTGAAGACAATTTATCTGGTGTTGATTGTCTTAAAAAGTCATTCGCAAAAGCAACTTCTGCCATGGTTCTACTATACATTCCTAAAAGAATAGGGTTGTTAGATGTCCATATATTACGTTGCAACTCACGAACTCCTTCATCATTTTCATAACTCCAAACAGCCTCATCAGTGGTCAAGTCTTGTAAATACCACAAGCAACGAGCAAATTGACTTGTTCCTGCGTCAATCCCTTCTAAAAAAGAGCTACCCGGACCTGATGTTCCTGTTAAACTTAAATTTCCATAAACTCCAGCTAAAGCTTGTTTATAACCTTGAGGAGTAGCGTATTGTTGGTCTGCAGAAATGTCATAAGCATTTTCAGACTCTATATCTAAATCTTTTTCACATGACATGAAAACCGATAAAGACAAACCTAATAATGTGATTAAACTTAATTTTTTCATATCTTAAAATTTAATATTTGCTCCAAACAAGTATTGTCTTTGTCTTGGATAAATGGTGTTATCAAATCCGTTATTGCCAACTTCTGGATCTAAACCAGAATATTTAGTGATTAAGAAAGCGTTTTGACATCCTGTATAGAGTCTTACACTTGCTTTTCCTTCCAACCATTTTGGGAAAGTGTATCCCAATGTAATGTTGTCCATTCTCAAAAATGAACCATTTTCAACATAGTAATCGGATAAAACTACACTTGAAGTAGTATTGAAGTTCGTATCCAAAACAGAAGTAGGCACATTATTAAGAGAATTTCCTTCATCAACATTATTTAACTGAGCTCTACTAGCTGCTACTTGATTAAATACTCTATTACCTAAACTCGCTCTTAAGTTAAAATATAAATCTAAATTTTTATAGTTAAAATTAGAAGCAAATCCTAGCGTTAGTTTTGGATCAGGGTTTTTATAAATATACTTATCTTTATCATTAACTATTCCGTCACCATTTAAGTCAACATACGCACCCTCAATTGGATTACCTGCACTATCATATAATTGTTTGTACAAATAAAAAGAATATGGAGCAAATCCCTCAATATAAACTTGCGCTTGCGTTCCTGTACCTGCCACATTTTCACCGATTCTTATAAAGCTTGTTTTTTTCAACTCAGTGATTTTTCTTTGAAAAGTTGTAGCATTAAATGACACATTCCATGTAGCATTGTCATTTTTAACTATGTCTGATGAAATAGACAGCTCAATACCTTTGGTTTCAAATGTTCCAATGTTTTGGTATGATCTGTTTGAAAAGTTACCTCCATCTGAAGTAGCTACTTTAGCTAACAAATCTTTTGATTGTTTGTAAAAAGCATCTATGCTACCATTAATTCTGTTACTGAACAAACCAAAATCAAAGCCTGCATTATAAGTGTATGTTGTCTCCCATTTTAAACCATTACTTAAAGGTGAAGAAACTGCAATAGGAGTTACTACTGTACCAAAAGTATATTGAGAGTTTTGTTGTCCAAGACTGTAGAATTGTATATAATCGTTATTATTAGGAACATCTTGTTGTCCACTTGCTCCCCAACCCAAACGCAATTTCAAGTCAGATATGGTTTTGCTATCTTTGAAGAAGTCTTCTTTAATTTTCCACGCAAAAGCTACGCCTGGAAAATAAGCATCTCTATTTTCTTTTTCAAATTTAGACGATGAGTCTCTTCTTAAAGTAAGTGTTAAAAGGTATTTATCAGCGAACGAGATATTACTTCTTCCGAAATAACTAATCAACACTCTATCGAAATCAACATCGTAAAGCTCACCCTGTGGAACAGGATTTAAAATATTACGGGTTTCATAGCGTTCAGAATCCCATTTTTGATATGAATAACCTGCAGTTAAGTCAAATTTTACATTACCAAATGTGTTATTGTAAACAAAATACGTATCAAGCAATTTGTTTTTACGCATTTCATCACTAAATTCATCTGTCCCGTAAGGGAATCCACCATTTTCAGGTGCCGATGCAGCATTAGATCCAACCAATCTTGTTCTTTCTCCTTTTGCCTGATCAAAACCAACATTTACAACTGCTCTCAATTTTGGAAAGAAATGGAGTTTATAATCCAATTCAAAGTTTCCAAAGAAGCGATTAGCTTTACCTGTGTCATATGTTTGTAATAACTGAGCCACAGGGTTTCTAGGAGTTTGAGTAGCCAATTGACCATTTGAAGTATTGTAATACTCAAAGAAACCACCATAAATTGAAGCAGCATCATAAACAGGTTGAGTAGGGTCAAATCTCAAAGCAGAACCTTCTACACCATCAGCAAATCTATTTTTTTCGTTCGCATAATTTGCGTTCAATTTCATTCTCAAATGATCATTGAAAAAACTAGGATTCATAGCAAATCCTACTGTAGTACGATTGAATTTATTGGTCAAGCGCAAACCTTCTTGATAAGTATTACCAATTGTTAATCGTGAAGGCAATACTTTAAATAAGTTGCCTCTAAGACTCAAACTATTATCTACAAAATCAGTTCTTCTGTATATTTCATCTTGCCAATCTGTATTCGCATTCCCTAAAGAGCCAACCTCAGCAGGTTTTTTCTCCTCAACTAAAGTTCTAAATTCTTCAGCACTAAATACATCTACTTTATTAAACAAATTTCCAGAACCGTATTGGAAATTGTAATCAACAGCTAATTTTTTTGACCCTTTTTTGGTTGTGATTATGATTACACCATTCGATGCTCTTGAACCATAAATTGCTGTAGCAGAAGCATCTTTTAAAACCGTTATAGATTCAATTGAATTTGGATTTAAAGACGCCAAAAAGGAAGTTGAACCTTTAATAGTTTCATTTTCAATTGGCAATCCGTCCAATACAATCAATGGATCGTTTTTTGCAAACAACGACGAACCTCCTCTAATTCTAATTGTTGAACCCGTTCCTGGTGCACCTCCATTAGAATTGATAGTAACCCCAGCCACTCTACCTTGCAACAAATTCTCTGTTGTTACATTGGATCCTCTATTAAAATCTTTGGTAGAAATTACGGTTGTTGAACCCGTAGCGTCTTTTTTCTTAACATTTCCATATCCGATCTGAACCACAACTTCTTGAAGTTGATTTACAGATTCTTCCATAGACACTGTTAGAGTTTTTTGTCCAGAATACTGAACTGTTTCGCTTTTGTAACCAATAAATGAAAACTCTAGCACATCTCCATTTTTGATTTTAGCAATTTTGAATTTACCGTCCAAATCGGTCGACACTCCATTAGAAGTGCCTTTAACAACTACATTTACTCCTGGTAGAGGCTGATTTGATTTCGAGTCTACAACCACACCTTCAACGTTTTGAGCTAGTACGCTAAAGGGAAGTAAGAGTAGTAAAAATAACAACTTTTTATAAATTGTTTTCATACATTTTGTTTAGGTTAATAATTAAGTTTTTATGCTTGTATTTTACTTCGAATGTTAAATTTAAGTAAAAATTTTGTTTAAAAAAACAAACACCTGTTAAACCTGTTTCGCAAACGTTTTCGTGTTGAAAAGTTTTTCAATTTCACACTAAATTCCCTCAAAAATTGTCATACCAAAAAATATATTCTATCTTTATTCAAAATTCATTATTTTGGCATTTACACCATGAAGAGAAAAGTCACCCTAAAACAAATTGCAAAAGAACTTGACGTATCCATATCAACCGTTTCGAAATCACTTCGAAATAGTTTGGAAATTAGCGAAGATACGCGTCAAAAAGTACAAGCTTTTGCTAAACTTTACAACTACAAGCCAAACAACATTGCCTTGAGTCTGAAAAATAAAAAAACCAAGACCATCTGCATCATCATTCCCGAAATTATACACCATTTTTTTGCCACTGTAATCAGTGGTGTTGAGCATGTTGCCAATGAACATGGCTATAATGTAATCGTTTGTTTGTCAGACGAATCATTCGACAAAGAAGTTATTAATATGGAAATGTTAGCCAATGGAAGTATTGACGGATTCATTATGTCTTTATCTAAAGAAACGCAAAACAAACGAGATTTTCATCACATTTCTGAAGTCATCAATCAAGGAATGCCTGTGGTGATGTTTGATCGTGTTACTAATGATATTTTATGCGACAAAGTAATTATTGATGATAATTTAGCTGCCTTCAATGCTACTAATTTTTTAATTGAAAAAGGATTTAAAAATATTGCGCTCATCTCTACAATTGATTACGTGAGTGTCGGAAAATTAAGAACAGACGGCTACATTAAGGCTCTAAAAACCAATGATATGAAAATTAACGATGCTTTAATTTTAAAGATTGAAGATATTGAAAATTTTGAATCTAAAATTGATGAATTAATTAAAAACAATACCATTGACGCCATTTTTGCAGTAAACGAACTTTTTGCTGTAACCGCCATTAAAATAGCAAACAAATACGGAAAAAAAGTCCCAGAAGACATTTCAGTAATTGGGTTTACTGATGGCATTATTTCAAAATATTCTTCACCCGCCATCTCTACAGTGGGCCAAAATGGAATCAAAATGGGCGAGAAAGCTGCAAAAATGTTGATAGAACGATTAGATAATGAAGAAGAAGAGTACGAAGAACATTACAAAACAGAAGTCATCGAAACCGAATTAGTACTCAGAGAATCTACCATTTAATAACTTTTCGGAAAAAAACAAAATCAGTTTAAAATCTTTTATATATTTACAACCAATTATCAATGCTTGTGTTTTACTTCGAAAATTAAGCAAGTTTTGATAAGCCTTTAAACGCTTATCGTATTATTAATCAACAAATTACGATAATGGAAAAGCGTAAGTTAAGTTTCTGGGAAATCTGGAACATGAGTTTTGGTTTCTTAGGAATTCAAATGGGTTTTGCCCTACAAAATGCTAATGCTAGCAGAATTCTTCAAATTTTTGGCGCCGACGTACATGAATTATCATGGTTTTGGATTATTGCTCCATTAATGGGACTAATAGTTCAACCTATCATTGGGCATTATAGCGACAATACTTGGGGAAGATTTGGAAGAAGAAAGCCCTATTTTCTTACTGGAGCTTTACTGGCTTCAATTGGTTTGATTTTAATGCCGCAAGCCGAAATTTTCATCGCTTTTATGCCTGCTCTTTGGGTAGGTGCTGGAATGTTGATGATTATGGATGCGTCGTTTAACATAGCCATGGAACCTTTTCGTGCACTTGTTGGCGACAATTTAAGAGCAGACCAACATACGCTTGGTTTTAGTGTACAAACAGCTTTAATCGGGATTGGAGCAGTGGTAGGCTCATGGCTGCCTTACGTATTAACTAATTGGTTTGGAATTAGCAATCTTGCAACAGAAACTTCTGCCGTTCCTCATAATTTGATTTATTCTTTTGTTATTGGAGCGCTTATATTAGTTGGATCGATTCTGATTACCATTCTAACTACTAAAGAATATTCACCAGAAGAGTTAGCCGAATTCGATAGAGCCAATGCAAAAAATCCGCATGACACAGAAATTACAACATCTGAAAAAAAACTAACTGACATTTTCACCGATTTTGCCAAAATGCCCGAAACGATGCGTCAACTAAGTTGGGTGCAATTCTTTTCATGGTTTGGTCTTTTTGGAATGTGGGTTTTTTCAACTCCAGCCATAGCACAACACATTTATGGTTTGCCCATTAATGATACTAAAAGTGCCGAATTTCAATCGGCAGGAGATTGGGTCGGAATCATTTTTGGTGTGTATAACTTGGTTTCTGCCATAGTTGCTTTTGCCTTGCCTTACATCGCCAAACAAATTGGGCGTAGAAAAACGCACGCCCTTTCTTTGGTTTTGGGCGGAATCGGGCTTATATCCATCTATTTTATGCCCAATAAAGAAGGCCTAATTTTCTCTATGGTGCTCGTTGGTTTTGCTTGGGCTAGTATTTTGGCTATGCCTTATGCTATACTTGCTGGTTCAATTCACCCAAAAAAAATGGGAGTTTACATGGGAATTTTCAATTTCTTCATTGTAATCCCACAAATTATAAACGCCTTAATTGGTGGGCCATTAGTAAAATATGTTTACAATGACCACGCCATTTATGCCATTGTGATGAGCGGAATTAGTTTTATCATCGCGGCATTTTTAGTAACTAAAGTAAAAGATAACGTAGACACGAAGTAAATGTCAAATAAAAAAGCATTCATATTCGACCTCGACGGCGTAATTGTTGACACCGCTAAGTATCATTTCTTGGCTTGGCAAAAATTAGCACAAGAATTAGGGATCGAATTTACACCAGAACACAACGAAGAATTAAAAGGAGTTAGCCGAGTTCGATCATTGGATATCATTCTAGAATTAGGCGGAATCCAAGCTTCTCAAGAAGAGAAAAACAGATGGCTCGTTCAAAAAAATGAAGATTATTTGTCTTATTTAGTTGATATGGACGAAAGCGAAATATTACCAGGAGTACTTCCTGTTTTACACTATTTAAAAGACAACAAACAATTGATAGCACTAGGTTCAGCAAGTAAAAATGCTAGACCAATTTTAGAAAAAACAGGTATTTTACCTCTATTTGATGCTATTGTTGATGGAAATGACGTGTCAAACGCTAAACCTGATCCTGAAGTATTTCTAAGAGCGTCACAATTATTAAATACTAAAAATGAAGATGCTATCGTTTTTGAAGACTCAGTAGCTGGAATTCAGGCTGCTAACATCGCTAACATGACGAGTGTCGGAATCGGTGATGCCGCAATTTTACACGAAGCAAAATACCAATTTGAAGACTTTACATTTATTGATGTTTCGTTTCTAGAAGCATTGATTAATTAGTGAATGTGTCAATTTGAAAATGTGTCCGTTGATTGTTTTCTAAATAAAATATGAATTTAAATACGCATCCATAAACATAAATAATTATCCAATTTAATAATTGACAAATTATCGAATTGTCTAATTATCAAATTTATAAAAAAATGAACCAAGATTATATACAACCTAACCATTGGTCCATCATTGAAGAAGGATTTGATGCCGAAAGAGTAAAGTCGTCTGAAAGTTTGTTCAGCATCGGAAACGGTGCCATGGGACAACGCGCCAATTTTGAAGAACACTATTCTGGTGAAACTTTTCAAGGAAGTTACATCGCCGGAATTTATTACCCAGATAAAACCAAAGTGGGTTGGTGGAAAAACGGTTATCCCGAATATTTTGCCAAAGTACTGAACGCTCCCAACTGGATTGGAATTGATATCGAAATCAACGGTACAACTTTCGATTTAGCAACGTGCAAAGAAGTCAAAAATTTCCGTCGCGAGTTGAATATGAAAGAAGGTATTTACTATCGTTCGTTTGAAGCAGTATTACCCAACGGAATTGAAATTGGCGTAAAAGTGTGTCGTTTTCTCTCGCTAGATATCGACGAATTAGGTGTAATTCATTTTGAGATTACTCCATTAAATGGTGATGCCAAAATCATTTACAAACCTTACATTGATGCTGGTGTTCATAATGAAGACGCCAACTGGGAAGAAAAATTTTGGGAACCACTCAGCGTTCAACACTCCGAAAACAGCGCTTTTGTAACCGCTCGCACATTTAAAACGCATTTTATAACCACTACATTCATGCAGAATTCACTCTTTTTAAATGATGAAAATCTGCTAATGAATCCGATGAGGGTAGAGAAAACTTCTGATAAAATACAATTTCATTACGAAGTAAATGCAGCAAAAGGACAAACTTCTTCGATTCAAAAATTAGGCGGATACACCGTTTCAATGAATCATGAAAACACTCAATTTGCAGCCGAAAACACCATCAAAAAAGGATTGGAAGCTGGTTTCAACCAATTGCTGGAAAGTCAAAAAACAGCTTGGGCAAAAATCTGGGAAATGAGTGATATTACCATCGATGGCGATGTGAAAGCGCAACAAGGTATTCGTTTCAACATTTTCCAACTCAATCAAACCTATTTAGGAAAAGATTCGCGTTTGAATATTGGCCCAAAAGGATTTACTGGCGAAAAATACGGCGGTTCTACTTATTGGGATACCGAAGCGTATTGTATTCCTTTTTATATGGCAACCAAAGACCAACAAGTGGCTAGAAACCTTTTGACTTATCGCTACAATCAGTTGGATAAAGCCATCGAAAATGCCGAAAAACTCGGATTCAAAAACGGCGCAGCTCTTTATCCAATGGTAACCATGAATGGAGAAGAATGTCATAACGAATGGGAAATTACTTTTGAAGAAATCCACCGTAATGGCGCGATTGCTTTTGCCATTTACAACTATTATCGTTATACCAATGATTACAGCTATATTCCTGAAAAAGGCTTGGAAGTTCTTATCGGAATTGCTCGTTTTTGGCACCAAAGAGCAACGTATTCAACTTACAGAAATCAGTATGTAATTTTAGGCGTAACTGGGCCAAATGAATACGAAAACAACGTCAACAACAACTTTTATACGAATTATTTGGCTAAATGGTGTATCGATTACGCTATTGAACAAATCAATAAAGTAGAAAACGAATACAACTCCGATTATGTTCGCATTATGAACAAAGTCAAATTATCAACAGCTGAAATCCAACATTGGAAAGCCGTTGCCGATAATATGTATTTTCCGTATTCCGAACAACTCGGAATCTATTTGCAACAAGATGGTTTCTTGGACAAAGAATTGGTAAAAGTTCATGACTTAGATAAAAGTCAACGACCAATCAACCAAAAATGGTCTTGGGATCGCATCTTACGTTCACCTTACATCAAACAAGCCGATACTTTGCAAGGGTTTTATTTCTTTGAAGATCATTTCAGCAAAGAACAACTCGAAAAACATTTTGATTTTTACGAACCATTTACTGTTCACGAAAGTTCGTTATCGCCTTGCGTGCACTCGATTCAAGCGGCTGTTTTAGGTCGAATGGAACAAGCGTATACTTTCTACCTTAGAACTTCTCGTTTGGATTTGGATGATTACAACAAAGAAGTGGAAGAAGGATTACACATTACCTCAATGGCCGGAACTTGGATGAGTATTGTGGAAGGTTTTGGTGGCATGCGCGTGAAGAACAATCATTTGCATTTTGAACCAAAAATTCCGTTACAATGGCAAGGTTATTCGTTTAAAATCAATTTCAGAAACCAAATACTAAAAGTGTCTGTTCACCAAAATGAAACTAATTTCTCGCTTGAAGGTGACAAAGAAATTACCGTTTTTGTGAATGGAAAAGAAATTTTAGTAGAGCCGAATAGCTTGGTGACGGTTTAAAATACATCTAATTCAATTAACCCTTTCAGCGTTTTAAACTTTGAAAGGGTTTTTAAATAATAATCCATGAAAAAACTCATCTTCTTTTTATTGCTTTCAACTCCGATTTTCGCACAAATAGATCGAATAGAACCGCCTTTTTGGTGGAGTGATATGAATCTGTCGGAAGTTCAAATCATGTTTTATGGCAAAAATATTGCCCAAAATGACGTCTCAGCTTCCAACGGAATTGTCATCAAAGGCATCCAAAAAACTGAAAACCCGAACTATGTTTTTGTTACCATTGATACCAAAAACACCAAAGCGCAAGATTTCGTTTTTACCTTCAAAAACAAAAACAAATCGTTTACGCATAACTATTCCTTAAAATCAAGAAAATCCAATTCGCGCTTCCGCAAAAGCTACGACAGTTCGGATATGATTTACCTCATCATGTCGGATCGTTTTGCCAACGGGAACCCAAACAACGACAGTACCAACGAAACGATAGAAAAAGTAAACCGAGCTAATAAAGACGGTCGCCATGGCGGTGATATAGAAGGTATTATCAAAAATTTAGACTACATTAAAAGTTTAGGAGCCACTGCCATTTGGCCCACGCCATTGTGCGAAGACAACGACGAAAAAGGTTCGTACCATACCTATGGACAATCGGATTTGTACAAAATTGATTCCCGCTTCGGAACCAACGAAGATTATGTACGCTTGAGCAAAGAACTACACCAACGCGGCATGAAAAACATCATGGATTACGTAACCAATCATTGGGGATATATGCATTGGATGATGAACGATTTGCCCACTTACGATTGGATTCATCAATTTCCTGGTTACAAACAAACCAATTACCGAATGGCGACTCAATTTGACACCAATGCTTCCCAATACGATACCAATTTGTGTATGGATGGCTGGTTTGTCAAGTCGATGCCCGACCTCAACCAGTCAAATCCTTTGGTGCTCAAATACCTCACTCAAAACGCTATTTGGTGGATCGAATACGCTGATTTGGATGGTTTCAGAGTGGACACTTATCCGTACAACGACAAAAATGCTATAGCACAATGGACCAAATCCATTACCGACGAATATCCTTATTTTAATATCGTTGGCGAAGCGTGGTACTACTCGCAGGCACAAATTGCCTATTGGCAAAAAGACAGTAAAATTGCCGCTATACAGAGTTACAATTCCAACTTGCCCAGTGTAATGGATTTTACGTTAGAAGAAATCATTATGAATGGCGTTTTCAACGAAGACAAACAAGAATGGCGCAACGGAATGGTGCGTATTTTTGAAAACTTCAACAACGACTTCATGTATCCCAACATCCATAACATCATGGTTTTTGTGGACAATCACGACATCAATCGCTTCAACGATTTGTACAAAAACGATTTCAAAAAATACCAAATGGCCATGACGCTGATTGCCACAGTTCGAGGAATTCCGCAAGTATACTACGGAACCGAAATCGGTATGGCAGGAAGCAAAGCGGTGGGCGACGGCGATATTCGACGCGATTTTCCCGGCGGTTGGGCTGGCGATTCCAACAATGCTTTTTCAGCTTCTGGAAGAACCGAAGAGCAAAAAAAATTCTTCAATTTTACTAGCCAATTGTTCAATTGGAGAAAAAATAAATCCGTCATTCACAACGGAAAAATGACGCATTATGTACCTGAAAACAATGTGTATGTTTATTTCCGTCACAACGAAACCGAAAGTGTAATGGTAGTTATCAACAACAGCAACGAAGCGCAAACTTTTGCACCTACCCGATTCAAAGAAAATCTTCAAAATTATCGTTTCGGACTGGATGTAATTACCAATAAAACAGTTGATGTTCAAAAAGAGATTACCATCGAACCCAAATCAGTTTATTTACTTGAATTGAAATAATTTTTTGAAGCTATTCCCGCTTTCGCCTTTATCTCTCCACTGCGTTACGAGGATACCGGCTCTATCGGGGCTAAATAAAACCTTGATGAAAAAGATATTTATCCTGTTATTCGTAACCACCATTTCATTGGCACAAAACGCCAACCGAAAATACCTTTCCCATACTTGGAAAAACAATGTATTGGAAATTAAAACCTCTGATGGCCATTACCGCATTTTACCCTATTCGAACGAAATAGTAGAAACTTCGTTTATTCCAAACGGAGAACAATTCAATCCGAATTCACATGCTGTCGTCAAACAACCTGAAAAGGTGAAAATTAAATTTTCCAAATCAAAAACCAATTTATCTTTAAATACAAACGCACTTAAAGTAAACATTAACTTAGCTCCTTTTCAAATTCAGTACACCGATTCTAAAGGCTCATTTTTATTAGCTGAAAAAAACGGTTACACCAAAAAAGACTCAACCGAAGTCTTGAATTTTAACATTGGCGCTGATGATGTTTTGTTTGGTGGTGGTGCTCGCGTTTTGGGCATGAACCGACGTGGCAATCGTTTACAACTCTACAATCGTGCACACTACGGTTATGAAACCCGAGCCGAATTGATGAACTTCTGTATTCCATTAGTTTTATCGTCCAAACAATTTGCCGTACATTTTGATAATGCTGCTATTGGCTATCTGGATTTGGATTCAAAAAAAGACAATACATTCGCTTATGAAACCATTTCTGGTCGCAAAACCTACCAAGTAATTGTGGGCAATTCGTGGGAAAGACTTATTCAAAATTATACTGATTTAACAGGAAAACAACCTTTGCCTCCACGCTGGGCGTTTGGTAATTTTTCGTCGCGATTTGGTTATCACAATCAAGATGAAGTCAACAATACCATACGGAAATTTGAAGAAAACAAAATTCCAGTTGATGCAATTATCCTTGATTTGTATTGGTTTGGAAAATCTGTAAAAGGCACCATGGGCAACTTAGAATGGGACAAAGATAATTTTCCAAACCCTGAAAAAATGATGGCCGATTTGACAGCTAAAGGCGTAAAAACTGTTCTAATTACTGAACCTTTTATCTTAACAACTTCCTCCAAATGGCAAGAAACGGTTGACAAAAAAGTATTAGCAACTCTCGACAATGGCCAACCTGCGACTTGGGATTTTTACTTTGGTAACACGGGAATCGTTGACATTTTTAAACCCGAAGGCAAAGATTGGTTTTGGAACGTCTATAAAAACCTAGTCAACCAAGGCGTTGGTGGTTGGTGGGGCGATTTGGGCGAACCCGAAGTTTTTCCATCCAAAGCCCGAACTTATGGTGGTAAAGCCGATGAAGTACACAACATTTATGGTCACAATTGGGCCAAATTAGTGGCTGAAGGTTACCAAAAGGACTTCCCAAATCAACGGCCATTTATTCTAATGCGCGCTGGTTATTCTGGTTCGCAACGATTTGGCATGATTCCGTGGAGCGGCGACGTTTCGCGCAGTTGGGGCGGGTTGCAAAGTCAAATGGAAATTGCCTTACAAATGGGAATGCAAGGAATGGCGTATATGCACAGCGATTTAGGCGGATTTGCTGGTGATTATTTTGACAACGAATTGTACTTGCGTTGGTTGCAATATGGTGTTTTTCAACCTATTTTTCGCCCACATGCGCAAGAAGAAGTAGCTTCTGAAGTGGCGCGAAAAGACATCATAACCAAAGCCAAAGCCAAAAAATCAGTGGAATTGCGTTACCAATTAATGCCATACAATTACACTATTGCTTTTGAAAATAGCAACAAAGGAACACCATTGATGCGCCCGTTGTTTTTTGAAGAACCTTCCAATTCTAAATTGCAAAATGAAAACGAAAGTTACCTTTGGGGAAATGCTTTTTTAATCAAACCGATTACAAAAGCTGGGATTACCTCAACCGAAATATATTTTCCTAAAAGCAACAATTGGTTTGATTTTTACTCTGATAAAAAATACAACGCTGGTTCAACTCAAAAAGTAGTTGTGAATGAAAACAATATCCCAGTTTTTGTTCGTGGTGGTAGTTTTGTTCCGATGATTAAAACCATACAAAACACAACTTCTTATTCGTTAAAAAACATTGACTTACACTATTATTTTGATGAAAGTGTAGCTAATTCATCCGGGCAATTGTACCATGACAATGGCGAAACACCAAATGCTTTCGAAAAAGGAGCCTACGAATTACTTCTATTTAACAGTTCGGTTTCGGGTAAAACTGTTACGTTAAAATTCAACTCAACAGTCGGCAAAAATTTCACATCTGAAACTAAAAATATAAACCTAGCGCTTCATAATCTACAACCCAAACGACTATTTTTGAACGGAAAAGAAATCGCGCTAAATAACGATTCTGAATTTGTTGTCATTCCATTCACTTGGACTGCATCAACATCACCAGAAATTAAAATTGAATACTAAATGAATAAAATTTATCTACTACTCACAGCTTCATTTTTGTTATTGAGTTGTAATTCTGCAAAAAAAACAATCGCTCAAACAGAAACCAAAACACCTTTTGTTTGGGAAAATGCCAATGTTTATTTTTTATTGACCGATCGTTTTTTGAACGGAAATCCCAATAACGATGCTATTATCAAAAGAGACAAACCCACAGGAAAATTGCGCGGATTTGAAGGTGGCGATATTAGTGGCGTGATTCAAAAATTGGACGAAGGTTATTTTACCGATTTAGGAATCACAGCCATTTGGATGACGCCAGTAGTAGAGCAAATTCATGGTGCAGTTGATGAAGGAACAGGAAATACTTATGGTTTTCATGGTTATTGGGCAAAAGATTGGACGACTCTTGACCCAAGTTATGGTACCAAAGAAGATTTGTCCGAATTGGTTGAAAAAGCACACGCTAAAGGCATTCGAATTATGCTCGATGCCGTAATTAATCATACTGGACACGCTACCGAATTGGACAAAAAATACCCTGACGATTGGGTACGCTCATCACCAAATTGCGCCTACAATAGCTACGACAGCAATATTAATTGCACCCTAGTGACTGGTCTTTTTGACGTCAAAACCGAAAGCAATCAAAATGTAGCATTGCCCGATTTGTTGGTGGAAAAGTGGAAAAAAGAAGGTCGTTATGAACAAGAAATTGCCGAATTGGATGCTTTTTTTGAAAAAACGGGTTATCCAAGAGCACCCAAATATTATATTATGAAATGGTTGGCCGATTATATCACTGATTTTGGGATTGATGCGTATCGTGTAGACACTGTAAAACATACTACAGAAGACGTTTGGTTTGATTTTGGCAAAGTATGCCAAATGACGTTTGAAGAATACAAGAAAAACAATCCTGCCAAAGTGTTAGACCAAAATAAGTTTTTCATAGTTGGCGAGGTTTATGGCTATGGATTGCATGGAAAACAAGTCTACGATTATGGTGATAAAAAAGTCAACTACTTTGAAAATGGTTTTCAAGGTTTAATCAATTTCGATTTTAAAGGTGATGCCAATAAGTCATATGAAGAATTGTTTTCGTATTATTCGAATGTGCTACAAAACGATTTAAAAGGATACACGGTGATGAATTACTTGAGTTCGCACGATGATAGTTGGCCGTTTGACAAAAAAAGAGAAAAAACGTTTGAAGCTGGAATCAAATTGCTATTGGCTCCAGGAATTGCTCAAATTTATTACGGCGACGAGTTGGCGCGTCCGCTTGAAGTGGAAGGAACAAAAGGCGATGCGGGGTTGCGCTCGATGATGAATTGGAAAGAGCTCACCTACAATAAAAACGCTTACAAACTGTTGTACCATTACCAACAATTGGGTAATTTCAGAAAAAATCATCCTGCGGTGGGCGCAGGAATTCACACTAAAATTTCGGATGCACCTTATGTATTCTGTCGCGTTTATAAAGAAGATAAAGTGGTCGTTGGATTGGATTTACCTTTAGGAAAAAAAGAAATTTCAGTAGGAACTATTTTTGAAAATGGTACCAAAATCATGGATGTTTATTCGAATACAGAAACCGTTGTGAGTGATGGAAAAGTGAGTTTAAATACAGATTATTCTATTCTACTTTTGGAAGAAAAAAAATAAAATTCATATTTACATACAAAAACGTCTCGCTAATCGGGACGTTTTTTATTTTTGACTATGCAAAAAATCGGTCATCGCGGCGCCAAAGGATATGTTCCCGAAAACACCATTGCCTCTTTTGAGAAAGCAATCGATTTGAATGTGGATGGCATTGAACTCGATGTACATTTAAGTGCCGACAATCAAGTCATGGTAATTCACGATGAAACCATCGACCGCACAACAACAAAAACTGGAAAAGTCAAAGATTGGACAGCTTCTGAATTGCAAAAATTAGGCATTCCCACCTTAGAAGAAGTAATCCAATTGGTGAATCAAAGATGCTTCATTAACATCGAAATTAAAAATAAAAAAGCAACAAAAAAAGTCATTCAACTCATCGAAGATGCAATTTTAAACTTAGGCTGGAACTACAATTTATTTCAAGTTTCGAGCTTTGATTGGAATGTTTTAGAAACGATTGCTCAACTTAATCCATCTATTAGCCTTGGAGTTTTAACTGAAAAATTAACTTCAGAAGTGTTTGAATTTGCCAAAAAAATCAATGCCTTTTCGATTAATCCTTTTTTTGAATTGATTGACCAAGAAACTGTAGCTTTGTGGCAACAAAACGGATTTAAAGTTTTTCCTTGGACAGTAAATAATGAGGAAGATATAAAATTTGTCAAATCACTGTATGTAAAAGGTATAATTTCTGATTTTCCTGATCGAATATGAATTCAAACTACGACATTATTATTGTTGGTGGCGGTGCTGCTGGTTTTTTTACGGCTATTAACATTGCTGAAAAAAATCCGAAATTTCGCATTGTCATTGTAGAACGTGGAAAATCAGTTTTAGAAAAAGTCCGTATTTCGGGTGGCGGACGCTGCAATGTAACTCACGCGTGTTTTATTCCTAACGATTTAGTAAAATTTTACCCTCGTGGGGAAAAAGAATTGCGTGGCCCTTTTCACCAATTTTGCTCGGGTGACACGATAGAATGGTTTGAAAAGCATGGTGTTGAATTGAAAATTGAAGATGATGGACGTATGTTTCCTGTTTCTGATACATCGCAAACTATCATTGATTGCTTCATGAATGCCACACAAAAACTCAAAATTGATGTACTAACGAGTCAAAGTGTGCAATCGATTTACAAAGGTGATGATTATTGGAAAATCGAAACCCAAAACGACACCTATCGCTGTTCAAAACTCATCATGACCACAGGTAGCAATCCAAAAATATGGGATTTACTAGCTCAAATCGGTCATACTATTGTTGCTCCTGTGCCTTCGTTGTTTACTTTCAACATCAAAGACAAACGCATCAACAATTTGATGGGTGTTTCAGCATTGGCTTCTGTTAAAGTCAAAAACTCAAAATTATCGGCATCTGGACCTTTATTGATTACGCATTGGGGAATGAGCGGGCCAGGAATTTTGCGTCTTTCAGCTTGGGGCGCTATAGAGTTGCATCAAAAAAACTACCAATTTGTCATCCAAGTCAATTGGTTGAATGATGTACATTTAGAAGAAGCCGAAGAGCGACTCAAAGAGCTCAAAATAGAGCATGCTAAGAAAAATGTGAGTAAAAAATCGCCTTTTGATTTGCCCAATCGTTTGTGGGAACAATTGGTTGTAGCGGCTCACATTTCAGTCGAAACCAAATGGGCTGATTTGAGTAAAAAACAAGTCCATGATTTAGCCATTCAGCTTACTTGTGGTGAATTTCAGGTGAATGGTAAAAGCACTTTTAAAGAAGAATTTGTCACAGCTGGCGGCATCGATTTGAAAGAGATTAACTTCAAAACGATGGAAAGCAAATTGCATTCAAACCTTTATTTTGCTGGAGAAATCGTCAATATTGACGCCATTACTGGCGGGTTCAATTTTCAAAATGCTTGGACTGGCGGGTTTCTTATTGCAGAAACATTTAGCCTTTAATTTTAATATAATATTTTTGTAGAAATTATCACACAAAATGGATTGAAACTGACAAAAAACTAATCAAAGAATAAATTATTAATTTTTAAAAATTATTCAAAGCCTCTATTTTTAAGGTTTTTTTATTTAAAAGGTTAAACAAAAGCTAAAATTCACAACGAAAACTATTGTAAGTTATTTAAAATCAATGTACTTTTGAGTAAACCAAAAAAAATAATAATATGAAAAAGAAATTACTAATTGCGATTTTCGCCACCATGCTTATGTCTATTTTTTCAGTAAATGGACAGGTAACGGGTTGTGGTCAAATCTTTACTGACCCTGAAGGGCCCAATGCTAATTATTCAAATAATGCAGATTACACTGTGACTATTTGTCCTAATAATCCAGGAGAAGTAGTAACAGTTACTTTTACCTCATTCGACCTCGAAGCCAATTATGATGGTCTTTATATTTACAATGGAACATCTACTAGTTCGCCTCAAATCTCAAGTTCTAATGGCGCAGGAAATATTCCTGGTTCGCTTCCTGGAGCATTTTGGGGAACTGTAAATCCTGGATCATTTACATCTTCAGATCCAAGTGGCTGTTTAACCTTCCGATTTAGAAGTGATGGTTCAGTTGTAAAAGCAGGTTGGGTTGCCGAAGTTACCTGTGGATCTGTAGGATTTTGTCCTGCTCCAAACAATATTTTTGCTACTGATTTTACTGGAACCTCTGCAACAATAGGTTGGGTAGAATCTGGTAATGCAACTCAATGGGAAGTAATTGTACTTCCCGCAGGAAGCCCAGCTCCTTCTTCAACTTCAGTTGGAACGCTTACAACCAACAATCCGTATACAGTTACTGGATTAACACCAGGAGTTGCTTACATGGCCTATATTAGAGCAATTTGCGGAGTAAATAATGAAGATAGCTTATGGTCCTATCCAGTTACCATTGTTACCACTTCAAATAGTTGTTTGGCTCCAACTAATTTAACTGTTTCTAATATTACAAATTCAGGAGCAACTTTAAATTGGGCAATGAATGCCGCTACACAATGGGAAGTTGTTGTATTACCATCCAATGGTGGATTGCCAACACCTAATACAACTGGAACTGTAGTGACTACCAATTCATTCACAGCTTCAGGTTTGAATGCTAATACAGCCTACAATTTTTTTATTCGTTCAATTTGCACCAATGGTGTAAGCAACTGGACCAATGGAACCTATTTTTTAACGGCACAAAACACTATTATCCCACCAACTTGTGGGGAATTATTCCTTGATAATGGTGGTGCTAACGCTAATTATGTTAATAATTCCGACAACACTTACGTGATTTGCCCAACAAACTCAGGCGATGTTGTTACAGTAACTTTCAACTCTTTCGATGTTGAAGCGATATGGGATGGATTATACGTTTATGATGGAAACTCTATTTCTGCTCCTCAAATATCAAGCGGGAATAATGGAAATAGTATACCAGGTGGTGTACCAGGTGCATTTTGGGGCACAACTATTCCAGGTCCATTCACATCTACTAGTACAGACGGTTGTTTAACTTTCCGTTTTAGAAGTGACAATGTAATTAATAAAGCAGGTTGGTCAGCATCTGTTACATGTGAACCAGCGCCAACTTGCCCTAAACCAACTTTTGTGGTAGTAACTGCTATTACTGCTACTTCTGCTGTTGTTGGTTGGACATCAAGTAGCAATGCAACCTCATGGGAAGTTTTGGTATTACCATGCGGAACAACTCCAACAGCAACTTCTACTGGAACTGTTGTTAATTCTAGTCCTTTTACATTAGCTAATCTTACTTCTGCAACCTGTTATAATGTATTTGTTAGAGCAATTTGTTCTGCCACTGACATAAGTAATTGGTCTACAGCAGCCACTTTCACTACTTTAGTAACTTGCCCAAACCCTGTTCAAGCATACACAAGCAATATAACTTCAGATTCTATAACTCTTAATTGGTTTGAACAAGGATCAGCAACTGCTTGGGAAGTAATCATGGTTCCTTGTGGTGCACCAGCACCATCAGCCTCTGACACCGGAACAACAGTGAGTTCAAACTCCTATGTTTTCAACAGCTTAAACCCAATGACTTGTTATAGTTTTTATGTACGTTCTATTTGTTCTACTACTGACTCAAGCACATGGACTGGCCCTTTAACAGCTTCGACAACTTCTTTACCACCAGTATGTGGTGGAAACTTTGTAGATCCAGCTGGTGCTTCTGCAAATTATGCTAACAACACAGATTCTACGGTTACAATTTGTCCTAGCAATCCTGGTGAATTAGTTACGGTAACTTTTACCTCATTCAATACAGAAGCTCATTGGGACGGATTATTTGTTTACGATGGAAATTCAACTAATGCTCCTCAAATAGCTAGTTCAAATGGAACTGGGAACGCTGCTTTAGCAAACATGTCTGGCGCCTTTTGGGGAACCACTATTCCTGGTCCATTTACTTCTTCTAGTCCTGATGGTTGTCTGACCTTCCGATTCATTAGTGATTCTTCAGTAGTTCAAGCAGGTTGGACAGCAAATGTTACTTGTACTCCAGATGCCGATAAAATTATCTTAATTGCGTTTGTTGATTCAAACAATAATGGCACTAAAGAGGCTGACGAAATAGCTTTCTCAAATGGTTCGTTTGTATATGACATGAACAATTCTGGAACTCCTATGACAGGATATTCTCCGACAGGACAATATGCTATTTACGATACAAATCCTGCAAACAGTTACGACATTAGCTACCAACTACAATCTTCTTATGCTCCTTATTATAGTGCTGGAACCACTAGTTATTCTAACATAACTATTCCTGTTGGAAGTTTATATCAAATTTTATATTTCCCTATCACAGTAACGCAAGGTTACAATGATGTAACTGTTTCAATTGTTTCACAAAATCCTCCACCAAGACCAGGATTTACATATACTAACAAAATTGTATATCGAAACCTAGGATTAACACCAACTTCTGGAACTTTGACTTTTGTTAAAGGTGCTGCAGTTACGATAACTAACATTTCTCAAACTGGAACTACGGCTACAACAGACGGATTCACTTATGCTTTCACAAATTTAGCACCTAATGAAACTCGCTATATTTATGTGACTATGTTAGTTCCTACAATTCCTACAGTTGCTTTGGGTGACTTGATTACTAATTCGGCTACTATTTCTGCTCCTGCAGATGACATTGATTTAGAGAACAACTCGTTTAGTATAACTCAAACAATTGTTGGTTCTTATGATCCGAATGACAAAATGGAATCACATGGCGGAAGAATATTTATTAATGATTACGACGCAAATGATTATTTGTTTTACACTATTCGTTTCCAAAATGAAGGAACTGCAAACGCCGAATTTGTTATCATTAACGATGTTTTAGACGCTCAAATTGATGAATCGTCTATTCAAATGGTAAATGCAAGTCATAATTATGTGATGACTCGAATGAACAACCAAATCAGTTGGGAATTTAGAAACATTAATTTAGTTCCAAAATCAGTAAACGAACCTGAAAGTGTGGGCTATGTTCTTT
The DNA here is from genome assembly GCA_016787805.1 of Flavobacterium sp. Lineage (GTDB taxonomy): Bacteria > Bacteroidota > Bacteroidia > Flavobacteriales > Flavobacteriaceae > Flavobacterium. The sequence continues at coordinate 5,358 of JAEUTY010000002.1, read as the reverse complement.
TCAAAGTAAAATTAAAACCAGGTATTGAAGTAGGTGACATTGTGCCAAATACGGCAAATATCTTTTTTGATTTTAATCCAGCTATTGTTACAAATACCTTCAACACTGAATTTGTAGCTCCATTAAGCACTACAACATTCGCTGACGGAAACTTTGGGATGTATCCTAACCCAGCTAGCACTACTATACAAGTTAGCTTAGAAAATGCAAATGACAAGTTAGATAAAATTAGTATCTATGATGTGATGGGCAAATTAATTCAAACTGTAAACACTGATGTGAACAATCAAACTATTGATGTTTCTGCATTTACAAAAGGTGTTTATATGGTAGAAATTACGACAGAAAACGGTTTGAAAACTACTAAAAAATTGGTTGTTAAATAATTCTAATTAAAAAATAATATTAAATCCCGAGAAGTAATTTTCGGGATTTTTTTATTTATTCAACCACCAAATGCTAGCATTTAAAATCATGGCAAAACTTACCCAAGCCAAATAAGGAATTAGTAAAAGTCCAGCAATTCTATTCACTTTCTTGAAAACAGTGTAAGTTTCAAATATCATCAATAAAAGTAAAATTACTTCTATCAAAGCCAAAAAAGGGTTGTGCAAACTAAAAAACAAATACGACCACAAAGCGTTCAATCCTAGTTGAATAATAAAAAATTTAAATCCTTTTTTGACTAATTCTGGTTGTTCTTCAACATGATTCCAAATCAAACCACCAGCCACGCCCATCATTATATAAAGTGTGGTCCAAACAGGAGCAAAAATCCAATTGGGAGGATTAAAAAAAGGTTTTATTAATGTTGGATACCAAGTAGTAATACTTTCACGAGTTTCTATTCCAGATAAATAGCCAATTACCAAACACGTGGTTACTACTAATGCGATTCGTAATCCTTTATTCATTTTGTTTAAATTTTTCACAAATATACTAAACAAAATGTTTTGGTTTTTCTAAAATAAGTATCTTTGCATAAAATTTGTCATTTATGTTATCCGAAAAGGATTTTATTACAAGCCTAAATACTGAAAACTGTGAAAATGGTAGCTTCGAATGGAGCGCACCAAGTAATATTGCTTTAGTTAAATATTGGGGTAAAAAAGAACATCAAATTCCGGCTAATCCCTCGATAAGTTTTACTTTAAATCACTGCAAAACCATTACTAAGTTAGCTTTTGAAAAAAAACAAAACACGACTACATTTTCATTTGATTTATTATTTGAAGGAAAACCCAAAGAGGAATTCAAACCTAAAATCGAGAAATTTTTAGAGCGAATCGAAGAATATTGCCCGTATTTGAAAAACTATCATTTGACAATCAACACTCAAAATACATTTCCACACAGTTCCGGAATTGCTTCGTCAGCTTCAGGAATGGCAGCATTGGCCATGAATTTTATGAGTTTAGAAAAAACGCTCAACCCAACAATGACCGATGATTATTTTTACCAAAAAGCCTCATTCTTAGCGCGATTAGGTTCAGGAAGTGCCTGTCGCAGCATTAAAGGAAATGTTGTGGTTTGGGGAAATCATGCAGAGATTAAGGGAAGTTCAGATTTATTTGGAGTTGAATTTCCTTTCAAAGTACACCCGAATTTTGAAAACTATCAAGACACCATTTTGTTGGTTGATAAAGGCGAAAAACAAGTTTCGAGTACGGTTGGCCACGATTTGATGCACAATCATCCATTTGCCGAACAACGATTTTTGCAAGCACACCACAATTTATCAGCACTTAAATCCGTTTTAGAAAATGGAAATTTAGAGCAATTCATCCAAATAGTTGAAAGTGAAGCACTGACTTTACACGCTATGATGATGACCTCGATGCCGTATTTTATTTTAATGAAACCCAACACATTAGAAATCATCAACAAAATCTGGAAATTCAGAAATGAAACCCAAATTCCGGTTTGTTTTACGCTCGATGCTGGTGCCAATGTGCACATTTTGTATCCCGAAAACGTTAGAGTTGATATTTTGCAATTTATTCAAAGCGAATTAGTTGGCTATTGTCAAAATGGTCAGTATATTTGTGATGAGATTGGTTTTGGAAGTCAATTGATAATTGATAATTGATAATTGGAAAATTGATTTCGATATTTTTTAGTATAAGCCAAATAGAATTTATATATGACGAGAAATGCAATCAAAGAAAAATCATTTTCTTTTGCGATTGATATTATTCATTTTTATAAAATTTTAAGCCAAGAAAGAAAAGAGTCTGTTTTATCAAAACAACTGTTACGCTCAGGAACATCAATTGGAGCCAACATTAAAGAAGCAGAGCACGCAGAAAGCAAGGCTGATTTTATCCATAAATTATCAATTGCATTAAAAGAGGCTAACGAAACAGAATATTGGTTGGATTTGTTATTTGAAACGAAATACATCAATTCCAGTGAATTTCAAAGCATTAAACCAAAAATCATTGAAATACTAAAATTGTTAATCAGTATAATCAATTCGTCTAAGAAAAAATAATTATCCATTGTTAATTGTCAATTATCAATTAAATACATGAAAGGACCGCTATTTTACTCAAAAATATTACTCTTCGGAGAATACGGAATCATCAAAGATTCAAAAGGCTTATCGATTCCTTACAACTTTTATAATGGCGCTTTGAAAGTGGATGAAAATCCATCTGCAGAAGCTTTAAAATCAAACGAAAGTTTGCGCAAGTTTGTATTGTATTTAGAACAATTACAAAACGACCAACCCGAATTAGTTACTTTCAATTTAGCTACTTTAAAAACAGATGTGGAACGCGGCATGTACTTCGACTCTAGTATTCCGCAAGGTTATGGTGTTGGAAGTAGTGGCGCTTTGGTAGCTGCTATTTACGACAAATACGCCAACGATAAAATTACAGTTCTTGAAAATTTAACCCGCGAAAAATTATTACAATTAAAGAACATTTTCGCCCAAATGGAATCATTTTTCCACGGAAAAAGTTCTGGTTTGGATCCGTTAAACAGTTATTTGAGCATTCCAATCCTTATCAATTCGAAAGACAATATTGAGGCTACCGGAATTCCAACTCAAAGCACAACAGGCAAAGGCGCCGTGTTTTTGTTAGACTCAGGAATTGTAGGTGAAACGGCTCCAATGGTAAACATTTTTATGGAAAACCTTAAAGACCAAGGTTTTCGTACAATGTTGAAAAATCAATTCGTAAAATACACTGATGCTTGCGTAGAAAACTTTTTGGGTGGCGACATCAAATCGTTGTTTTCTAACACCAAAAAACTATCAAAGGTAGTATTGAACAACTTCAAACCTATGATTCCAGAAGAATTTCACGGCATTTGGCAAAAAGGAATCGATACTAACGATTACTACTTAAAGTTATGTGGTTCTGGCGGTGGCGGTTATATTTTAGGATTTACAGAAGATTTAGAAAAAGCCAAAAAATCGCTTAAAGATTATAAGTTAGAAGTGGTTTATCAGTTCTAATCATGTCTTTCAAAGTCATCTTTACTGAAAGATTAAACGCTTTCCCATGCTAAGCCGAAAAAGCAAACACACCATCCTAAAAGTACTTAGTATGTTTTCTGTGGTACGCGGTTATAACATTCCGGTTATTGCCTTAGCACAATATTTATCGGCCATTTTCATCTTAGCTCCCGAAAAAAGAGCACTATCAGTTCTTTTGGATTTCAATTTGTTCATTATCGTTTTGGCTTCCACCTTAACCATTGCGTCGGGCTATATTATTAACAATTTTTACGACAGCAAAAAAGACTTAATCAATCGACCTAACAAGTCCAAAATTGATCGTTTGGTGAGTCAAAAAACCAAATTGCAGTTCTATTTTACAGTCAATTTTTTCGTAGCGCTAATCGCATTTTTTGTATCGTTTAGAGCCGTTTTGTTTTTCTCTGTTTATATTTTCCTCATTTGGTTTTATTCGCACAAACTCAAAAAACAATTTATCATTGGCAACCTCACCGCCTCTTTTTTGGCTGTATTGCCGTTCTTCGCCATACTTTTGTATTACAAAAATCTATATCCACAGATTCTAGCACACGCAACGTTTTTGTTTCTCCTTATTTTAATTAGAGAAATCATCAAAGATTTAGAAAACATCAAAGGTGATATTGCCAATAACTACCAAACCATCCCCGTAAAATTTGGAGAAGAATTTGCCAAAAAAGCGATTACTTTTTTAACGATTTCGTGTATAATTCCAGTGTATTTTTTAATTGAAGTCTATAATGTCGGCTACATGGATATTTACTTTTACGTAAGTTTAATCGTGCTGATTCTCTTCCTATTTTTACTTTGGAAAGCCAGCACCAAACTACAATACATCCAATTGCACAACATCTTAAAATTCTTAATCGTTTCGGGTGTGTTTTGCATCGTACTCATCAATCCCGAAGTGCTTATTAATGGTAGAGCCATGTTAAAGATTTAGGAGCGAATGGCTTGAGCTTTCTTGTAATCCATGTTCCCGCTTTCCGTTACAATTCCGCTAAAGCTCCATTTTCTCTCCAATCGGGGCTAGAGAACATACTTTAGGCTACTAAAAAGAATTACTAAGTTAATCTTCCTTAAACCAACTCGAATACATCACATAATTATTTGATATGCGTTCAATCTCACCCGCAAAATCAGACGCATCAATATCTTTCACTTTCTTGGCTGGAACGCCCGCATAAATCGTCCCTGATTCAACAACTGTATTTTGAGTCAACACTGCTCCAGCTGCTACAATCGAATTACTTTCTACTACACAATTATCCATCACAATGGCGCCCATTCCAATCAACACATTATCATGAAGCGTACAACCGTGTACAATAGCATTATGTCCAATTGAAACGTTATTTCCAATATTAGTTGGGTGTTTTTGGTAAGTAGCATGAATAATGGCACCATCTTGAATATTCACTTTATTGCCAATTTTAATGTAGTGCACATCACCTCTTACCACTGCATTGAACCAAACACTGCATTGCGAACCCATTTGCACATCACCAACAATCGTAGCATTTTCTGCCACATAACAATCTTCTGGAATGACAGGCGATTTACCATTAACCGATTTTATAATCATAACTTTTTGCTTTAAAAAAAATCCCAATCTCGTTGAAACTAGACTGGGATTGTGTTATTAATTCACTGCCGGGCAGTTACAGTGGTATTTCTCTGGTTTGCAGAACAAGTTTACTCCGAGTGTGATGTTGTGGAATCCTGCATTGTCAAACTTCACATCGCCTCCCAAATAAGAGTACGTGTATGCCAACATAAATCGGTTGTAGTTGATTCCTACTATCGGTGAAAAGTATTGCATCTTCTGTGCCTTTACTGTGTTTCCTTCTACATACTCTGCGCCATCC
>JAEUTY010000007.1 GCA_016787805.1 Flavobacterium sp. | reverse complement strand
TGGAACCTGTGCATCGGCCAAACTCTCATAATAGTTAATACTATGGGTCACTGGGTTAATCGATCCTAATATCTCTGAGGCTTTATCCGTTAAATTAAAAACCGTAAAACCATCGTAATTGTCATCACACTCATGTAAATCCGTTGGCTCTACCGCTATGGGTTTAGGGTGAACGATCAGTTGAACTGTTACAACTTCAAAACATGAGGATATTAATGATTCAACTCTGATATAAATAGTTTGGGACCACTGATTAATGTTAGAATAACTGGATGGAGCAAGAATTGAAGTTGCATCAACCAATGCATCCGTTTGAGTTTCATGAAAAGTAACATTATATGAATTTCCTCCTGTTACAAATGGAATAACTTGTGTCAAATCAAACGTACTAATTCCATCATTGTCATCCGAATCACAGTTTACTAATGGTGATGGATTAAACACAATTACATCGTTAACAAAATTATTAATCACAAAATTAGCTGCACTTGTAGTACAATTTGTAATTGTTTGATGTGCAACAATTGTATGGTTTCCTGCGCTTAAATTAGAAAAAGTTGGATTAGTTTGATATACGCCTCCATCTAAAGAATATTCATAATTTGTACCTATTGGATTTAAAACAATAACAGTATTTGAACCGCAATTTTGTTGAATGTTAAGAGTAGGGGCTGCAGTAGGGAAAACAACAATCTGCATTGTAGTTGCAACAGCACATTGACCTACAGAAGGTGTAAAAGTATAAGTTGTGGTTGCTGTATTATTGACTGCAGGTGACCAAGTACCGTTTATTCCATTATTGGATGTTGTAGGTAGTGAACTTAAAACTGCCCCAGAACAAATTGGTGCTACTTGAGTGAAAGTTGGAGTAACATTCGGATTAACCGTTATAGTCATTGTCGCAGTTGTAGCACATTGACCTATGGAAGGAGTAAATGTATAGGTTGTAGTTGCTACATTACTAATCGTTGGCGACCAAGTACCGTTTATTCCATTATTGGATGTTGTAGGTAATGAACTTATAACTGCTCCAGAACAAATTGGCGCCACTTGCGTAAAAGTAGGGATAATATTAGGATTAACCGTTATAGTCATTGTGGCAGTTGTAGCACATTGACCTACAGAGGGTGTAAATGTATAAGTCGTTGTTGCTGTATTATTAATTGCCGGCGACCAAGTACCATTGATTCCATTATTGGATGTTGTAGGAAGTGATAAAACAGCTCCAGAACAAATTGGTGCCACTTGAGTGAAAGTTGGGTTAATATTCGGATTAACTGTAATGGTCATTGTGGCAGTCGAAGCACATTGACCCGCAGAAGGTGTAAATGTATACGTAGTTGTTGTTGTATTATTAATTGCTGGCGACCAAGTACCGTTTATTCCATTATTGGACGTTGTAGGTAGTGAACTTAAGACTGATCCAGAACAAATCGGTGCTACTTGTGTAAAAGTAGGAGTAACACTTGAATTAACCGTAATAGTCATGGTTGTTGTTGTAGCACATTCACCAGAATTAGGAGTAAAAGTATAAGTGGTTGTAGCAGTATTATTCAAAGCTGGAGACCAAACTCCTACTACTCCATTGTTGGAAGTTGTTGGTAAAGCGGCTAGTGATTGTCCGCTACAAATTGCTGCAACTTGAGTAAACGAGGGCGTCACAGGTGTTACACAAGGCGGATAACACGTTACTGTTTGACTTGGCGTACAAACTCCATTCCAAGTAATTGTAAACACCACTGCTTGACCTTGAGTTGCTCCAGTAACATCAAAATGTGACGGTGCAACAATTGTTCCTGTAACAGGTGCGCCTCCATCTATAGTATAACTATAAGTAAAACTAGTTTGACCAACATTATTGAAGTCAAATGAAACTGGTGGTGGAGTTATATTAGGATTTGGCACATCACAAAATAATATTGGAGCAGCAGTAGGATTGATTGGCGCAGGATTAACAACCAAAGTTATAGCATTTGACACACATCCAGTTACTAAGTCTCTAACAGTTACATTATAAGAATTTGGCGCCAAACCAGTAAATGTTGGACTAGACTGATAATTCACTCCATTGATACTATACTCATAAATTGCAGTCTGATATACATAAGATCCAACCTCCGTATAATCTTGTGGGTCTAAAGCAGTCCAGTCAGCAGCGTTCCAAATCATTGAAGGATGCGGTGCTGTTGCCAATCGTCTGTAGGTATAACCTGCTGCTAATGCTGGCGTAAAATCAACACCATCTGTTCTTCCCCACAAATCAATTTCAACATCGGCACTAGTGGTTAACCTAATATTATCATTGGTATTTACACCTGCACAAGTTGAAACAACTAAATCGGGTGTAACACCTCCTTGATTAACAACACTCCCTACTGAAATAACATAAACAGAGTTGTTATTTAGTGTTCCTGACAAAGGAAATTCACAAGAGGTAAATGCATTTCCGTTATTGTATATTTTTAATTTATAGTTTGCTAAATTCTTAGGTCCTCCAGTACCATTAAAAATTTCAACATAGGTCAAAGCACCTACATCTTCATCAGTAACTTCTGAAATGAACAAATCGGTTGGTATCGGTAAAGACGATCCATTGAGTGGGCTAGTAACAACGATTGTTCCTGTTGGAATTGTGCACGTTGGTTGTACTGTGACACTTGCTACAGGAGTTGGGCAAGTTGTAGTATTGGTACACGATTGTGTATCAGAACCAAAACAACCTGTTCCAGTTGGCGTCACTGTTATAACCACTGTACTACCACTACTTAAACCAGAAACTGTATAACTTGTTGTAGCAACATTACCTCCGTTGATGCTTGCACCACCATTTATAGTATAATTAACAGCATATCCTGTTGCTCCTGAAACTGAATTCCATGTAAAATTGATTGAACTTGCAGTTGCATTTCCACAACTAACAACTGGCGTCAAAACAGGGCTTACTGTAACAGTAACATTTCCCGAAAGGTTACAAACAATATTAGTTGTAAAAACTAAATCATCGATTGCGAAATCATTTCCTGCCTGAGATACGTTTCGATCATAAATACAAATTTGAGCAACTGTATTAGTTCCAGAGTTCCAGTTATAGGTGACTTGCGACCAACCACAAACTGCTCCTGGAGCGATTGATGTTCCTATAGAAACTCCATTAATTACTACATCAATATTTGCTGGACTAGGCAAACCTACTGTTTGAATCCAATAGCTAAAAGTATAATTTTGCCCAACATTTACCGGAATAGTTTGACACCATAGTCTATTATTTCCACCGTTAACATTTGACCCATCAACTACCATCATATTTCCTGTTCCAGTAGTATGATCAACACAACTAGAAAATAAATTGAACCATGAATTTGAATTTGTAGTAATTCCATACGTGGTTTGAGCTCCACTACTATTTGAAACCGCTATGTATTGATAATCGGTAACAAACCCAACATTTCCTATTGAAAAATCACCATTGTAAATTAAATTTGTAGAAGTTGGCGAGGTTGTTGTTGACGTAACACTATAAGTTGTTGTTATTGTGGGGCTAACAGTAGGATTGGCACTATTAGGATTAATCAATGTAGGGTCAGCTGGTGAGGCAGTCCACACATAACTAGTTCCGCCTGAAACATTCAAATTAACATTGGTTCCAGAACAAATTGTAGCTGGAGAATTAAGTGTTAGTCCTTGTGGTTCTGTAAGTGTTATTGGTCCACTAACCACTACAGTTGCAGGTAAATTACTATCTGTTACTGAAACTGTATAGACGCCAGGAATTAATCCAGTGAAGATTCCTGTTGTATTTGTAGCATTCATCGGGCCAGACAATGTGTAGGAAACATAAGGTTGAGTACCTCCAACTCCATAAGCCACAATTGAAGCATCGTCAGAATTATAACAGGAACTATTTTTTATTGAATAAGTAATTGAAAGAGGTAAGGCCGGTGGAATTACTGCAAAATCATCCACAGCAAAATCATTCCCAACTGGATTTGTATTATTATTCCATAATTCGATATTTACACATGAATTTGAAGGAACAAAACTATAAACAACTTGTTGCCATCCATTAGCTGGTAAAGGCGCAATTGTAGTTCCAGATGTTAGTGAAAACGAACTCACATTGTTAAACTGAATTCCAATATCAGCCTGAGTTGAAATTCCGGTAACTGTAGTAGAAACCGAACGAATCCAATAGCTAAAGGTATATGTAGCACCAATAGTTAATCCGCAAACGCCACCACCTGAATTTCCTGCTCTCCAAAACCGTTGACTACCTCCAGTAGTATTTCCATCTATTATCATCATATTCCCTACTCCAGAAGTATGATCACTGCTTAAAATGAAATTGGCCGTATTCATTGGCAATGGGTTGGTTGTAAAAGCGTAATCTCCGGGTGAAGTGTTACCAGAAAAAGGAGCTGAAATCAAATTATACCCTGCACCATTGAGACTGAATCCAACACCGTTTCCTCCACTTTCAAAATCACCGTTAGCCAGTAAGTTTTGGCTTTTTACGGAATAATTGAACAATAGCAATAGTACCACTAATGCACTATATTTTATCTCCTTGCAAATTAATCTCATTTTCAAAAGTAATTAGGGCGCCAAATTACTATTTATTAGCAAAATCTCATAGTAAAAAACGATAAAATGTAAAAATTATTCTACCTAAAAAAAACTTATTCAACATGATTATTTTTAAGGGTTTTTTGAGTACTTTTATGGTTACATTTTTTAACTCATTAAAACATTCTATCATGGCAGTATTAAAAGTAATCGAAGTGCTTTCTAGCTCAGAAGTTAGCTGGGAAGATGCTACTCAAAAAGCAGTGACGCAAGCTGCAAAATCGTTAAAACATATTCGCTCTGTTTATGTTCAAGAACATAGTGCTCAAGTAAAAGACGGTAAAGTAACCGAGTACCGAGTAAATTTAAAATTGACTTTTGAAATCGAGTAATTTTTATTTTTCAAAATCTGTATTCACAATTAAAATGCTTATAATTGCACTCTAATTAACTAAAAACTAAAAATTATGGGACTAGGAAGTTTTTTCAAAGGCTTGTTTGGTAAAGCCAGTTCTAGTGTTGATGCTATGGCTGACAAAGCGGAAGATTTAGCTGGTGACGCTATTGAAAAAGCAAAGGAAGCAGCTGCTCCACTTATGGACAAAGTTGAAGATTTTGCTGAAGCTGCCAAAGAAAAAGTAAGTGAATATGTGCCTCAAGCAAGTGAAGCTATTGAAAATGCAGTGGACACTGTTAAAGAAAAAGTTTCTGAATTTGCTGACAAAGCTGAAGATATGGCTAGCAACGCCATTCACACTGTAAAAGAAAAAGTAAACGATTTAACCGATAACGAAGCAGAAAAACCTGCTGACGAAAACGCTGATTAATTCGTTTTTTTTTAACTTTGTAAAAAATTTAAATCACGCTTTTATGGCGTGATTTTTTATTAGTCATGAAAAAGAATATTGAAATCAACTCGTTACAAGAATATTTATCTGGATTTATTCGAATTTTAATCGATTATTCCCCAAAGCTAATTTCGGCATTTATTATTTTGTTTGTTGGTCTATACGCCATTAGATTCATCAATCGACTAGTAAAAAAAATAATGATTAAACGCGAATTGGATCCTACGTTATCTAAATTCTTAGCCGATAGTTTACTTTGGGCTTTGCGAGTGTTACTTTTTGTGACTTTTATATCCAAACTTGGCATTGAAACATCGTCATTCGTGGCCATTTTGGGAGCAGCTGGATTGGCTATTGGACTATCATTACAAGGTTCTCTTTCCAATTTTGCAGGCGGAATGTTAATTATTTTATTTAAGCCTTTCCGAGTAGAAGACACTATCGAAGCTCAAGGTGTAATTGGAACGGTAAAAGAAATTCAAATATTTGTGACTAAGCTGATTACACCCAACAACCAAACTATTTTTATCCCAAATGGTATTTTATCAAATGGTGTTATCATTAATTATTCTGTAGAGGGAATTCGTCGTGTTGATTTGGTTTTTGCTCTTTCCTACGACACTAATCTCCAAAAAGCAAAGGAAATTGTTCTTTCGGTAATGCAATCGCATCCCAAAGTACTGAAAACACCAGAACCAACTGTTACAATAAAAAGCCTTACTGACAATGCCATTCAATTGGCTATTCGTCCTTGGTCAAAAAATGAAGATTTTGCAGTCGTTTCTTCCGATATATTGGAAAATTGTAAAACTGCATTTGATTCGGCTGGCATTAGTATTCAACCTTTTATTCGAGACAATCCCAAATAATTTTATTTTTTATCTTCTGACTTTTTTGACATTAAAGCAACTTTGTCTCCCGAATTCAGTTCTTTGGTAACTGTATTAAACGGACCTGTTATCACCACATCACCTTTTTTTAATCCAGAAATAACCTCAATGTTTGAGTCGTCTTGAATACCCGTTTTTACAATTTTAATCTTAGCTTTATCTCCTACTTTAACAAAAACGCATTCGAATTTTTTATCGTTTTTGGCTTTTACTTTATTCTCATCATTTTCCTCTTCTGCAGTATATTTTTTGGTCGCAGTAGTATCCGATTTCATTACAACCGAACTGATTGGAATTCCAATTACTTTTTCTTTTCTTTTGGTAATAATATCAACTGTAGCTGTCATTCCTGGTCGAAAAGGAGAATACGTTTCGGGTTTTCCTTCTAATAAATCCAAATACGATTCTTTCAAAATACGAACCTTAACTTTAAAATTGGTTACTTGATCAGCAGTAACAGCTGTGCTAGCAGAATTGGAGATACTAGTTACTATTCCTTTAAATTCTTTTTTCAAATAAGCATCAACTTGAACATTAGCCGAATCACCAACATTAATTTTTACAATGTCATTTTCATTGACATCAACTTCAACTTCCATATTGTTTAAATTGGCAACACGCAAAATTTCTGTTCCTGTCATTTGTTGCGTACCCAAAACACGTTCTCCTAACTCTACATTCAACATCGAAATTGTTCCGTCTGCAGGAGCGTAAATGGTGGTTCTACCCAAATTGTCTTTGGCTTCTCTCACTGTTGCATCAGCGCTTTTCACCTGATAGTAAGCCGATTGCTTATTAGCAACCGCAACTTCGTAGGAAGCCATTGCCTTATCCCATTCTGATTTGGATATAATTCCTTTGTCGTATAACGTTTTACTTCGGTCATAACTTGCTTTGGCTTCTTTAAAAGTTGCATCAGCTTGGCTTAAAGCAGCTTTGGTGCCCGACAAATTAGAAACTGTTCTATTATAACCTGATGTATATAAATCGGGATTAATCTTAACCAACAATTGGCCTTTTTTAACAACTTGACCTTCTTTTACTGGCAAATCGATGATCTCTCCAGAAACTTCAGATGATATTTTAACCTCAACTTCTGGCTGAATTTTACCTGTGGCCGAAACCGTTTCTATAATTGTAATTTCATCAACCTTGGCTGTTTCTACTTCAATTCCATTGTCTCTATTGCCTATTTTTCCTGTTTTTGACAAATAAACCAGCGTTACAACTAACGCTACAAAAATTGCTGAAATGATGAGTATTTTTTTTCTTGACATGGTATTAGTTTTAAGGCTTAATTGGAATTCCGAAATAAAATTCCACTAATTTAATTTTAAATATATAATCGTATTTGGTTCGTAAAACTTCTGACTGAGCGTTCAAATACAAGGTTTGTGCTTGATTAAAATCAAAAGAATTCATCATTCCCACAGCATATTTCTCTTTCGCATAATTGTAAGCTTCTGTTCGCGCTTCTAAAGCCGATTGCGCTGATTCATAGCTATTAAGAGCTCCTTTTGCATCTGTAATTGCAGTATGAACATTGCGTTCTAAATCGAGTTCGGCTTGTTGCTTTGCAATTTTAGTTCTTTCTAAAGCTACTTTTGAACGTTCAATATTGTTTTTAGCAGAAAAGCCATTAAAAACAGGAACTGTTAATTGTACACCAAAATTATGTCCCTTATTATCACTGAATTGATTGAACAACGAATCGGGTTTTCCTAAAACTGGCGAAAAATTGGGTTGCAGTACATTTTGACCTGTTCCTTCTACTTGTCCAATAACTGAAGTCGGATTACTCGAATTCAATTCAAAACCTACTACTCGATCCGAATAACTTGCTCTTGTACTAAAGTTATAAAATCCAGACAGGCTAGGTTGCAAAGCTCCTTTGGCAATTTTGATGTCTTTTTCAGCTACTTCCAAATTGGCGTTGGCTAATTTTAACTCCACTCGCGATTGTTTGGCTTTTTCAATAATATCTTCGGGTTTTTGAAGCATAACAGCACTTGTTGGAACGGCTACATTTTCTTCTGACACATCAAAATCTTTGTAATCATCCAATTGCAAAATTTGGACTAAACTCAATTTCGATAAAAACAAAGCATTTTCAGCAGCAACCAAACGTTGCTTGTCGCCAGCCACTGTGGCTTTTACATCCAACAAATCACCTCTTGGAGTAACGCCAGCATTGACCAACTCTGTTGTTCTAACCAACTGTTTTTCGTTATTAGCCAATTGTTCTTGTTGCACTTTTATAGCTTCTTTATTAAAAAGAATCTGCAAATAAGCATTGGCTACATTCAACGAAATATCATCTTTCATCTTATCCAATTGGTATTGCGCAGCCATTTTTGATAGCGTTGCTCTTCGGTAACGATTTTGGTTTTGCAACCCATTATAAATATCTACACTTGAATTAATTCCAGCTGATGTAAACTGCGTGGTTTGGTTTTCCAACAAACCTGTTGTAATGTTCTGATTCAAACCGATGTTCCATGAATGAGAAGCATTTGCATTTAAATTGGGCAAAAAACTACCAAAAGCAGCTTTTTTATCAATATCGGATGTTTTCAATTCGAGTTCCGTTTGCTTGATGGAAATATTGTTTTTCAAAGCATAATCAACACATTCTTCCAGCGACCATTTTTTAGTTTGCGCAACTGAAGTCAAGCTAATAAAAAAAAGAAAGAATAAATAAGGATAAGATTTCTTCATAAAATTGACTATTACTTAAAGACAAAAAAGTGTTACAAATTTAATCCTTTTAAATGATAAAGTGTTAAATTAACTTTTCCTTATCAGACGTGAAATTGTTTTTTTTGTTACATTCACAGCGAAAAAATTAGATTTTAGAAGTCAGAATTCGGAAGTTTTGCTTACAAATAATTAAATATGAAGAAAACCCTATATCTCCTTATGTTGTCATTTCTTTTTGGTTGTTCGACCTCAAAAAAAATAGAAGCTCTAAAACCTGAACCTTCACTCAATGCTCCAGTAGTTTATAACACTACTACTTCTTTCATCAATATGCCTATGGAAGTGACTTTGAAAGAAGTAGAACACCAATTGAATAAGTCGTTGAATGGTTTGATTTACGATGATTCCAATATGGACGACGATAAATCGGAAATGAAAATTTGGAAAACAGCATCGATAAAATTAGTTGAAAAAAATGGTAAAATTCAGTCGGTACTTCCTTTAAAAATTTGGGCAAAATTCAAATACGGAACCGAATTTATGGGTTTGAATGACACTCGTGAAATTGAAGCGAATGGAACTATAACCTTATTGAGCAATGTTTCATTGTCCAACTTCAAAATGACAGCCAATTCGGTGATTGAAGACTTTGAATGGTCGGAAAGCCCTACAATTTTGGTAGCTGGAAAAAAAGTACCAATCACTTATATTTTAACACCAACTTTATCCATTTTTAAAGATAAAATTGCCAAAAAAATAGACGATGCGATTGACAAAACTTGCGATTTCAAACCTTATGTTTTGGATGTTTTAGAAACCGTTAGCGCGCCAATTGAAACTAGCAAAGCTTATGAAACTTGGTTCAAAATGGTTCCAATAGAAGTTTATAACACAGATGCTATTTTTAAAAATGGAAAAGTTTCTTTGGATTTGGGTTTAAAATGCAATATGCAAACTTTAGTAGGTCAAATGCCAAAATCGGGTTTTAATCGCGAATCTATTGCGTTCAAGCCTGTGAGCAAAATGCCTAATAAAACTACAGCAACGATTGCCGCGGTTTCTACTTACGAAAGTGCTTCTCGCATTATGACTAAGAATTTTCAAGGAAAAGAGTTTGCCAATGGAAGCCGAAAAATTACTGTAAACAAAGTCGATTTATGGCACAAAGACGGCAAAATGATTATTGCTTTGGATATGTCGGGAACCGTTGATGGAACGATTTATTTATCGGGAATTCCGAATTACAACCCGATTACTAAAGAAATTTATTTTGAAAATTTGGATTACGTTTTGAATTCAAAAGGCTTATTGACCAAAACTGCCAATTGGCTTTTACAAGGCATGATTTTAAAGAAAATTCAGGAAAGTTGCCGTTATTCTATTAAGGAAAATCTTGAGGAAGCCAAGAAAAACATGTTACCTTATTTGAATAACTTTTCGCCAATGAAAGGCGTTTTTGTCAATGGAACTTTAGACGATTTTGAATTTGAAAAAGTAGAACTCAACAACCAAGCAATTATAGCTTTTATTAAAGCTTCGGGTAAAATGAATTTGAGTATTGATGGAATGGAGTAATATTAATGATGTATTAGAATAATTGAGTTTTTCCTAAAATCTCATTTCTCGTAATTTAAATTTATTGTTTAATCATAATGTATTCTCCACCTGGAAAACTGGGTTGCAAATTAGGAGGAGAATTAGGCTTACCTGTTTTATACCTCCAATAAAGCCAAACCCTCATGGCTGGTTGACCATCTACCGTAGTTAATTTAAAATCAATTTCAGCTATACTTGATGTTGATGTCTCAACCAAACCTCCTCTCAAATGAGTTTCTCCCGGCAAACAATCATCACATAAATAATCACTTTCCATTATTAGATTACCATGAATACTATAATAAATCCCGTCGCTGAAATTTATCATCAGTTGATTTAATGTGTTCTTTTTCTCTATACCATTTTCGATATATTGGTATTCCCCAATAATTATATCTCTGTAGTAATTGTATCGTAAAGACATTTCCTTTTTTTGCAAAACAATTTTAAACATTTTTCCATTCTGATTGTAAATATAAGTTCCTTCAAAAGGGTTTAATCTATTTTGAGTATCCTTGTAATAGGCTCCAGCCATTTCATTGGTTCCGTCAAGAGCAGAAATGTCATAAATTGGTGTTTGACTTTTGCAACTCATTGCAGAAAAAACAAAGCTCAAAATTATTATTTTATTTTTTATCGCTGATTTCATTTAACAAGGTGTTTCGATTACTATTAACTCACTAGGATTGGCACTATTGGGGTCGTTTCCTAGCTCTAATTTATTCCATTGGTTTAAACTTTCGTTGGTTGCTTTATAGAGATCAATACCAAATCCACCATATCTTTGCAGAAATTTTTTCTCTACATCAACTTGATTAGAATTTGGTCCATACTTGTAAAAATTCTTTTCATCGTCTAAAATTGTTTCTAACCTTAATTTTTCATCCATTATAGAAGCATATTTAGGTTTATTCCAAACCAAATTCAATTCGTTTACCAAATTTTCAAAATTACTTATCTTTATGGCATACACATTAATTGTGCCATCATTTGTTTTACAAACCACCATCGAAAAAACCTCTTCTTCCCTTCCTGTAATTACGCTATCTCTACATGTTTTTATCCAATCCAAATCACCAAAAGACGGAATAGGCACAGAATTTAATGGATGGTTATGACATGATCCTATCCTGTAATCACCTACGTTTAGCACAACATAGTAATGTTGCCCATCCTCAACCCTATTGGTTGGATGCATAAACTCCCCATTAATTCTTCTCATTTCAACTTCAACTCCAAACTCTTTTTTTTCAGTAACTTTTGTTTTCAACCAATCAACATCTAATTTTAAATTTCCTTTTGATGGAGCAGCTAAATTTTTTAGCTTTTCACAAGGTGTCTCATCATTTGGTGGAGAATCGTATATGTCATTGCTTGGTTCAACAGGTTGTGAAATGCCATTTTCATACTCTTCCGGGTTTGTGGTTGGCGTAGGGTAATTGGCAGGTAAAGTGATTTGGCCTGAGGGCGACTCTCCAAAACCATCCCAAACAGATACACCACCAGTATCAGGAGAACCATCTGAAATGCTAGTGCATATTTTAAAAGAAATTGTAATTAACCTTGGATGCTCATCTGCTTGACAATTACCCCAAGCTTCAATATTTGAAGCATCGTGTTCGCCGCTACTACATGCAATAATAACTGTTTGCGTGACGATTACGCAAGATTGATCTGAATTAAGCGATGTTGTTTCAATAGGATTAGCAATTGTTTTTAAATTGTTATTAGCTAAATCTATTTTTTCTTGTTCGGTTAAATCATACGTTAGTATTTTCTTTGAATAGGTTCCATCAGTTAGTTTTGAAATAACTAAATTTTCTAATTTATCCGAAGACGTTTCTCTGTATATAGGAAATGTCAATGTATACAATGACCCGTAACTTAAAAACAAAACTTCATCCGTATTTATTTTAAAACCATTTATTGTATCAACAATAATACGACTGCTTTTGCTTTCTAACTCATTAATCTTTTGTTTAGAATACTCAATTTCTCTTGCAATTTTATCTTTTTCAAAAAAATCATCTAAATTAATTTTCTTACTAATTATTCCTGGTTTTACATTATTAGCCTCTTTATCAAAATTGTCTTCACAACCAAATAGTATTGTTACAAAGAACAAAACTATTATGAAATTCATTAAAACTACTACTCTTTTTTTCATATAAATAATTTATGAAACTTAAATCTACAAAAAATCATTCTTCAAATCATTCAAATATATGTAAAATTTTCTTAATAACTCATATATGCGTTTAATGTATTTTTAAGCTATGCTCAACTTTACATTGTGAACAATGTTAAAGACATAGAGTATATTAAACGGTTCGGAGCTAATATTCGATCGTTGAGAATAGAGAAGAAAATGTCTCAAGAAGAACTCGCTTATAGTTCTGACATTCCTATTTCACAAGTTGGAAGAATTGAAAGAGGGGAAATTAACACTACAATTTCAACAGTAAAGGCAATAGCAAATTCTTTAAACTTACCTATAAAAAACTTATTTGATTTTGAAGATTAAATATTATTCGTTTTTTTCTTTGCAAACATTCGGTACACCACAAAACCAATAACTGCAACAAGAATGTAAGGAATTGCCATAAGATACACAATTCCGTCATTTACAGCTTCGCCTCTGGCCGTATCTGCCTCACTTTCCAAAGCAGCACGACACATGGCGCATTGTGCATTGGATGAAATTCCAAAAAACAAAAAACAAATCCCAAAAAAGAATTGCGTTAGTTTTCTTCTGATTTCTAATTTCAAATTTCTAATTCTATTAGGCATAATAAGGTGAAATCATTACATACACAATTACTCCAGTTATCGCCACATACAACCAAATAGGAAAAGTGATTTTGGCTAATTTTTTGTGACGATCGAAACGTTCTGACAAGGCTCGAACATAAGTAAAAAGCACCAAAGGAATTATTGCTACTGATAATGTTATATGGGAAATTAAAATAAAGAAATACAGTAATCGCAAACTACCAATTGTACTTAATTCGGTCGCATCTAAAATTCCGTCGTGGTTAGCATCGCCAAATTTGGTTGACACTGATGTTAAATGGTAGGCCACATACATCACCAAAAAAGCCAATGAGCAAGCAATTGCCAGCTTCATTAATCGTTCGTGCAATGCTCGGTTTCCGTTTTGAATAGCTTTGACTGCAACTACTAACAAAACGGCAGTAATTCCGTTGATGGTTGCGTAAATTGGTGGAAGAAAAGTGAATGGTTTTACATCAAAACCAAAATCTTTCAATTTAAAACTAAAAAGCAAAGCAACTACCACTGGAATCACAATTGAAACAGCGATAATTAATCCGTTGTATTTTTTTTCGTCAGTTGACTTTTCCATATTATTCAGCGAGCAATAATTTAATGTCTTCTTTGATGGCATTTACGCCTTTTTGTTCCAATCCGTCGTAATACATAATTGGGTTATTGTAATCGTCTTTTCGGCAACGAATGTTTCCTTTTTTATCAATTAAGGCAAACAAACCAGAATGTTCAAATCCGCCAGAAACTTTCGAATTTTTGCCAGCATAAATATTGAATCCTTTATTGGAAAGATCCATTATATAATCGAGATCGCCTGTTAAGAAATTCCAATTTTCTGATGTGATTCCTAAGCTCTTTGCATGTTCTTTTAAAACTTCTGGCGTATCATTTTCGGGATTGATTGTGATGGAAACGATACCAAAATTAGGTTCGTTGGCAAACTCTTTTTCAATCGCAATCATATTTTTATTCATAATCGGACAAATAGAAGGACAAGTGGAAAAGAAAAATTCCAACACGTATACTTTACCTTCATAGTCTTTGTTGGTGATTTTTTTTCCGTTCTGATTGGTCAATTCAAATTGGGGTGCTGGGCCAATTTTATACAACGACGATTCTTTTTCTTTTTCGTTAACGACACTCATTCTGTCATTTTGAACAGTAGTTCCACCTTTGATTCTGTCAATAATTTTTGGGATAAAGATAATTCCGAAAATCAAGATGATAAACGAAATTCCGATGTACGATTTGTTTTTCATTATAATCCGTATTTTTTTCTGTTTGCACTATTTTTTTTCAACGCCAAACGGTATTCTGCCAATACAATCTTTACATCATCATTCAATTCATTATGCAATTCTGAGACCAAAGAAGTGTTGTAACCTTCGCGGTATTCGTCGTCGTCTTTATCTACATGACCTTTTCTTCCTCGCACATTTCGCTCTTTATCAATGATAAAAACATTAGTGGTTCCAATGGTAGTATTGACTTTTTCTTGCAATTTCATCTGGTTGTAAAACAACTGTATTTCATCATTTGAAGCCATTACAAAATACCAATTACTCCTATTATTCAAAGTGGCTAACTTGGTCGTCATTACTTTCACTTGTTCTTCTGAACCAAATGGCACTAATATTACTATCTGAAAATCTTTGAACTCAGCATATTTTTTAAATATCTTTTGGTTCAAATTAAAAAAATTACCTTTTCTTAATTCAACATTTTCTCCAGGAAAACCTAAAATGGTTATTTTAGAGTCCAGTTGAATTTCTTTACCATCAATCGTTTTCCAATGGTTAAATTCTGGCACATTCGGAGTTAAAACTGGCAATTTAATGAATCCGTTTACGCCTGAGGCAAAGAATAAATAGGCAACTATAGGAAGAATAAACAAAACGAAAAGAACTAGATTCTTTTTCATAACTCGAAAGTGATTTGACACGTACAAAAATAAAAAAAAATCCCGACGAAAATCGGGATTTTTAGTGAATTAATATTGTGTTAAAAATTCCATTTTATAGTAGAATCTCTGTAAACCCCAAATACATAATTGGCTTCGACTAATAATATAAATACGATGTATAAAACTAAGAAAACTACTGTCCAAACAACTGCTCTTCTTAGTGCTTTGGTTTCACCTTCCATGTGCATGAAAGCCCAAACAATGTAATAAGCTTTAACTAATGTTAAGATGATAAAGATCCAATTTAAAAGGTTCATTCCAAGAAAATTGGTCATATATAATGCGGCTGGTTTTGCCATACCTAAAGCTACCTCAACAGTTGTAACTACAGACAATAAAGCGAAAACAAACCAAATTCTTTTTGTATTAGACTCGTGTGCGTGTGCCATGATTTCTTTATTCTTTTAAAATTAAACCAAATAGAAGAAGGTAAATACGAATACCCAAACTAAATCTACAAAGTGCCAATAAAGACCTACTTTTTCGACCATTTCGTAAGTTCGTCTTTTCTCGTAAGTACCAATTAAAATATTGATAAATATAATAATATTAATAATTACTCCCGAAAACACGTGGAATCCGTGGAAACCAGTAATGAAAAAGAAGAAATCAGCGAACAATTTGCTTCCGTATTCGTTGCGTTTTAGGTTGGCGCCTTCCACTACTAAAGCTCCTTTGGCTAACATTTTTTCAGATTCTTCTCTGCTTAAAATTGTTTTATGTTTTGGTTTATTCAAACCTTCTGCTTTTCCTTGATGAATTAATTCAGTGCGAATTAAAATGTCTTCATTAGCAGCAAAACCAGCTTGAACTTCAGCTAACGACACTGATGGTAAATCAGAACTATCGTCAAACCAGATTGAGTTACTTTTGGTATCCTCAATTCTTTCAGCAGGTAACGAAGCAGCAAAATCGGCTAATTTTACGCGCTCTCCTTTTGAATTAACAAATTGTAAAATACTTCCTCCTTTTGTTTCTACTGCACCATATTCACCAGTGATGAAGTTTTTCCACTCCCAAGCTTGAGAGCCAACGAAAATTAAACCTCCAATGATGGTTAAGAACATGTAGAAAGCTACTTTTCCTTGTTGCATTTTATGACCAGCATCTACCGTCAACACCATGGTTACGGAAGAAAAGATAAGAATAAAGGTCATTAATGCCACATAGTACAACGGTGCAGAAACACCATGTAAAAACGGAAAGTGCGTAAACACTTCATCGGCAATTGGCCAAGTTTCAATAAATTTAAATCTTGAAAAACCGTAAGCTGCTAAAAATCCTGAAAAGGTCAATGCATCTGAAACGATGAAGAACCACATCATTAATTTACCATAACTTGCTCCTAATGGCTCATTGCCACCACCCCAAGTGTTTCCTACAGTATTTGCAGTTGTAACTGTCGATCCCATAAAAATTATTCGTTAAAAAGTTCCCAAATTTACGCTTTTTTCTTATTTAAAGAAATATAAAAATAAAAACAAGTAAATCCACAAGAAATCGAGGAAGTGCCAATACATCGCACCAAGCTCAATTCCAAGGAATTGACTCGAATTGTACTTTTGTTTAAAATGATTATAAATTATAACTAATAGTGAAATAAATCCTCCCGCAACGTGTGCTAAATGCGTTACTACAACCACGTAAAGAAAAGTAGAAGTAATATTACTTTGTGGTCCTGTGAAAAAATTTCCTTGGGAAATCATTACATCAAAACCTTGAAATTGAAAATACACAAAGGCGATTCCTAGAACGAATGCTGCTATCAAAAACAAACTTGTCGATTTTTGATCGTCTTTTTTTATTGCTCTTTTGGCTAAGAAAAAAGCTAGACTTACCAACAATAAACAAACTGTACTAACAAAAAAAGGAGTTGGCATTACAAAATCCTTCATCCAGTCCACTCGCGATTTACTAACAAAAAAAGCACTAGTGATTCCGGCAAACATCATCGTCATACTTACCATAGCAACAATCAGCAGTAATTTTGCTGAACGGCTTTTTTGCGCTTTTTGTTCTTCTAAAGTCATGGTCTTAAAAATTTATCGACTATATAAACTATTTGTAATAATGTTATATATGAAACACTGGCAAGCATCAACGCTTTGGCTGATTTTGCTGTGCGATCTTTATACAATTTAAAAGCAAAATACAACATCCAAATACCCAACAAAAATACTACAATTGCAGCAATTGGAGAAATAATTAATTGTCCCGTACGTCCTAAACTTGGTAATAATGAAGCCACAATCAACCAAAAAGTGTACAAAATGGTTTGAACCGCGGTTGATTTGTCTTTTTTACCTGTTGGAAGCATAAAAAATCCTGCTTTTTCATAATCTTCATACAAAAACCAACCTATGGACCAAAAGTGCGGGAATTGCCAAAAAAACTGAATTAAGAATAAAGTTCCTGCTTCAATACCAAAGTTGCCCGTAGCGGCTACCCAGCCCAACATAAATGGTATTGCGCCTGGAAAAGCGCCCACAAAAACCGACAAAGGTGTTTTGGTTTTTAATGGAGTATACAAACTAGTGTAAAGAAAAATAGAAATAGCACCAAACATGGCTGTTTTCGGATTAATCATGTACAATAAAACCAAACCTATTAAAGTAAGTAGCGTAGCAATGATTAAAGCTGTATTGACTGACATTCGTCCTGATGGAACAGGGCGGTTTTTGGTTCGATCCATCAAAGCATCCAAATCTTTTTCAATGACTTGATTAAATGCGTTGGAAGCGCCAACCATACAATAACCGCCAATAGAAAGCATAATTAAAGTACTCCATGAAAATGGAAACTCTTTATCAAAACCTAACAAATAACCCGCTATAGAAGAAAACAAAACACTTACGGCCAATCCGGCTTTAGTGATTTCTTTAAAATCTTTGAAAATGTTCTGAAAAGAAAGTGTTGTTGTCAAGTGTTGGCTATCAAATTTTTTGCAAAAGTAGTTTATCAAAAAGGATTTGACAAAAAACAATTGATAAAAATCAACTGTATTTTTTACATTTTTTAATAATCAAAATACCAATTGAATATATCACATCGCAAACCTAATGTAAACCAGGTTGTGCTTTGCTTGAACTCGGTCAAGGTGGTAGTGGTTGGGTTGAAATTTCTATAAATTACACTGCCAAATAATTTTAAATTGGTTTGCGGATTGATTAAATATCCCGCTTGAATATCGGCAATCATTACATTGGTTTTGTTGCCTTGACCCACAGTCACGCCATAATCAGCATAGCGATCTTCATCATAATCACGATAAATATTACTTCCGTAGTTAGAAAACGCTCCTGAATTTTCCAAATCAAGACCACGTTGACCTAACGTCATTTTTACATCGGCAAAATAACGCCCATGATGGTAACGAGCTATTCCAATAAATTCTCTTAAATTGCCTCCCCACTGATGACCTAAACTTTGATTATTGTGACCGTAATTGGTAATAACTTCACTATGTGCATATACATAAGGGCGCACATGATTGTATTCAAGTTGCAACAATAAATTCTTCACTCCAAACGCATGAAAATACTTTGCACCAATTTGATACGCAAACTTGTTTTTCCAGCTTTTTTTGCCTGCTTTTACTTCACCCAAAGAAAATTCATCCAATAAAAACTGACCGTAAACATTGACTTGATTATTGACTTTGTATTTTGAGGTAATTCCTAACAAAGCATTTCCACTTCTTGACGAAGAAGCAAATTCTACCGATCGATAAAAGATTATTGGATTAATAAAATTGGCATCAAAGCCACGATTATTTTGATTGGACCAAACTACAGATTCAAAGAAACCAATATTCAATCGTTTGCTAGCATTCCAACTCAAATAGTGCGTTGCCATGTATTTGGTTGCATAGGTTCTGTCTACTGTGACATCATCACGTACATCTTTCATCCAAGTGTAAATGTTAGTGTATTTTATTTTCCAAAATTTGGAGTTGATTTTAAAATAAGGATACGGACTGGCTCCATCTGACAAAATCAATGAACGATAGCCATCACCCAAAAAATTTCTTCCGTGACCCAATTGTAAATCGAAAAATTTACTTGGTGCAAAAGTTAAATTAGCTTCTGCTAAAGGAAAGTCAAAGGCATCAGTTTTGAATTCTTTGGCTATTCCAACACCAGGTATAATTGCAGGATTACCTCCTGCTGGCTTTATAGAAGTTGCATAATTATTGAAATAATCAGCAAATCTTCCTTGGCTTTCAAAAATGGTTGTAGTAAAATTGATTTGTTTCCCTAAACCTCCACGAATATTGATTCCACGAGTATTTACATAAGTATAATTGGACACACTTGGGTCGCTTTTACCGAGTTGTAAATCAAAAATTGGGTTCACAGTAAACCAGTAATCTTCACCTTGAATGGCTACTGTACTTTCGTTCCAAAGCTTTCTTCCAAAATAAGAAGTTTTGTTTTTAAGCAGTTTATCATTGGCTTCGACTAAGTTATAATACTTACTTACTTCTTGATAAGTATACGGTTTAGAAGCTGTATGATTGTTGGTTCCAACTTGATTCATTTCGTCATCAAACTGCGCATAATAACTATGAGACAACGGAATACTCAAATGACTTTCCAATTGAGGATTTTTGAATTTTGAATATTTAATGTTAGCGAATTCAGGATTTTCTTTGGAAGATACTGTTGCCGTAAGGTTTTTTGAATTGGAATTTTTCACTATAGCATCTGCCTTTAGATTATCCGACTGAACAACTGGAACTTCGGCTGGATTTTGCAACGGAATTGGCACACGAATAGAATATTTAGAATACGTTGCTTCACCATTATAAGTTGATGGTTTAATTTTGGGCAACAGTCCAAAAACACGTTTGCTTTCGTTAATTAATTCGTCGTTAACCGCATCAACATATTGCACTTTAAATTTTCCATCCTTATCCACTTCAAAAAGAATATTCACTGCAGTTTTCAGATCACTAGAGTTGTTGGGTATTTTAAAATTAGTATAAACAAAATTTTGAACCTCATAATAAAAACACGATTCTAATTCGTTTGCCTGCTTTCCTTCGCAATTAGGGAAAGTTGGAAATTTTTCGCTGTTTACTTGAGCCAATCCAATTGAAATTACGAACAGAAAACCGAGAGTCGTTATCTTTTTTAACATGTTTGTTTTTTGGTTTTAATAATCACTTTTTGCTTCTTGTCCGTTTGCAATTGCTTTTGCAGATGAAGTTCCTATTCTTTTCACACCTAAATTAATCATTTCAATAGCTTCTTGGTAAGTTCTAACTCCGCCTGCAGCTTTTACAGGAAGAGGCGAGCCATTTTCTAACATCATGATTATAGTAGGAACAGTTGCTCCGTTGGGTTGCCCGTTTTCAGTTGTATAAAAACCAGTAGACGATTTAATAAAAACATTGGGGTAACAATCTTCTTTAAAGTTGGCAATAACCACATTTTTGATTAAGGCTGAAAGTTGTATAATTTGAGCATCTGTCAATGCTGCCACTTCAATAATCCATTTTACAATTTTATGATGGTGCAAACCGAGCTGAGTTCCTTGAAGTATTTCATTTTTGACGAATTCTATATCTCCTTTTTTAAAGGCTTCATAATTACAAACGAAGTCCAAATCGTCGGCTCCGTCGTTAATAGCTTTTTGAGCTTGAGAAAGTTTTTCTTCTAAAGAATAAGTCCCTTCGTGAAAACCAATTACAGTTCCAATAGACACTTTAGAATTGGCATTGGAAATCATTTGCTTGGCTAACGAAACCATATCAGGTCGAATCATTATTAATTTAAACCCTTCATCAATAGCTTCTTGAATGAAACCTTTGACCACTTTTGTGTTTTCTTGAACAGACAAACCAGCTTGTTCGGGTGTTTTTAAATAAGTTGAATCGAGGTATTGCTTGATATTCATATGATAATATTTATGTAAAAATAAAAAAATCCCACTAAAGTGAGATTAAAACTATTTTTTATTTACAACAAAACGATTGACAAAAAACAAACCTGCAATTGAACCTAATGAATTGGCCAAAACATCATAAAAATCAGAAGATCGGTGATTTCCCATAATTGCTTGTAATACTTCCATTAGAATTCCGTAGCCGATAGCAATGAGCAAGAGTGCGATTTTAAATCGAGTAGTTTTATTTTTGAAAAAAAGAAACCAAAGTAGGTAAAATAAAAAATAAAAGACAAAATGCAACATTTTGTCTTTATGAGGTATTTTGATGCTATTTCCTAAAGTTCCAACATCAGCCAAACTTAAAGTTGTGACTGCCAATGTCCAAGCAATTGCTAGGAAAAGATACGATATTTTAGGCACCAATCAAATTTTTATAAGCATCACTATCTAACAAGTCACTTAACTCAGAAGCATCAGACATTTTTACTTTAATCATCCAACCGTCGCCATAAGGATCGGTGTTTACACTTTCTGGTTTTCTTTCCAATTCGTCATTAAATTCAATAATTTCGCCAGAAACAGGTAAAAACAAATCAGAAACGGTTTTAACAGCTTCAACTGTTCCAAAAACTTCGTCTTTATCTAAAGTTTGGTCTAAAGTTTCAACTTCTACATACACAATATCGCCTAGTTCTTTTTGAGCAAAATCAGTAATACCCACAGTAGCAATATCACCGTCAACAGAAACCCATTCGTGGTCTTTTGTATATTTTAAATTAGATGGAATGTTCATTGTATTAAATTTTAAATTAGTTTATATCTATGCCTCAAAAGTATTACTTCTTGTTAATTAATTCAAATGATTTTTATCAACATTTAGTTTCCAAAATTATAACGCAACGTGATTCCGCTTCGAATATTTGTTAATGGGAAAGAAGTTGAAATAACTGCTTTTGAGAATGAGTGATCATAAAAGAAAATAGCGGTTAAACTTTTGGTAAATGAATAATCCATAGTTAATTTACCCGACCAAATGTTTTGTCCTCCAGCAGTTTGGTTGTTGTCATAATCTAAATAACGAACAATAGTTTCATTGTTTCTGAATGAGAAATCAATTTTAAAATTAAGATCGCTTTTAATTACACCCGACGGATTATCGGCGAATTTGGTTGTAAAAACAACATCTTTGATTCGATAACCAAAACCAACAACGTATTCAATTCCTTTCACTTCAGTCAATAAGTTATTGTCAAAACTCAATGAAATAGAACGATCTTTTTTCACTTCAGCCAATACTTTGAATGCATTTTTAGTTTCAAAATCAACACGAGCTAAAGGACTGAACTGTTCTACCAAATTGATGTTTCCAATAATAGTTTCGTTGTTATAATTTCCACCTTGATCAAATCCGTTCGGATCATCTCTATACTCAAAATTAGAACGGAACGAATTGATAGTGTAAGAAGCCTTATAACTATGTTGTAGTGAAAAACGTTTAAAAGTTTCTTTAAAATAAGCCAATTTCATTAATCCTGTATATTTAATATTCCAGTTCGGCAGTGGAATATCACGGAAGGCACTAAAGGAGATTTTGCCTGCTGCTTCGCCTGCATTGTGATTGACAATTCCGAAACCTGTATAAGCTGCCAATAGTGACGGAATTAATACTGCTTGGCTATTTTTACCATATCCGATAGGGAAACCATCAGGCCCAATATTGCCTGGATCTAATCCTCTCTCTGCTGCCAAACGTTGAGCAATAATTAATCGGTTATTTCTAAAATCTTCAAAAGCCGACGAACCACTTTGATCACTTGATTTGAATGAATTTCGAATCATAACGGTCGATATAGCATAGTTCCCAGTGTTAAAAGGCGAACGAGAATTGTATTGCCCATCAGCGCCCACATCATATTGTTCAGAGAAATTATCCGAATAGGTTCGATTTCCATTTAAATCGATTTTTAAATCAGGAATTGGTTCTAAATTGGCCGTGAAATTCAATTTTTTATTTGTCACTTGAGTGAAACTTTGGTTAAATTCAGGGTAATTGGTTAACCAACCATTTTTCGCTGCTTCAAAGCGCACTTCATCTTGCATACCAAATGCAAATCCAAGTGAAGGTTTTGATGAACCAAAGAAACCTATTGATGGCAAGTAACCTGGCAGAACAGTTCCACGATTTTCAGTATAATCAACTTGGAAAGTTTTTAAACTGGTTAATAATCCTATTAGGAACTTTTTCGTTTTACTTTCCTCATTTTGTACTTCAGCTTTAGCTACTACTTTTTCGCCTGGTTTTGGTGCAGCAGCAGGTTTTGAAGTTGTTTTTTTGGTTTTTTTAACCAAACCTATGTACTTATAAAATGTATCCATACTCAACGTTGTATTCAAACGGTGAGAAGCTGCATTTTGCACGGTATTTCCTAAATTATAATCAACACCGTTTAAGCTAATTTCAGACAAAGCTAAAGAAGCGCGTTGCCAACTATAATCTCCAGTATAAGTATAATCCGATTTAATAAAACTTAAAAAAGGAATTTTACTAATAGGCAAAGTATAGTTAGCTGTAAGTTGCTGATTATGCTGATTTGGTGTACCAATATTCCAATAGTCAGTCCAAATAGTATAACTGTTATCTGGAACATTGTCTTCGTTCAGATAATTTCGAACTATATTGTTTGAAGCAGCTGTAAAGTTAAACTTCAATGATTTAGTTAAATTATAATTGAACCCATATTGATAGTTAAACAAGAAGTTTCTGCGGTACAATTCACCTAAACCAACTCCTTCAACATCAACCAATCTAAACTGCTGCTTGTTGAATTGTCTATTGATATTGGAACTAAATGAAACATTAGAAGGCAAGAAGTTAAAGTTAAAATCTTTCAGCAAATTCCAATAGTCACTTTTTGCAAATGCTTTTGTTTTTTTGAATGGTTCAACAGTTTTAGTTTTGAAAGCATAACTATAATCAACGGCAGTGTTAACCAATTGATCGGTATAACTTTCAACTTCGTAATTGTGTTTTTCTACTTCATTATAAGAATACGATAAAGTCAAATTTTCTGGATCGAAAAAATGTGGTTTTTGCTTTTCTCCGCGCTCTTTTTTAACACCAATGAAGTTGATACTTTTACGTTTTGTGTAGTCTACAGCTCTGTTTTGGATGTTTCTTTTTTGATCTTCATCAGAAGTATTATCCAACAATTGTTCCAAACGAATATCTTGATAAAAAGGATCGTATTCTGGCGTAATGGTTTCTTCTCCAACCGAGTAATTGAACGGTAAATTAATATTCCATTTTTTTGGAAGTAATTTCCCTAAACTCAAATTTGTAACCAAGTTATATTGAAAAACATCTTCTCTACTTCGCTCGTTTGGACCTTCTTCAAGAGCACCAAAACCAATAGTACTCTTTTTACCAGTTGCTGAAATAGTGGCAAAATCGGCCAAATTGGTATCAATATTAGCTACTGCTGCATAACCTCCTTTATTATCCATTTCTGCAATACGAAGCTCATTGAACCAAACTTCTCCTTTAATATTTCTTGCCACAAATGGAGGATGGCCTGGCATCGATGAATTGGTTTGGTTTTTAACCCCGACCATTAATGTTCTGATTAAACCAAAATTCGGGTTTCCTTTTATACCAATACGAAGCTTATTGGGTTTGTTTATCAAAGATTCATCCAATTCGTCTTCCCAATAATAGAGTACACCTTCAGGAGAATTTGGACCTTCATTCATCTTTTTAATTTTGAGTGTAGTCAACAAGTCCAACGATAAGTCCATTTCGTTAGCTTCCGGCCAAATTTCTTCTGCTGTTGTCGAAGTAAGAGATGAAAGCTTTAACGGTAATTCTACTTGGTAATAATTATCTGTAAAATCATTTCCAAAACGAATAAATCCAACCATTTCATCATCTGCAAGAGCTGCTGGTTCTTCTTTTAAGGCCTCGGCATGCAAGAACATTTTCAGTTTTTTAAACTGACGCATATCCACACTTACATTTTTAAATACAGCTCTTGAATCGCCTGGTCTTAAACCATTCTCACCTGAAACTTTTAGTGAAAGCGATTGTTCATTTTGACTAATAGCTGTGTTGTTATTGTAAAATTCCTCTCTTATTACACCTGGAGGTGAAACATAAGGAATTGGATCTCTTGTTTCATTTTCTTGTAAATTAACAGAAGTAACATCAAATTCTGTCCCATCATCAAGCGGATCATCTTCAGGGAATTCTAATGAATTTACATATTGTCTCCATTCACCACGAACCAAATCTAACGAACCAAAACGCAAAGTAATAGGCTCTGTAAATCCAGTTAAAAACATTCTCATGAATCGAATAGATCTAAAATCAGAAATTCCGCCAGCCGCATATCGTCGAGCAGTTGAAAGAGGTATTTTAAACTGTATCCATCTCGCATTTGTAACGGTAGTTGGTGGGCGAACATCCGAAATAAAAGTAGAAGGACCAATGTTGTTGTGCATATTATTATTAATATCAACATAATACTCATAATAAGCATTAGTTGTACTCATTGTGTAATCTCTGTTGATATCTTCAACATCGGGCAAAGTTGTTGAGCCACGATTGTCATTGGTTACATCTATTGGTGAGTTTCCTTGAGGGTTGTTATAATTTTTATATCTATTAGTTACATCACTCCCTCCTGCTTGTAAAAAATACTGATAATTATCCCCAGCAGGATCTGGATTTGCAGCAAACTGAGAATATTTTACTGCTTCTTCCGCATCATTCAAACCGTCATATCCAATATCTTGAACAGCTCTATTACCTGAATCAGCATCAAATGCGTATATCAATGCAGTAGATGCAGGTTGTTTCCCCCAAAGCGTTGTGTTAACAGGTTGATTACCAGACACATCAGGCAATCCATTTTCATATTGTTTTGACCCATCACTAAGTATATCTTCTGAAATTTCACCCAAATCAAAATAAATTCTTCCACTATTTCCAGGGTTGGCTTGAGCTTCAGGATGAGAAGGATCGTAATACGGATCTAACAACCAAAATTGAATATACTCAACATTGGCTTGCTCGAAATTAGTTGAATTTAAAGCCCGTGTAATACCTCCAAAATTATCACCTGGGTTTGGCAATATATTGTTTGTTGCATTGGGGTTGAAATTATATGGGCCGCGCTCTTGAGGGTAATAAGTTAGGTCAAGAGTATTAACAACGGTTGATTGTCCTTGAGCAACTTCGAGGGCAGGATACAACTCCGAATTGTAAATTCTTCTGGTTTTATTCCATTCTAAATCTGCTTGAGAGATACCAGACGGCGTTTCGGTGTAAAAAGTAGGGTCTATAGTATACCAAGAAAGTTTTGCTCGTTTATCATTGTACTCTAAATTGGTCTTTGAACCTCCAAAATCATTATACGGTGGAAGTGGAATATTTGTGTTTGAATCAGCGTAAATAGGAACAGAAGACAAACTCCATGAGAATGGTGAACGCATATCGAGATTACTTTGAGAGCCTTCAAAATCATCAATATAAATAGTTGATTCTCCTTCAAATTGGTCTGCTTTTGGAGTGTCGGGTTTCAAATAGGCAATTTCTCCTCTGAAAGAAAAATTAGAAGGAACATCTGTATCGATATTAGGCAATTTATTTACCATTCTGGTTAAAAAAGGAACTTCAGTAGAATAATTTGCATTGAAACCTATTATGGTATTGTTCACCGACTCTTGTCCGTAATTTGATTTTTGAGTAAATGGCCTTTCAGTCATTTTTAAGAAAGTACCGCCAATTACAAACTTTTCAGAAAATTTATGCTCTACGTTAACCCCAAAAAACCGTCTGGTTTGTTGACCAAAAACAGAATTATTTTCAACCGAAACTTCAATTGGAGTATTAGATGCTTGTAAAGAAGGATCTAAAATTTGCACTCTACCTGCTTGGTAATTTACACTATAGTCAACTCCTTCTACTAAAACTCTACCTCCAGCTGTTACAACAACAGAACCTCTTGGGACATTGTAAGCGCCAATTGGAATTCCATCACCACCTGACGATTTGAATTTACCACGCAATTGGAATTTATTCTTTTGATTTTGTTGCATTGCAAAAGCTTGTGTCCCTTTGTACATACTTGTATATACATATTTACGTTGATTGTCATTATAATCAAGTGAGTTTTCATCTCCGAGATAATTTTCGCCTGGATTATTGCGCAATTTTTCAAATAACATTTTACCAAAAGGCTCTACTGATGTAAAAATCAATCGCCCATTTTGTTGATCAACTGTTAATCCTGGAATAAAATCGAAGAAACCGTCACCACCATCTTGAGGGTCATTGTTGTAATTGAGTTTGTCAACATTAAAAACTTTTAGTAATGGCGTTTTAGTAATTTGATCTGTAGTGTAACCTGGCGTTGGATTTGGGAAAGGTGATGCACTATTTGCTGGTTCAATATAATTTATAGGTGAAGGATCTGTATATAATATATTGAATTTAAAATCTTCTTGTTGCAATTGAAAACCTCCTGGAATTTGATAAATATTTTTCATCATCAAGTTCCATATCGGTTTACTTACACTGGTAATATTACTTTTTAATAATTTTAAAATCAAGGTTTGTGTTTGAGGAACACCACTATTAACAACAGTTGCTTCCGAACCATCGGTACCAAATTCACCAACCTGATACACTTGATCACCAATAGTATATTCATAAGCAACAGCCAAAACTTCATCATTGGTCAATCGTTGTTGCAATGATATATAACCTAGTTGTGGGTGGTAAGTATACTCACTTGCTGTTAATTTTCGAGCATTTTCTAATTTAGCAAAATCGAGTCCTTCACTTATAACATTATTGGGAGCTGCTGGAATATTAAAACCTGTGCTTGACGTAATAATTTCTCTAATATTTGAATTCAAAAGGCCTTGAGTAGCACTTATCGGGTAAACTGCACTTGAAGTTATTAAAGCTGGATCATACTGGTTGTTTTTATTATCTGATGGTGTATCCGCAGGCTTAACAAAAAAATCGGGATAAAAACCTAAATTAGTTGCCACAATTTGATTGTCTGGTATTGGTGTTAGCAATGCTCCTTCTGTTAATCGGGCTTCACCTAAATCTTGTATACCAATTATATTTCTTAAATTGTTTCCTGTAGTACTAACACGATTTTGACGATTAGTAACCCAAACATCAATACGAGTAATTTGTACACGACTATTGATAAACGGGTAGTTTTTTAACGCTTCATCGTATTTGTTTCTGAAAAATTGCGACAAGAAAAAGTGTCGGTCTGAATCGTAATCTAAAGCGAAAATCTCAAAGTCTTGAATAGTTCCTCCACCTTGTGCAGTTACACTTCTGGTTTGCGATTTTTGTTCAGAAAACACCCCTGTAACTGTTGTCTTACCAAATTGAAGTTGTGCTTTTACCCCAAATAAACTCTGAGCTCCTCTAATCAAAGTGTTGTTCAGAGGCATACTCACGTTACCCACTTCTATTTTTTGAATAATATCGTCTTCCGTTGGGCTATAATCAAGTTTGATTAGGTTTTGGAAGGCAAAAGTAGATTCGGTATCATAATTGGCATTTACATTCAAGCGCGTTCCCACTTTACCAGTTAAACTCATACTGATTCGTTGGTCAAAATCAAAAGTGGTAGTCTTTCTATTTCTTGGTGAAAAAGAAGGATTATCTTGCTTGGTGAATCGTACACCTAAGTCCATTTCTACAGAACCTGTTGGTTTTACATCGATTGTATTAGACCCGAATAGCGTTTCAAAAAAGCTAGAATTCACGTAATATCTAGGCAATAAGTCTTTTTTAGCCTCTTCACTACCTTCTTTTTTCCCATCAATAGCGTCGGTTTTCTTTTGAAAATAATCGCGCATAGACTCTTTCAACACCAGTTTTTGATACTCTTGAGGTGTTAATATAATTGGATAATTGATATTAAAACCCTCAAAGGTACTTGTATAAATATAACGATCTGTCTTAGGATCATAGGTGTAAGCATCAATAATACTTTTGGGATTATCGATATGAATGGCTCCCAAATCGGTTCCTGTTTTTACACTATCTTGAGGTTGTTCAACTTGAGAATAAACGTGTATCCCAAAAAACAAAAACAGGATAAACAATCCTCTTTTAAATTGAACTAGAATACTTTTGTAATTATGTGTTTCCAAAAACTATAAATTTTTTAAAGCTTGTTTAATAATTAATTCAACTGAGGCGTCTGGATGCTCTTTAAGCACTTTTTCTACGACCTTTTCGGATGCTTTTCTTACAAAACCCAACACCTCCAAAGCAGATAACGCTTCATCTCGGTTTGTATTGTTTGAAATAACAGAAACTTCATCCAAATCATATATTTTTAACACTTTATCCTTCAAATCCAATATTGCACGTTGGGCTGTTTTACCACCAATCCCTTTGATGGACTGAATGGTTCCCACATCACCACTGGCCAAAGCTTGAATAATTTGCTTAGGTTCTAATGAGGAGAGCATGGTTCTTGCAATACCTGCACCAATTCCAGAAACAGTCAAAAGCATTTTGAAAATTTCCCGCTCTGATTTTTCAATAAAACCAAAAAGCGAGTGTGAATCTTCTTTGATTATCAAGTGAGTAAATAGTTTTACAAAATCAGTATTGGGCAACAATGAGTAGGTGTGCAAAGAAATATTAATATGGTAACCTACACCATTACAATCAATTACAACTTCTGTAGGTGTTTTTTCAACTAATTTTCCCTGAATATGTGCTATCATACTGTTTGTAAAGTCATTCCAAATATAACAAAAAACTTTAATTAGGCTTATCAATACCTAATTTCTACTACATTTTTACTTCAAAGTTTTTTAATCGTTTGCTTTTTTCTTGTGCATCAACAACCGCTACTGCAGACATATTTACCATTTCTTCAACACTTGCTCCCAACTGAAAAACGTGAACTGGTTTATCCATTCCCATAACAATCGGTCCGATAGAGTCAACCTTATACAACTCTTTGAGTAATTTGTAGGTAATATTGGCCGATTCTAAATTGGGGAAAATCAGTGTATTTACTTTTTTCCCAGCTAATTTAGAAAACGGAAATTTTTTCTGTAACATCTCTGGATTGAGAGCAAAATCGGTTTGAATCTCACCATCAACAATCAAATTGGGATAATAATTAT
Source organism: Flavobacterium sp. (assembly GCA_016787805.1). Lineage (GTDB taxonomy): Bacteria > Bacteroidota > Bacteroidia > Flavobacteriales > Flavobacteriaceae > Flavobacterium. The sequence continues at coordinate 84,245 of JAEUTY010000007.1, read as the reverse complement.
GCAAATAAGCAACCGCTTCTCTGACTTTATTGGCACTCTCATAGTTTGAAGAACCAAAATTAGAAAACGAAACCATTGCCATTACTGGTTCCATTCCGAACATTCGAACTGTTTTTTCAGTCATTAAAGCAATTTTTGCCAAATCATCTGCAGAAGGATTCGGATTGATAGCGGTATCAGACAAAAACATAGGTCCACGATTGGTCATCATCATGTTGGTGGATGCAATCAATGAAATCCCTGGCGCTTTTCCAACCAATTGTATCAAAGGTTTTACTACCGAAGGATAACTTCTTGAATACCCTGAAACCATAGCATCAGCATCCCCATGATTGACCATCATTGCGGCAAAATAGTTACGCTCTCGCATCCATTTTTGGGCATCCAATAACGATATTCCTTTGCGTTGACGGGCTTTCCAATATATTTCTGCATATTGCATTCGTCGCTCGTCTTCCTCTTTGGTTTTTGGATCAAAAATCGGCACATCAGCATCAAAACCAATTTCTTCTTTCAATTCTAAAATATCTTCTTTTCGTCCTAATAAAATAGGATGCCCAATACCTTCTTCATATACAATTTGCGCCGCTTTCAAAACGTCTAATTGATCAGCTTCTGCAAACACTATTCGCTTCGGATCAGTTTTTGCCCGGTTGGTCAACAAACGTACCATTTTATTATCAGAACCCATGCGTTCTAATAATTCTTCTTCGTATTTATCCCAATCCGTAATCGGATTCAATGCTACACCTGATTCCATTGCCGCTTTAGCCACAGCTGGTGGCACCTTGGCAATCAATCTTGGATCAAATGGTTTCGGAATAATATAATCGGTACCAAAAACCAACTTGGTTTCTCCATAAGCAATATTCACTTGCTCAGGCACTGATTCTTTGGCTAATTCGGCTAAAGCAACCACCGCTGCTTTTTTCATTTCTTCATTAATCTTGGTGGCACGAACATCCAATGCGCCACGGAAAATATAAGGAAAACCAAGTACATTATTAACTTGATTCGGATGATCAGAACGACCAGTTGCCATGATAATATCCTTTCGCGTTTTGATGGCCAAATCGTATTTGATTTCCGGATTCGGATTGGCCATTGCAAAAACAATTGGATTTGCAGCCATACTCTTCAGCATCTCAGGCGTTACAATATCACCTGTTGACAATCCAACAAAAACATCAGCTCCCACCATTGCATCGGCTAATGAAGCAAAATTTTTATCGGTAGCATAACGACGTTGGTTTTCAGAAATGGCTGGATCGTCTTTTTTAAGCGCACCTTTGCTATTGAACATGACAACATTCTCTTCTTTCACACCAAAAGAAACATACAAATTCGCACACGCAATCGCTGCCGAACCTGCTCCAGAAATGACCATTTTCACTTCTTCCATTTTCTTTCCAGCCAATTCTACAGCATTCAATAAGGCTGCCGACGAAATAATGGCAGTTCCGTGTTGATCGTCGTGCATCACCGGAATATCCAATTCTTCTACCAATCTTCGTTCAATTTCAAACGATTCAGGCGCTTTGATATCTTCTAAATTGATTCCTCCAAAAGTAGGTGCTATGTTTTTTACCGTTTCGATAAAAGCATCTACATCTTTGGTATCTACTTCGATATCAAACACATCGATGTCGGCAAAAATTTTGAACAACAAACCTTTTCCTTCCATTACGGGTTTTGAGGCTTCAGGACCAATGTCACCCAAACCCAAAACCGCTGTTCCATTCGAAATTACAGCCACTAAATTACCTTTGGCCGTGTATTTATATACATTGTTGATGTCTTTAGCAATTTCCAAACAAGGCTCGGCTACTCCTGGCGAATAAGCCAATGATAAGTCGCGTTGGGTAGCGTATTTCTTGGTAGGAACAACCTTAATCTTCCCCGGAGTGGGTTTGGCGTGGTATAAAAGCGCTTCTCTGCGTTTACTATCTTTGTGCATTGTGGTTTGTTTTATTCTGACCAACAAAGGTAAGAGTATCCGCGAAAAAAGGAAATTTTTAACTACATTCTTTTTGGTTTTATTTGAAGCGAATGGTTTGGGCTCTCTTGCTATCGTCTTTCCTGCTTTCCGTTCCAATAGCTTTATCAAAGTTTGAAACTTTGACAAAGCTATTTCCGCTGCAATCAGGGCTAAAAAGTAAACGTCTTTTTAAAATAAGGTTTAAAACAAAAAAGCTGCAGAGACGAACTACAGCTTTCCAAATGGTTAACTAACTCAAACCACTTTCCTAATGAATTAAATCTTTAATATTAATGTTATCGGGTAATCGTCCCACATTTTGGAGTTTAATTGTGGCCAACTTTTGGGCAATTGAAATGCTTTCCTCCAATTCTTTTCCTTCAATTTGAGCATACAAAAATCCGGTCCAAAACGCATCACCAGCGCCAGTTGTATCTTTTATTTCATCCAAATGAAAGGCTTTTTGAAAAAACAAACCTTGATTTACATCCGAAAGTACAACACCATTTTTTCCTTTGGTCAAACAAATGGTCGTGGCTCCCAAATTGTGAAAATACTCAAAAATATAATCCTCAGTTTTGTATTCAGCAAACAAACGATAGCAATCGTCTTCACTCAATTTCACCAAAGGATCATTAACCAAATATTCTTTGATAACCTGCTTCGCTTCTTCTCTATTGGGCCAAATACGTTCTGAAAAATTAAGATCAATGCTCAACTGCAAACCCAATTCTTTGGCTTTTTTGGCGCGATTCAAAATGGTTTTGCGAGCTGGATTTTTGCTTAAGGCAAAACAAGTTGTATGAAAAATTTTGGCTTCTGCGATAATTTCGTCGGGCAATTGCTCTACAAAAATCTCACAATCGGCTTGTCTATACGGAATAAAATCAGGTGTTTCGGTCGATTTAGAGACAAAAATAACCGAGGTTGGAGCTGTTTCTGATTTTCGAATTTGAGTTGTATTAACGTGATTGGCTTTTAATTTTCGCACCACATAATCACCCAAACCATCTTGTCCGCAAGAAGCTACTAATAGGGATTTCAATCCCAAACGCGACGCATTGACAGCAACATTGGTAGGTGAACCACCTAAAAAACGATGGTAATCTTTGGTTCTATTGATGGAAGTATTGACTTCGTGACCAATAAAATCAATTAAAACTTCTCCGATGCAAATGATGTCTATCGATTTCAAACTAAATTAAAATTTTAAAATTATTATATAACGACTGATGCACTAAAACCGTCGCGGCTGCGCTCCAAGCACAAAACGAAACACCATTGACTTGGGTAGTTTCAGTGTTGAAATTCTCATAAAACGAATACTCCTTTTTAGCATTGGCTTGATTGATTTTTTCCAACAACTCAGCTGCTTTTTGGGTTTCATTTTTAGCTATCAAAGCCAAACCAAAAAAACCATTTACCATTGGCCAACTTCCGCCGTTATGGAATTCGTAAGGATAATTTCTGAATTCGTATTTGCAATTGTTTTTGAGTAAATTCCAATCCAAATCCTCTTGAAAAACCGGTGGCCAAAAAGCAGGAAGCAATCCTAATTGGGTTTGTTTAGCCAAATTATCAGCAAAAGCAATCGTTTGTGTTTGGAATTCTTCTGAACCTAAATTCAATAGCAATGCCAACGAATTGGCAAAAGCATCAAACTGAGTTTTATATCCACAAGGTGAAAACGAACACGGCATAAAATCGCCAAAAGACAACTCATTGTAAGCCCGTTCGTGGTATTTTTCACCTACTGAATTGGGCAAAAAATTAATTTCAACTTGACTTTTAATTGCATCGATTTTTTTCTGAATCTTATCGCTTTTCACAAAATAATTATAGCTTTTTAAAGCCCAAATACGCAACAATTGGTCATACAAAACATAACCATCCATAATATATTCATCGGCCCAATTGCCTGAAAGTGGCACATATAACAAATGCTTGTTGTTGAATTCCCAAGCTTCTAAAAGCGACAAACATTTTTCGATGTTGGGTTGCATTTGTCGAACGAAATGTTCCTCTTTAGTATGAAAACCATATTGGCAAACACCAATAATGAACCAAGTTACCGCATCTACTCTTCCGGCCAAACCGCCATAACTGACCTCGCTTTTTTCTTCAGAAACCAAAACATTAGAAGGAATGGTTCCATTAGCATGCTGATGCCTAGTCAAAGTTTCTAAGGTTTTTTTGAAAGTCAAAATAAGTTGTTCATCACCCGAAGCCAAAGCGGCCAAACCACAAATTACACCATCACGCGCCCAAACCCTCTGGTAATTGGTGGTGTTTTCAGCACTGGCTAAAAAACCATTTTTTGTGCTCACTTTGTGTAATAAATCGATGGCTTTTTGGTACATCATAGTTTTAGGAAACAACTTGGTTTTTATTTTTTGTTGAAATAAAAAGCGTACAAATGGCGCTAACTATAAGTAAAACACCCGCAAAAGTGATAGCACTTCTTGGATCGTTATTCAAAAAATGTTTCAAAATATAACCAAAAGAAAGTGTTTGAATGAACATTGGAATCACAATCATCATATTGATAATTCCCATATAAACACCATATCGTTCTTTTGGAATGTTGGCTACAACCATCAAATACGGAATTCCCATCATACTTGCCCAACCAATTCCGAAACCAGTAATTGCAGGAAATAACAAGTATTTGTTTTCGATGTGAGGAAAAACCAAAAATCCAACTGAAGCCAATACCAAACACACAAAATGAACATATTTGGGTGAATATTTTCGAGCGAAATACGCCAAAGCAAAAGCCGTTAAAAAAGTAACAATGTTGTACCAACCGTTGACCAAACCTGTCCAACCAACCGCTTCTTCGTATAGTTTAGAGTTCTGTTGCGGCGTGGTATTCCATACCGAAAGCGCGATACTTTTGGACGAGTTTTGCCAATAACAAAACAACGCATACCATTGAAATAAATACACCAAAGCCAGTTGCCACATTACTTTGGGCATGTTGACTACTGCTTTTGCTATATCTACAAATGGCGTAAAAATACTAATGCGTTCTTGTTTCATTTGCTGTAACTCTTCCTCTGAAGGCGGAATTTCTTTAGTTGTGTGTGAACTCCACCACACTGATGCTATTGAGCAAACGGCTCCTAAAAAGAACGAAGCAAAAACCCAAGTGGGTAATTTGCCTGTGGTTCCCACAAAAATCATCGGAAAAATAAATAAAGAAACATTGGCCAATGTTTGTCCTAAACCAGTGAAAAAACTTTGCGCCTGAAAACCTGTAGCTTGCTGATTATCATCTAATTTGTCAGCAATGAATGCGCGATAAGGCTCCATTGCTGTATTGTTTCCAGCATCTAAAATCCATAACAAACCTGCTGCCATCCACAAAGAACTACTGAACGGATATAAAAACAAAGCAATACTACAAACCAAAGCACCGATAAAAAAATACGGTTTGCGTCGACCACCTAATTTAGGCAACCATGTTTTATCGCTCATCGCACCAATAATTGGTTGAATCAGCAATCCAGTTAACGGTCCAGCCAAATTGAGCAAAGGCAATTCATCGGGACTTGCACCCAAAAAATCATAAATCGGATTGACAGCACTTTGTTGCAAACCAAAACTGTATTGGATTCCGAAAAACCCAACATTCATATTGATGATTTGCAAAAAACTCAGCGTTGGTCTTTTCATGTTACTTCAATTTTTTGAGAAACTCTTCAAAAATTCCGTTGTTAGTAAAAATAATACCTTGTTTGTCTACCACTGGAATTCCAAGATTAGAAGTACTTATTCCAGCATTACGTAATTTACCTAACATTTCTTTAAGTGCTTCTGGATTTTTATCGATATCATAAAACACAAACTCAATCTTATTTTCTTTCAAAAATGCTTTTGTATCGGTACAATGATGGCATTCGTCACTTCCGTAAATAATCATCACGCTCTTATCCGACGGTTTTTTCTGAATATCCTGACTAAATGCTATTGTTGCTATACTTACAATTAAAAGAAGAGCAAAAAAGAATTTTTTCATCTTAGAATTTTTAAAAATGGTAGTAGTAAATATAATTAATTTTAAAAACAATTCCCATATCAGCCATAACTGATATAGGAATTGCGCAAATTAAACATGAAACGATTTTTAGAATCTATACGAAAGAGTCAACGAAGTGGTTCTTCCATTGATAGATCTAGCTCTTAAAATATTATCTTGGTTTTCAGTAATACTACCTTCTTCCACTTCAGTGATTCCGATGGTATCAAAAACGTTGTTTACGTTGATTGCTGCTGACAAGCCTTTGGTTAATTCAACACTAATAAATGGATTGAAATAAACGTATCCTGGCATTACCAATTTGTTATCATCTTGAGCAAATGATTTGGTTGTTCCGATAGCAGAGAAACCAACATTGTGTTGTTTTTTTCCACCAAATTTGTAGGCAGGAACAGCACTAAAGATAACATCCGCTTGACGACGTGGTTTGTTTCCGTTTAAAGCTGGCGTAATCACATCATCTTTAATTTCAGCTTTTGTATACGTTACATTTCCATTGAAAGAGAAATCTTTTACTTTCAAACTTCCTTCCAACTCCAATCCCATTGAACTGTATTTTCTTTGAATTTGTCTGATTCCGCCTCCTGAACCACCAAAATCCCAGTTTTGTTCTGCTACACCAGCAAAGAAAGCCGTTGCAAAAATCGAATAGCTTTGACCTTTTCTTTTGTAACCAAACTCAGCTTGATTTACCATATCAGCACTCAAACCAGATACTGCTTCACCAGAAGCCAATACATTTGGTCCGAATAATAAACGATCTGCGTTGGCTCTTCCTCCACGGCTAAAGCGACCAAATACCGAATGAATATCTGACAATAAATAATTAGCTCCTAATGAGAATGAAGCATAATCGTAGTCATAGTTAATTGGTTTTCTGTTGGCATTATCAACTACCGAAACACTTAATTCTGGACCTTCAATTGAACCGTTATTATCTACATCTAAGTTCGTTGCTTGTGTTGAACCTGCGTAAGTTCCACGTGCTTTACCCATATCAAAACGAACACTACCATCAATGATTAATTTTTCTTCTACTTTTACTTGAACTGCTGCATAAGGAGCTGAAATATCGTAATTAGCATCGTAGTTTCTTTGACAACAGTTACCCCAAGCTGGAACACCATAAGCATATAAACCGTTCACTGAATTAGCACCAGCGTTTAATAATGCTGCATTTTCTCCTTTTACTTCTAACAAATACGAATTCCATAACCATGACATGTTGATGTTTTGAAACGCTTTGTAGTAACCTGCAGTCACATCAATCATTCCGTCTAAAAATGATTTTGTTAACTTGATATCATTAGTAAAATTGTTGAAATTATTGATTTCAGTATCAAAAGTGTGGATACGCATCGCTAGTGCATTATTACTAAAATTTTGCCCTGCTTGAGGGCCATTTGCATACGTTAAATTGGCTTCTCCAAAACTAGCAGCTAAAGTTCCACCAGTAGAAACCTCTGCTGGGAAAGCTGAAACAAATCTTCCGTTGTGGTAATTTTGTCTGAATCGTTCTTCTACTTTCCAGTCATTTCCTAAGTCAAATTTTAATTCCCCACCAAATGAAGTCGCAACCGGACGCATACCATCAGCTAAATTACTTCTTCTTCTTTCGCCATCAGCACCAATAGTTAAATTATCTAAGAAATACGCACTGTGTGGTGTATCGTGAAGAATATCAAAATTAGAAAGCGAACTCCAAGTTGGGTTAGCATTCGTTCCAGAAACTTTCACTGGCATTGGCAAATAACCAATTGATTTATCATTTAAATATTTGAAGTACAAACGTACATGACCATTTTTGAACTCTTTAGTCATGTTGGCTCTGAATTGACCTCCTAAATTAGCCGTGTAACCAGCGTTTCTTGGGCCTTCACCTTGACGATAAAATCCTCCAACATGAAAACGCAATGTTTCAGAAATCGGTGTTCCGTATTCAAAATCGGTTCTGTTATTGCCGTAATCAACACCTATAGAATGCATTAATGAACCACCTTCTCTTTTACCATCTTTACTGATAAAGTTGATGATACCTGCAGGCGAATTACTAGCTAATGTTGAAGCCGAACCTCCACGAATCGCTTCTACTCTGCTCAACGTTTGATCATTTCTAACGAAAATATCGGCATTACCAAATGCAACATCTCCAAATTGCATTACTGGCATTCCGTCTTCGTGCAATTGTAAAAATTTCGCTCCACCCGAAGCAATTGGAATACCACGAACAGTAATGTTGGCATTTCCTTCTCCTCCTGTTGATTCTGATTTAATACCTGGTAAACTCCTGAACAACTCTGCCGTTGATCGCGGAGCCGCTTGTTCGATTTGCGAAACAGAAACAGAACTGATTGAAACACTCGATTTAAGTTTAGAACGTGGATTCAAAACTCCAGTCACCACTACTTCTTCAAGTTTGCCTCCTTTTATAGAATCGGTTGCAGTTTCTTTCTCGTTTTGTGAAAAAGAGAGATTAAACAGCATTAAAGCTAGTATAACCAACAATCTTTTCAAAAATAAAGTACTTTTTTTCATTTTTTAGAATTTGTTTGATTAGTAAATTTTGTTGTTAATAATTTCGAAATTAGAATTTTACTTCACAAGAATTTATGAATTTGACATCGAAAACGTTTTCGAAATTAACGAAAACGTTTTCGATTTGAGGTTCAATTTTTTTTATCATATTTGTTAAATGAAAGAGACAACTTTAAAACAAATAGCTGAAACCTTAGGAATTTCTATCACAACTGTTTCTAAAGCGTTAAAAAACTATTCTGATGTAAGCGAAAAAACGAAAAAAGCAGTTTTGGACTTGGCCAGAGAATTGCAATACACACCCAATAGTTTTGCGGTCAATTTGCGTACAAAAGAATCGAAAACTATTGGTTTGATTATTCCTGAAGTAGTGCATCATTTTTTCTCTAATGTCATTAACGGTATTATTGCCGAGGCGGAAAAAAACGGTTATTTGGTAATCATTTTACAATCGAATGAATCGGTTGAACTAGAAAAAAAGCAAGTGGAGTTATTAATTAACAAGCGTGTTGATGGCATTATCATGTCACTTTCCAACGAATCCAATGACGACGAACACATTAAAGAAATCATTCGTAGAGAAATTCCTTTTGTGCTTTTTGACAAGATTTCGAAACTAATTAATTGCTCCAAAGTAATCATCAACGATCAAAAAGCAGCACACAACGCCGTGGCGCATTTGATAAGCAAAGGTTGCACAAAAATTGCGCACATCCGCGGACCCGTTAATCCTCAAAACTCGATTGATCGTTTTTTAGGTTACAAAAAAGCGGTAGAAAAATACAATATTCCTTATGACTCAAAATTAGTTTACACTTGCAAAAACGTAACGTTTGAAGAAGGAAAAGAGTTTGCCAAACAAATTATCAATGATCATCCCGATGTGGATGGCATTTTTGTAATCACCGATTTGGTTGCCGTGGGCGTTTTGGCTTACTTCAACGAAATTAATGTTAAAGTTCCCGAACAAATTAAGGTAATTGGTTTTAGCAATTGGTTCATGTCGCAAGTCATCACACCAAAATTGAGCACTGTTGACCAACCAAGTTACGAAATGGGTGTTGAATCGTTTAATTTATTGTTAGAAGAAATCAACCAGCGCAAAGAAATGGTAGATTTTAAACCTAGAACTGTAGAGTTGGAAACCAATATTATCGAACGCGAATCTACTTTGTGATTTTTGGAAGCGATTGGTTTGAGCTTTCTTGCAGTCCATATTCCCGCTTTCCGCTTTACAGGGTGTCGCTCCAATCGGGGCTAATTGGTAATCGCCTTTTGTAAAAATAGAATTTCTAATTACGATTCTTTTAAAAAATCAATGTTACGTTTCAAACCATCAAATTGAGGCCGTTTTAAAGGTGAATTGACAAAAACTTCTTTAAAAATCTCTTCGGTAATTTCTTCCCAATCTTTTTTGGTATACGACAAAATCGCTGGATTGGGTTCGAACCGAGGTTCGTTGTGCGGTTTTGAAAAACGGTTCCACGGGCACACATCTTGACAAACATCGCATCCAAAAGCCCAATCGTCAAACTTACCTTTCATTTCTTGCGGCAAATTATCTTTGAGTTCAATGGTGAAATACGAAATGCATTTACTTCCATCTACTACATACGGCGCCACAATGGCTTGCGTGGGACAAGCATCTATACAAGCCGTACACGTACCGCAATGATCGGTGGTTGGCGAATCGTATTCGAGTTCCAAATCGAGGACGAGTTCGGCTACAAAATAGAATGAACCTACTTTTTGAGTAATCAAGTTACTGCTTTTTCCAATCCAACCCAAACCACTTTTGGCCGCCCACACTTTGTCCATAATCGGTTCGATATCAATGAAAGCACGACCGTGTACATCGCCAATTTCTGTTTTTATGAAACGAAGGAGTTTCCGTAATTTCTTTTTGATGACATTATGGTAATCTTTTCCATAAGCATATTTCGAAATTTTATAACTACCTTCTATTTGCGTTTCTGGTGGATAATAGTTGATTAGAAGTGAAACCACACTTTTGGCGCTTAACATTAACTTGGTTGGATCCAAACGTTTGTCGAAATAATCTTCCAAATACTTCATTTCGCCATGATGGTTTTGTTTTAACCAAAGTTCAAATCGTGGTGCTTCTTCCTCTAGAAAACCAGCTTTGGCTATTCCACACGACAAAAAACCGAGGCGTTCGGCTTCTTGTTTAATCAATTTGGTGTATTGTGATTTGGCGTTAATTCCCATTAGCGAGGTGTAAATGTAACATTGATTCCAACTGGTTTGAGTGTCACTAAAGGATTAAACTCTATGCAATCACTATCGGTAGAAATATGGTATTTTTTGATAAGATAAGCTAATGCTAAACTCATTTCATATAGCGCAAAACCCATTCCGATACACATGCGTGGCCCAGCGCCAAAGGGATAAAAATACTGCAGGGATTGCTTCTTTTGTTCGCCTAAAAATCGTTCGGGAATAAAATCATTTGGGTTTTCCCAGTATTTTGGGTTGCGGTGCAGTTCGTAAAATGAAATTCCGATGAGAGTTCCTTTGCGAATGTTGTAATCGAGCAATGTATCATCTGCCACATTTTCGCGATCGGTAATCCATGCTGGCGGATACAAGCGCATTGACTCATTAATAACCGCAGTTGTATAAGTCATTTTTTGAAGTTGTTCGATGGTATCGGAAGTTTCCTTTTCTATAGATACCATTTCATCCACTATTTTTTGTTGTACTTCAGGATGCATAGCCAAAAGTTTCAGCGTAAAGGTCAGTGCATTAGCAGAGGTTTCGTGACCTGCGATAAAGAGAATTTTGATTTCGTCGATCAGTTGTGCTCTTGACATGGGTTGGCCGTTGTCTTCGTAGCGTGTTTCGAGAAGCATGTCTAATAAATCGTTGTGTACTTCTTTTGAACGTTCACGCTCGTCAATAATTTCATTTAGAATGGCGTTGCTTTCCATTGCCATGTTGTAATGTTTTTGGGATTGACCACTCAATTTAAACCACCAAACTTTGTGCGGTAATCGAATTTCCTTGACCAAGAAATTTTGCACTTCTTCGATAATGGTTTTGATTCGACCGAGTTTACTTTCAAGAGAAGTGATATGAAACAATGATTTCGCTACTACATTAAACGCCAAATTGTTCATTACAGGATACAAATTGACCAATTTATTTTCGGGTAAATTGTTGAGTTCTGAAACAATTGTAGTGTTCATGTTTTCGACCAATTGATTCATCTTCTGTTTGTGAAAAGCTGGTTGAATTAAACGGCGTTGTTTGAGCCAAAAATCGCCATTGACGGTGAGCAAACCATTGCCTAAATATTTGGACAAATAGGTAGTTTGAAGTGCTGATTTGTGATAATTTCTTTGGTTTTTCTGGAGAATGTATTCCGCCACATCGTTGTCGCGTGAAAGTAGTATGTATTTACTTTTAGGTAAACGAACGGAAAAAGTATCGCCGAATTCTTCAAAAAATCGATGGTGAAAAGGAATAGGGTTTTTACGAATACGCTCGGCATTCCAAATGAACTTTAGCAACGAGAGTTGTTTCGGGTAATTGTATTTTGAGTTTGCGCTCATACTGTAATTCTTTAAACCAAATTTTTCTATCGAATTCGGGTTGCATTAGGGATAGCAGCGGCATCCTTTTTTGTTTTAGAAAAAGCACATTAAAAAACTATGGTTCGCAAAACAAAAAAGATAGAGCGGATAGCCCGACCCAGTTACTAAAAATTTTGTCTCAATAAAAATTATTTCGGGTAACTGGGGAATGCCCTAAAATAATCCACCTTGAATATTGGTTCGTATCTTACCTAGATGCTTGTATGCTTTTTCGGTCACTTCTCTTCCGCGTGGTGTGCGCATGATGAAACCTTCTTGAATTAGGAACGGTTCGTACACTTCTTCGATGGTTTCGCCACTTTCGGAAACTGCCGTTGCCAATGTTGACAAACCTACTGGACCCCCTTTGAATTTATCGATGATGGTGTTGAGGATTTTGTTGTCCATTTCGTCGAGACCGTGCGCATCTACATTGAGTGCTTTTAGTGAAAACTTGGCAATTTCAATATCGATTTTTCCGTTGCCTTTGATTTGGGCGAAATCGCGTACGCGGCGTAAAAGTGCGTTGGCGATACGAGGTGTTCCACGGCTTCTTCCGGCAATTTCGATGGCTGCTTCCATAGTAATTGGCATTTTCAGAATGGCTGAGCTGCGTTGAACGATGGTAGTAAGCAGTTCGGTGTTGTAATATTGTAAACGGCTTTGGATTCCGAATCGAGCACGCATTGGAGCTGTTAGTAATCCGGAACGCGTTGTAGCGCCGACCAATGTAAAAGGATTGAGATTGATTTGAACTGTGCGAGCATTAGGCCCGGATTCAATCATAATATCGATTTTGAAATCTTCCATTGCTGAATACAAGTATTCTTCGACAATTGGACTAAGGCGATGGATTTCGTCAATAAAAAGCACGTCGCGTTCTTCCAGATTGGTTAACAACCCAGCTAAATCGCCAGGTTTATCTAGAACGGGACCTGAAGTAATTTTGATTCCAACACCCAACTCATTGGCTAAAATATTGGCCAGAGTTGTTTTTCCTAAACCAGGTGGACCGTGAAAAAGCGTATGATCAAGAGCTTCGCTTCGAAGATTGGCGGCTTCAACAAAAACCTTAAGATTATCCAATACTTGTTCTTGTCCTGTAAAATCATCAAAAGAAAGTGGACGCAACTTTTTTTCGAGATCGAGTTCGTCTGGATTGTAGTTCTGGTTGGTTGGATCTAAATGTTGGTTCATACTACAAATATATAACAAGTTGAGGCGAAATAAAAAAGCCTTTCGATTAGGAAAGGCTTTTTTGACTTATTTTTTTTAGTGGTGCAGAACTTCTTCACCTGCTAACATTGGAACATTTTGTGGAACGAAGTCATCCTCATGACCAGGTTTACTATAATCGTAAGCCCAACGGTGTACTTCTGGAATTTCTCCCGGCCAGTTACCGTGAATATGTTCGATAGGAGCTGTCCATTCTAAAGTATTGGATTTCCATGGATTTTGAACTGTTTTTTCACCATAGAACATACTATAGAAAAAGTTGAACAAGAATACTAATTGGAAAACACCTCCGATTAATGCGAACATTGTAATGATAACATTTACGTCTTGTAAATCATCAAACAAAGGGAAGTTTGTATTAGTATAGTATCTTCTTGGTAGACCTGCCATTCCGATAAAGTGCATTGGGAAGAAAACTCCGTAAGCACAAACGGCAGTTACCCAAAAGTGAACATAACCTAAGTTTTTATTTAACATTCTACCGTACATTCTTGGGTACCAGTGGTAGATTCCAGCGAACATTCCGTAAAGAGCTGAAATACCCATTACTAAGTGGAAGTGAGCCACAACGAAATACGTATCGTGTACGTTAATATCTAGAGTGCTATCTCCTAAGATGATTCCTGTTAAACCACCTGTAATGAAAGTTGAAACAAGACCAATAGAGAACAACATGGCAGGGTTCATTTGTAAGTTTCCTTTCCAAAGTGTTGTAATATAGTTGAATGCTTTAACAGCAGATGGAATTGCTATAAGTAAAGTGGTAAAGGTAAACACAGAACCCAAGAAAGGATTCATTCCTGAAAGGAACATGTGGTGACCCCAAACGATAGTTGATAAGAATGCAATTGCAATGATGGACATAATCATCGCTCTGTAGCCGAAAATTGGTTTACGAGAGTTTGTTGCAATTACTTCAGATGTAATACCTAAAGCAGGTAATAATACGATATAAACTTCAGGGTGACCTAAGAACCAGAACAAGTGTTCAAATAATACTGGAGAACCACCTTGATAATTTAATACTTCACCAGCAATGTATATGTCAGATAAAAAGAACGATGTTCCGAAACTTCTATCCATGATTAACATCAATGCTGCAGAAAGTAATACTGGGAATGAAATAACACCAATTACCGCTGTTACAAAGAATGCCCAAATTGTAAGGGGAAGTCTTGTAAACGACATTCCTTTTGTTCTTAAGTTGATTACTGTAACAATATAATTCAGTGAACCTAATAATGAAGAAGCAATGAATATAGCCATTGAAACCAACCATAAAGTCATCCCTAATCCAGAGCCTGAAATAGCTTGTGGTAAGGCACTCAATGGCGGATAAATTGTCCAACCTGCCGAAGCTGGTCCAGATTCAACAAACAATGAAATAACCATAACTACACTTGAAGTGAAGAATAGCCAATACGAAATCATGTTTAATAAACCAGATGCCATATCTCTTGCACCACACTGAAGTGGAATAAGTAAATTACTAAATGTTCCACTCAAAGCAGCAGTCAATACAAAGAATACCATGATGGTACCGTGTATTGTAATTAAAGACAAGTATGCTTCGTTAGTCATTACTCCTTCTGGCGCCATTTTTTCTCCTAAGAAAAATTTAAACACTTTAAATGATTCTTCAGGCCAAGCCAATTGCATTCTGAAAAGTAAAGACATACCTACACCAATCACACCCATTACTATACCTGTCAAAAGGTATTGTTTAGCTATCATTTTATGATCAATACTAAAAATGTACTTAGTAATGAACGTATCTTTATGGTGATGCTCTTCGTGGTGATCGTGTTCGTGGTGATCGTGTTCGTGACTCATTGCTGACATATAATTATTAAATTATTTTATTATTTCATTGCTACTGCTGTAGAGTCAGTGGCAATTTTAGTTGAATCTTTTACGGTACCAGGAGTTTCTTCTGGTTTTTTATCTGCTTCAGCAGCAGTTTTAACTGCTTGAGCTAAAGTTGGTTTGTCTTTTAACCAAGCTTTGAATTCTTGGGGAGTATCAACAACAATTTTCATTTGCATATTGTAATGAGAAGCTCCGCAAATTTTGTTACACAATAATAAATAATCAAAAGTGTAAGGGTCAAGAGGTGTTTTACCTTCTAATGCAAGTTGTTGGTTTTTCTTTTCTCTTAATTTGTTAATATGGTCAACTTTTGCAATAATTTCTTCTGTTCCTCTCATTTCTGCAGTTGTTTTTGTAGGAATGAAAGAAAAGTTAGTAACCATACCTGGAACACAGTTCATTTGAGCTCTAAAGTGAGGCATATAAGCCGAGTGTAATACATCTTGTGAACGAATTTTAAAAATCACTCTTTTCCCTTTAGGAATATGCAATTCATTTACAACAATATCATCTTGAGCATTTGGGTCTTCCAAATCAACTCCTAACGTGTTAACCCCTTCAATATATCTTACATTTGCTTTTCCTAAAGCATTATCTTTACCAGCGTAACGAGCTTCCCAGCTAAATTGCTTAGCATATAATTCAATTACAATTGCGTCTTGTTCTTGTTCTTTATCTACAAACATGATGTCATTCCAAGCATAAAGTCCGTAGAAAATCAAACCTGCTAATACTATAGCTGGAATTGAACTCCATATAAATTCCAATTTATTGTTATCTGCAAAATAAAACGCTTTGTTTCCTTCTTTTCCTCTGTATTTGAAAGCGAAATAATGTAGCAAAGCCTGAGTGAATGTTTGAACTATGAAAATCAATACCAACGAAATAACCATTAAGTTATCAACCATTGGACCGTGTTCAGAAGCAGAATTACCAATTAACGGTAAATTACCATATTTAACTAAACATATGATAGTGGTTAAGTAGATGAATCCTAAGAATCCAAAAAACAAATAACCTTGAACATTGTTATCTTCATCGTTTGCAATTTGTGAACTTCCTGATTTTTTTCCAATTTGAGTTAAATCAAAAATCTTAGTTAACTGCCAAATAGCAATTGATAATAATACTAAAATTATGAGTACCAATAAACTTGTCATTTGATGTTTATTTAAATATTAATAATGAAAATGTTTACTTTCTTCGATAAATGGGTTACGCTTTGGAGTAAGAGGAGCTTTGGTTAAAGCTGTAAATACAACAAATATAAATAAACCTAAGAAGAATAAAACGGATGCGATTTCGGAAACGCCAATAAACCATTGATCACCTACAGTTGCTGGCATAATCATATTAAAGAAATCAATATAATGACCTGCTAAAATTACAACTCCAGCACCAACTACAATCGGAGTAATTCGCTTGAAATCAGTATTGATTAATACTAAGAATGGAAATATGAAGTTCATCACAACCGCACCAAAGAATGGTAAATTGAAATGTTCAATTCTAGTCTTAAAGTAAGTTACTTCCTCTGGTATATTTGAATACCAAATCAACATAAATTGAGAGAACCATAGGTACGTCCAGAATACACTAATACCAAACATGAATTTTGATAAATCGTGAATGTGACTAGTATTTACATTTTCTAAATAACCTTTTGATTTTAAGTACAATGTTACCATTGAGATAGTTGTAATACCGCTTACGAAGAAACTAGCAAATACATACCATCCGAATAATGTACTGAACCAGTGAGGATCTACAGACATAATCCAATCCCAAGCCATAATAGACTCAGAAACAATAAAGAACACAAGGAATCCCGCAGACATTTTAAAATTCTTTTTGTAAAAAGTATTGTCATTAGCTTCATCTTGAGCCAAACAATTCTTTCTAGATAAATGACGATATAAATTCCACCCTAATAAGAAAATAGCAGCTCTAGATATCCAAAAAGCGAAATTTAAATAACCTGATTTACCAGCAATAATCTCATCATAATTTGGACTATTCGGATCCGTTACACCCTCTTTCATCCATACAAATAAATGATTAATATGGAATCCTGATAATAATAATAACACAAAGAAAATGATAGAAATTACAGGTAAATAAGCTGTGATACCTTGCATTACTCTGAACAATACCGGAGACCAACCTGCTTGAGCCACTTGTTGAATAGCATAAAATGCCAAAACACCCATTGTAATTAACAAGAAGAAAATACAAGCTACATACAATGCAGCCCATGGTTTGTTTTGCAATTGGTGCAACATATGCTCCATGTGTTCTGCATGTTCGGCTGCTTCATCAACTACAACTTCTTTTTCTATATGTTTTGCTTCTTCAGCTTTAATAGCAGTAACATCTAAATTAGATTCTTCTGTAGCTGTAGAATCTTCAACAATTTCTGAATTAATTGAGGCAACATCTTTTAATGAATCAGCTACTTTTTCTACAGCATGTTCTTCTGTAGTCACTTTTTCATGACCTTCATTTATTGCTTCATGAGGAGCTGTAGCATGTTCAGCATGTGCCTCTTTGCCATGATGACCATCGTGATGGCTTTCTGCCACAATCTTTTCAACATCTTGAATCGTTTTTGGAGCAGATAAGAAACCATATACAATACCTATTATCCCTAAAATCATTAGGACTAATGCAATGTTTCTTAATTTATTTGGAAATGTATACATATCTATAAGAGTCTGTTTATTCTACAATTATAATTCACTTTTTAGCTTTAAAACATATTCAGCTAACAACCATCTTTCATCTGTACTCAATTGATTCGCATGAGAGCCCATGGAATTCAAACCGTAAGTTATTACATGGAAAATACTTCCTTTAGTAATTTGTCTGTCTTTGTAATTTGGAACTCCCAAGAATTTTTCTTGTTTAACCAATTTTCCTTTACCATCACCAGATGTTCCGTGACAAATAGCACAATAAATATTAAATAGTTCTTCAGCTTTTTTCATATCAACAGCAGTCGAATCTAAAGGTGAAGTAGTAATCAACTTTGAAGCGTTATATCCTTCAGTTGTATTAGGTAATTCGTAGGGTGTAAAACCACGCTTAATAGTTCCTACAGGTGGTAATTGTCCTTCTTTTCCTTTAAGTCCAGTGGGTGAATTAAAAGCATTTGATTCAGAATAGGTTTCATATGCTACCGATTCGTACATATTGGGCATGTATTGATAATTAGGTTTCTGGTCGTTTTTACAAGAAACAATTGAAACTGTAATTACTAATAGTGCAACTATTTTAAGTAAACTTTTCATAATCATATTAATGCTTTTCAATTACTTTAACTTCTACTGCTCCTGTATTTTTTAGGAATGATGACAATTCATCTTCGTTATTATTTACAGCTACTTCCATTAAGAAATGATCATCAGTAGTTCTTACATCAGGGTTTTCAGCTTTTTTGAATGGCCACAATTTACTTCTCATATAAAAAGTAATAACCATTAAGTGAGCAGCGTGAAAAACTGTCATTTCAAACATAACAGGTACAAAAGCTGGCATGTTTTGGATGTAACTAAAACTTGGTTTTCCACCAATATCTTGAGGCCAATCAACAATCATAATGTAATTCATCATTGTTGTGGCTACGGTTAGACCAATACATCCATAGATAAAAGCACAAATTGCTAATCTTGTTGGAGCTAAACCCATTGCCTTATCCAACCCGTGAACTGGAAAAGGAGTGTAAACTTCT
Source organism: Flavobacterium sp. (assembly GCA_016787805.1). Lineage (GTDB taxonomy): Bacteria > Bacteroidota > Bacteroidia > Flavobacteriales > Flavobacteriaceae > Flavobacterium. Next base: position 65,259 of record JAEUTY010000007.1, on the reverse strand, counting down.
TCGATGTGGTGATGTGCTTTTCTGGTTTGCTTTACGGCATCCATAAGAACATCATCATCATTGTATATAGCGTGTATAACTTTAGTACTACTCATGATACTTATTAATGTGTTTCTGAATTATGACCTGCTTTTTCTCTTTCTCTTTTGTAATTTTCACCTGAAGATTTCAAAATTGTTTTCACCTCTGCTTGAGCAATTACAGGGAAAGTTCTAGCATAAAGAAGGAATAAAACAAAGAAGAAACCGATTGTTCCAATGAAGATACCAATATCAATAAATGTTGGAGAGAACATCGTCCAAGATGATGGTAAATAATCTCTGTGCAGAGAGGTTACGATAATCACAAAACGCTCAAACCACATTCCAATATTTACTACAATTGAGATTACGAATGAGAACATGATACTTGTTCTTAATTTTTTGAACCACATAAATTGTGGCGAGAAAACATTACAAGTCATCATTGACCAATAAGCCCACCAATAAGGTCCAGTTGCTCTGTTTAAGAAAGCATATTGTTCGTATTCTACTCCAGAGTACCAAGCTACAAATAACTCAGTTATATAAGCTACACCTACTATAGAACCTGTAATCATAATTACTATGTTCATTAACTCAATATGTTGAATTGTGATATAAGCTTCAAGGTTGGATACTTTTCTCATGATGATAAGTAAAGTATTTACCATCGCAAACCCTGAGAAAACCGCTCCTGCAACGAAATAAGGAGGGAAAATAGTGGTATGCCATCCTGGAATCACCGAAGTGGCGAAGTCAAAAGATACGATAGTGTGTACCGAAAGTACAAGTGGAGTTGCTAAACCAGCTAATACAAGAGAAACCTCTTCGAAACGTTGCCAGTCTTTAGCTCTACCGCTCCATCCAAAACTCAGTATAGAATATATTTTTTTATTAAAAGGAGTAACTGCTCTATCACGAATCATTGCAAAATCAGGTAATAAACCAGTCCACCAGAACACTAATGAAACTGAAAGGTATGTTGAAATCGCGAACACGTCCCAAAGTAATGGTGAGTTAAAATTCAACCATAAAGAACCTAATTGATTTGGAATTGGCACAACCCAATAAGCTAACCAAGGGCGACCCATGTGTATAATTGGGAATAAACCTGCTTGAACCACTGAGAAAATGGTCATTGCTTCTGCAGAACGGTTGATAGCCATTCTCCAACGTTGACGGAATAATAACAACACTGCTGAGATTAATGTTCCAGCGTGACCGATACCTACCCACCAAACGAAGTTAGTGATATCCCAAGCCCAACCAACAGTTTTATTTAAACCCCATGAACCAATACCTGTAGAAATAGTGTAAATGATACAACCTATTCCCCAAAGGAAAGCTGCTAATGCGATAGAAAATACAGTCCACCACTGTTTATTGGCTCTTCCTTCTACAGGTGCAGCTACGTCTACAGTTACATCGTGATAATTTTTATCACCTATAACTAAAGGTTTTCTAATGGGTGCTTCGTAATGAGACGACATAATTCTATATATTGTTTCTTATTAATTACTAAATATTTCTAACTTTTACTTGATAAACAACGTTTGGTTTAGTACCAACACTTTCTAACAAGTGGTATGATCTTGAACCAGAAGCCAATGCTGCTATTTGAGATTCTTTGTTATTAACGTCACCGAATACCATGGCACCTGAAGAACATGCATTTGAACAAGCGGTTTGGAATTCATCAACTCTAACTTCTCTTCCATCGCGTTTAGCATCAAGAATTGTTTTCTGAGTCATTTGAATACACATTGAACATTTCTCCATAACCCCACGAGAACGAACATTTACATCAGGATTAATTACCATTCTTCCTAAATCGTCATTCATGTGATAGTTGAATTCGTCATTATTGGCATATAAGAACCAGTTGAAACGACGCACTTTGTATGGACAGTTGTTAGCACAGTATCTAGTACCTACACATCGATTGTAAGCCATATGGTTTTGACCTTGACGAGAGTGAGAAGTTGCTGCAACAGGACAAACCGTTTCACAAGGAGCGTGGTTACAATGTTGACACATTACTGGTTGGAATACTACTTGTGGATTATCGGCTGGAGATTCCATTTCACCAAATCCACTTAATGATCCTTTTTCACCTGTTAATCCATCAAACTCCTCTTTACGCTTGTTGTCACCAGCGAAAGTATCTTCAGAAGAATAATATCTATCAATACGCAACCAGTGCATATCACGACTTCTTCTAACCTCAGACTTTCCAACAACTGGAACGTTATTTTCAGCATGACATGCGATAACACATGCTCCACAACCAGTACAAGTATTCAAATCAATTGATAAATTGAAATGATGACCAACGGAACGATCAAATGATTCCCATAAATCAACTTTTGTTGCTTCAACTTCTTTATGATCTAAAGAAACCATAGGAACTGAATTCCACTCCTTAGCATCTTTGGTATTGAAAATTTCTAATGTAGTTTCTTTAACAATATCACCTCTACCCATTAAGGTTTTTTGTGATTGAACACAAGCAAATTCGTGTTCCCCACTTGCTTTGGCAATTTGTACTGATTGTACGTTGTTAAAGTTTTTATAGAATGAGTAAGCATTTACACCAACTTGCATTTCTTCTTGCATAGCCGCTTTACGACCGTAACCGAAAGCTAAACCAACTGTCCCAACAGCTTGTCCGGGTTGAACAATTACAGGAACAGTCATTTTTACACCACCGACCGTTACATCGGCATAACTACCATTTAATCCACCGTTGGCAACGATTTCATTCATCAAACCTTTTTCTTTAGCATCAGCTTGAGAAATGGTTAAATAGTTATCCCAAGAAACTCTAGTGATTGGATCTGGAAATTCTTGCAACCATGGATTATTAGCTTGTTGTCCATCACCCATTCCAGTTTTAGTATACAATACCAATTCTATCCCTGCTGATTTTGATTGCGCTAAAGCCGAAGCGGCACCTGCATAATCAGCAGTTCCTCCTGCCAGAGTAGATTCACCTGTTATATAAACACCATCGTGAACCACTTTATTCCACGTAGACCCAGAAATGTAAGCAGATGATGATGATTTTAAATAATCATAGTAGGAACCTACAACTCCATTCAATGCCATAAGCACTTCTTGGAATTGTTTTGTATTAAAAAGCGGACGAATCGTAGGTTGAACAATGGCATAATTGCCTTTTGTTAGACTATGATCATTCCAAGATTCTAAATAGTGAGGAGCCGCAGCAGCAATTGTGGCAATAGAAGCGGTTTCATCTTCTTTCAAAGAAAAAGCAACCGAAAGTTTAGTCTTTTTAAGACCTGCTACAAATGAGGTGCTGTCAGCCAAAGTATACACAGGATTTACTCCACTCATAATTAAAGTATGAACAGCTCCTGCTTTTAAATCGGCCATTAATTGCGTCATTTTTTCGTTTGACCCTTTTCTAATCAATCTAGCACCAGAAGCATTAAAAGCTTGACTAGCTAAAACTTGATTGATAGCAATAACCAATAATTGCGCATTTTTATCTTGAATACCTGTAACTACTACACCTTTTGCGCCAGCAGATTTCAACTGTTGTGCAGCTTTAGTTACTTCAGCATCGATATCTTTACTTAAATTAGTAGCAACACTTGATCCTGTAATTGCATTGTATAATTTAACTAATATTTGTTTTTGATTGGCTACAGAAGTCGCTACTCTTTTATCAGCAGCAGCGCCAGACAATGTCATATTAGATTCAAATTGAATGTGTTTTGACATTTTACCATTGTGAGGCACTCTTCCTTTGGCATAACCCGAATCATAACCACCACCTTGCCAATCGCCAAGGAAATCAGCTCCAACAGAAACTATTACTTCTGCTTTAGAAAAATCGTAATCCACTAAAACTCTTTCTCCATAAACAGCTTCAGCAGCATCAAGAGCAGCAGACTCAGAAACTGCGTCATAGATTACATGTTTAGCATTTGGATTTTTTGCAATGAAATCAGCGATTAATTTTTCAGTTGTTGGACTAGCCAAAGTATTAGTTAACAAAACTACTTGACCACCTTTTGCTTTCGCATCGGCTAAGCTAGCTACTATTTTTGCTGTAACATCAGACCAAGACGCGTCTTTACCTCCAATTTTTGGTGCTTTTAAACGTGTGTTATCATACATTGACAAAACAGAAGCATGTACTCTAGCATTGGCTCTAAAATTAGCGCCAGCCATAGTATTGTTTTCTATTTTAATTGGTCTTCCTTCACGTGTTTTTACTAAAAGATTGGCAAAGTCAAAACCATCGAACATAGTTGTTGCATAGAAATTAGCTATACCAGGAATAATTTCTTCTGGCTGAACAACGTAAGGTATTGATTTGTGTACTGGACCTTCACATGCTGCTAAAGTAGCTGCTGCTGTACTAAATCCGACGTACTTTAAAAAATCACGACGAGTAGTTGATGATGATGACAAAGATGCTGCGTCTCCTAAAAACTCATCAGTTGGAATTTCTTCCACGAATTCATTGTTTCTAAGCGCCTCAACAATAGAACTATTTTCGTTTAGCTCTTCAACACTTTTCCAGTATTTTTTGTTTGATGACATCGTATATAAATATTAGCTCTTAATAAATTGATTAATAGTGACACTTACCACATTCTAAACCTCCCATATCACTCACAGTAAGTTTGTCTTTTCCATACTTTTTGGAAAGTTCAGCGTGAATTTTCTCGTAATAAGCATTCCCTTCCATTTTAACGTTGGTTTCACGGTGACAATTGACACACCAACCCATTGTTAAAGGAGCAAATTGTTTTTGGATTTCATATTCTTGAACTGGTCCGTGACATTTTTGACACTCTATACCTCCAACTGTTACGTGTTGTGAGTGGTTGAAATAAGCAAAGTCTTGTAAATTATGAATACGAACCCATTTTACCGGTTGTGATTTACCCGTATATTTTTGCATTGATTTATCCCAACCCACCGCATCGTATAATTTTTGAATTTGAGCATCGTAAAATGCTTTTGAATATTCAGCGGTTGCAGTAGTATCAGCAACAGCAGATATGTTTTTATGACAGTTCATACACACATTTAACGATGGAATCCCAGCGTTTTTACTAGTTCTAGCTGATGAGTGACAATACTTACAATCAACACCATTACTACCAGCGTGAATTCTGTGAGAAAAGTGAATAGGCTGAATTGGAGAATAATCTTGATCTACTCCTATTTGACTTAAGTATCCGTAAACAAAATAACCACTTGCCAATAAAAGAAAAACAGCAGAAACAAAAACCAAGAATTGATTTTTAACAAATGCTCTTGGAAGTGCCATAAAATCAGACTTCTTATCAACACCTTCGATTCCGTTTGATTTCGCTATTTTAGTAAGGATATTATTTACTAAAAACAACATCACTATTAACATTAACATTACCAATGCCAAAGCGCCAAGAATAACTTCATTAGAGATTCCGCCTTCTTGTCCTTTTGCAGTTGGATCAACTGCGCCAGCCGCACCCGCTGCAGGAGTATCCGCTTTAGGCTCAGATGTATAAGCAATAATATTGTCTATATCAGCATTTGACAACTGTGGAAAAGCCGTCATTACTGATTTATTGTTTTCTTCAAACACCTTAACAGCTTTAGCATCTCCAGAGGCAATAAGTGCAGAACTATTGTTTACCCATTTGTAAATCCAAGCCATATCGTACTTGTTTGCAACTCCACGTAAAGCGGGCCCAGTTGCCTTATCATCAAGCTTGTGACATGCGGCACAATTGGTATTAAACAATGCTTTCCCTGCCACAGGATCACCTCCTGTTGCTGCTGGCGCCGCAGTTGCTGTTGCATCTGCTGCTGGAGCCGCTGCTGGTTCTTGAGAAAAGGAAGTTAAGGAGAAGGTTAGCAAAAACGCTAAACAGAAAATTATAGTCCTTGAAATCGAGTTATGGTTTCCCATTTTTTTCATGTGTTAGTATAATTTTTTCAAGTCAGGTAAAAAAACACCCTAGATTAGACAAGAATGCATTTTTACAATAAATGATAATTTACAAAATTTTGGTATGGTTTTTTCTGTTCATTTGTAGAAAACAACGGCACACTTTTTTAAAACTTGCACAAAAATACGACTTATCAATTATTCTCAAAACCTTAAATATATCTTAATTCTTAATTTATATTAATTCTAAATAATTTTTTTATTTTTGATGTGTTACAGATATATTACATTTGCATTAAAATCAATATATTATGAATCTATTTCAGCACAAAACACTTTCGTTATATTTCTTTCTTATTCTGTTTTTTAGCCAAAATAATTTACTTTATTCTCAAAAAAGCGATGTAAAACAAGATCCAAAGTTTGAGCAATTACTTAAAGAGAAAAGAAAAGTAAACTCTGGAATAGTAACAAATACTCGCTATAAAATACAAATATTTAACGGCAACAACGAATTGTCCAAAAAAGCTCTAATTGACTTTAAAAATGAATTTAAAGACTATGATGCTACCATCATATTCAGCACACCCAATTATAAGGTTTGGGTTGGTAATTACAAAACCCGTATTGAAGCCGAAAAAAATCTAAAAATCATCATTAAAAAATACCCAAACGCTTTAATCATTAAACCGTCGAAATAACTGAAATTTGAAAAAAAATAAAGCTCTTCTTGTTTTACTTTTCTATTCCATTTTTTTGGTTGTTTTTTCTATTGAAATCATTCTAAATGAGTTTATGAATGCCCGAAGAGAACTTCTTATTGAAGCCTCAACATCTTCGACTTCTGAAACTCTTGTTTTCACTAAAGAATTTTGGTCAACTCTCTCTGATAAAAGAGAGCTTATCATCAACAACAAATACTACGACTTAATTTCATACAAAACAATTGGGAACAAAGTTATTGCGAAAGTGATTCAAGATGACTTTGAAATTGTGCTGAAAAAGACAACTGAAAATTTGACTAAAAAAGCTTCAAAAAACAAAAAGCAACACAGCTCCGTTTCCATCACTCAATTTATCACAGGCACAGAAAACATTCATTTTTTCAAAGTCAAAAACAGCATTTTAATACCCAATTATTACTTTGCTTTTTTTGACGACAAATTTTCATGCATCATATTCCAACCGCCCAAGTTGATTGAATTGACATAATTATATTCAAAAGATTATTCATTTAATGAACTAAAAAACAACCCATGAAATATAGCATTTACATGTTGTTTTTTGGAACACTACTTTCGTATGGACAAACAATAAGCGATAGTACCAAAAACAACCAATTAAACGAAGTGATTGTACACTCCAAAAAAATAAATAAAAGCAAATTATTTATCTCCCAAAAAACAGATGTCATCACTCAAAAAGAAATTGAATTTCAAAATTTTCAAAACACGGCCGATTTAATAGCAAACTCAGGCACAGCACATGTTCAAAAATCACAACAAGGTGGAGGAAGTCCGACATTAAGAGGTTTTGAAGCTAGTAGAATATTATTACTTGTTGACGGAATTCGGATGAATAACTTAATTTTTAGAGCAGGTCATTTACAAAACATTGTTACAGTTGACGAAAACATGCTCGAAAATGTAGATGTTTTTTACGGTTCAAGTTCTTCTCTGTTTGGCAGTGATGCTTTAGGTGGCGCGATTAATTTAACAACTAAAAAAGCTAAATTCTCAAATGGAACTAAATTATTTAGTGGCGCTCTTTTGTCGCGGTATTCTTCTGTTAACGAAGAAAAAACAGGGCATTTAGACATCAATATAGGCTTGAAAAATTTTGCTTCATTAACCTCATTTTCCTACAATGATTTTGGGGATTTAAAAATGGGAAGAAAGCAAAATGGTGGCATTCCGTTTTTTGGAGAACGCAATTATTATATAGAAACTATAAATGGTGTTGACCAATTAATTGCGAATGATGACAAATATGTGCAAAAATTCACAGCCTACAAACAGTATGATTTTATGCAAAAATTTGCCTTGCGTCAAGAAAATGGTATGCAACACTCATTAAATATCCAATATTCTACTTCAACAGATGTTCCTCGCTACGACCGATTGACTGATTCAAATGGCAGTGGATTGCGAAATGCTGAATGGTTTTATGGTCCACAAAAACGCTTTTTAGGAGTGTACACTTTTGACAAAAAGAAATTTATTTTAGACAGCGACTTGACCATTAACGCAGCTTATCAAAATGTGGAAGAAAGTCGACACAATCGTCGTGTAAACAATTACAATCTTCAAAACAGAAACGAAAAAGTGGACGTATATTCATTTGATTTCACTTTAAAGAAAAAATTCTCAAAAAGTGATTTGATTTATGGTTTTGAGAGTTATTATGACGATTTAAAATCGACTGCTTACAGCAACAACATCAATACTGGCGTTGAACAAACGATTGACACACGCTATCCGAATGGTAAAAACAATATGTCACGCAACGATTTATTTGCTTACTTCAACCAAGCGCTTTCTACCAAAACCAATTGGAATATTGGTGGACGCATTGGATATGCAACGTTGAAAAGTACAATTGCAGACAATTCGATTTTTGAACTTCCATTTACAAGCATCGAACAACAAAATGTAACATATAGCGGAACCATAGGAATAATACACAAACCAAGTAAAGAAGTCAGTTTAATTGCTAATTTAAGTACAGGATATCGCGTACCCAATATTGATGATTTGGCTAAGATATTTGAATCGGGCGCTGGAACTGTTGTGGTGCCGAATGAAAATTTGAAACCCGAAAAAACCGTGACTGCTGATTTGGGTGTACGCGTAGCGACAGAAAACAAACGCTTTGAATTTGAAACCAACTATTATTACACCCGTTTTATTGATGCTATTGTAACCGATACTTTTACTTTTAATGGTTCGGACACCATTGTGTACGACGGCGCAACAAGTGTGGTTTTGGCCAATCAAAATAAAGGAAAAGCTTTTGTAACTGGGTTTTCTACAAGTGTAAAATGGTTTATGATTGATAACTTATTATTCAACGGGAATTTCAATTATACTTTGGGTCGTGTTGTGGATGATTATGGTAATCAATCGCCTTTGGATCATATTCCGCCTTATTTTGGAAAATTGGGATTGAGTTATAACAAAACCCGCTTTGGATTAGAAGCGTATATATTATACAATGGTAAAAAAGATATTAAAGATTACTTGTTGAATGGAGAAGACAACGAACAATACGCACCTGATGGCGGCATGCCAGCTTGGTATACTTTTAATGTAAAAGGTTCTTTGACCGTGTATAAAAACGCTACCCTTTTTGCTGGTATCGAAAATATGGCCGACATTCAGTACCGTACTTTTGCTTCGGGGATGAATGCGCCAGGTAGAAATATTTATGGTGGATTGAAAGTGACTTTCTAAAATCATTTTTTTTTCTTATAAACCATTAAGTAATTAAGGCAATTGAGACAGTTCAATACTTTGATTTCTTGATGGTTTTTTTATGAATGATTGTGATGATTGTTGCACAGAGTGACGCAGAGTTCTTCACAAAGAGACGCTGAGAAGAGAAATTCTACTTTTCAAGATTTTGTGGAAAGAAATTGGCATTGCGATAGCGATTGAAATGAAAAGCCCGGAAGTTTTGGATGGCTATTTTGGAGGAAGTGTCAGCGCCCAACGGAAGCTGAACAATGACGTACAAAATACCAACCAAAATTGAGGACTTGTAATGGAAAGCGCGGCCATTCGCCATAAAAAAACCAATCAATTACGATTGGTTTTTGTGATTTATATTTGAAATTTATTTCAATTTTTTCTTTACTTCGACTTCTTGGAACGCTTCGATTAAATCGTATTGTTGGATGTCGTTGTAGTTTTTAATTTGCATACCACAATCGTATCCTTTGGCTACTTCTTTGACATCGTCTTTGAAGCGTTTTAATGTGGCCAATTCGCCTGTGTAAATTACAACGCCTTCGCGGATTAAGCGCACTTTAGAGCTACGGAAGATTTTTCCATCAGTAACCATACAACCTGCGATGGTTCCGACTTTCGATACTTTGAAGATTTCTCTGATTTCGGCTGTTCCGGTGATTTCTTCCTTCATTTCTGGAGAAAGCATTCCTTCCATGGCGTCTTTCAAGTCGTCGATAGCGTCGTAAATGATGGAATAGTTACGGATATCGATTTCCTCTTTATCGGCTAATTGTTTGGCGTTTCCAGCAGGGCGAACGTTGAATCCGATGATGATGGCATCTGAAGCAGAAGCTAACATTACGTCCGACTCGGTGATGGCACCAACTCCTTTATGGATGATATTGATTTGAATTTCTTCTGTTGATAATTTTGAGAACGAATCCGACAATGCTTCAACCGAACCATCTACGTCTCCTTTAAGAATGATGTTCAATTCTTTGAACTGACCTAAAGCAATACGACGACCAATTTCGGCCAACGTAATGTGTTTTTGAGTTCGTACTGATTGCTCGCGCATCAATTGCGTACGTTTGGCAGCAATTTGTTTGGCTTCTCTTTCATCTTCAAACACGTTGAATTTGTCTCCAGCCGTTGGAGCGCCGTCTAAACCTAAAATAGAAATAGGCGTTGAAGGTCCTGCTTCTTTAACTGAATGTCCGCGTTCGTCGTGCATCGCTTTGATTTTACCGTGGTTTTTACCTGCTAAAACGTAATCACCCACTCGCAATGTTCCCGCTTGTACTAAGATAGTCGTTACATAACCTCTACCTTTGTCCAATTGGGCTTCTACAACAGTTCCAACAGCAGGTTTGTTTGGATTGGCTTTTAAATCTAAGATTTCGGCTTCGAGTAATACTTTTTCGAGTAATTCTTTAACACCTGTACCAATTTTAGCCGAAATATCGTGCGATTGGTATTTTCCACCCCAATCTTCTACCAATAAATTCATTCCAGCTAATTGTTCCTTGATTTTCTCAGGATTAGCAGCAGGTTTATCGATTTTATTGATGGCAAAAATCATTGGAACACCAGCGGCTTGTGCGTGACTGATAGCTTCCTTGGTTTGTGGCATGATATCGTCGTCGGCAGCAGCCACAATGATAGCAATATCGGTTACTTGAGCACCACGAGCACGCATTGCGGTAAACGCTTCGTGACCCGGTGTATCAAGGAATGTGATTTTTTGACCGTTGTCTAACGTTACGGCGTAAGCTCCGATGTGTTGGGTAATTCCACCCGACTCACCTGCGATTACGTTTTCTTTACGAATGTAATCCAACAAGGAAGTTTTACCGTGATCGACGTGACCCATTACCGTTACGATAGGAGCGCGATTGACTAAATCTTCCTCTCTATCTTCTACCACTTCGATGGCTTCCTCGATATCGGTGGTAATGAATTCCACTTCAAAACCAAATTCATCTGCTACGATAGATAAAGTTTCAGCATCCAAACGTTGGTTCATGGTTACCATGATACCTAAAGTCATACACGTTCCAATTACCTTTGTGATTGGCACATCCATCATGGTTGCGATTTCACCTACAGTTACGAACTCGGTTACTTTAAGTACTTTGCTTCCTTCTTCAAGAGCTTGCATTTCGTCTTCTGTACGTTGACGGTGCGAATCTCTTTTCTCTCTACGGTATTTGGCAGCTTTTGATTTCGAACCTTTTCCTTGTAAACGTTCTAGCGTTTCTTTGATTTGGTTTTTAACCTCTTCTTCAGTAGGCTCAACTTTTTGCACTATGGCTGGACGATTTCCTTTTTGGAAACCACCACCAGGTTTGTTGGTACCAAATTTATTTCCACCTGGTTTGTTGGCTCCGCCATTGGCTCCTGGTCCACCTGGTTTTTCGCCAGGTTTAGGTGGAATTCTTTTGCGTTTGTTTTTATTTTCGCCTGTTTTAGGATCACCAGGTTTGTTAGGCGTAATTTTAGGGTCTTCTTTTTTCTTTTTAGGTTTTTCAAATTGCGCTAAGTCAATTTTTTGACCCGTTATTTTCGGACCTGTTAAGCTGTGGTATTGCGTTTCATAAGTGTCATCTATAGGAGTTTCTTCCACAACAGGAGCTACAACCTTCACTTCTACTTTTGGAGTTTCCGCAACAACTTCTTCTTTTGGAACTATTTTTTCAACTTTAGGCTCTTGGGCAGCTTCAGCAGTTGGCGTAGGTTTTGGATTTAGTTCAATTTTTCCTACTTGCTTTGGCCCAGTTACAACAGCTTTGGCTTTGATTACTTCAAGGCGTTGACGCTCTTCTTCTTGTTTTCTTTTTTCTTCAATTTCTCGTTCACGTTCAAGACGAAGTGCTTCTTTTTCTTTTCTTATTTCCTCACTCACTCCTTTAGAAGCCTCTTTGTTTCCTCTATCGCCTGCGAATTGACCACAAAGAATGTTGTATACATCATCAGAAATTTTTGTGTTTGGACTTGCTTCAATAGCAATTCCTTTATCTTTTAGATAATCCACAGCTCTTTCTAAAGAAATATTTAATTCCCTTAAAACCTTGTTTATTCTAATATTTCCTTCAGACATAAAATCTAATTAATTTTTTATTATTGGGTGAGAATTAATCCTCAAATTCTTCTTTTAATATGCGTACAACTTCAAGAATTGTTTCTTCTTCTAAATCGGTTCTTCTCACTAAATCAGCAACATCTTGTTTCAGTATACTACGAGCAGTATCTAAACCAATTTTAGCAAATTCGTCAATAACCCATCCATCGATTTCGTCTGAGAATTCTGTCAATTCTACATCATCTTCATCTTCTGCAGTGTTTCCTTCTCTGATTACATCCAATTCGTAACCTGTTAATTGCCCTGCTAATTTAATATTGTGACCACCGCGACCGATGGCTTTTGATACTTCTTCTAATTTTAAGAACACTTCAGCTCTTTTGTTTTCTTCATCAATTTTAATTGATGAAACCTTAGCTGGACTTAAAGCTCTTGTGATGTATAATTGCACGTTAGAAGTGTAATTAATTACATCTATATTTTCGTTACCTAATTCGCGAACAATTCCGTGAATTCTCGAACCTTTCATACCCACACAAGCACCGACAGGATCAATTCTATCGTCGTAAGAATCAACGGCTACTTTGGCTTTTTCACCTGGAATTCTCACTACATTTTTGATGGTAATCAAACCGTCGAAAACCTCTGGGATTTCTTGTTCAAATAATTTTTCTAAAAAGGCTGGAGCCGTTCTAGACATAATGATTTGTGGTTTGTTTCCTTTTAACTCCACATTTTCAATGATTCCTTTTACATTATCACCTTTACGGAAAAAATCAGAAGGTATTTGTTTTTCTTTCGGCAACACAATTTCATTTCCATCATCGTCCACCAAAATTACAACTCTTGGGCGAACATGGTGTACTTCTGCGGTATAAATTTCGCCAATAAGATCTTTAAATTGTTTGTAAAGATTGGTATTGTCGTGTTCGTGAATTTTAGAAATTAAGTTTTGGCGTAAAGCTAAGATAGCTCTTCTACCTAAATCAATCAACTTTACTTCTTCAGAAACATCTTCACCAACCTCAAAGTCTGGCTCGATTCTTCTAGCTTCAGATAATGCAATTTCCTGATTTTCATCTTCAACCTCATCATCAGCAACTACCACTCTGTTTCTCCAAATTTCCATATCTCCTTTATCAGGATTGATGATGATATCAAAGTTGTCGTCTGAACCGTATTTCTTTTTTAAAGCATTTCTAAAAACGTCTTCCAAAATCGCCATAAGCGTTACTCGATCAATAAGTTTATCGTCTTTAAACTCTGAAAATGATTCGATTAATGCAATATTTTCCATTCTTCTTATTAATTAAAATTTATTGTAACAATTGCTTCTTTTATTTCTGCATAAGGAATTTCAGCTTTTTTGATTACTGTTTCTTTTCCTTTTCCTATTTTTTTTGGTTCTCTGGCCGACCAAGTTAAGGTGATTTTTGAATCATCAACTGCCTCTAACTCGGCTTCAATGGTTTCTGAGAGTGTTTTTACTTTTAACGTTCTACCAATATTTTTTTTGTATTGACGCACCAATTGCAAAGGTGTCGAAACTCCTGCAGAAGCTACTTCGAGTGAAAAATCTTGCTCTTCTCGGTCTAAATTGTGTTCAATAGCACGGCTAATATCAATACAATCTTGAAGTGTAACTCCGTTGTCACCATCTAAAGTAACCATAATTTTGTTTGAATTATCAATAGTCAAATCAATAAGAAAAACACTTGGCTTCTCTTTCAATCCTTCGTTCAATAGTTCAATTACTTTTTCTTTAAATGCCATATTCTTATAAAAAGAGGGAAGCAATGCTTCCCTCATTATTTAATTTTGATGATAAATAACGTTGCAAATATACAATTTTTTTTTAATGACAAATATCATTTATTAATCTTAAAAAAAATCCTTACCTTTATCAAAGGAAAAATAAACTAAATAAAACCAATAATTTATATCTAATCATGAAAAAAATTCTAATACCTACCGACTTTTCTGAACACGCAGAATATGCCTTGAAAGTAGCCGCTCAGATAGCAAGAAAAAACGATGGTGAAATTATTTTACTCCATATGCTCGAATTACCACACGAAGGAAGTGATGCGGTTGGTGCTGGAAAAGATGTTCCTGAAATTATGTTCTTTAAAAATGCTGCTATACGTAAATTAGAAGATTTAATGGACGAAGACTACCTTGATGGACTTAAAGTATCTGAAGTGGTTCAATTTGAATTGGCTTTTGATGGTATTTTAAAAATCAGTAAAAAGAATGAAGTTGACCTAATTGTAATGGGTTCACATGGTGCTAGTGGTTATAAAGAAATGTTCATTGGCTCAAACGCTGAAAAAGTAGTTCGAAACTCTGAAGTTCCTGTTTTAATCATTAAAAAAGAGCAAGGTGATTTTGAAGTAAATAATTTTGTTTTCGCATCTGATTTTGCTGAAGAGATTAAAAAACCTTTTGAAAAAGCAGTAAGTTTTGCTAACAAATTTGGCGCAACACTTCATTTAGCGATGATTAACACTCCGAACAACTTTAAATCTACTTCTGAGTGTGAAAACGTGATGAAAAACTTTGTTTCTGGATTCAACATCAACAAATACGAAACGCATATTTACAATGAAACCAATGTTGAAAAAGGAATTTTAAATTTCTCAAACAGTATCAACGCAGATTTAATTGGAATGAGCACACACGGAAGAAAAGGTTTGTCTCACTTCTTTAACGGAAGTATTAGTGAAGATTTAGTAAATCACGCCAATCGACCTGTTATTACTTTCAAAATCTAACAACCAACATAACTAAATGAAAAGCCTTTACGTATAGTAGAGGCTTTTTTATTGATTGATAAAAACAAAAAACCCCAACTAAAAAGTTAGGGTTGTTTTGTTGGTCTACTAGGACTTTCCGATACCCTAAAGCTATCGGAATAAACTTCTCGCCTAGTACAAACAAAAAATCCCAACCGAAAAGTTGGGATTATTTTGTTGGTCTACTAGGACTCGAACCTAGAAAGACGGCACCAAAAACCGTAGTGTTACCATTACACCATAGACCAATAATGCTTGATTGCGGGTGCAAATTTAAAACAAATTTTATTTTAAGCAAACATTTTGAATGTTTTTATTGAAAATATCTTCTCTCATCGTTTTACATCCTGATAACTATTTCATTCCTAATTGCTTCATAGTATCTAAATAGCAAATGAAATTATTCCCTATCTGAAATCACGAAAGTTAATCGTAGGTTAATGTCGGCATAAAAAGCGAATTTTACAATAAATCGACTTATTTTTGACTTCGAATTACCGCTGTATGAAACAAAAAATAAATCTATTAATCACTTTTTCAACGCTAGTCTTAATCGGATTATGCTTCATGCAATTGTATTTGGTAAAAACAACATACCGATACAAAGTAGCGCAATTTCGTATGGAAGTGAAAGAGCGATTGAGCAAAATTACTAATGATTATAGTGATGTTGACAGTGTTTTATTCCATAAAAAAGATACATTGTACCAACAACTGGCCAAAAAATACATCGCCAACCAAACTGATGGTGAACAAATTAAACAACAGTTGCTTCAAAATCAATTCAGAGAGCAATTGACGTTTCGACTTCAAAAAGTGTTTGAAAAAGAATTTCCCGATCATTCGATCGATTTTGCCATTGTGTTGAACAAGTTTGTACTGTTTAATAATTTGAAAAAAGCCGACACTTTATTTGCTGAAAAACCCATCATTGAAAACAAAATGTACGGCAATTTGGCTTCGTTGGAAGATGCCTTTTTGATTCGAAATTATGTAGGAACGACCAGTGCTTCTAGCAAAAATTCAAATTATAAATTACTCACTGAAGATGCCTTATACGTATCCGTAAAAGACTTTGAATGGATTGTTTTGAAAAGAATGGCGTTACTTTTGATTTTTGCATTTGTATCCATAATTACCTTAATTACCCTTTTTGTTATCGCTTTGAAAGCCCTCATCAAGCAGAAAAAAATCAGCGATATCAAAACCGATTTCATCAACAACATTACCCACGAATTGAAAACGCCTTTAGCCACATTGTCTGTTTCAACCAAAATTTTGGCGCGACAAGAAATCAAAGAAAACGAACACGTTTACCAACAACTCATCGACACCATCAATCGTCAAAACGAACGCTTACAACTTTTGATTGATCAAGTGCTCAACAATTCGCTAGGTCATGAAGAAATTGAACTTCGCAAAGAAAAAATCGATATTCATTCGTTTTTAAACAACATTGTAAACGATTTCAAAACTGCGCATTCAAAAGTGACCATTCAAACGCAATTTGAAACCACTGAAACACATCTATCGTTGGATGTTTTTCACTTGACAACTGCCATTTTAAATGTATTGGAAAATGCTGTAAAGTACGGTTCTGACACTATTTTTGTTTCGACATCATTGCAAAACAATTTGCTTACCATCAGCATCGAAGACAACGGAATTGGCATCGATAAGAGCAAACAACATTTGTTATTTGATAAATTTTACCGCGTGGAAAATGGTAATATTCACAACACAAAAGGCTTAGGATTGGGTTTGTATTATGTAGATCAAATCATTAAAGCCCACAAAGGAAGTGTAAAATTGGTAAGCGATTTAGGAAAAGGAACTCAGTTGCGATTGACACTACCATCAAGCATTTAAATATGAAAAAAATTCTTTTAGCAGAAGACGATTTTGATTTTGCATTAGTGCTGAAACATTATTTAGAATTGCATGATTTTGAAGTAATTTGGTGTGAAAATGGTCAAAAAGCCCTCGACGAATTCCGAAAAACAGCCTTTTCTATTTGTGTTTTGGATGTGATGATGCCCGAAATGGACGGTTTTACATTGGCGGAAGAAATCATTCAAATCAATCCCGAAATGCCTTTTGTTTTCTTGACGGCCAAAAAATTAAAAGAAGACAAAATCAAAGGATTGCAACTCGGCGCAGACGATTACATTGTAAAACCTTTTGAAGTGGACGAGCTCATTTTACGCATTCAAAATATTTTAAAAAGAAGTGAATCAATCAAAAGTAATCGTTTTGAGAAAGGAAAAATTCAAATTGGAAATTATAGTTTTGACAGCCAGCGAATGTGTTTGGAAATCGACAACAAAACCCAACAATTGACCGAAAAAGAAGCGTTACTAATTCAGTTTTTTTACAAACATAAAAACCAACTCATCAAACGCGAAACCATTTTGAAAGCCATTTGGAAAACCGACGATTTCTTCTCAGGAAGAAGCATGGATGTTTTCATTAGCAAATTGCGGAAATATTTTCAGGAGGATAGTCGCATTAGTATTGAAAGTATTCGTTTTGTTGGAATCGAATTCAAATTAAAAGAATAATCAAAGTCAAACTTTTTAGCAACAAGGATTTGTGAAAATTTTATCGAATGCATTTTATTGGTTTCGCTAAAAAAATAGTTTCTTTGCACAGAATTAAAATCAAATCATCATACCATATATATGACAACAATTAGCTTTAATAAGTGGAATACAATTTTAGGTTGGGTCGCTTTTGCCATTGCATTAATAACCTACACATTGACTGTAGAACCTACCATGAGTTTTTGGGATTGTGGTGAATACATTGCCACTTCGGCCAAATTAGAAGTCGGGCATCCACCAGGAGCTCCTTTATTTCAAATGATGGGCGCATTCTTTTCAATGTTTGCCATCGGAAAAGAAAACATTGCTTTGATGGTCAATATGATGTCGGTGTTTTCGAGTGCTTTCACTATTTTATTTATGTTTTGGTCCTCTACCATCGTGTTGAAAAAAGTAGTTGCAGGCTATACAGAGTTGACTAAAGAAAATACTATTGCTATTTTAGGAAGCTCATTTGTAGGTGCATTGACATTTACTTTTTCCGACAGTTTTTGGTTCAATGCAGTTGAGGCCGAAGTATATGCTATGGCTACCTTATTTATTGCTTTATTGTTTTGGCTCGGATTGCGTTGGGAACAAGACATGAATACACCTCGAGGAAATCGTTGGTTGTTGTTGATTTCATTGATAGTTGGTTTGTCGTTTGGGGTTCACTTTATGGCCTTATTAACCATTCCTTCGATTGGGTTTTTGTATTTCTTTAAAAATTACGAAAAAGTAACAGTAAAAAATTTCATCATTGCTAATGTGGTAATTGTAGCTATTTTATTGTTTATTTTCAAGTTATTATTGCCTTATACCTTAGGATTATTTGGTAAAAGTGAAATCTTCTTTGTGAACACATTGGGATTGCCCTTCGACTCTGGAACTATCATTTTATTTGCATTGATTATTGGCTTTTTCTATTTCGGATTAAAATATACTCGCAAAAAACAACAAGGTTTTTACAATACTATTTTATTGTGTGTGTTATTTGTTTTAATTGGATTTTCAACATGGTTGATGTTGCCTATTCGTGCCAACGCCAACACGCCAATAAACGAAAACAAACCTTCAGATGCTGCCGAGGTTTTAGCGTATTACAATCGTGAGCAATACGGTGTAAATCCTTTGTTTTACGGCCCACAATACACCGATACTTTTGCAGGTTTGGATGAAGACAATCCGTATTTGGATAAAAAACCCAACTACGAAAGAAACTACCAAACAGGGAAATACGAAATCGTAAACAACTATAAAAACGCCGAGCAAAATTCAGACGATGCTCACAAAGCAATCTTGCCTCGTTTATGGAGCACCGAACACGTAGACAATTACATCACTTTTACACGTCCGCCTGAATTTACAATCAAAGAAGAATATTCTGAAGAAAAAGAGCTTTTGGATATTGTTGGCGAATTCAGACATGCTTATGCTTCAAAAAAAATTGACAACGAAGGCTATGTTGCGTTCTTAAAAGCTTATGGCGATTATTTGAATGTTGAAAAACCGAAAACTTGGGACAACCTTAAATTCATGGTAGAATACCAATTTGGCTATATGTACGGTCGTTATTTGTTGTGGAATTTCGTAGGAAGACAAAACGACATTCAAGGTAAATACGACAACTTGGATGGCAATTGGTTGAGTGGAATAACGCCATTGGATGAAATTCATTTGGGACCACAGTCCAATTTGCCTGATGACATTGCTAACAACAAAGGAAGAAACAAATATTACTTTTTACCTTTTATCATCGGATTAATCGGTTTGATGTATCACTTGCAACGTGACCGAAAAAGTTTTTATGTGTTGCTAGCTTTGTTTTTATTCACCGGTTTAGCTTTAAAAATTTACTTAAACGAACGTCCTTTTGAACCGCGAGAAAGAGATTATGCCTTAGTTGGATCATTTTACGTATTTGCTATGTGGGTCGGATTTGGAGTGTATGCTATTTATGAGATTTTGAAAGATAAAATTGCATCCAAAATCGCAGCTCCAGTAACTATTGCGATCTGTTTGTTAGCCTCACCAATATTGATGGCAACACAAAACTGGGACGATCATGATCGTTCAGATAAATATACGGCTATCGCAATGGCAAAAGCGTATCTTGATTCGTGTGAGCCTAATGCTATTTTATACACAATTGGTGATAACGATACTTTCCCGCTTTGGTACATGCAAGAAGTAGAAGGTTATCGAACCGATGTAAAAGTCTGTTGTACGAGTTTATTAATGACCGATTGGTATGTTGATCAAATGAAGATGAAAACCTACCAAGCCAAAGGTTTACCAATTTCGTTTGAACACAATCAATATGTTGACGGAACGCGCGATTATATTTTGTTTAGCGAGCAAACTAAGAACCGTTGGAACTTGAACGACTTTTTGAATTTTGCCAAAAGCGAAAACCCACAAACCAAAGTGGAATTGCAAAGCGGACAAATGGCGCATTTCTTCCCAACCAACAAAGTAAGAATTCCTATTGACAAAAATGCTGTAATCAAAAACAAAGTAGTCAATCCGAAGTATTTTGATTCAATTGTTCCTTACATTGATATTGATATTGATGGAAGTGCATTGTACAAAAACCGTTTGATTATGCTCGACATTTTGAACAACAACAATTGGAAACGTCCAACGTATTTCACAGGCGGAAGTTTTGGCGATGAGGATTATTTATGGATGAAAGATTACTTACAATTGGACGGAATGGTTTATAAATTGGTTCCTGTTAAAACCAAAGTAGACAAAGAAAATCCGTTTGATTTAGGGCAAATCGATTCTGAAAAAATGTACAATTTAGTGCAAAAATGGACTTGGGGCAACGGCGACAAAACCACCATTTACCACGATCCTGAAACCCGTAAAAACAGTATTTCATCGCGCAATAATTTATCTCGATTGATGTTTCAACTGATTAAAGACGGTCAAATCGAAAAAGCCAAAAAAATAGCTGACATGGGTGTCAACAAAATGCCGGTAGACTATTATGGTTATTACACGGCTGTTGATCCTTTTGCCGATGGTTACTATAAAGTAAACGAAAAAGAAAAAGCGCGCAATTTACTTCAAAAACTTATGGTGAAATACCAACAGAATTTGATGTATTACAAGCAATTTAGTGTTGCAGATCAAAGTTTTATGGCTACCGATATTTACACCGATATCGAACGTTACCGCAATTTGTTAACTATTATGAAAGACAACGGTGATATTGGTTTTTACAATCAAAACAAAACTACATTCAACACTTTTGTTGCTATGTACGGCCGTTTTGGTTTAGATAAAGAATAAACATAATAACAAATTATAGAAATGCCAATGGAAGAAATTCGGTTGGCATTTTTATTTATTTTTGGAGAATGAATTTCAGCTGGGTCAAAACAAATCGTTTCATCAAAGCCATCTTTCCAAAATATGTTTGGGATGTTCCTAACAATGAAAACAAAGTATATTTAACTTTTGACGACGGTCCAACTCCTGAAATTACGGAATGGACTTTAAACCAACTCAAACTATACAACGTCAAAGCGACTTTCTTTTGTATTGGTGATAACGTTCGGAAATTTCCCGAAACCTTCCTAAATGCAATCAACGAAGGTCATTCTATAGGAAATCATACTTTTAATCACTTAAACGGCTGGACTACTAAAAAAGAGCTTTACATTAAAAATGTAGAATTGTGCAATCAAAAGATTGTAGAAGGCAGAGAGCAGACTGCAGACTGCAGACTGCAAACTAATCTTTTTCGTCCTCCTTATGGAAAAATCAAACCTTCGCAATCAAAGATTTTACGAAAACAAGGTTATAAAATAATCATGTGGGATGTAATTAGCTACGATTTTGATGCTTCAATTACACCTGAAAAGTGTTTGGAAAATGTGCTGAAAAACGTTCAATCAGGAAGCATAATCGTATTTCACGACAGCAAAAAAGCATTTCAGAACTTGGAATTTGTTTTACCAAGAACCTTGCAATTTTTAAAAGAAAAAGGATATGTTTGCGAAAAGTTGTAGAATTAAACTTGTTCCTGAACTAAACCAATTATAGTATTAGCATCCAATTCACCCGATTGTCTCCACACCATTTGACCTTCTTTGTAAATCATTAATGTTGGTAACCCTTTGATACGAAGTGCTTCGGCTAATTCTTGATTTTTATCCACATCAATTTTAATCACTTTAGCTCTATCGCCAAGCGCAGCAGCCACATCCCTAATTACAGGATGCATTGATACTGACGACTCATTCCACTCGGTGTAAAAGTCGATTAAAACTGGAACTTGAGCATTGATAAGTTCTCCAAATTTTGACATAAAACCAAACTATTTAAAGCTTTCTTTCTGGTAATTGAAAGCAATTAGCAATACAAATATACTATTTTTAACTAATTACACTATGTTTTGCCCTTTTTTTAGTTCAATTACTGTTATTTCGGGCATAATACCTACTCGGCCAGGGTACGCATGGAAACCAAAACCACGATTTACATATATGTATTTCCCAAATTCTTGATACAATCCTGCCCATTGTTTGTACACATATTCTACTGGACTCCATTTAAAAAATCCCGGAATTTCGATACCAAACTGAAATCCGTGAGTATGTCCGGATAATGTCAAATGGAAGTGTTTGTGATGGTTTTTTATTTCGGCTTCCCAATGACTTGGATCATGACTCATTAGTATTTTAAAATCGTCTTTGGATAAATTTTCTGAAGCTTTATTTAAATCGCCTACTTTTTTGAATTTTACTCCCCAATTTTCGACTCCAACCAAAGCAATTTCGTCGTCTCCTTTTTTGATTTTTACGTTTTCATTCAACAACAATTTAAAATCAATTTGACGGTGTAAATCTTTGATCGCTTCAAAATTTTCTTCTTTATCCTTTTCAGAAGACCATTCCACATATTCACCATAATCGTGGTTTCCTAAAATTGAAAACTTACCAAATTCGTGGTTTTGAATTTTATTAAATGTTTCTAACCAAGGATGCATTTCTTTAGCGTGCGTGTTAACGATATCACCCGTAAAAAGAATTAAATCTGAATTTTGCTGGTTAATCAAATCAATTGCATATTCAATTTTTTCAGGATTGTCAAAGCTTCCACTGTGCACATCGGAAATTTGAGTGATTTGAAAACCATCAAAAGCGTCGGGAAGATCGGGAAAGAAAAGCGTTTGTCTGATGACTTTAAAATTGTACTTGCCAACTGTCATTCCGTAAATTAAGGATAAAAAAGGAATAGCGGCAATTCCGAGTGCAATTCGACTTACAAATTGTCGTCGCTCAGGTAAAAAGGCGTCTTCGTTGTTGTAATTAGTGATGTAATTTTTGGTGCCAACCAATAGTCGCAAAATGTCTTCGAGCAACATAAAAAAAGTAATCAACAATTTTGGAACTAAAACCAACAGCAGCAAACCAATTGTAATCATTGTCATTGGCGTTTGACCAACACTTCGATCAAATTTTGAAAACTGATAAAAGATAAAAATAACCGCCGAAATTGAAACAATAATGTAAGCAATTTGTATCCATCTCACTTTAGTTACCGTTTTAATCGCTTGAAAAGCATACAATTCGATAACCGCAATGATGATAAAAAGAATAATCCAACGAGGTGACATAGTGTGTTTTAATTATACGCAAAAGTACATCACCGTATATATTTTTTTGTAGTTTTAAGGAATATTTTAACATATTTCAATATGAAAAAAATAATAGGCTTACCATTACTCTCTTTTTTGACGATTAGCTTAGCATTCGCTCAACCCAAAAAACCGAATACTACCGAAGATCAAATCACCAAAAACATAGAAATTGCTTCTGAACACATTGATAATGATAACGATAGTGCCAACATTTACATTCAAAAAGCAAAAGATTTAGCCAAAAAAATAAACCAACCTCTTTTTGATGTAAAAATTCTAGAAACCGAAGGCAACTATTTTGGATTTGTAAAAAACGATTACAACAATGCGACCAATTTGTATTTGAAAGCGGTGCAACTTTGCGAAAAACACCAACTCAATTATACCAAAAACCTGTACCATTCGCTCGGCGTTTTATTTCACTTGACCGACAATTATGAAAAAGCAAAATTGTACTACACCAAAGCAATTCCGTTAGAAAAAAAGGAAAAAGATTCGCTTTTACTGGCACGCAGTTTGGCCAATTTGGCTTCAATCAATTCGACCCAAGAAAACTTTAAAAAAGCAGAAGAATTGTTTTTGGAAAGCTTGAAATGTCCGAGTAGTTTTGAAATTAAACGAACAACCTATGCTAATTTAGGAAACTTAAAAATAAGGGAAAAGAAATTTGATGATGCGCTGAAATACTTGGAGAAAGTAATGGTAAAAAACCCTGAAACCGGCGAAGGTCCAGACGAAATTGATTTTTCTTATTTGTTAGACGCCAAAACCGGAGCTCGTAATTTTAGCGGTGTAGATACTATTATTCCCAATGCCATAAAACTATACAAATCAACACCAGATTTAAGAGACAAAAGCATTTTATTACGCGCTTTAGGAAATTTGTACCACGCTATGGGTCAATACGACAAGGCTTCACTCGCCAAAGACGAATACATTTTGATTTATGACAGTTTGAAAGCCAAACAACGTGATGAAGTAGTGTATGAAATGGAAACCAAATACCAAACACAGAAAAAAGAAGAAGAAATTACCAAACAAGAAAAAGAGAAAGATCGGTTGCAATTGTTTTTTGTTATTGCTTGTTTGACCATTGCTTTATTGAGCTATTTGGTGTATCAATTTTTCAAGCAAAGAAACCGGTTAAAAAAACAAACTCTGCTTTTGGAAACAGCGGTTGATGAAAAAAATATTCTTCTCAAGGAAACGCATCACCGCGTGAAAAACAGCTTCCAAATTGTTTCGAGTTTGCTCTATTTGCAATCGGAGAACATGAAAGATAAAGAAGCCGCTTTAGCAGTAAAAGAAGCTCAAAATCGTGTCAAATCGATGGTACTAATTCATCAGAAATTGTACAGTAAAGACCAACTAATTGGCATTGAAACCAAAGAATACATCGAAGATTTGGTCAATGATATTATCGAAAATCAAACCGACACGATTCCTAATTTAACGACTAATGTTAGCGTGGAAAGTACTGTTTTCTCCATCGACTCAATTACGCCTTTGGGATTAATCATCAACGAACTGATTACCAATTGCATCAAACATGCGTTTCCATCTTCAGTCGAAAATCCGAAAATAGAATTAGAGTTTAAAAAACAAGGTGAAATCTATATTTTAAAAGTAATTGATAACGGAATCGGATTTACCAATGAAATCAGTGAAAACTCATTCGGAATTAAACTCATCAATGCATTGTCCAAAAAATTAAAAGGCAAAATTTTATTTGAAAACAACAACGGAACTCATTTTGTGATGGAAATTCATAAATTTGAACAAATGAATTGAGTCAATGAGTACCAAAATTTACCTCATCGAAGACGAACCTTTGATTGCCGAAACTATTAAAACCGCTCTAGAAAAAGTAGGTTATACCATTGTGGGTATGACTGATAATGGCAAAGAAGCGTTGTTTGATATTGTGGATTTACAACCCGATTTGATTTTGGTCGATATTACTTTGGAAGGCAAAATGGACGGCATTGAAATGGTGGAACATTTGAAAAAGAAATCGGATGTGCCGTTTATTTTCTTGACTTCACATTCGGACGACAAAACATTAGAACGCGTCAAACAAACCGATCCTGCAGGTTTTATTGTAAAACCATTCAACGAAAAAACATTAAAATCCAACATTGAAATTGCTCTGTATAAAAATAAAGTACAAAAACAATCGGTTTCGTCTAACGAAGAAATAAATTCCTTTTTTGTCAAAAACAAAGGCGAACTGATCAAAATTGAATTGGATGACATTTTGTATTTAGAAGCGTTTGACAATTATTGTAACCTTTATACTTCTTCACAAAAACACCTCATCAGTCACACGCTAAAAAGCGTGGAAGAAAAGTTACCTCAACATAAGTTTATACGCGTGCATCGTTCGTATGTGATTAATGTTTCCAAAATTAAATCGCTGCAAGACGGTTACATTTTCATCGAAAAAAATAAGGTTCCAATGAGCTCTTCCAATAAAGAAGAGTTGATGAAACACATCAATTTACTCTGATTTCTTTCACCCAAAAAAACACTTCATTCACTAAATTTTTAGGGTTGTTCACCAAAAATAGCCACAAGTAAACTATTGGTTTCGATAGATTTACTTAAAAAATCTATGTTTTCATTCAAAGAGAAAAACCAAATCATACTGCCCACCTCAACGGAAGGCATGTATGAAATTATTATTACATCCAAAGACAACAAAACTGTTTTTACCGACTGCATCAGTTCTAAAAACAAAAAAATAATATTAAAAGGGTTTTCGAAGCATTTATACAATATAACCTTGATTCCTATTAACATCAACCCTGCGATTTAAAACAAACAATCCAATGAAACGAATTTTACTACTACTATTTTTTCTTACAGCAACTCTAGGGTTTGCCCAAGTTGGTGTCAACACTACCAACCCTGATCCATCGTCGATGCTGGATATTTCGGCAACCAATAAAGGAGTTTTGGTGCCTAGAGTGAGTTTATCGAATGTAACTTTAACAACTTTAGACGGAACCAACACGGCAGCAACGGGTTTGCTTATTTGGAATACCAACGCAGCAACTACTGGCGGAAGTGGCGTTGGATTTTACTTTTTTAATGGTACACAATGGATGCCGATTACGCAAACTGCAACATCAGATCATGATATTTATGAAGTGGGAAGCACTAATCCGCCGAATGCCATCAACGACAATAAGTACACCGAGGGAAGTTTAACAATCGGCACCAATACAGCAGCAACTGGAGTTTTGGATGTTGATAATGCAACTAAAGCGACAAGTGTAGATATCAACAACACTTTTGCAACCAATCCGATAGGAATTGATGTCAACTTAACTTCCAATGCTGCTGGAAAAACAGGAATTAAAACCCAATTCAACGGCACGGCAGCTACAGGAACCAATTCGTTCATTCAAAATACCGATAATATGGTGGGCAACACCAACCGAACTGCCATCAATAACGATTTTAGCGGAACTTCATCAAGTATTTCCACTTCCATTACAGGGTTGAAAAACGACTTCAAAAGCACTTCAAACTATTATGCTATTTTGTATGGTGTAAGTAATACTTTTGCTTCAAATACTAATGCCTGGAACTACGGAATGACAAATGTTTTCACTAATGGTGGAACAACACCTTCCTATGGTGTAGTAAATGCTTTTAATGGAACTAGCACAGGTAATATAACAGGTTTTTCAAATTCTTCTAACAATCGTAGCGGAACCATAATGGGATTAGAGAATAGCTTCTCAGGAACAGGAGACGGAACTCACTTTGGCATAAACAATTTCTTAAGTGGTACGGGAACTGGTAATAAATATGGTATTTACAATACTATTCCCATCACGGCGGGTGGAACACATTACGGAATTTATTCTGATGTTTTAAAGTCAGGAAGTTTTGCAGGCTATTTTTTAGGTAATGTTTCTATTGGAACAACAACTGCAAATAATTATATTCTTCCCCCATCTCGTGGAACCAACGGGCAAATCATGCAAACCGATGGAAGCGGAAACGTTTCATGGGTTACGCCAACTCCAACTTCAACTACTGATTCAGATTGGTTTCAATTGAGCACTACCAATCCTGCAAGTGCTATAACCGATAACATTTACACTCAAGGCAAGGTCTCAATTGGAAGCTCAACTTTATCTAATGGAAAATTAAACGTGTATAATTCTTTAGAAAACAACTCCTTCTATGCTGAGAATACTGGCTCTCCAGCCATTGCCACCTCTTCTGGCTATTTTGTAAATACTGGAATTGGAACTCACTCTCGTTTTGGAATACAAACAAACATATCTGGCGGCGGAACTGGACAAAAATTTGGCTTATTCAATAGCATAAACACCTCAAGCTCAGATTGGCAAGTAGGTGTATCTAATTTTATGAGTGGTTCAAATGCTAGTCTTGTTTATGGTTTTCGCAACGATATAACTACAACTGGAAGCGCCGCACAACAACAATATGGTGTATATAATGATTTTTCAACCATTTCTGATTCACAAATCATGGGCGTATATAACTTCAACTCTAGTAATGGTAATGGAACTCACTACGGAACTCATAATCGAATTTTAGGCAATGGAAACGGATTAAAATACGGCACCTATAACTTCATAGTGGGAACTGGGACTGGTATGCGATACGGAAACTACAATTACGTTACAGGAAGTGGAACAAACTTTAAATATGGTACATATAATTTAATGGATCCATCGGCAGGAGGAACCCACTATGGTTTGTATTCGGAAGCGCTAAAAGCAGGAAGCTATGCGGGTTACTTTTTAGGGAATGTTTCTATAGGAACTACAACAGTAAATAATTACACACTCCCTGCTTCACGAGGAACCAACGGACAAACTATGCAAACCGATGGTAGTGGAAATGTTTCATGGGTAAACCCAGTTGTTGACACAGATACTGATGACCAAACTACAGATGTTTTTAATTTAACTGGAACGACTTTAAATCTTTCGCTTCAAAACGATGGTGTAGCGACACAAACCGTTGATTTATCATCGCTAAAAGACGCCGATTGGTATGAAGTAGGCGGAACCAATGCGCCCGATGCAATTTCTGATAATAAGTTCACGTTAGGTGATATTTCAATAGGCAAAATAACAGCTGCCAACGGAAAATTAGATGTTGATACTGGACTTAAAAACATCACTACTTCATTTACAAATAATAATGCTACAGCAGGTTCAAAATACGGAATTCAAAATAGTGTGGTTGTGGGTACAAACAACAACCTTTCTTATGGGATCTCAAACTCAGTCACAGGAAATGCCGATTTTAAATACGGGATATCCAATACGCTTGCTGGAGCTGTTACTGGAGGCACAGTGGAATACGGATTAGTCAACAATCACTTGAGCAGCGGATCCGCTAATGGCATTGGAGTATTCAACTTTTTCAATCCTTCGGCTCCTCATACCGGAAGTTACACAGGTTTACACAATGAAATAGGAAGCGCGAATCATACTGGCGGCTTTATTGGAGTGAATAATTTGGCTGGTCTAAATACGAATAGTGGCATTTATGGAATGGCAAATTCTTTAAGTGGAAGCGGTTCTGGAGCTCGTGTTGGTGTATACAACTACTTAACAGGTAACTCTACTGGAGACTTTGTGGGTACCGAAACCTTTATGATAGCACCAGGAACAGGTAACAAATATGGAGAAAGAATTACTATTTTAAACTCAACACCTGGAACACATTATGGAGTTTACTCAGATGTAACCAAAGCCAACAGTTATGCAGGCTATTTTTTAGGAAATGTTTCTATCGGCACCAACATCATTGACAACTATATTTTACCTCCATCACGAGGATTAAATGGTCAAATCATGCAAACGGATGGTGCAGGAAATGTGTCTTGGGTAAATCCACCAACAGACACCGATGATCAAACTACTGATGTATTCAGTTTGACTGGAACTACCTTAAATTTATCTTTGCAGAATGATGGTGTAGCTACACAAACCGTTGATTTATCACCGTTACAAGGCGATGACGATTGGACCGATGTGGGTGCAAATATTGAACGTCAAACAGGTGATGTCTACATTGGTGATACTGCAACAACTAACAACAATTTGTACATAAGCAATCAAATCATCGATTGGGATAATACAGGGTACTTCATCGACCCGAATGGGGATAGCTTTATGAATGAAATACAATTTGACAATGGAGCGGCTAACGATCCCACTATCCGCTTTTTTGATGCCGACACAGGATTCTTCAGCCCTGGTACTGGATTAACTGCTTATTCAAACAACGGTGTAGAGTCGTTTAGAATTCACGGGACAGGTAACATTAGTATGGGACAAACCATCGACCCTAATTACAAATTTTCGACTTCAACAGGAGGAAATACTAGAAACGTTAAAATTGGTCCCATTAATTTTAACGACAACTTGATCGATATAGATCACGATGGTCAAAACGGCAACGGTATGGATATAACGTTGAGTTCAGCGTATACTCTAGCCTCACGCTCGGCCATCTCAACTACTAATACTTGGCATGATATGAATGTAGATATAACTCGATTTGACCACCTTACAACCGAATTATATGGAATAAAAAGTGTAGTTACTTCAAACATTACAGGCTCTGAGTACGGTATATATGCTGAAGCTCTTCAGGCAGATGGTTATGCTGGTTACTTCCTAGGAAGAACTTCTATTGGAACTACAACTGCCAACAATTACATTCTACCTGCTTCAAGAGGAACGAATGGTCAAACCATGCAAACCGATGCTCTTGGAAATGTTTCTTGGGTGAATCCAGTGATAAATACTGATGACCAAGCTACTGATGTTTTTAGCTTGACTGGAAATACGCTGAATCTATCGCTTCAAAATGACGGTGTAGCGACGCAAACGGTAGATTTATCATCACTTTCTAATGATTGGAAACTAACGGGAAATGCTGGAACTTTATCAGGCACCAATTTCATCGGAACTACTGATGCGCAAGACTTGGATTTTCGGGTAAACAATACCGTTAAAATTCGACTTACCCAAAAAGGTCAGTTGTCGTATATCAATGCGGGTGGTTCTGTATTTGTGGGAATCAATGCGGGTGATAATGACGATTTAACCAGCAATCAAAATACGTTTGTAGGTTCAACCAGCGGGGAATTGACCAGCACTGGAAATTTAAACACCGCTATTGGTCACGCTTCGCTGAATGCCAATATTTCGGGTATTGGAAATAGTGGTTTAGGGAAAAGCTCCCTTCTAACAAATACGACTGGAAGTAATAATACAGGAGTTGGACGATTGGCTGATGTGGCTACTTCTGGACTGAGCAATGCCACTGCAGTGGGCTACAATGCAACCGTTTCGGTCTCTGATAAAGTGCGTTTGGGAAGTGCCACCGTAACTGTAGTTGAAGGACAAGTTCCATATACCAACCCTTCGGATGCACGCTTTAAATTCAATGTAAAAGAAGATGTTCCCGGTTTAGAATTCATCAAAAAATTAAAACCAGTCACTTATAATTTTGACACCAAAAAATTCGACGAACATTTAAATAGAAACCGCAACAAAGGTGAAGTTGCCGAAGAGGATTTTTCCAAATCAACAGCCATAATTCGTACCGGATTTTTAGCGCAAGATGTAGAGAAAATCTGTACTGATTTGGGCTACAATTTTGATGGTTTACACATTCCGGATGCCAATAACCCAACTGATAACTACGGAATTGCCTATAGTCAATTTATAATGCCGATTGTAAAAGCAGTGCAAGAACAACAAGTTATCATCGAAAACCAAAAAATTGAGTTGGAACAACTAAAATCAGCATTAGAAAAATACAAACAACTCGAAGATCGCATTAAAGCACTCGAGCAAAAATAAAGTAGTAGTTCACTTTTTTAAAGAGGAGTTTCCGTTATTGGAGCTCCTTTTTTTTTTTATAATTATTCCATTCGTAAAAAAATAGAAGCATTTGGTGAAAAAGCACCTTGTTTTTTAAAACTATAGTAGTTGCTTTGGTCTTGTAACCAATTAAAACATCAATTTATGAAACGATTTCACCAATTTCGCTTAGAAATAACATTAGCCATTCTTTACAGTTTACTTTCTGTACTTATCCTCCAGAGTTTTTAGTTTTTTATAATAATTGTTTTCTCAAAAATGCTGATTTTCAATACTAATCAGCATTTTTTATTTTCTAAAAAAACTTTATAAAAATTCATTGGCGTTTGATGAAAGAAAATCGTCATTTCGTGAAAATTTAAATTTTATATGGCTTGAAGCGTACATTTTTGCACCATAATTCTAAAATCTACTATTATGAAAAAAACAGTACTCTTTTTATTAATGGCCTTTTCTTATGTAGGCTATTCGCAAATTGCCTTTTCTAATTATTCTACCACAAACATTACCGATACAACGGCAAGTTTAAATGCTTACGTAACGATTAACTGTGCGAATGGCGGAACTTTTGGCGCACAATTTTCAACTTCTCCTTCATTTGCTCCGAATACCGCAGCGCCTGGAGGTTCCGTTTTTGTGTCGTATCCTAGAACCATCAACATTTCAGGATTAACACCCAACACAACTTATTATTGGCGTTATTACGGAAATTTGGGTTCAGGTTGTAATCCAACATTAGTCTACTCACCAACTCAATCGTTCACTACATTGCCCGCGAGCAATCCGCCGACTATTACTAATGTAACGGTAAATGCATTCAACACAAGTGCCAATGTAAATTATTCTCTCAATGCCAATAGCTTAGCTACTACATCAATCGTTAAATACGGATTGGCAAGCGATAGTTTACTTAATCAAGTAACAGGTGGAACAGCAACGGGTACAACCAATACAGCCGCGACAGGATTTCTAACAGGGCTTACTCCAAACACTACCTATTATTACCAAATTGAGGCTACCAATTCAATCGGCACTTCGAGTTCTCCAATAGGTTCGTTTTCAACAACTAACAGCATTCCCAATAGTTTAGTGGCCGAATACAATTTTAACAACACCATGTCAAACAGCAACGGAACTAATCCGTTTAGCACAACCAATGGCGTTTCATTTGTGGCAGATCGCAACGGAAATCCAAACAGTGCACTGAATATCACCAACACAGGAAGCACTGCTTCAATTGTCAATCTTCCCTATGGTGCTGCAGCGAGAACCGTTTCCATTTGGGTAAAAATGAACACCTTAAATCCTAGTTTTAACTTTATCTATTGTTACGGAACCGCTTCAAATTACAATGGAACCTATTTTAACCCAAATAATTTGTATCATTTTGCCACGGGCAACAATCATTCGTTTGCTACTTCCAATTCAATCGATTGGACTCACTTTGTATTTGTATACGATGGCACTCAATCTAAAATGTATAAAAACGGGGTTTTGCTAAGTACAGCTGCTTTGACAGTCAACACTCAAAACAATAACAACCTTTTTACATTAGGTTTAACAGAACAAGGAGCTCAAAACTATTTTAACGGAGCAATCGACGATTTGAAAATTTACAATTATGCCATTTCAGATGCTGATGTGTCAAGTTTGTTTACCAACAACACTTTATTAGCATCAGAAGATTTCAATTCGCAAAACCTTCAAGCAACCATTTACCCAAACCCAGCATCGGATAATTTTACCATCGAAATGAAAAGTGAATTACAATCAGTAGAAATCTATTCGCTTCAAGGACAAAAAGTAGTGTCTTCAACCTCAAAAAATGTAACCGTTTCTAACTTGTCAAAAGGCATTTATTTGGTTCGTATTGAAGATTCAAACCACGCCATCTCAACTCAAAAATTAATCGTTAAATAATTATGAAGAAAACCATTCTCCTTTTATTCTTAGCATTAAGTTTAATGTCTATGAATACGTCAACATTCAACAAACAATCCAATAAAACAGTTTTAGTGGCTGAAAAGTTCGACATCAAAATAAAAAATGATTTAGACGACGAAGTCAGCGTAATCAATGCCGGAAGTGGTGGCAGTTACCGTTTGACTAAAAACGCCACCACCACCATCAAAATGGAAGAAGGCGACAAACTGCACTATTATGAAAAAGGTAAAAAAGGCGCCTTAATCTTAACGGCAACCGCAGCAATGCACGGAAAAGTGCAACTCTTAAGCAAAATATAAAAGTAAGTAGTAGTTTTTAAAGAAAATTCCGCTCAGTAAAATCATTTAAAACTGGGCGGTTTTTCGCATAGAAAAAAACAGTATCTTGTTTCCCTATTCCACAACTATGAGAACCATTAAAGCTATTGTAGTAGACGACGAAGAAAACGCACGTTTAATTATTAAAAACTTTATCGGCGAATATTGCCCGTCGGTCGAAATCATTGACGAAGCCGAAGACGTAAAATCGGCCGTAAAACTCATCAATAAAAACCAAATTGACTTGGTGTTTCTTGATATTGAAATGCCCAACGAAAACGGTTTTGCATTATTTGATTACTTTAACAAACCTACTTTTGAAACCATTTTTTGTACTGCCTATTCGGAATATGCGATCAAAGCGTTTGAAGTTTCGGCAACCGATTATTTATTGAAACCCATCGGATTAACAAAGTTGAAAGAAGCCATCGAAAAAGTGGAAATCAAAATGGCCAGCAAAAACTCCAATTCAGATAACATCGCCGCGCTAAAAGAAAATTTAACAGAAAAAGAAATCAAAAAAATTGGTGTTCTCATTGGTGATGGCATTGTTTTTATGGATTTGAACGACATTCTCTATTTTGAAGCTGAAGGTTCGTATACGACCATTCATCACAAAAACGGAACCGATTTGACCGTAAAAAAAATCAAGCATTTTGAAGATTTACTCGCGAACGACAAACGATTTTTCCGCATTCATCGTTCGTATTTAATCAATGTCTCGTTGATTAAAAAATACAGCAAAAAAGACGGTTTATCGGTTACTTACGACGACCGAACGTTACTACCTATTTCACGCGAAAAAAAGGAAGAATTTGAAGAGTTCATGCAACTTAACAACATCTTATAATGAAGCACTGGTTGGTTTTTATGGTACTTTTTTTTAGTCAATTACTGTTGGCCCAAAGCACCAATTCCGACCTCATCCAGCTCCAAAATCATCCACAAAAAGATACCACACGGTGCTTTCTTCTCAACAAAATCATTGAAGCTGAAAACAACAATAGTATTTGGATTAAATACAACAATGAACTTCAAAAAATTGCGCAAGAAAATCTCAAAAAAGAAAAAAACAAGACATTAAAAAATACGTACCTCAAGTATTTGTCGATTTCGTTTAACAATGAGGGTGCGTTTCAATTGTACAATGATCAGTACGAAAAAGCGATTTCGTTGTACAGAAAGTCATTGCAAATTGCCAACAGTATTCAATATTATTATGGAAGTGCGTTAGCATTACAAAACATAGGAACTGCTTTTGATTATGCTGGTAAAATTGACAGTACTTTGGTATATATGAAAAAAGCCTATCATTATGCTGTTCTCTCTAAAAACAAAACTTCTTTGGCTTATGTATTGACTGATTTGGGCTACATCTACAACAATTTAGGCAACAACCATTTGGCCATTAAATACAATTTACAAGCTTTACCATTGTTTGAAAAATTAAACGATTTAGAAGGTTTGGAACGCACTAACTTTGCTCTCGGACGCATTTTTGATAATCAAAACGATTGGAAAACAAGCACCAACTATTATCTAAAATGCTTGACCATCGATCGAAAAAACAATAACAAAGAACGTTTGATTTTGATTTTAAATAGTTTGGCCACAGCCAATATTCATCTAAATCAATTCAATAAAGCACTAGATTTTAATAACGAAGCCTTTCAATTATCGAGTCAAATGAATAATGAAGACCTTTTGGCTACGTCGTACAAAAATTATGGTGACATTTATTTTGAAAAAAAAGAAATCGATAAAGCAAAATCATACTATTTGAAGGCCGAAGCGATTTACAAAAAAATCAAAAGTAATCTTCATCTTTCGAAAGTACAGATCAAATTGGCTTCTATTCTTTTCAAACAAAATCAACTGAAAAAAGCCAAAGCATATGGCTTAAACGCCTACGAATTAGCGCAAAAAACTAATTTTCCTTCCGATCAAAAAAATGCGGCTGAAATTTTGAGTCAGATTTTTTTTAAAGAAAATGATTTTAAAAACGCCTACAAATACCAATCGATAGCTTCTGACATAAGTGAGAAAATTTATTTTGATGAAAGTAAAGATATTGCCTTAAAAGCCACCTACCAATACGAAACCGAAAAGAAAGAAGCAGCGATTAAGGCATTGCATCAAAAAAACCGAATTGCCGAACTCGAATCGAAAAAGAAAACGACAACGTTGTATTTGGTGATTTTATTTTTTACCGGAATAGCTACAACAAGCTACGTTTTGTTTTCCCGTTTTAAAGAAAAAAAGAAAAATGAAATCCTCCAAAACCAATTGGCTGAAACCGAGAAACTTTTGGCTGCCGAGAAAAAAGTGACTGAAAGCGAACTCAAAGCGCTCAAAAGCCAGATGAATCCTCATTTTATTTTCAATGCCTTGAACAGTATTCAGATGCAATTCATGTACGGCGACAAACTCACGGCCAACGAGCAACTCAACAATTTCACCTATTTAACACGTCAAATTCTGGAAGTTTCAGGCAAAAAAAGCATTTCCATTTCGGATGAAGTAGAAATTTTGACCAAATATTTAGAACTCGAACAATTGCGTTTTCAAAAAGATTTTACCTATTCGATTACGGTTTCTGAAAACATCGACGAAGACTATCATAAAATTCCACCTATGCTTATTCAACCGATTGTAGAAAATAGCATCAAACATGGCTTGTTACACCAAAAAGGTGATAAAAATGTAAGTGTTCATTTTGACATCGACCAACATGAAACACATCTTATTTGTACCGTAACCGATAACGGAATTGGTCGTCAAAAATCGGCCGAAATCAAAGCGAAAAACCATTCTATACACAATTCGTTTTCCACTCAAGCCATCGAACAACGCTTGGAATTACTCAATGAAAAACTTCAACTGTCCGATTTAGTTACCTATAGTGATTTGGTTTCCAGCGAAAACGAAATCAACGGCACAAAAGTGGTCTTAAAAATTCCGATTGTTTGAAGCATTTGATTATTTTTACATTTCAATTGTAATTAAAAATCAATGTCACAAAAACGCCTTTTTCTGCTCGATGCATACGCTTTAATTTTTCGCGGTTATTATGCTTTCATCAAAAATCCACGTATCAACTCTAAAGGAATGGATACATCAGCCATTATGGGTTTTATGAATTCGCTCATGGATGTAATCAAACGCGAAAAACCCGATCATTTGGCCGTAGCTTTTGATAAAGGCGGAAGCGATTATCGATTTGAGATGTACCAAGAATACAAAGCACATCGCGACGAAACGCCTGAGGCCATCAAAATTGCGGTTCCTTATATTCAACAATTGTTGCAAGCCATGCACATTCCGATTATGGAAAAAGCAGGTTTTGAAGCCGATGATTTGATTGGAACACTAGCCAAACAAGCCGAAAAAGAAGGTTATCAGGTATTTATGGTGACGCCCGACAAAGATTTTGCACAATTGGTTTCGGAAAATATTTTTATGTACAAACCAGCCAAAGGTGGCAACGATATTGAAATTTGGGGCATTCCTGAAGTGTTGGAAAAATTTGAAATTGATCATCCTTCACAAGTTATCGATTTCCTCGGAATGATGGGCGATGCGGCCGATAATATTCCGGGATTACCTGGCGTGGGCGAAAAAACAGCGAAGAAATTTTTAAAAGAATACGGTTCGTTAGAAAATCTGCTGGCCAATACACACGAACTCAAAGGCGCCATCAAAGAAAAAATTGAAGCCAATGCCGAATTGGGATTGTTGTCGAAAAAGCTGGCTACTATCCTACTCGATTGCCCGGTCGAATTCAATGCTGATGATTTTGAATTGTCAAAACCTGATATTGAAAAAACCGACGCCTTATTTCAAGAATTGGAATTCCGACAAATGAAAACCCAATTCGATAAACTCTTTGGCACCGGAAAAGAATACGACGAAATTGACACCAATGGAAATGACAATGACAATGGCAAAAGTCAAGCGCCCAAAAAACCAGCTAAAAAAACTAATGAAGATCAATTTGACTTGTTTGGATTTTCGGATGATGATTCCGACGAACCAAAACCGCATTCGTATTATGCAACGCTAGAAACTACAAGTCACAATTACCAAATTGTTCAAGGTGATCTGGGTGTAAAATTGTTTTTACAAAACCTAAACAGTCAAACTTCTGTGTGTTTTGATACCGAAACTACCGGAATTGACGCTTTAAATGCCGAATTGGTTGGAATGTCATTTGCTTGGGAAAAAGGAAAAGCATTTTATGTTCCGTTTCCCGAAAATCAGGAAGACTCACAAGCTTTGGCCGATAAATTCCGCCCGTTTTTTGAAAATGAAGCGATTGAAAAAATCGGTCAAAACATGAAATACGATTTGAAAATTTTGGCCAATTACGGAATCACAGTCAAAGGCAAATTGTTTGACACCATGATTGCACATTATTTGATCAATCCAGATATGCGTCACAATATGGACGTTTTATCGGAAACCTATTTAAAATATTCCCCAAAATCAATCGAAACTTTAATTGGTAAAAAAGGCAAAAATCAGTTGTCGATGCGCGATGTTGCTTTGGAAGACATCAAAGAATACGCTGCTGAAGATGCCGATATTACTTTACAATTAAAAGAAGTATTCAGTCCGATTTTAGACAAAGCTGAAACCAAAAAACTCTTCGAAGAAATCGAAATTCCGCTGGTTCCTGTTTTAGCAGCTATGGAATCAGAAGGTATTAATTTGGATGTGAATTTCTTGAAATCGATGTCGACCGAAATGCAAAAGGAAATCAACGATTTTGAACAGAAAATCTACGAAACAGCTGGCGAGAAATTCAACTTAGCCTCACCAAAACAATTGGGTGATATTTTATTTGATAAACTCAAAATTGGGGGCACCAAACAAAAGAAAACCAAAACGGGTCAGTACGCAACCGGCGAAGAAGTGTTGAGTTATTTAGCCAATGAACATCAAATTGTAAAAGACATTTTGGAATGGCGTCAGATGGTGAAATTACAAAGTACTTATATTGAAGCATTGCCAAACCAAGTGGATAAAAAAACCCATCGCGTACATACCGATTACATGCAAACGGTTGCTGCAACGGGTCGTTTGAGTTCGAATAATCCGAATTTGCAAAACATTCCGATTCGTACCGAACGTGGTAGACAAATTCGTAAAGCGTTTATTGCTCGTGATGAAAACTACACGTTATTGTCTGCCGATTATTCGCAAATTGAACTCAGAATCATCGCCGCATTATCGGGTGAAGAGAACATGATCAAAGCGTTTCAAAACCACGAAGACATTCACCGAAGTACAGCAGCCAAAGTGTTCAATGTTGGTTTGGATGAAGTAACCAAAGAACAACGTAGCAATGCCAAAACGGTTAACTTCGGAATCATTTATGGTGTTTCTGCCTTCGGATTGAGTAATCAAACTTCGTTATCACGCAGCGAAAGTGCGGCTTTGATTGATGCGTATTACAAAACCTATCCAAAACTAAAATCCTATATGTCAGAACAAGTTGATTTTGCTCGACACAACGGTTACGTGCAAACGGTTTTAGGAAGACGTCGTTATTTGAAAGATATCAATTCAGCCAACGCCGTGGTCCGTAGCGCAGCGGAGCGAAATGCTGTGAATGCGCCGATTCAAGGTTCGGCTGCCGATATCATCAAAATTGCGATGATTAATATCCATAAAAAACTGACTTCTGAAAACTGGAAATCGAAAATGTTGTTGCAAGTACACGATGAGTTGGTGTTTGATGTACACAACTCTGAAATAGATAAAATCCAGCCAATGATTAAACACGAAATGGAAAACGCGATTCAACTTGCCGTTCCGTTGGAAGTAGAATTAGGTTTTGGAAAAGATTGGTTGGAGGCGCATTGATTTTTGTGCTCAGTGTTCAGTCACAGTAATCAGTGAGAATGAATAAATAAATTTCCTACTTTTGCTCTATGGCGATACTCACTCTATCCGAAAGAAACCTAAAAACAATCAAATCGATTACCAACAGTAATTACTTGGATGTGATTGGTTTAATCATCGTACTTACCGCTTCTTTTACGTTGGGTTACCACAACACTGAATATAAATTTTCGTTTCAAGGCAAAAACTACATCTTTCTTTTGGGTTATGTTTCCATTTTAAATACTGGATTTTCCATGATGGGAAATCGATTAGTCACTAAGAAAAATAACATCGGAAACCTCATTACAACCTGCAATACATTTTTGAGTGGTTCTATCGATTATTTACTCGGAAACAAAGGCGCCATTTTAACGTATCCCATCTCTTTTATCGCTAACTTTTTGGTTTTTAGGGCGTGGAGTAAAAGTCGGGTTTTGCGCGCTATTGATTTTATTTTTTACCGAAATATTGTTTTAGGTTTACTCGTCTCATTAGTATTGAATTACATCGCCTTTACAACTTTTTCAGACAAAGCCATCGATTGGAAATTGTTTTTTGCTGTCGCTATTCCGGCCGGAATTACCTTTGGCGGCACTTTCAACACGGCTCGAATGTATCCTGATAATTGGTTCATCTGGCAATTGTACAATTTGACTAAAATTATTCAAAATCTAATGTTGCTCAACATAGCAAACACTGCTAAATATACTTTTTATTTCTTCAATGCCATCATTGGTTACATCACTTGGAATGATGACAGGAAAAAAGGAAATTTAAAATAGTTGTAAAAATCGTTTACAATACAAATCGATAGGTAGCTTTAATCAAGAAAATGTTTTCTGGTTTTCTTCCAAATATTTGATCATTTATTCCTGTTAACAAATCATCTTTCGAGTTGCCTTGTCCAAAAATTCCTTGCGACCAAACCAGAAAAATTTCAGAACCTGGAATATACTCCCAACGAACAACTAGATTGGAATTGAAAGAAACTTGAGAAAAATTTGGGTTTCCTATACTATAATCTACTACACCATCAGTGTTTTCGTCAATATCGTAACCATCATCAATTGAATTAAAACCAATTTGATTGGAAGTATACGAAGCTATTCTATCACTGTATTTATCTGCAGTTGGATTAATAACTCTATTGAATGATGAATAATTACCGTTTGAAATAAAAGGTTGTCCATAATATTGAATGGTCAAATTTGGATTGATGGTATAATCCAAACGTACTGTGGCGCTTAATGTTTTTTGCGCTAAATCGGCAGTAATGTATCGGGCATCTGCGCCAAAAATCGCTTCGGTTACATACTGAGTTTTATTTTTATTGATTGAATAATTTGGGTTTAACGAAATGGTAAATGAATTTATAGGTTGGTATTGAACTCCAAAGTCGTATTCAAGATAGGAATACGAATCTTCTTTTCCTTGTGAATGAACAATTCCGGCTCTAAAGCTTACTTTTTTTCTTGAATCAGAATTGATAAAAATATTTTTTAGAAACTCTTCTGAAAACCTAAAACGCGGTCCGCCTTGCAAAATAGTATTTGAATATATAATTGGTTTGTATACCAAACTTCCATTTATTCCCCAATTATTTTTAAAATTGGCATATGAACCTATTTCATATTGCATGCGATTGAAATTCCCTTCAAAATCATAACTTGAAAATTGAGTGAATTCGGTATTAATTTTTCTGAATTTTCCAAAAGGCTTCAAGGTTTGATACGAAAGAAAAGCATATTGTCTTAGTTCGTCGGCTTGTCTTAAAAACCCAACATCGTTCAACTCTAATTCTGGTGAACGCCAAATCAAAATTCCTCTGTAACGCCAATGTCCTACACTTGATTTCCCTATTTCAAATCGACCACCTGTTCCCGTTAATGAAGTTCGGTTGGGATCAATATCAACATGGCTTGCATCTACTCTTTGAAATAAGTGTGTTAAATTAAATTGTGTTGCCGTAATTGATTCTTTACTTCCTTCTACTCGACTAGCTACAATGTTTCCTGAAAAAAAATACTTTCTTTTTTTCCAATTGTGTTGAAAGTCCAAACCTGCTGAATAGGCTGATTTTCTTAAAAAATTCAATTCTTCGCCTTGCAAATTTCTATTGGTTGCCGTAAAAATTCCACCAATAAAACTATTTCTATTGTTAAAATCTTTTTGAGCTCGCCCCACAAAATAATTAGTTAAAGGTTCAACTAATTCTTGCCTTTGAGCTCCATTAGTATCGATAGTGGCATATTCTTTATCTGTTAAACTCTCTAGAATTCCAAGTGACCAACCATTTTTTGTTTTTCCGCTAAACTTTGCTGCGCCTAAAATAGTTGTATTAGTAGGTCGATCAACGTATTCATTATTTGAAGCATTAACTCTGCCTTGTGGACTTCTTCCAATTCGTCTTGAATAAAAAAGATTGTCAGGATTATCAGCAAAACGATAATCAAAAATGTTTTTATTTTCAACAAAAAACGGGCGTCTTTCCTCGAAAAAAATCTGAAAACCATCTAATGCTATAGCTGCTGGATCTGCATCAACTTGACCAAAATCGGGATTAATTGTTAAATCTAAAGTCAAATCATTAGTAATACCAATTTTAGCATCTAATCCTCCATTTATTTTTGTGTTACTTCCGTCACGAAAAGGATTTCCTTCCTCTTTGGGATACGTGTTCAATTGAGAAGCAAAAAAAGGTTGGATTTCAATTTGTTTTTGGGGTTCTATGTTTACTAATCCTTTCAGTTCGCCAAATTCGCTAACCCAGCCTGGAGCATCTTGAGGAATTCGTTGCCACGTAGAACGTTCTTCGGCACGAAAAAATCTTCGCTGAACTTGTAAACCCCAAACTTGCTCGGGATTATTTCCAAATTTTAGTTGACTCAATGGAACTTTAACTTCCGCTGTCCAACCTTCTTCATCAATATTGGTTTTTAGATACCAAATTGGGTTCCAACTACCGTCCCAATTATTCCCGTTATTTGAAATAAACTCATCGCCTTTTACACCAGAGACCGATGATGTAAAAGAAAAACCTGTTCGTTTATCGTTATAACTGTCGATATTTACTTCAATCCAATCACCTTCAAAACCATCTCTTCTCGATAATCGCTTTACAATTTTTTTAGGATCCTTATCGTAGCATCTAAAAGCAAAATAAATAAAGTTTTTATCGTAAATTATTTTAAACTTGGTCTGTTCAGATGGCTCTGTATTTTGATCAGGCTCATGCTCAATAAAATCACCAGCCCATTCAACTACATCCCAGCTTTTATCATTTAGTATTCCGTCAATGATTGGTGATTCTGATGATGCTATACTCTTTGTCGTATAACTTCGCTTTGTTATACTGTCTTTCAATTGCGCCTTCGAAGAAAAAGAAATGCCAATTAGTACTAAAAATATAATTTTTTGTTTGATTTTCATTGTTTTGATTGATTGATGATATTACAATAGACATTATTTAACTTTAAATGTTACACTTTTCTTCATCTTTAACACATTTAATAATGACTTTTATAACGAATATCTTTAAAAAAATTACTCTCTACTATGGTGATTTGAAATAGTCTAACAATTATTTTCCTAGAGTAAAAAACCCCGATGATGAAAATTTTTTATATTACTTGTAATGTCAATCGCAAAAAATCGGCAGTTAAAAGATAATCACGCAACCTTTTCAAGCACCATTCATCCAACAGTAAAAACCAAATAAGTAAACATCGAGTAAACATGGCTGTTTTTCACTTTTTTACTCAATAAAGTTTTACTACTTTTAGCATTCGAAATAAGCTATGA
This sequence comes from Flavobacterium sp., assembly GCA_016787805.1. Lineage (GTDB taxonomy): Bacteria > Bacteroidota > Bacteroidia > Flavobacteriales > Flavobacteriaceae > Flavobacterium. The sequence continues at coordinate 21,912 of JAEUTY010000007.1, read as the reverse complement.
ATCGTGGAAACAATTAAAACCATATTGTATTTCTCAATCTTTAGATATCCTCTTACTTTAGAGGAAATTCATAGCTATACCAATAATTTAAATTGTTCTGATACTGAAAACGAACTGCTTCATTTGATTGAACAAAAAATCCTAACTAAAGTAGATGATTTTTATGTGTATGGAAGCGATTTAGACAGTGTTATCAAACGCCTTCGAGGGAATATGAACGCCAAAAAAATAATGGTAAAAGCGCATGAACGTGCTTTATTCATTTCGAAATTTCCATTTGTAGAAAGTGTAGGTATTTCGGGTTCTCTTTCTAAAGGTTATTACGATAATGATAGTGATATCGATTTTTTTGTCATCACTAAACACAATAAATTATGGGTATGCCGAACTTTATTGATGCTGTATAAAAAAATATTTCTGCTCAATTCACGAAAATATTTTTGTGTCAATTATTTTATTTCCGACCAACAATTGGAAATTGAAGAGAAAAACCGTTTCACGGCAACCGAATTAAAAACATTAATTCCGATGCAAGGAAAACAAGTTTTTGAGCAATTTTACAACAGAAATCTATGGATTAAAGATTATTTCTCTAAGTTTGAAATCAACTTAGAAACGGTTCCAGAAATCAAAAAAAACGGATTAACCAAAACCATCGAATTCTTTTTTGACAATGGTTTCGGAAACACCATTGACTACTTGTTCAAATCAATTACACTAAGAAAATGGAGAGCTAAATTCAAATTTTTGAGTGAAGATGATTTTAAAATTGCACTAAAATCAACAAAAAACATCTCAAAACACCATCCATCCAATTTTCAAAAAAAAGTTATCTTATCTTTGAATGACAAACTAGAAGAAGTTCAACGAAATTATAATATTGTCGTTCCGAAAGAATATGTCTAACCTACTTTTTTCGCATTCGTATTATTACCAACTCGACCCAAAGCAATGGAAAAACAAAACGCCTTTTCCGCCTTTGGGAACTTTGTATGCTGCTGCTTTACTGCGAAAAAATAATTATACTGTTGACCTTTTTGACACCAATTTATTAGACAGTCCGAAAGCGATTCTTCCTATTCTAGAAGAAAAAAAACCAAAATACTTAGTCATTTACGACGATGGTTTTAACTATCTGACCAAAATGTGCCTCACCAACATGCGACAAGCCTGCTTTGAAATGATTCAGCTCGGAAAAAAACACCATTGTACAGTCATTGTTTCCAGTTCCGATTCGACCGATCATTATACAGAATACATCGAAAAAGGAGCCGATTTTATTATTCAAGGTGAAGGCGAATTGACGTTATTAGAATTGATTAATTCACTAGAAAGTCAGCAATCAATTGACATCATTTCTGGAATTGCATTTAAAAATAACAACGAAATTCAAGTCAATCCCAAACGTTCTGTTTTAGTTCAACTCGACGATTTACCTTTACCAGCTTGGGATTTAGTTGATATTGAATCCTACAAAACCATTTGGAAGCAAAGCGGTCAAGAATTTACTTTAAATATCGCCACAACACGAGGTTGTCCGTACAAATGCAACTGGTGCGCCAAACCCATTTACGGCAATCGTTACAACTCGCATTCACCCGAATACATTGCCAATCATTTGGATTTTCTTTCCAAAAAATTCAACGTCAACCGCTTTTGGATGTGTGATGATATTTTTGGATTAAAGCCCAATTGGGTTCAGGAATTCAACATCGAATTGCAAAAAAGAAGTTTAAAAATTCGCTATTACATTCAAAGTCGTGTTGACTTACTTTTGAAAGAAGACACCATTGACGCCTTGGCCAGTTCAGGTTTGGAAGAAGTTTGGGTTGGGGCCGAAAGTGCTTCACAAAAAATTCTCGATGCAATGGACAAAGGCACCAAAGTGGAAGAGATTTACCAAGCTACTCGCCTTTTAAAAGAGAAAAACATACGCGTCGCTTTCTTTTTACAATTTGGTTACTTGGGCGAAAATCAGCAGGATATCCAAAAAACCATTGCCATGGTGAAAGAATTACTGCCTGACAACATTGGGATTTCGGTTTCGTATCCGTTACCAGGAACGAAGTTTTATGAAAAAGTAAAAGACGATTTGCAACTCAAAGCCAATTGGAACGATTCGGACGATTTGGACATGATGTTCAACGGAACCTATAATTCCAATTATTACCGAAAATTACAACGTTTTGTACACGAAGAATACCGAAAAAGTCAAGGGTTTTTCAACTTAAAACAAGTACTTAAAAACCCGAAACAACTGAGTTTCTCAAAACTAAAATCGATTGCCAAATTAGGTTATTATATTCCGAGTTCGTTTATCGATTCACTGATGTTAAAGCGATTGGAAAATGAACGCTAGTTTTGACAAAGCCGCTAACAACTACGATTTATCCTTCACCAATTCAGTGATAGGAAAAGCGCAACGCGAATGGGTGTATCATCATTTTTCAAAAATTTTACAACAAAAACAACCCAAAACTATTTTAGAAATCAACTGTGGAACTGGTGAAGATGCACTTTGGTTGGCACAACAACATTTTCAGGTAACTGCAACTGACATTTCAGAAAAGATGATTGCAATTGCAAACGACAAAAACCAATTCAATAATTTGAATTTTGAAGTATTAGATTGCACTAAAATTGCTCAAAAGTATACTTCTAATTCATTTGATTTGGTGTTTTCTAATTTTGGTGGATTGAATTGTTTGTCGATTAATGAACTTCAATTATTCTTTGAAAATGCAAACCAAATTCTAACTGCAAAAGGCGAATTAGTTCTGATAATTATGCCAAAAAACACGCTTTGGGAACAATTGTATTTCATTGGTAAAGGCAAATTTTCAGAAGTATTTCGACGAAAAAAAGAGTGTACCACAGCCAATGTTGAAGGCGAAAAAGTCACCACATATTATTACAATCCGAGTGATATTGAACGATTGGCATCAACAAGCTTAACCATTAAGACAAAATTCCCAATTGGTTTTTTCATTCCGCCATCGTATTTGGAATCGTTTTTCAAATCCAAACCGCGATTGTTTTCAGTTTTAAACTATTTAGAAAAAAGAATTACTACATTTAGTTTTTTATCGAAATACGCCGATCATTACATCATTCATCTGCAAAAAAAATGAGCATTTTACTCACACATGGCTACTATTTATCGGATGATCCTAAGGAACAAAAGATAATGAAACCTTATCCACCATTGGGTTTGCTGTATGTTTCTGCTTATTTGTGGAGTAAAAATATTGCGAATGATGTGTTTGATTCTACTTTTTATTCGAAAGAAGAACAACTGGAATTTGTCTATGAAAAACAACCTAAAGTGGTTTGCATTTACACCAATTTAATGACCAAAATAGAAGTCATTCAGTTGATGAAAAAACTAAAAACTGCCGAATTTGGTTTTCCGAAAATAGTGCTCGGCGGACCCGATGTAACGTACAACGTTGAAAATTATTTGAATTCGGGCGCCGATTTTATTGTCATTGGCGAAGGTGAAGAAACGACTTTCGAATTGTATCAAACCATTATGAATGAAGGCGATTTCTCGAAAGTAAACGGAATTGCCTATACTGAGAATGGAACAGTAATTCAAACACCTACACGAACCAAATTCAGAGAATTAGACGAATTGCCTTTGCCGAATCGCGATGCCATTCCGAATGAAAAATACCTCGAAACTTGGAAACGCAATCACGGTGAAAGCTCGATGACGATTTCTACGCAACGCGGTTGTCCGTACACGTGTAAATGGTGCAGTACTGCGGTTTACGGTCAAAGTTACCGCAGAAGACCCGCACATTTGGTTGCTCAAGAAATGAAAATGCTCAAAGAGAAATACAATCCCGATGCGATTTGGTTTGTTGACGATGTGTTTACCATAAGTCACAAATGGCTGACAGCTTTTCACGAAGAAGTAGTCAAACAAAACGCTCAAATTCGGTTTGAATGCATTACACGAGCCGAACGTTTGAACGATGAAATTTTACGCCTTTTGAAAGAAGCTGGTTGTTTCCGAATCTGGATTGGCGCCGAAAGTGGTTCGCAAAAAATCATTAATGCCATGGATCGTAGAGTCGATGTCAATCATGTGAAAAAAATGATTCAAAACACCAATGCCATCGGAATCGAAACAGGAACGTTCATCATGCTCGGTTATCCCGGAGAAGACGAAAAAGATATTTACCAAACGATTGACTATTTGAAAGAAGCCAATCCGACGCACTATACGATTACGATTGCTTATCCTATCAAAGGAACTTCATTGTATAACGAAATTGAAAACGAAATAACCGTTCATCCGAATTGGGAAACTTCAACTGATAGACAAATTGATTTCAAACGAAATTATTCGAGAAAATACTATGATTATGCGGTTTCAAAAGTGGTGAACGAAGTGGAATTCTGTCGAAAAAATAAAACTTTTTTACAGCGTTTGAAACACAAAACCAAATCCATTTTAGCAGGTGGAATGATGAAAATAAGCAAATGAAAAAAATAACACTCATACTAATTGCTATTGCCTTTTGGAGTTGCGAAAACCACAGCACCGACGATTTGGTTGCTGTTCCTAAGGTTGAAAATTCGTCGTTGACTTTGAAATGGAACAAAGCCTATCCTGACGACTCGATTGACAAATCGATTATTGGTTTGAAATGGGCGTTGTCATTCATTGGCGCTGAATTGCCTGTCAACGAAGTTGGGATTTCCTATCAAAACAACCTCATTTCAATTGACCTGAATGAATTGGGTTTGAATTCAAATACAAAGGAAAAATTAACGGTTTTACATTCAAAAATTATAGCTTCGGAAGAGTATCAAACGCAACAAGCAGTCGATTTAGGAAGGTATATTGTTTTATTAATTGGCGCATCCGAACATTATTATGAATTAGTCGGAACACCTTCTACATTATCAGAATTATTGGGTAATTATACTTTGCTTCCCCAAAAAGGTTATGTGAATAACTCAAGTGTTTCTTTGGAGCATAGAATTATTGAATTTTCAGAACAAAACGGGTTTGATCAAGTGTTTTTGTCGAAAGAAGTCAACCCAATTACGGGCGAAATCTACGAATACGAAACCATCGAATTACTGCCCAACGGACAATTGCGCTTCGGGATTTTTGATTCCAATGGCAACCGAAAAAACAACGCCGATCCTTCGCACTCGAATGCTGGAAAACCCGCCAAATGCATGTGGTGTCACGAGTCGAACATCAATCAATTATATACTCCACAGAATGATTTTCCAAGTTATTTGACAGCTTCAGAATTACAAAACACACTCATCAATTACCGTGAATCCAATCGAAATTTGAAATTACAACTGACAAATGGCGTAGATTTTTCGCAAACGCAACAGCATACATTGACCGAATTACTCTATATTTCGTTTATGGAACCTTCGGCCGAGCGATTGAGTTTGGAGTGGAATTTATCTTTGTCAGAAGTACAAAATCTGCTTTCGGGTTTGCCAGCGCATCAGTACGCAGAATTTCCTTTTTTGGGGAATTTATACTACCGAAACGACATCGAAAACCTTGCGCCATTTGTTGGTTTAACGGTTTCAAGCAGTGTTAGAGAGCAATCAACTATTGAAGTAAACCATTTGGATTAATGCTGAACAATCAAAAAATAATCGTCGTTCTTCCTGCGTACAATGCAGCAAAAACTCTCGAAAAAACAGTGAGTGAAATTCCGTTGGACTTAGTTGACGAAATTATTTTAACCGACGATTTCAGCAACGACAATACTATTGAAATTGCTCAAAAATTGGGAATTCAACACATTATTGCTCACGATACCAACAAAGGTTACGGCGCCAATCAGAAATCGTGTTACCAAAAAGCATTCGAATTGAACGCCGACATTATCATTATGCTACATCCTGATTATCAATACACACCAAAATTAATTCCGGCTATGTGTTCGCTGGTTGCCAATGATTTGTACGATGTGGTTTTGGGTTCGCGCATTTTGAGTAAAGGCGCTTTGAAAGGTGGAATGCCATTGTACAAATACATTTCCAATCGAATACTGACGTTGATTCAGAATATTTTAATGAATCAGAAATTGTCGGAATACCACACAGGTTATCGTTGTTTTAAGGCACAATTTTTAAAACAAATTGATTTTGAAAACAATTCGGATGATTTTGTCTTTGACAACGAAATTTTGGCGCAATTGTGTTACAAAAAAGCGCGAATTGGCGAAATATCGTGTCCAGCGAAGTATTTTGAAGAAGCGTCATCGATTAATTTCAGTCGAAGTATTCGTTATGGTTTGGGTGTTTTACGGGTTTCGGTTTCTTATTTTTTACAGAAAACAAAATTGTTTCGGTTTTCATTATTCAAAGGAATATGAGAAAGATAATTCATCAACATTTTGGTCTAATCGCTGTTACTTTGTTTTGTGCTTTTTGCCTTTTGAAAGCGATTGATTTTCCTATACATGATTTTTCGAATTACTATTTTGGAGGACAATTTTTAGTGGAAAGAACATTCAATTCTGACACTTACTTTCCGTATCTTTTTAACAAACAAATAGCCGATTTGGGTTACAGCGGAATTTTTGCTAATTACGCTCCGAATACGCCGTTTTTGGCCTTGTTTTTCGCTCCGTTTTCGATTTTATCAGTCGCAACAGCTAAGTTGGTTTTCAACATCATTAGTGTGCTACTTTTTGTGTTAAGTATTTACCGATTATCACAATTTTACAAGATAAAAACAGTGTCCATTGTGTTTGTTCCGTTGTTGTTTTTTGTTCCAATAAAAAACGAATTGCTGTTTGGACAAGTGTATTTTGTATTGTTTTTTTTCTTGACCGAATTTTGGATAGCGTACCAAAAAGAACAATTTTTAAAATCGGCTTTTTTTCTGGGTTTGGCTATTCTATTGAAAGTATTTCCAGTTGTTTTGCTAATGATTTTTCTTTTCAAAAAAGAATTCAAACCATTAGTGTACACTTTTGCTTTTTGTCTTTTGTTTTTTGGAATTTCGGCGCTATTAACTGGTTTTGATGTTTGGCTTTTTTGGCTGAACTCGGTTCTACCTAAAGCTTCCAACGGCGAAATTGCATCGGCTTATGTTGATAATTACCAATCGGTTTTTATGTTTTTGAAACGACTATTTATTTATGACAATGTCGAAAATCCACATCCATTTTTTCATGATGATAGTCTGTTTTTATCCATTGTTTTTACTTTCAAAATTGCAATTGTACTGTTGGGTTATTTCATCACCAACAATAAATCAAATGCTTTAATTGTTTTTTGCTATTGGGTTTTAGCAACCATTTTACTTTCTCCTTATGGAAGCACCTATACTTTTATTTTACTTATATTTCCTTTTTTAGCGATTGTTAAAAGTGAAATTTCTGCAGTAAAAAAAGGAATGTACTTCTTTATTTTGTTTGCCATCAACAATCTCCCATTGTCGATTTTTATAGATAAAAGTTTTCCTATTTCGTATTTGAGACTCTTTTTATTAATTGCCTTTGCCATTGTATTTATTATTTTGTTTTTCCAAAAGGCGAGCATAATTAAAACGTGTGGTTTTAGTTTAATTCTATTGATTAGTTGTAGTTTTTTATGGGAGACAAAACCTCAAAAAAGCAATTCTTTTTTTTCTGCTAAAACTCCCGTTTTGATTTATGATTATCAAATAAAAAACAAAGAGCTGACCTATCATTTTTGGAGCGAAAAAGGTGAAAACCAAAAAAGTGTTCAGCTAAGTCAATCTGATTGTGTTCTTTTACAAATTAAGAACAATCAAATTTTTTACAACAAAAAACAACTCACTTTTGACAACAGCAACAAGTTAAAACCTATTTTAATAAATGGTAAAACTGTGGTTTATTTGAGCGATTACGGCAAAGGAATTGGATTTTATTCATTGCGAAAAATAACGATGCATTGACAACAAAAAACCTACATAGAATCGGATTTATATCGTCCAATGCATTGCGGCAAATTTTGGTTGCTGCTATAGGAGTGGTGATTCCGTTTATGGTGATTCAACATTCGTCAAAAGAAATTTGGGGCGAATTTGTATCGTTGTTATTGTATGCTTTGTTAGCAACACAAATCATCAATTGGGGAAATAAGGAATATTTACTGCGGAAATTCAGCGAAACTCCGAGTAAAATTAAAGATGATTTTTCATCCATTCTACTCACGCGATTGCCTTTAGTTTTACTCTTTTCAATTCTTGGATTTTTTCTTTTCAAAATTGAGTTTGGAAACTATTTATTCATTTGGATTTTCGGACGATTTTTAATTCATTCGTATGAAGTGTTGGTTGTTTATGAGAAAAAATTCAATGCTTCATTGGTTATTGAATTGGGTTGTTTCATTGCTTTTACAATTGTATTTTATTGCTTATCATCTTCGATAAATTTTAAGCAATTATTGATCATTTACAGCCTTTATCAGCTCACCAAAGGAATTTGCTTTTGGCTACTTTTCAGCACCACTTTTTCATCCGATGTGCGTTTTAATTTCAATTATTATAAAGCTAGCTTTTGGTTCTTCTTACTGTCGATTTTGGGGTTTTTGGTCTCTAAAATTGATGTCTACATTATTGAACAATTTGACAATAAAATTGTGACTTCCGATTATCAAATCATCAATGGTTTATTGGTTTTCATTATGTCGATTAGCACTTTTATTTATGCTCCATTCACCAAAAATATTTACAGAAACTCCGAATTTACCATCGAAAAAACTAAAAACACCTTAGCGTTATTCGGACTCATAATTGTTCCTATTTCGCTGCTTTTTGTTTATGGATTTGTACGCTATTTTTTGAACTTAGAGCTTACTTTTTGGTTTTATGTTGTTGCTTTTTTTTACGTTTTCCCGTCGTATCTATATGGAATAGAAATTGTAAATTTGTTCAAACGGCACGAAGAAAAACAAGTAGTGCTTTTTTTGTTTGTTGGAACTGTAATAAATGCTGTTTTGAGTAGTTGCTTTTTAAATTTAAATTTCGGAATAACGGGTGCACTTTTTGGAAGTACAATAGCCCAAATAGTAATTTTGATTTCACTAAAACTTTCAACAAAAAGAAAACCTTTCACCAATAATGATTAATCAAATAGTTAAATATTCCAATAAAAGAATTGCTCCAAAAAACTATTTGTTTCATCCGGAATGGATTGTGCTTGGTGTAAACAACGTATGCAATTTGCATTGCAAAATGTGTGATGTTGGAACAAACACATTAGAAACCAATTTTGCCCAAAACCTAATTGGAACCGAACCTTTAAACATGCCTTTGGATTTAATCCAGAAAATCATAGAGCAAACTGCTTTGTATTATCCTAAAGCTAAATTGGGTTATGCTTTTACAGAACCACTAGTTTATCCACATTTAGAAGATTCGTTACTTTTTGCTCAATCTAAAAAAGTTACAACTACACTCACAACTAACGGATTAACCTTAAAACAAAAAGCCAAAAAATTAGTCGATTCAGGTTTGGGCGAGTTGTATATTTCATTGGATGGTCCGCAAGACATTCACAATCAAATACGTGGGCATCAAAAATCATTTCAAAAAGCAGTGGAAGGAATCAATGAAATGTTACTATTAAATCCAAAACAGTCGATATCATTATTTTGCGTAATTACTGAATGGAACATTGGATATTTAAAAGAGTTTGCTGATTTTTTCAAAGACTATCCTTTGAAAGAAATTGGGTTTATGCATACCAATTTCACTCCACAATCGGTTGCTGATCATCACAATATTACTTTTGGAGCGAACTATTTTGCAACTGCTTCAAACGTTGAACAAATTAACATCGAAAATTATGATTTAGAGTTGCTTTGGAGCGAAATTCAAGAAATAAAACAACGTAAATACTCTTTTAACGTGCATTTTTCGCCCGAAATTAAATCCAAAGAAAAGCTATTTGATTTCTATCATCGACCCGAAAAAATCATTGGAAAAATATGCAACGATGTATTTTCAAACATCATGATTAAATCGGATGGTAGTGTCATTCCTTCTCATGGCAGATGTTATAATTTTGAACTTGGTAATATTCATAATCAAACATTAAAAGAAATTTGGAACGGTTTAGTATTAAAAAGATTTAGATCTGATTTAATGAAAAATGGTGGATTATTTCCAGCTTGTAGTAGATGTTGCAGTGCATTTTAATTATGAAAAATAAAATCATCCTTTTCAATCCGCGTAGTGCCAATGGCAAACACCGAATTCCGAACTCGATTCTGCAAGTCGGAGCTTCGATTCATGGAAAGCATGAGTATGTTTTTGTGGATGGAAATTTGGAAGAAAATCCGTGGAATACCATTGAAAACTATTTAAAATCAGGCGAATTCAAATACTTTGGTTGTACCGTAATGCCCGGACCACAATTAAAACAAGCCATTCCGTTTACCCAAAAAATCAAAGAGCAGTTTCCTCAAATCATTACGGTTTGGGGTGGTTATTTTGCTTCCAATCAATACCAAGTTTCATTGCATTCCGGCTACGTTGACTATGTAATCAATGGCCCTGGCGACAACACGTTCCCACAGTTAATTCAAGCTATAGAAGAAGATCAACTGGAACAACTTTCTTCCATCAAAAACCTGATTTATAAAAATGAAAAAGGTGAAATAATCAAAACCGCCGTCGAAGCTTTATTGGATCAAGACACATTACCTAAATTTCCTTACGAGTATTTGAACACCTTTTATCCAGTGCAAAATTATTTGGCCAAAACCTTCATGGGAAACAAAACGTTGTCATACCATTCGAGCATGGGTTGTCCGTTTTCGTGTTCGTTTTGCGCTGTCGTTCCGATATACAACGCCAAATGGAAAGGCATGTCGGCTAGTCGAATTTATGAAGATGTTAAGTATTTCAAAGAAAAGTACAATATTGATGCAGTGGAATTTCATGACAACAACTTCTTTACTTCTAAAAAAAGAGTTTTGGAGTTTTCCGAATTGATTCTGAACGACAACATTAGTTATTGGGGCGAAGGCCGAATTGACACGATTAATTTGTATTCGGACGACGAACTCAAATTGATGCGAAAAGCGGGTTGCAAAATGATTTTTTTGGGTGCCGAAACGGGAAACGATGCCGTATTGAAACAAATGAACAAAGGCGGAACCCAAACCGGACAAATGATAAAGGATTTTGTACTGCGAATGAAAAACGTCGATATTATTCCGGAACTTTCGTTTGTATTAGGAATGCCTGCTCCAACTGAGAAAGAAGTGTACGATCAGATTTTGTGGGACATTAATTTCATCAAAGAAATCAAAAAAATTAATCCGAATGCGGAGATTATTATTTATTTGTTCAGTCCAGTTCCCACCGAAGGTTCGGAATTGTACCAACAAATTCTCGATGCCGGATTTTCATTTCCAACTCAATTAGAAGATTGGATTTCGCCAAGTTGGGAGAATTTTGATTTGCGAAAAAATCCGCTCACACCTTGGTTAAAACCCTACATAATCGACACGATAAAGAATTTTGAAACGGTGTTGAACGGTTATTATCCAACGGTTTCTGATTTTAGAATTAAAGGCTATAAAAAACAATTACTACGATTGACTTCGGGAATTCGATACAAAACCGGTTTCTATCATTTTCCTTATGAAATCAAAGCATTACACAAATTATGGAAATACCGACAACCTGAAATAGAAGGTTTTTATTCAGAGTGATGGATCGATGAGAAACTTTATTAAAAAAATAACGCACCCATTTTTAAAATTCGGATTACAACTGTACTATTTCAAACCGAGAACATTTTGCTATGATGGTATTTGTATAAAAGTTCATCCTGATGTTTTTCCACCACATCTAACGATAAGCACAACGATTCTTCTAGACTTTATAAAAGAAAAAGAGTTGAACAACAAAACGTTTCTGGAATTAGGTTGTGGCAGTGGAATCATTTCATTATTAGCAACTCAAAAAGGAGCCAAAGTTACGGCAACCGACATTAATACTACCGCTTTGGAATTTTTGTCTGATAATGCGAAGAAGAACAATCTAGAGTTAGAAATTATCGAATCCGATTTGTTTCAATCATTGACTGAAAGAACGTTTGATTGTATAATTATCAATCCGCCTTACTATCCAAAAAATCCAAAAAACATTAAAGAACAAGCGTGGTTTTGTGGGGAACATTTTGACTATTTTGAAGCTTTATTTCCACAATTAAAAAATTACCTTACTTTATCTAATGAAACGTTCATGATTCTTTCAGAAGATTGTGAATTGGAAAAAATAAAAGCGATTGCCTCAAAAAGTGACATCGCTTTTACTTTGGTATTGGAGAAAAAAGCAGTCAGTGAAAAAAACTACATTTATATTATAACTTCTTTGTAGAATCACGCTGACGCAACTCTGTTTTGATCACTGTCGTTCTGTGCGTATACACTTCGTCTTTACTTTCAAGCTTTTCTATTAACATTTTGGTAGCTACTTCGCCAATTTCGGGTCCGTGTTGACTTACCGTTGACAAACTTGGTGTCATTCGACGCGACCATACTCCATCAGCAAAACCGATTAAGGATAGCTCTTGCGGAATTTTATATCCGTTCTGTATTCCGAGTTTCATTGCCGTAACCGAAGCGTGTTCGTCTAAAGCAAAAACGCCATCGGGTTTATTTTTGATAAAGAAACCACCTATTTTATCATTAAAATCTTCCGAATTCTCAGTCAAAATCACCAATGAATCGTCTACTGTTACGTTGTGTTTTTTCATGGCCTCATAAAAACCTTGTGCGCGTAATTTCCCCACACTCAAATTATCGATGGAAGATAATAAAGCTATTTTCTTACAACCTGTTTTTAGTAAATGTTCTGTAGCATTTACGGCCGAATCCAAATCATCAACAATAACTTTATCGCAATTGATTTCATCGGCAATCCGATCAAACATTACAATCGGTGTTCCATCGTTAATAATCGATTTAAAATGACCGTATTGTTGCAACTTCTGTGCTTCTTCCGAAATCGACAAAATAAATCCGTCAATAGTACCATTGCTCAACATTTCGAGCATGTTGATTTCCTTTTCCAACGATTCATTCGAAATACAAGTAATAACTTTATACCCTTTTTCGTCGGCCACTTTTTCAATTCCAGTAAATACTTTGGCAAAAAACGAATTCAAAATATTCGGAATAATCACACCAATAGTACGCGTAGAACGATTTTTCAAATTCAAACCAATACTGTTGGGCTTGTAATTTTTCAGTTTGGCGTATTCTTGAATTTTAATTTTGGTCGGTTCACTAATTTCCGGACTGTCGTTCAATGCTTTCGAAACAGTAGAAACGGAAACTCCGAGTTCTTTGGCAATTTGTTTTAACGTGGCTTTCGATTTCATATCTATATATATATGGTGTAAATTTAGAGAATTTATTTTTAGAAGCGATCTCGTTTTCAAAAAAAACGAGAGGGCATTTTTGTTGTCCATGTTCCTGCTTCTCGTCCCGTTGGCTAAAACGGGAACTGGGCTAGAGAATAAACTTTCGGCTTACTAATAAAACGAATTCTATTGTGCTATCTTCCAAAATAATAGCTTTCACAAAAATAAATCAAAAATGCAGTTTGCATATATAATATTTATTTGTACTTTTGCACTCCCGTAATTGGGAATGGAATGTTTAATTAAAATAAATTATTGTGAACACATTAAGCTACAAGACAGTTTCAGCAAACAAAGCTACTGCAGACAAGCAATGGATTGTTGTAGATGCTGAAGGTCATAACTTAGGTCGTTTAGCTTCAAAAGTGGCGATGCTTTTGAGAGGTAAATACAAGCCTAGTTATACGCCGCACGTTGATTGTGGAGATAACGTAATTGTTATCAACGCAGAAAAAATCAACCTAACTGGTAACAAGTTAGATGACAAAACGTACATCAGACACACAGGTTATCCAGGAGGACAAAGAAGCTTGACTGCTAAAGTAATGCAACAAAAAAATCCTGCATTATTAGTAGAAAAAGCTGTAAAAGGAATGTTACCTAAAAATAAATTAGGTGCTGAATTATTCCGCAATTTGAATGTAAATGTTGGTTCTGAGCACAAACATGGCGCTCAACAACCAAAAACCGTTAACCTTAACGACTTAAAGTAATGGGAGTTATTCACAAAATCGGTAGAAGAAAATGTGCAGTTGCACGTGTGTACGTTACTGAAGGTACAGGAAAAATCACTGTAAACAAAAGAGAATTTAACAACTACTTTCCAACTGCAACTTTACAGTACAAAGTAATGCAACCTTTGTCTATGACAGAAAATGCATCGAACTTTGACGTAAAAGTAAATGTATATGGTGGTGGTACAACAGGTCAAGCAGAAGCTGTAAGAATGGCTATTGCTAGAGCAATGTGTGAAGTGGAAGCTGAAAACAGAGCTATCCTTAAACCAGAAGGATTACTAACAAGAGATCCAAGAATGGTAGAACGTAAGAAATTCGGTCAGAAAAAAGCACGTAAGAGATTCCAATTCTCTAAACGTTAATATTCGATACATTTCAGAATATTTTTTTCAAACCATTTTTACAATTAAAATAGAATTTAAAACAAAGTTGCCGATATTCCTTGTGAAAAGGGAATTAGTTTAGCATCTAAATGAAGCCTAAAGCCTAAAGCTTATCGCTCAAAGCCCAACGGAACATTGCTAATCACGGAACGTAAACTATTACACAATGGCAAACAAAATTGAAGTTAAAGAGTTATTAGAAGCTGGTGTTCATTTCGGACACATGACTCGCAAATGGGATCCAAACATGGCTCCTTACATTTATATGGAGCGTAATGGTATTCATATCATTAACCTGTATAAAACAGCAGCAAAAATTGAAGAAGCTAACGAAGCTTTGAAAAAAATCGCTGCTTCTGGTAGAAAAATACTTTTCGTAGCTACCAAAAAACAAGCAAAAGACATCGTAGCCGAAAAAGCTGCGGCATGCAACATGCCATTCATCACTGAAAGATGGCCAGGTGGTATGTTAACCAATTTCGTTACTATCAGAAAAGCGGTTAAAAAAATGGCTTCTATTGATAGAATGAAAAAAGACGGAACATTCATGACACTTTCTAAAAAAGAAAGATTACAAGTTGATCGTCTTCGTGCAAAATTAGAGAAGAACTTAGGTTCTATCGCTGATATGTCTAGAATACCTGCTGCTTTATTTGTAGTAGATATTAAAGCTGAACACATCGCAGTAAAAGAAGCACAAAAATTAAACATTCCAGTTTTCGCAATGGTTGATACTAACTCTGATCCACGTGAAGTAGATTACGTTATCCCAGCCAATGATGATGCTTCAAAATCAATTGAGAAAATTTTATCTTTAGTTACCGACGCGGTAAAAGACGGATTAGCGAACCGAACTTCTGACAAAGAAGACGACGCTCCTGAAGTTGACGTAGAAGATGTAGTAGAAACTGTAGAAGCTCCAGTTGCTGAAACTGCTGCTCCTGAAGTAGAAGCTACTGAAACTGAAACTGAAGAATAAAAAAGCATAGGATATTCCAAAATATAAATTCCAAATTCCAAATAATTATCAAAAATTTGATGATTAATTAAAATTGGAATTTGGGATTTGTAAATTGGAATTTCTTTTTTTACAACAATTTTAAACTTTAAAAAGGAAAATAAAATGGCAACAATTACTGCTGCAGACGTAAATAAATTAAGAACCATCACCGGTGCAGGAATGATGGACTGCAAAAAAGCATTAGTAGAATCAGATGGTGATTTTGATTTAGCAATTGAAAACCTTAGAAAAAAAGGTCAAAAAGTAGCTGCTAACAGATCAGATAGAGAATCTACAGAAGGTGCTGCTATCGCTGTTGTTAGTGCTGACAAAACAGAAGGTGTAGTAATTACATTGAACTGTGAAACCGATTTCGTTGGTAAAAACGAAGGTTTCGTAAAATTGGCTACTGACTTAGCAAACCAAGCATTAAACTATGCTACAAAAGAAGAATTATTAGCTTCAGATTTCAATGGAATTTCAGTGGCTGAAAAATTAATCGAGCAAACAGGTGTAATCGGAGAAAAAATTGAAATTGGTTCTTTTGAGAGATTATCTGGTGCTTTCGTAGGTTCATACATTCACGCAGGTAACAAAATTGCTACATTGGTAGCTTTGTCTGCTAACGTTGCTGGCGCTGAAGAAGCTTCAAGAAACGTAGCAATGCAAGCAGCTGCAATGTCGCCAATCGCTTTAGACGAAAATGGTGTTGACGCTGACACTATCGCTAAAGAAATTGAAATCGCTAAAGATCAATTACGTCAAGAAGGAAAACCAGAAGCCATGTTAGACAATATTGCTAAAGGAAAATTAAACCGTTTCTTCAAAGACAACACTTTAGTAAACCAAGATTACATTAAAGATAGCTCAATGAGTGTTTCTGGCTACATCAAAACAGTTGATGCTGGTTTGACAGTAACTGGCTTCAGAAGAGTAGCTTTGGGATAACATAAAGTAAGAATTCAGAAATTAGAATTCAGAAAACAAAACCTCGTTTCGATTGGAACGAGGTTTTTTTATGGCTACTGATTTTTACAAAAGACGTTGCTTTTCTAGCCCCGATGTAAGGGAATCCCGATTTATCGGGATGGAAAAGCAGCGGGAAAGACGATTACAAAAAATGCCCTCTCGTTTTTTTTGAAAACGAGATCGCTTCTAAAAATAAAACACTAACTTTGGGTGATTAGGTATTTGCAAATGTTTCAATCGAAAAAAGACACCGTTTACGTTATTTTAGCTGGAATTTTTATTACCAACGCGATAGTTGCAGAACTCATTGGCGGCAAACTCATTGATGTTGGGCCAGCCGTGATGAGTATTGGTATTTTACCTTGGCCAATTGTGTTCATCACTACCGATTTGATTAACGAATATTTTGGTGAAAAAGGCGTTAGAAAACTTTCTTTAATCACGGCTGGATTGATTGCGTATACGTTTTTCATACTGTTCTTTGCGATGAAAATCCCGTCTACAGGAATTAGTTCGGTTTCTACAGAACAATTCGGTGCTGTTTTTGGACAAAGTCAGTTGATTATTGTGGGAAGCATCACTGCCTTTTTGGCCTCACAGCTCATCGATGTGACCATTTTTCATTTTGTAAAAAAACGCACTGGAAATAAAATGATTTGGCTGCGAAGCACTGGTTCTACAGTGATTTCTCAGTTTTTTGACAGTTTTATCGTATTGGGAATTGCGTTTTATTTACCCGGAATTATGGATTTTAAAACCTACGTTGTTTCTGGACTTACTGGTTACACTGTAAAGTTAATCATTGCAGTTCTAATGACACCCTTGATTTATTTAGGTCATTATTTAATAGAAAAATACATAGCTAAAGATGGAAACTAAACACCGTTGTGGCTGGTGCGAAAAAGACGATTTGTACCGCAATTATCACGATACCGAATGGGGAAAACCCGTTTATGATGACCAATTACTATTCGAATTCCTGATTTTAGAAACGTTTCAAGCAGGATTGAGTTGGTATACCATTTTGGCCAAACGAAACAACTTTAGAACCGCTTTTGCCAATTTCGATTATAAAAAAGTAGCAAAGTTTGGCGAAAGTAAAATTCAAGAATTGCTTCTCAATGCTGGAATCATTCGCAACCAACTCAAAATTCGCGCGGCCGTTTCGAATGCCATTGCTTTTATGGAAGTGCAAAAAGAGTTTGGAAGTTTCTCCAATTACATCTGGAAATTCACCGACGGAAAACCCATCGACAACCAACCCAAAACGTTGCGAGATGTTCCTGCTTCTACTCCACTTTCGGATGCAATCAGCAAAGATTTAAAAAAACGCGGATTTAAATTTGTAGGAACTACAGTAGTTTATGCTCACATGCAAGCGACCGGAATGGTGAACGATCATGTGGTGGATTGTTGGACAAGAGGTTAGTTTGCAGTCGCAGTCGCAGTCACAGTTCACAGTAACAAATCTTTTAGCATTAAAGAGTAGGATTTCAAATCTATCTGCGGATAAAACTGTAAACTGAGACAGAAAACTGAGACTAACTTTTAAGAATCTCCATAAACAACTCACGCGGAATTTCAAAAGCGCCCAAACTTTCTAAATGGTCGTTATGCACTTGGCAATCGAGAAGTTTGTAATTGTTGTCTCTTAAATATTCAACCAATTTTACAAAAGCTACTTTACTCGCATTAGGTACTTTGGCAAACATACTTTCTCCACAGAAAATGTGACCTAAATCAGTGCCGTACAACCCGCCAACCAACTCGCCATTTTGCCATACTTCAAAGGATTTGGCTTTTCCTAAACGGTGCAATTCGGTGTACGCTTTGATGATGTCATCGGAAATCCAAGTGCCGTCTTGGTTTTTACGATCTATCGTTTGGCAATTACGCATTACGGCTTCAAAATCCTTATTAATGGTAACTTCAAATAGGTTTCTGTTAATAATATTCCGCAAACTTTTAGCCGGTTTATATTCGTACGGATTTACCACCATTCGATAGGGTGGTGCCCACCACAAAATGGGTTCATCGGCATCGTACCACGGAAAAATACCATTGTCATACGCCAACAACAATCGCTCAATGGACAAATCACCTCCTACGGCCAAAATGCCCTCGTAAGAAGCTTCTTCAACGGGAGGAAAATAAAGTTCTTTGGTTAAAAAATACATCGGTGTAAATTCCAAATAACAAATCCCAAATAACAAAAAAATCCCAAATAAAAAACCAAAAATCTAAATTCTAAAATCCAAAACACTGCGTTTTGAACATTGAATTTTTTAAAAATTGGAACTTATTTGGAATTTGCTATTTGTATTTTGGTACTTGCTTTTTAATTTTCAATTAAAAAGGTAAATCGTCGTGTTCTTCTTCTTTAAAATCAGTTGCTGGAGCAAACGCTTCTGCGGCTGGCATTGGAGGCATTTGTTGCGCTGCTGGAGCTTCGGCTTGCAGTTTTTCAATTCTCCAACCTTGAATAGAGTTGAAATATTTGGTTTCGCCTTGCGGATTCACCCATTCTCTACCTCTTAAATTGATCGAAACTTTTACTGCTTCACCTACGTTATAATTGTTCAACAAATCACATTTATCCTGCGTAAACTCAATCATAATGTGTTGCGGATATTGCTCATCAGTAGTTACTACTAATTCTCTTTTTTTAAATGAAGCACTCACTTGTTGCTCTGCATTAATCACTTTTACTTTTCCTGAAACTTCCATAATCTAACGAATTTATTTTTTGGCTAATAGTACTTTCCACGCGGTTAGCACCTCATTTTTATCTAAATATTCTTTGACAAGTTGGTATTTTTTGAGTTCATCATCAGCACTTAAAACACCTTTCACTTCAAAATTCTGTTTGACAAATATACTAATTTCTTCTTCGTTAGGCAATGCTTCCACATTTCCTAATTTACCTAAATCATTACCGTTAAAAACAGTACTTTCTTTTACAAAATCCGGAATCGCATCAACGCCAATTCCTAAAGTCACCAAGGGCTTTTCAACTTCAAAAAGGCCTTGATTGGAACGCGAATACCAATTGCCACCCAAACGCGACACCAAATCAATCTTTACTGGATCAATATGTCCTTCTGCGTCCAAAACGGCTTCGTTGATGTGCATTTTCACCACTTCACAAATAATCATATTGCCAGCGCCGCCTTCGGTTCCGAGTGGAATAATTTGGTTGACTTTGCATTCCAATTGCACTGGACTCTCAGCTACACGATACGGTTTTACTTTTTCAGAAGGAACTGGTGTTAAACCCGATTTTTCGAACTCATTCACACCATCAGGATATTCGGTACTCGAGAGTGACATTTGTTGCACAATATCGTAATTCACTACATTGATTACCACTTCACGAGTCGCTTCACAATTGATTAAAGTGTGTTTTATGGTGTTATTCCGAACCCTTCGTGCTGGTGAAAAAACCAAAATTGGCGGATTCGAACTGAAAATATTAAAAAAACTAAACGGCGATAAATTTGGTTTTCCATTAGCATCCATTGTGCTCGCAAACGCAATTGGTCGCGGCGCTATCGCACTTTGCAAATAGGCTTGTAATTTTACCGGCGACAGTTCTTTTGGGTCGAGTGTCAACATACAAATTCTTTTCGACAAAGATAGCAAATGCAATGGCAATGTCAATGTCAAAAATCAATGGCAATTTTTTTTAGAGCGAATGGCTTGGGCTTTCTTGTAATCCATATTCCCGCTGCCTTTCCAAAACTTTTTGCCAGCCTGAGCGCAGTCTAAGGGCAAAAAGGTTTTTCCCTTACATCGGGGCTAGAAAAGCAACGTCTTGCGCTAAAATTATTTTTCAAAGTAAACTCAGCCTTAAATCGATTTCCATTCCTACCATTAAAATCAGTATCTTTGCCAAAATTTTTGAGTAATGAGCAACGAAAATCGCAGTAAAAGAAACAGCAAACCGAGCGGAGACAAGAAGAAAAGTACAACCAGTGCAAAACCTCCAATGCCCAAACGTTCGCAAAAACCGCGACCAAAATCGGCTACAAAACCGACTCAAAACGTATCCAAACCCATTAAGTCAGACGATATTCGTTTGAATAAATACATCTCCAACTCTGGAGTTTGTTCCCGTCGCGATGCCGATATTTACATCCAATCGGGCAATGTAAAAGTCAATGGCGAAGTCATCACCGAGATGGGTTACAAAGTAAAACCTGGCGATGTTGTGAATTTTGATGGAAAAAATTTAGTTCCTGAAAAGAAAGAATACATTTTACTCAACAAGCCAAAAAACTTCACTACTTCTGAAGATGAAATTGACCATAAAAATGTACTAGAATTAGTTCGAAGTGCTACAAGAGCCAAGATTCAACCTATTGGCAGAATGGATAAAAACACAACTGGTTTATTAGTGTTTACCAATGATACCGATATGATTCGTAAGTTCAGTTTACCGAATCAAAAATCATTTAAGATTTACCAAGTTTCTCTGGACCGAAATTTGAAATTTGAAGATTTAGAGAAAATTTCTGGAGGAGTAACACTTGATGATCATCGTTTATTTGTGGATGAAATCAGTTACATTGAAGAACAACCCAAAACTGAAATTGGATTAAAATTAAGAACTCCCAACGTGAAAGTAGTTCGCGCTATTTTTGAAAGTTTTAACTATAATGTGCTCAAAATAGATCGTGTCGCTTTTGCGGGATTAACTAAAAAAAACTTACCGCGTGGTAATTGGAGATTTTTAACTGAACAAGAAATTATCAACCTAAAAAACATATAGTTGAGTATGAGTCCAGAGAAAAATTTATCCATCGCTCATGCTTGGTTTGAAGCTTTTAATTCGCATAACTTAGAAAAATTATTATCATTGTATGATGATGATGCCATGCATTTCAGTCCAAAGTTAAAAATCAAACATCCTGAAACCAATGGTTATGTTACAGGAAAAGAAGCCTTACGAAATTGGTGGCAAGAAGCTTTTGACAACATTCCATCACTACATTATAAAGTAACTTCGTTAACATCCAATCACGATCGTGTTTTTATGGAATACATTCGAATGGTAACAGGTGAAAATGATATGTTGGTTGCCGAAGTTTTAGAAATAAAGGAAAACAAAATTATAGCATCACGTGTGTATCACGGATAAACAAAAAGCCTCTAAGTTTAGAGGCTTTTTGTTTAAATTGCTTATTTATTAATTCACTGCTGGACAGTTACAGTGGTATTTCTCTGGTTTGCAGAACAAGTTTACTCCGAGTGTGATGTTGTGGAATCCTGCGTTGTCAAACTTCACATCGCCTCCCAAATAAGAGTACGTGTATGCCAACATAAATCGGTTGTAGTTGATTCCTACTATCGGTGAAAAGTATTGCATCTTCTGTGCCTTTACTGTGTTTCCTTCTACATACTCTGCGCCATCC
>JAEUTY010000003.1 GCA_016787805.1 Flavobacterium sp. | reverse complement strand
GGACCCAAAAAAGTACTATCCTTAGATGGCGGAGGAATTCGCGGTGCATTGACCCTTGGTTACCTTAAAAAAATAGAAACTTTACTTCGCGAAAAGCAAAATAATCCCAATTTGGTATTATCCGATTATTTTGATTTGATTGGAGGAACTTCTACTGGCTCTATCATTGCTGCTGCATTGGCTGTCGGAATGGAAGTAGATACTATTACCAATAAATACATGACGCTAGGAGGCAAAATTTTTGGAAAAAAACTCGACTGGTGGAAACCTTGGGAAACTTGGAGCTACCTCAAAGCCAATTACAACCATCAGGCGCTTGAAGAAAGTTTGAAAGATTTTTTTGGCGAAATAACTTTGGGAAGCGATCAAATCAAAACCGGGCTTTGTATTGTAGCCAAACGCGCCGACACCAATAGTGTTTGGCCTTTAATCAATCATCCTAAAGGTAAGTTTTACGATACCGATAAAGGGGCCAACAAAAACATTCCGCTTTGGCAAGCTGTACGAGCCAGTAGTGCTGCACCAACGTATTTTGCTCCACAAATGATTGATGTAGGCAATGGTGAAAGAGCCGCTTTTGTTGATGGTGGTGTAAGTATGGCCAACAATCCTGCCTTGACATTGCTTATGGTAGCCACGTTAAATGGATTTCCTTTTCATTGGAAAATGAGCGAAGATCAACTTACAATAGTGTCAGTTGGAACGGGGTACAGTGTATTCAAAAAACAAACAGGCGACATTGAAGAAAGCACCATGCTCAACTGGGCCAAAAATGTTCCTGATATGCTCATGCAAGATGCCAGTTGGCAAAATCAAATTGTACTGCAATGGTTGTCCAATTCCAAAACCGCTTTTTATATTGATGGTGAAATTGAAAAACTCGATGGCGATTTGTTAGGAGGAAAACCATTAATCAACTACTTAAGATACAACTTCCCTATTACCGAAAACACCCTCAACGGATTAGGTCTAGGAAGAGCTTTTACAGAGGAAGACGTGAAAGACCTCATAGAAATGAGTAATGCCAAAAACCGCCATTTGCTTTACCAAATCGGTGAAGCTGCAGCGGACAAAGAAATCGAATCGGGTCATTTTTAAACCGAATTATTACAATACATAAGACTAATAAACAAACCATTTGTTTTAAAACATAAGTAGCGCCATCATGATGCAACAACAAAATTTCCGTGTTAGTGAACTCATCGAAGAGAACATAAAAAAACAAAACCCATTTCTTGATTTGGGCGATTGTGGATTAGACGATTATTCGCCTGAACTTGAATTACTTCAAAATTGCAATCACCTCAAAGGAATCAATCTAGGTGAATATTATTACATCAACGACAAGCCTGTTTACGCCAACAATGGAAAAAACAAAAATCTCTCTAATTCATTTTCCAAAATCCCACATCATCTTCCTAAA
The DNA here is from genome assembly GCA_016787805.1 of Flavobacterium sp. GTDB lineage: Bacteria > Bacteroidota > Bacteroidia > Flavobacteriales > Flavobacteriaceae > Flavobacterium. The sequence goes on along the minus strand of JAEUTY010000003.1, from coordinate 3,795 downwards.
AGCATTGAAAAAATTTACATTAATTTAGTGTATCTTGATGATATTACTAACCTTAACTTGTATCCCGAACTCACCCATTTTGATGGCTTTGGAAATAAAATAAGTACTATTCCTAACTTAGAAAACAACAAAAACTTAATTTCGTTAGGGTTGAGTAATAACTTAATTTCAGAGGTTAGAGGAATTGAGGTATTGCACAATTTAACTCATTTGTATTTAGGGCAAAACCAAATTGAAAGCCTATCTGCCGAACTTTTTAAGGGTTTGCCACAATTAACCCATTTGCATTTGTACAAAAACAAGCTGACTGATTTAGATTTTTTAGAAAACAACCGTTCCATAAAAGAATTATATGTCAGTGATAATAAAATCAAAACCGTCAGCAATGTTAACAATCTCAACTATCTTGAGGTGCTTGACATCAGTTACAATCCAATTGTTAGCGTTTTGCCACAAGAACATGTACTGAGTAAAAGTGCCGTTAAAATAAGATGGCAGTTGCATAAAGAACCCATAACCCTTGCTTCTTTTTTGATCAAAGAATGCGTTGAAAAAAATGAAACTTTCTTAGACTTAGGCGACTGTGCGTTAAATGATAAATCACAGGAATTGAACGAGTTATCCAAGTGCACTCATTTAAAAAGTTTAAGTTTAGGTACTGGCTATTTTACCGATGATAATGTTTACAAACAAACTCCCAACAATTTAACTTCAAATACATTCACTTTTATTCCTCACAACCTCCCATCGGGTTTAATGGCTCTTCAAATAAGAGACTGTATGTTGCATGGCATTTCCAACATTGATCATTTAAAAAAACTTGAGTTACTCGATTTGAGCTTCAACGAAATTAAAGCCATTACTGGCATAAGCGGTTTACTTAGCCTAACCGAATTGGCCTTGCACACCAATAAAATAATCGAAATTGAATCGGTTGTTTTTCCACCAAAATTGGCTATTCTGTATTTGGATGACAACCGATTAGTTGAACTTACAGGTATCGAAAAATGCCAAAATTTAGAATCCCTCTTTATACCCAGCAACAGCATATCTCAAATTAAGCCATTAACTTCTTTAACCAAGATCAAAGAACTGCGTTTGGAAAACAACCCGATAATAGATTGTCCTTCCGATGTTTGGCTTGGCAATGATATCAATCAAATTAAGGCTTATTTTAACGAAGTTGAATTAAAAAATTCTGGTGCAAAAAGTGAAACCAATAATCAACCCGATAGTCAAAAAGAGAACGCAACGCATGACAATACTATTCCCAATGATGTAAAACTAATCATATTGGGCAACAGTAACACTGGTAAGACGAACTTGGTGCATTACCTACAAACAGGCGAATTTTTGAACAAAAGAGATACTACCCACGGACTAGAAGTGCTTCGTTGGAAACCCGACACCAATCGATTCCCTCAACTTCAAAATGTAGAAGTCAGCATTTGGGATTTTGGAGGTCAAGAGTATTACCATGACGCCTACAAACTCTTTTTAGGCAATGATGCGGTATACATTGCATTATGGTGTGGTGACTCGGATTGCAATGATAAAAAAGAAGAATTGGTACACGACAATCAAGATAAAGTATGGATTGACCATTTTGAAAAAATGTATTGGTTGGATACGCTCAAATACTTTAGAGGCGCAAACGCCAATTCGCCGCTTCTTTTGGTTCAAAACAAAGTAGACGAACCCGAAAGTCAAAAAAAGAGAATTGGTCAAGAATTACATGATGAGTACCAAATCAACGAGTCGTTTCACATCAGTTTGCTCAAAGGAAGCGACAAAAACAATACCGAAAGTTTCAACAATTTACAAGCTTTTACAAACTACTTAGCCGATGTTTTATCAAAAATAGCCAGTCGTGTTGGGGCACAACTTCCTGAAGCTTGCAAAAAAGTACGAAACGAAGTGCTTAAGTTGGGCGAAAATAAAGAATCCATATTCACCAAATACCTCAACGAAGATTTGCATAACATCTCATTCAATGATTTTATAAAAGCTTGTGAAGACTCTGATAAAATCAATTCAGAGCACCACAATTATTACCCTATTTGGCTCAACAGAGGTGGATCTTTGGTTTATTTTGAAAATAACAACGATTTAAATGACACCATTTTTATCAATCCCAAAGTCCTTTCCCAAAAAATATATACTATTTTAAATGATCAGGTTCGAACCGATTTGGGTGATGTGGCTATAAGTAATTTAAACCAAGAAAATTCGATCATCATCAAGTCGATGAAAAGCTTGGGTTTATTGTATCCGCATCCTACCAAGCCTACTACGCATTATATTGCTCCTCAATACTTGCCCGAAGATCATCCTATTGAAGATTTATTTAAAATTGCTTCCGTCAATGCCTGGAAAGATTCGTTTTGGATTAAAGTGCCTTTATTTTTTTATAAAAAACTGATGCATTTTTTACTCTTGCATTACATTTCAGACGAACAAGTTAGCGCTCGTTATTTTTGGAAAAACGGTATTATTGTTTTAAAAAATGAGCATCAAGTTAAGGTTCTAATCAAAGGATTGTACCCAACGGATAAAGAAGGCATCATTCAAATTAGTATTGAAGACTGCAAAGAATTACCCGATTTACAAAAAGAAATCATGGAAACTATTCTTAATTTTAGAGTTATAATGCAATACGATTCGTATTCTACCAATGCGCAAAGCACTGAAACCAAACATTCTAAAACAATTACGCCTAACGAAAGTTCGTTTCAAGACCCATTGTTTGTTAATAAACTAATGCTGTCTGTAGACAAGAAAAAATTTGAATTGTACAACCACTTAGTTGAAATTAGCGCTATCAAAGACGATCCGGAGTGTACCAATAAAATCATCAAGTACCAACATTTATTGCCTTCGTTAACCAATAGCCCGAGACCCAAAAACATTTTTATATCGTATTCGCACAAAAATGCCCATTGGGTAGGAAAACTCAAAAACCACTTGGCGGGATTGCGAAGAAGCAATTACGTTAAAGAATGGACCGATCAAGAACTATTGGCCGGCGAAAAATGGGATGCTAAAATAAAAGAGCAAATGAAAAAAGCAGACATTTTTATTTTGATGCTTTCGGCCGACTTCATTGCTTCAGACTACATTTGGAATACTGAACTCAACGAAGCGTTAAAGAGTAGTACCACTTCAAACACTACTATAATTCCGGTTTATGTTGAACCTTGCGATTTACTTGCTATCCCAAATAGTGACGGCAATGGCATACGAAGTTTTGAAATCATTCCTAAAGAAAAAGAACTATTAAAACCCTTGAGTTTGTGGCAAAATGAAGCCGAAGGCCTAACCAAAGTAGCTGAACGAATCCGTGAAGTAGTGACGAAATAGAGTGATGAGTGATGAGTGATGAGTGATGAGTTATGAGTTGTAAGTTAAAACCGTACTCTTGCTTTCTGCTTTCTTGATTATAAGTTGTAAGTTACCACAACTAACTTTTGCCTTTCAGGTATTATATCCAGTTGCACAAAGAAAATACAAAGAACAAAATGAATTTGGTTAATTGTTTTTCATAAATACCGATAACTGTGACTGTGACTGTGACTGTGACTGCTTCAACCACAAAAGGCACAAAAGTCCACGCTAATTGACTTTCAATCTTTAAATCAGTGTTCAGTTATGAGTTGTAAGTTATGAGTTGTAAGTTAAAACTGTACTCTTGCTTTCTGCTTTCTTGGTTATAAGTTGTAAGTCTTTAGCTAATCGCTAACAGCTAATTGCTATCCTCTGCTTTCTTGGCTGTCGGTTGCTGGTTGTCGGTTAACA
>JAEUTY010000043.1 GCA_016787805.1 Flavobacterium sp. | reverse complement strand
GCGAAGCAAAAGCCTGTCTAGTTAGACAGGATTTCTTGTTTTATGAAGGTTCAATATTCAAAATTGGAAGTTCCTTGTTGAATATTAAAAATGCTGAATGTTGAACAAGGAACTTTGAATACTGAAGTTTCTTTTGACTACTAAACGTTTGCGTGAGGGATAGCAGCGGCATCCTTTTGTGTAATACAATGGAGCAAAAGATATAGCGAATAGCCCGACCCCGATGGATAAAAATTACGTCTTACAGGCTTGTTTTTATCCATCGGGGGCACGCCAAAAGAAAAAACCTGCTAACACTTGCTAACAGGTTTTTGCTTATCCATGAACGGTTTCTTTGTTTCCGTAGTTGGCGATAAGTTCACCTTCATATTCAAGCCATTCTTTCCAACGTTTTTCAACATCTACTCTTTCAGTATATTTTCGGGCAAAATTAAGGAATGTAGTATAATGACTGGCTTCACTAATCATGAGCTCACGGTAGAACTTTGCTAATTCTTGATCTTTGATATTTTCCGATAAAACTTTGAATCGTTCGCAACTTCTGGCTTCAATCATAGCTGCAAATAATAAACGTTCGATTAATGCGTCGTTTCTGTTGCCTCCTTTTTTAGTGAATTTGACCAGTTCGTTAACATAATCATCTTTGCGTTCGCGACCAAATTCATATCCACGGGCTTTGATGATATCGTGAACCATTTGAAAGTGTTGCATCTCTTCTATGGTAATTTTCGTCATTTCAGTGACTAATTCTTCTTTTTCCGAATTATTGATGATAATGTACATGGCATTGGCGGCTGCTTTTTGCTCACACCAACAATGATCGGTGAGTATTTCTTCAAGGTTGGATTCGGCAATATTAGCCCATCGAGGATCCGTTTTTAATTTTAAGCCTAACATTTTAATGTAAATTAATTAGGATGTAAAATTATATCTTTTCTTTGTATTTGTATTTTAAATTATGGAAAATTCTAATCATTTACTCATCATTGGTTTTGTTTGGCCTGAGCCTAAATCATCTGCAGCTGGCGGTAGAATGATGCAATTAATAGATTTGTTTCAAAACCAAGGCTACAGAATAACATTTGCTAGTACAGCACAAAATTTTGAGTTTTCGGAAGATTTAAATCATTATCGAATACCAACTAAAACAATTGAGTTGAATTCTTCTTCTTTTGATGATTTTGTGAAAGAATTAAATCCAACCGTAGTTGTGTTTGATCGTTTTATGGTAGAGGAACAGTTTGGTTGGAGAGTGAGTGAAAATTGTCCTAATGCGATGAAAATACTTGATACCGAAGATTTGCATTGTTTGCGAAATGCTCGTCATACGGCTTTAAAAGAGGAAAGAGAATTTGTGTTAGACGATTTGTTTTCAGAGGTTGCAAAGCGTGAAATCGCAAGTATTTTGCGTTGTGATTTGTCATTGATGGTTTCTGAATATGAGATAGAAGTATTGCAAAGTCAATTCAGAATTTCAAGTGATTTGTTGTTTTATTTGCCTCTTTTTGCTGCACCAATTCATGCTATTCCAACTTTTAAAGAGCGGAATCATTTTGTTTTTATTGGTAATTTTTTGCACGAACCTAATTGGGATACCGTACAGTTTTTGAACAAAGAAATTTGGCCTGTAATACATTCTAAATTACCATTAGCAAAAATGTTGGTTTATGGTGCTTATCCGACGCAAAAGGTTTTGGAATTGAATAGCCCTAAAATGAATTTTCTTGTCAAAGGAAGAGCTGAGGATGCATTGGAGGTGATTCGAGAAGCTAGAGTTGTTTTAGCACCTTTGCGATTTGGTGCTGGAATCAAGGGAAAATTGTTGGAAGCGATGCAATGTGGCACACCTAGCGTTACTACTTCAATTGGTGCAGAATCGATGAAAGGTGATTTGGATTGGAATGGTTTTATAGCAGATGACCCAAACGATTTTGCTGCAAAAGCAATTGAATTGTATGCCAACGCACTTTTGTGGAAAGAGTGCCAAAAGAATGGATTTGAGATTCTAGAAAATAGATACCAAAGGAGCGATTTTGAAACTGCTTTTTTGGAAAGAATAAGTATGCTTTTGCAGGATTTGAAAGCGCATCGCAATACTAATTTTATAGGAGCTATTTTACAACATCACACCCTATCGAGTACCAAATACATGAGTAAATGGATTGAAGAAAAGAATAAGAAGCATTGATTTTAGTTGCTATAGTTTGTTTTCTAGCCCCGATTACTTCGTCAGTTCGCTACGCTCGTGTGGAGGAAATGCCGCGCATGACGTAAAGCGGGAATATGGATTGCAAGGAAGCCCAAGCCATTGCTTCGCCAGTTCGCTTACGCTCGGGTCGCTTCTAATAAAAAAAACCCGCTCAAATTGAACGGGTTCTTCTTAATTTATAGTTTCAGTTAACTACGCTAACATAGTGACTGGATTTTCCAAATATGTTCTTAATGTTTGAAGGAATTGTGCACCTGTTGCGCCGTCGACAGTTCTGTGGTCGCAGGCTAATGTTACTTTCATCGTGTTACCTACTACAATTTGACCGTTTCTTACTATCGGTTTTTCTACGATAGCTCCAACAGATAGGATGGCTGAATTGGGTTGGTTGATGATGGAAGTAAATTCAGTTATTCCGAACATTCCTAGGTTAGAAACGGTAAACGTACTACCTTCCATTTCAGCAGGTTGTAGTTTTTTGCTTTTGGCTCTAACGGCTACATCTTTTACATTGTTGCCGATTTGAGATAAACTCATTTGATCAGCAAATTTTAACACAGGAACGACCAAACCATCTTCAACAGCTACGGCTACTCCAATATTTACATGATGGTGAATAGTGATGGCGTCATCAGCCCATTGTGAGTTTACTTTTGGATGTTTCTTCAACGCCATGGCGCATGCTTTTATGACCATATCGTTGAACGAAACTTTGGTGTCAGGAACGGTGTTGATGGTAGCACGTGATTTCATCGCCTCGTCCATGGCCACTTCTATTGTTAAGTAGAAGTGAGGAGCTGTAAAGATTGATTCCGATAAACGTTTGGCAATTACTTTACGCATCGTTGAGTTTGGAACTTTTTCAGAGTACATTTCGCCAGCAGGCACAAATGGTTTCACAACCGCTTGAGTTGGGGCTTCAGTTTGAGAAGTGCTTGCCTGAGCTGGAGCAACAGTAGTTGAAGCAGTAAAGTTTTCTACATCATTTTTTACAATTCTTCCGTTTTCTCCAGATCCTTTTACTTGCGCTAAATTGATGCCTTTTTCTTTGGCGATTTGACGCGCTAAAGGCGAAGCGAATATTCTTCCAGTATCTGAGTTCGATGTTTCTTGAGTATTTTGAGTTGGTGCTACTGAAGCCGGAGTTTCTGTTTTGGTCTCAGCTTTAGTTTCGCCATCTTTTGAGTAGTTTTCAGCAATTCCAGTAATGTCAGTTCCAGCTGGTCCTATGATGGCTAAAACGCTATCTACTGGAGCCGATTGACCTTCTTGAATTCCAATGTACAATAAAGTACCAGCATTGAACGATTCGAACTCCATTGTGGCTTTATCGGTTTCGATTTCGGCCAACATATCGCCTTCTTTTATGGTGTCGCCTACTTTTTTCAACCAAGTTGCAACTGTTCCAGTGGTCATAGTGTCGCTCAAGCGAGGCATAGTGATTACTTTTACGTCCGCTGGAATTTCAATCTTACTTGGTGTTGCTTTTGGAGTTTTATCAGTTTTTTCTGTATTAACTTCTTCTTTTGGAGCAGAAGTTCCTCCAGCCAATAAAGCTGAAATGTCTTCGCCTGGCGACCCAATAATAGCAAGTAACGAATCAACAGGAGCAGTTTTACCAGCTTCAATACCAATATGTAATAAAGTTCCAGAATTGAATGATTCGAATTCCATGGTTGCTTTATCGGTTTCGATCTCGGCTAAAATATCACCTTCTTTTACAGTATCACCTACTTTTTTAAGCCAAGTTGCAACAGTTCCTTCTGTCATAGTATCGCTCAAACGAGGCATTGTTATTATTGTTGCCATAATTATAATCTATGAGGAATAAAAGGATAATTTTCTTGTTCGTATACCACGTCGTACAATTGTTGTGCTTCTGGGAAAGGTGATTCTTCAGCAAATTTTTCACATTCATCCACTAAATTTTTCACTCTTTCGTCAATCGTTTCAATTTCAGCATCGGTAGCGTATTTTTTGTCTTTGATAATATCAAGAACTTGAGTAATTGGGTCGATTTTTTTGTATTCTTCCACTTCCTCTTTGGTTCTGTACAATTGCGCATCTGACATTGAATGACCTCTATAACGGTACGTTTTCATTTCCAAAAATGTTGGTCCGTCACCTCTACGAGCTCTATCAATTGCCTCTTGCATAGCTTCAGCTACTTTTACAGGATTCATTCCATCTACTGGTCCGCAAGGCATTTCATAACCTAAACCTAATTTCCAAATATCAGTATGATTAGCAGTTCGTTCTACCGAAGTTCCCATGGCATATCCATTGTTTTCACAGATGAAAACTACAGGAAGTTTCCAATTCATGGCCATATTAAAAGCTTCGTGCAAAGATCCTTGGCGTGCTGCACCATCTCCAAAATAAGTCAAAGTAACTCCGCCTGTTTCAAAGTATTTGTCGGCAAAAGCCATTCCAGCACCAACAGGAATTTGAGCACCTACAATTCCGTGACCACCATAAAATCCGTGTTCTTTAGAAAAAATATGCATTGAACCACCCATTCCTTTTGAAGTTCCAGTTACTTTTCCATAAAGCTCGGCCATTACTTTTTTAGGGTCAACTCCCATAGCGATTGGTTGAACGTGATTTCGGTAAGCAGTAATCATTTTGTCTTTTGATAAGTCCATTGCATGTATAGCTCCTGCAAGAACTGCTTCTTGACCATTGTATAAATGTAAAAAACCTCTCACTTTTTGTTGGATGTATACAGCGGCTAATTTGTCTTCAAATTTTCTCCAAAACTGCATGTCTTCATACCATTGTAGGTAAACTTCTTTGGTAATTTCTTTCATGGTTGATGAATTACTATGATTTGTAATTTGTATTCAATTTCAAGCAATCGATACATTTTCGATATGCGGAAATGCAAAAGTAAGATATTGATTGTAGAAGTAAAAATTTATAGCAACGAAAATGCTAATTTTTACACACGTTTGAATCAAAAATATCAACTATAACGTTTTAGTTTATAATGATGTTTTATCGAACGATAGCGGTAGTAAATTACCAATTGAATTTGATTTATAAACCTCTCCTGATTCACCCATAAAATAAATTTCGATGGGTGTGTCTTGCTTGAATTCGTATTCGGCTATTGATTGACGACAAGCGCCACATGGAGGAATAGGTGATTTTGTAGGATTTGTATCCGATGCGGCTGTTATTGCTAATTGAATAATTTTGGCATCGGGGTAAATTGCGCCAGCTTGAAAAATAGCAACTCTTTCGGCACAAAGACCTGAGGGATAAGCTGCGTTTTCCTGATTGGAACCCAAAACAACTTTTCCATTGTCTAACAAAATAGCGGCACCTACTCTAAAATGGGAATAAGGAGCATAAGCTTTTTTTCTAACTTCAATAGCTTGATGCATTAATGATTGAACTTCATAAGGCAATTCATCTATTCCATTAAAAACAGAAATATGAGTGTTGATATTGATTTCTTTCATTGTGTATAGAGGAAAAAAAATCCAAATTCCTATTCGAAATTTGGATTGTTATTAAAAATTGTTTTTTTTAATATTGGTCATATTTGTCTCCAAAAGCAAAACTTAACGAGAAGCGTAAAGTGTTTTCTAATGGGTTTTTAACTTTAGACGCTGAGAACAAATAGGAAACATCAATTTTAACAATGTTGTATTTGAAACCTGCTCCAAGAGAGAAAAAACGACGGGCTCCTTTAATTGGGCTTTCGTTGAAATATCCTAAACGGAAAGCAAAGGAGTCTTGATACGAATATTCAGCTCCAACAGAATAAGTGAATTCTTTCAATTCTTCACCGAAACCATCAGGTGCATCTCCAAATGATTTGAATATACCCGATACCCAGTTCATTTTTTGATAGTCATCTTTTGCGATTTGGGAATCATTAGTATCGATAACACCATCTCCGTTCAAATCCACTCCGGTTTGTGGTGTTGGAACCAATAATTTTGCAAACTCGACACTTGCACTCACTTTGTTATATTCATCTAACATAAAGTCGAATCCACCACCCAAGCGCATATTTGCTGGTAAAAAGTTTGAATTAAGGTCGTTTTGGTCGTTATCATAACTGATTTTAGGACCTAAATTTTGAAAGTTGAATCCTAAACGGTATCTTCCATTAAAATCATTGAATGCTTTTTCTTCCGATTCGAAGAAACCTGCTACGTCTACAGCAAACGAACTAGCTGGTTTAGCATCAGTATTAGCATCAGCAATTTTTAGATTTGATCGGATGTATCTTCCTGCTACAGCCATCGAAAATGAATTGCTCAGTTTAAGAGAATAAGAACCGTCAAAAGCTAATTCATTAGGTTTTACAACATTAGGTGTTTGATCAAATGTTTCACGTAATTCGATTTCTCCTAACCCAAAATAACGTAAGCTAAGAGCAAATGCCATTCTCTCATCAAATCGGTTGTAATAATTAACTTGACCTAACGAAATATCGTTAACCAATTGTGTTAGGTAAGGTGTGTAGTTTAACGAAAAGCCTTGTTTGTCTAGTATAAAGGCATATTTAGCTGGATTCCATTGTTGCGAAAAACAATCGGCTGTGGTTCCAACTCCTTGGTCGGCTAAACCAGCAGAGCGAGCATCTGCTGCAACTAATAAGAAGGGAACACCTGTTGTAATAACTCTTTCAACTTCTTGTGCTTTGATAGTTTGAAACGCGATTAAAAGTGATGCAAGTGCAAAAATCTTTTTCATAAATTCATTTAATAATTGAACAAATATAGTATTTTATTACAGGATTACAAGTTTTTCTATTTTTTCTGATTTTTCACCTGTTGATGAAGATTTCACAGTTAATTTATAAACATAAACTCCTTTTCCTATTTTGTCTCCAAAATCATCTTTTCCATCCCAAGTTATTTCTCGAGATAAAAAGCCATCGGTGGTGACACTTTGATTGATGGTTTTTACTACTTTTCCGGTAATAGTAAATATTTGAACCTGAACATCTAAAGGTTCGTAGGGTTTGTTGTGAGAGAACCAAAATTGGGTGTGATTTACAAAAGGATTAGGGTAATTTAAAACATTAGATAGCGTAATGCTGTCACCACTAACTACTACAAATTGAATTTCAGCAGAAATAAAATTGTTGTAAACATCCCAAGCTTTGAAAGTGATAGTGTGTAAACCTAATGCTAAATTACGGAATGGGAATCTAATTTTTCCTTTGGTGTAATCGTCTAATTCGGTTTCATAATAGTCATTTAAAATATAGGGATTGGTTTCGTCTCCATCTAAAATAGCTACTATATCATGGCCAATTCCGCTAGCGGTATTGATTCCGTGTTCGTCTTCTAAAAAGGCTAAAAAGAAAGGAGATTCATTGGTTATTCCGCCATTAACAAACGATTCATCATTCATGTACAAACGCACTTTTGGAGGTGTGGTGTCGGCTACAGCATTTAAATCAATTCCGCCAATTTTTATGTCGGTATTGTACCCTGTTTTATCTAACAAAATTTGATTGCGTTTAGAGTAAAAACTAATTCTTCCATTCCCTAATGGAATGCGAATGTCTTTTGGAACAACAAAACCAAATTCAAATTGACCGTTGTTTATGGATGCATTTCCGCGAAAAATGGTTTCACCTAAATTATTAAATGTCATTGGCGGACTGTTGTTGTCGTTGTTAAGCGTAGTTCGGCTGTATTCTTTGTCAAAAATATTTACCGATAATTCACCATTATAATTGTTAAGCGGATTACCAATTTCGTCTTGAACTTCTCCGGATAATTTTACATAGGCCAATGCTTGAAAATCAGCAATAGGTTGATTTATTGGCACATCATTCACTTTTGTTAGGGCAATTTTTGGTTTAGGTATTGCCAGCATTAAGGCAGGATCGCCCAAGTATAAAACAACACCAGTTGAAGAGTTGTTATTGCTCGCTGCTTTTGCCAATCGAAGCGCTTCTGCTATAGATGGATATTGATCTGAACCATAAGAAAACAATTTTTCTGATAATTTATCATTGAAAATCTCAGCATTGAATTGGCTAATTGAACGAATAGTTGTGATCATTGAAATGGCACCTCCTTTAGGATTCCAATAAGTATATTCTCCCGCTGTTGGTCGTAACGGGTTGTCAAAACGTGAAAACTCACAAGTGATAGTGATAAAAAGTGGATAACGGTATTGGTTGAAAAAGTTCAATCCGTCAAATTTATCCCAAATGCGTTCTCCAGTCAATCCGTCTTCACCTCCATGTCCTAAATAATTAAAAACTAAGGCGCCTTTTTCAAATGCATTTTGTATGTCTTCTTTGGCTTTCGGATAGCGATCACCACCAGCAGAAGTTTCTTGTTGGTAGGAGTCTAATAGTATCTTTTTAAAGTTGATGAATGGTTTTTGTTGGTGTATGACATCGGCTAAATTGTTTTGCTTTGACTGCAAAGTTGAATCACCAGGTTTGTCAGAATCATCAGAGATGCAAACGTAATTATTGCGCCAACTTCCGTAGGATTTCAAATCGTGGTATTCAATAATTTTATTGACCATTTCATCGGCTTGTTCAGTAGAAGAAACCAACATTCTTCCAACGGCAATATCGGCGCCGCCATTAAATACATCTTCATTGCCTTCATTAAAATCCATACTGCCAAAATAATCATCTGATGCAAACGAACTTTCTCCTGAAGTATAGCTGTTAACAGAATGGTATATAGGAACAATATTCGTATTGTTAGCAATTCGGTCTTTGAAATCGAATGAAGCATCGCCAAACAGATTCAAATACTTTACGCGTTCGCTTGGGGTAGAGGCGTTATCATATACGTATTTCACAAAATTTCGAATGGCACCAATGTCTTGTTTTCCCGAAGCAAATTCTTGGTAAATCACGTCCAAATTGACAACTTTAACATTCAAACCTGAATAGTTTCTGTGGAAGTTGGCCAGTCTTTCAGCTTGGCTGTTGTAGGAGGGAGGTGTTATGATTAAATAATCAATATCTTCAAAATTGCCTTGACTGTTTAAGAAAATGGTTCCTTTTAAATCTTGGTTAGTAACACGAGGTTGTGATTCTTTTAAAGGTGTGTACAAATCACTAAAATCAACCGCAATGTATTTTTTTGCAGTGCCCAAATTCGCTTTAAACGAAATATTGGATTGATTTGCATTCTCTATTTTACTAACATTATAGATGTCAGTGATGTCCCAAATTTGTTTAATGTTAGATGCATTTGAGATTTGATATTCAACAATTCCTAAAGAAGAAGCTGCATTGTTGTATTGAAATCGGAATTGTTTTCCAAAACCGGTTAAATTGCTTTTGGTGTTAATTGATATAAAATCCAAATACCCTTTTGAAGTTGGAACCCCACCATTGTCAAAGGTCAGTTTAACATTCATAGTTTGAGCTGCAGGAACTGTATAATTTCCGGTTGCCTGACTAGCAACTGTAGTTGAATTTAAAGTAACAATTGATAAGTTCAAATTGGTTTGTGCTTGCCCGTTGATAGATGGTGTGAATTTTGTTGGAACAAAAGAATTTCCTCCAACATGAATGGATACAGTAGCTTGCTGAGAAGTAACGATGTTAGGAAAGTTAAATTCAAAATCTTGTTCTTGGTCTATAGTAAACGATTCACCAAACCAAACTCTTCCTAACCGACCAAGATTATTTAAATCTACTTCATGAAATCGATAGTCGTCATAAGTAGTTAATGTCATTGTACTACTACCTAATGGTTGTACAGTTGGTTCCATTCGTTTGCCGTCTTCGCCTTCAACATTAATGTAATAATAGGATCGATCGCTGTACAGATTGAGATGCGTAAAGTTTTCGGCACTCCAATTGTCAAGACCCTCTCCATAAAAAACCACATAATCGTTGGTGTCAAACGAATTGTCATCTTCACCAATTACTTGAATTGCATTTTCCTCCAAATCAAATGGGTAAAAAGCATTGTTGCTTAAAGGAACCATTCTTCCGCCGTGACCATAAATCTTAATTTTCTTTGGATTGATATTGTCGGGGTTAATGCCTAAATTTCGTATAAAATCCTTGTCAAGAACATATACTCCAGATTTTTCGATATAAAAGCGATACCAATTCCCTGAGCTTAATACAGAATTTGTTATTGAGGTTGTGCTGTTAGAATTCAAACGACCCGAAGTTTCTCGTTCATACGAATAATTAAAAGCAACAATTCTTTTATAAATAGTACCTTCTTTAATAAATGGACATACTTTAAGTAGCGCACTATATTGGTTGCGCGATATGCTGTTTTTTAAAATAGCATTTATCGAAGATGGAATTTTTTCTTTCGCAATAGAAACCAGTTTACTTTCATCGATGTTTTCATATACTACACTAGTAATTTGTAATGAATTTTCATTGATTAAACCGTTTTCTGTAAATTTGGTAACGTACCATAATTCTTTCGAAAAATCATTGTACATATAATTTTCTGTATTGAATAGAGGTAAATTGATAGAATAATCACCATATGGAACTTCTTTGTTTTCAGACCATTGTATAGTGATTGAGCCTGTTTGTTGTGAAAAACAAGTCAAATAAGAAAGTAGTGTGATTAAGACAGCAATTTTTTTCATTGAATATCAAACGTGCAATTTTGGCAAATATTACAAAATAACAAAAAAAATAATATAAACAGAATACAATAAAAAGTTAATGTAGTCGTTTTCTGCTTACAGATTAATATTTTTTGTAAATTTCTTGTGGATTAATATGAAATTACTATATTCGCCACAAATTTATTACCTACTAACAGTATGAAAGTAAACAAAATTATGTCGATTAAATTAATGCTGGTACTAGCGTTAATGGTTGGTGTTTCTAGTTGTAGTAAGAAGTCAAGCAACAAGAATTCTTCAAAAGCTACAGGTTGGAAAATTAATGACAAAAAAGGAGGGTTTCAATACGCTTCAAATTTCAAAAAGCAAGAAACTGGACCAGGTTTGGTGCTAGTTGAAGGAGGAACCTTTACGATGGGTAAAGTTGCAGATGATCCAATGCATGATTGGAACAACACCCCAAATCAGCAACACGTACAATCGTTTTACATGGATGAAACTGAAGTTACTAATTTAATGTATATGGAATACTTAGATTGGTTAAAAAGAGTGTTTCCTCCAGATGAAGAAAATTACAAAAATATCTATGAAGGTGCATCGCCAGACACATTAGTTTGGAGAAATCGTTTAGGATATAATGAAACAATGACCAACAACTATTTAAGACATCCTGCGTATGCAGAATATCCGGTAGTTGGTGTAAACTGGATTCAAGCAACTGAGTTCGCTAAATGGAGAACAGACAGAGTTAACGAATCGGTGTTAGAAAGAGAAGGTTTCTTGAAAAAAGATGCTAAAGTTGCTGACGTTAAAGCTGAGTCAACATTTAGTACTGAAACGTATCTTGCAGCTCCTACTAAAACAATGGGAGGAAACGAAGAAATCGTTTTAAAAGGAAGAAGAAATTCAAAAGCTGCTGGAAAAGGCGGTACAAAAAATTCTAAAGGCGAAGTTCAAGAAGCTAAAAATGTTTATGCTCAAAGAACATCAGGGCTTATTTTACCTGAGTACAGACTGCCAACTGAAGCAGAGTGGGAGTATGCTGCTGCTGCAGATGTAGGTCAAAGAGAATACAACATTTATAAAGGTCAGAAAAAATACCCTTGGTCTGGTGGTTATACACGTTCTAGCAAAAGATCGATTAAAGGAGATCAGTTAGCAAACTTCAAACAAGGTAAAGGAGATTACGGCGGAATCGCTGGTTGGTCTGATGATGGTGCTGATATTACTAACAAAGTAAAATCATATCCTCCAAACGATTTTGGTTTATATGATATGGCTGGAAATGTAGCCGAATGGGTTGCCGATGTTTACAGACCAATTGTGGACGATGAAGCAAATGATTTCAACTACTACAGAGGTAACGTTTATACTAAAAACAAAATTGGCGAAGATGGTAAAGTTGAGTTAGTAACAGGAGAAACGCAAACATTTGATACATTGCCAAATGGTAAAATTGTAGCTAGAAATTTCCCTGGAGAAATTGCTCGTATTCCAGTTGATGAAAACGAAACGTATTTAAGACAAAACTTTGATAAGAGTGACCACAGAAATTACCGTGATGGTGACAAACAATCCACTCGTTATTTCGATTTCGGAAGCTCAGATTCTGAAGATGGAGATAAGTTGAAAGATGAGCAAAGAATGTACGATTCACCTAAGCACAATGTATCTGCTGATAGTTTAGGAAATATGGTTCGTAAATACGATAGATCTAGCAAAAGAACTACCCTTGTTAATGATGATGTTCGTGTTTACAAAGGAGGTTCATGGAGAGATAGAGCGTATTGGTTGGATCCAGCTCAAAGAAGATATTTCCCACAAGATATGGCCACTGACTACATTGGTTTCAGATGTGCTATGTCAAGAGTTGGTCCAAAATCTGACTCTAAAAAATCACCAAGAAACAAGAAAAGATAATAAATTTTCATATTGCAATAAAAGCCCTTTAATTAGGGCTTTTTTTTTTAAAAATACTTTGAAATGACTATAAATGAAATTCATCAATTGTTTTTAACCTGTGATTCAGTTTCTATTGACACAAGAAAAATACTACCTAATTCACTTTTTGTAGCAATAAAAGGAGAAAGGTTTGATGCTAATACTTTTGCAAAAGAAGCCCTTGAGAAAGGAGCAGCCTATGTAATTATTGATAATGAAGATTACTTTATTGATGAAAGGACAATTTTAGTAGAAGATAGTCTGATTACCTTACAAAAACTGGCCAGTTTTCATCGTAGTTACTTAAAAATACCAATCATAGCCTTAACAGGAAGCAACGGAAAGACTACAACAAAAGAGTTGATTCATTCTGTTCTTTTGCAAAAGTTCAATACCAAGGCCACTTTGGGGAATTTGAATAATCACATTGGTGTTCCGCTCACATTATTATCATTCAATAACAGTACTGAAATTGGTATTGTTGAAATGGGAGCTAATCATCAAAAAGAAATCGAATTTTTGTGTTCAATTGCACAACCAGATTATGGTTACATTACTAATTTTGGAAAAGCACATTTAGAAGGGTTTGGTGGTGTGGAAGGTGTAATTAAAGGAAAAAGTGAGATGTATTCTTTCTTAAGACAGCATCAAAAAACAGTTTTTGTTAATTTGGATGATACTATCCAAGTCGAAAAATCATTTGGAATTCAACGAGTAAGTTTTAGTCAACGAGATAAAGAGGCTAACATTTTTATACAAGATGTAACAGCCAATCCACTAGTTGTAATTACTTTTAATTCAACCCAAATACGTTCTCATTTAATAGGCATATATAACGCTAATAATATCAATGCTGCCATAACAATTGGTCATTATTTTGGTGTTACCGATGAACAAATTAAAATAGCAATTGAAAGTTATATTCCTGAAAACAATCGATCACAATTGCTTACAAAAGGGACTAATGAAATTATTTTGGATGCTTATAATGCCAATCCAAGCAGTATGAAAGTTGCTTTGGAAAACTTTTTACAACTAAACAAGTCAAACAAAGTGATTGTAATTGGTGACATGTTTGAATTGGGCGAGGAAAGTCTTAATGAACATAAAGCTATTGTAAACCAGTTAATCAATGAAGAAGATGTTGAATGCCATTTTGTAGGAAATGATTTCTTTTTAAATAAAATAGAAAAAGAAAATTTTCATTTCTACTCTACTTTTGAATCATTTTCTGACCATTTAAAAGAACTTAATTTCGATAATAAGATAATGTTAATTAAAGGTTCAAGAGGGATGGCTTTAGAACGAACGCTTGATTTTTTGTAAAAACCAATTTTTTTTTCAATAAAATTTAGAAAGAGTTTTGTTTTTCTCAATCCTTTAATAGTATTAATTCTACAACTTCATTGAATTTGTACTACAATAATTATTCAAATACTACACTAACTTTGGTATGTTAAAAAGAATAATAAGCATTGCTTACTTTTTATTGATTATTTGCCCCAAATAAACTTCCAAAGCTATAAACAAATAATCAAATAGTATAGATGTTAAATAAAATAAGTAAAAGAAGATTTTTCCATGTAGCACTATTAGCCTTAATCATTTTGTTGCAATTTCTTGTAATGCTGTTTTGGTATTTGGAAAAAAGAAACGATGATAAAATAGTCCAAATTAAACAAGAGATTGACTATTTAGATAAGGCAAAATCCTATTCTGAGCAATCTCAATCTTTGCTTTTACATTCTCAAATACTTTATAGGAACTACCTTCAAAATAAAAACGATAAAGTTTTGACGGATTATTTTGATACGATTAATGCCATCACACAATCAGTTGAAAATCTAAATTCATCTTTGAAAAATAACTCTCAAAATAAGAGCAAGTTAACGGATTTAAAAAACCGACTCAATCAAATAGCAAGTGAAGTTTCTTACTTTGACAAAAATAATGTTGGTAATAATTTATTCAAAAAGTTTGATTATCAAGGTATACTAAAAACTATTAGCTTAGACTCAATTGTATCTCGGGATAAAGTAGCTCGAAAGAACTTTTTTTCTCGTTTGATGGATGCTATTTCCGGTAAATCAAGCATTCAGAAAGAACGAATCGAAATTATTATTAGTTATGAATACCATAACAAATTGAAGTCGGGCGAGATAAAGTCAGAATTGGAAAAGATTTTAAAAGATTCGGATCAATATTATAGAAATCAGTTGAGTGCTTTAACGGAATCGTATAGTAAATCGGACGGGAATAGTTCGGGTTTTTACCATTTTAATGATACTATGTTGCGCTCTTTTTCAAATTTGATAGCCGATTACAATAGTGTGATACAACCGCTCAAAGAGGAAAGCAATACCAAATTTAATTTGGCAACGCAAAGCCAAAATAAACACCGGAATTACCTTATTTTTAGTCTTACCTTGTTGATGTTTTTACTTTCGTTAGTGGTTTTTCGATTTACACTTTATGCATTTGATTTAGAAAATAAATTGATTGCTTCTCAAAGTCAGATTTTAAAAAGTTTGGAATACAAAAACAAAATCATGGGAATGATTAGCCATGAAGTACGATCGCCATTAAACATAATTTCACTTTACAGTAAAATGGTGGTTTCCAAAGTCAAGGATGCCGAAATGCGCGATGTTTTTAATTCGATTCAACACACAACTTCAAATTTACTAGTTCTGACCAATCAAATTTTAGATTATTCTAAAAATGAAAATAGAAAAATGGTTTTGAATCAATCAAAATTCTATTTAAAACAAGAGTTAGATAAAATAATAAAGCCTCTTTCAAAGTTATGTAGTGAAAGTGATAATCAGTTTGAATGGGAAAATACAATCCAAACGGATTATTTCGTGTTCTCTGATGTAACAAAAATCAACCAGCTTTTTTATAATTTGGTTGGAAATGCACTAAAGTTCACCAAAAAAGGGCAAATTAAATTAACAACAAGAACAGAAGAAAATGCCCAAGGAAGAATTAACCTTTTGGTTACTGTGGCTGATACAGGAGTTGGTATTTCTAAAGATGATCTTAAAAACGTATTTGAAGATTACTATCAAGGTTCTAATGGAATAACTTCGATGGGAATTGGTTTGGGATTGAAATTGTGTAAAGAAATTGTCGATTTATTCGATGGTGAAATTTCAATTGTGAGCGAATTGAATGAGGGAACAGCGGTTTCGTTTAGGATTCAAATGGATGGAATAAACAAATAAACAACAAATGATTTATTTTGATAATTATGAATAGAGAGGATAGAATTTCAATTTTATTGGCCGATGATCATAGTATTGTTAGACACGGAATGGTGTTAATGATTAAAGAAATTATTCATGAAGTTACTATTTTTCATGCATCAACATTTAAAGAGACACTGTCAATATTGCGTAAAAATAATATCGATTTTATGATTCTGGATATTAGTTTCCCTGATGGGAATAGTTCAGCAATCATTAGTCAAATTAAAAGTTTGAACAAGAATATCAAAATACTTATTTTCTCAGGTTTGGACGAAGATGTTTATGCCTTGCGATATATCAATAGTGGCGCCAATGGTTATTTGAATAAACTCAGTACAGAAGCAGAAATGCGTCAAGCTGTTCGAACATTTTTAGAAGAAGGAAAATACATTAGTCAACGAACCAAGGACAAAATTCTAGACAATTATATGTCTAATAAATCAATTAATCCATTAGATCAACTGTCTAATAGAGAAATTGAAGTCGCACGATTAATGGTGCAAGGCTACGGCAATTTGGAAATTTCTAGCATGAAAAAACTCCAAAAAACAACCATCAGCACATTTAAAAAACGCATCTACGAAAAACTAAACATCGACAATTTAGTAGCGCTAATTGGGATAATGAATGCTTATGATGAAGAAAATCAATAATTCTTTCTTACCAAAATACAGTATACAAAGCAGCTAGAACCGAAAGTATAATCAACATGCCAACGGTAAAACTAGGCGACATTTTAAACATCGATTGGTCCACTTCTAAACCATTGGTTTGAACGCCTTTTTTGGTTTCATATTGACTGATAAAGTACATTCCAATTACACAAAGTAAAAATACAAATCCCATACGATCAATAAACGGAATTTCATAAACGCCATCAGCATTCGGATTCGAAAAACCAACTGAATGTAAGAACGATAAATCCACAAACGAAGGCATTATTTTAAATACAATAGAAAGAATAAATCCGCCAATAGTAGCAAATAATGCTGCATTGGAAGTGGTTTTTTTCCAAAAGAAACCTAAAATAAACATCGCAAATACGCCCGGACTCACAAATCCAGTATATTCTTGTATGTATTGGAATCCGCCTTTTTTGTCAATTCCCAGAAATGGTGCGACCAAAACGGCAATAATCATAGCAATTAGAATGGTCATTTTTCCCACATTCACTAATTTTTTCTCGCTTGCCTCGTGGTTCAATTTGGTTTTGTAAACGTCTAAAGTAAAAATGGTAGCAATACTATTGGCTTTTCCAGCTAATGAAGCCACAATTGCCGCGGTCAAGGCTGCAAACGACAATCCTTTTAATCCAACGGGCAACAAATTCAGCAATACAGGATAAGCTCTGTCTGGATTCACAGCGCCATCTTGTAACATTTCAGTTTGAAATGAACCATTCTGATACAATACAAAAGCCGCAATTCCGGGAAGTACAACAATTACAGGCATCAATAGTTTTAAAAAGGCTGCAAATAATATTCCACCACGCGCTGTTTTCAAATCGGCGCCCAATGCTCGTTGTGTAATGTATTGATTACAACCCCAATAATTCAAATTAATAATCAACATTCCACCAATCAAAACCGAAAGTCCAGGTAAATCCATATAATTCGGATTCGATTGATCAAAAATCATGTGAAAATGATCACCTGCTTTTTCGCGCATCAAGTTAAATCCAGCCAAAACGCCTTCAGAACCAAATTCGGTGGCAACTAAATTTAAAGCTAAATAAGTAGTAACCAATCCACCCAAAATCAAGAAAAACACCTGTATTACATCAGTATAACCAATCACTTTCATGCCGCCCAGCGTAATCATCACTGCAAAAACTGCCAAGAATATCATGCAAAGTGTGATGTTCAGCCCTGAGATACTACTGATGGCCAAAGCGCCCAAATACAATATCGATGTTAAGTTAACAAACACATACAACAGCAGCCAAAACACCGCCATAATCATGGCCACATTGCTATTGTACCGTTTGTTCAAATACTGCGGCATCGTGAAAATTTTATTCTTCAAATAAACAGGCATAAAAAATACGGCAACAATTACCAAAGTAGCCGCTGCCATCCATTCGTAAGTGGCAATAGCCAACCCCATTTTGAAACCGCTTCCGCTCATGCCAATAAATTGTTCGGCGCTAATATTGCTCGCTATTAACGATGCACCAATTGCCCACCATGTCAGCGAACCTTCGGCCAAGAAATAATCGTTGCTATTGCTTTCGGCTTTCTTTTTTCGGTTGTAAATCCACCATCCGTAACCTACGATGATGATAAAATACAAGAAAAAAACAATGTAGTCGTTGGTGGCTAATGTTTGCATATTATTGGTTTTTAGTTTTGTAATGAACGTTGGGTAAGTTTCGTAAAATAGCAGCGCTTTGTTCTGGAGTGATATCACGTTGGGCTTCGCCAAGCATCTCGTAGCCTACCATAAATTTTTTTACAGAGGCACTGCGCAACAACGGTGGATAAAAATGCATGTGAAAATGCCATTCAGGATGTGCAACCCGATCGGTTGGCGCTTGGTGAATTCCCGACGAATACGGAAATGAGGTTTCAAACAAATTGTCGTATTTGACCGTAATGGATTTTATGATTTCGGCAAAAGCACTACGTTCTTCTTGCGACATAGCGATGATGGTTCCAAAATGACGTTTACTGATAATCATAGCTTCATAAGGCCAAGTTGCCCAAAACGGAACCAGAACGGCAAAATGTTCGTTTTCAATAACAATGCGTTCTTGCTTTTCCAATTCCAATTCTAAATAGTCTTGAAGTAAACTTCGTTTGTTTTTTTCAAAGTAGGAACGAAGGCTTTTTTGCGTGCGTTCTACTTGTGTGGGTAACGATGATTGCGCCCAAATTTGTCCGTGTGGATGCGGATTGCTGCAACCCATGATACTTCCTTTGTTTTCAAAAATTTGTACGTAATTGATGAAATCATAATTGCCCAATTCGATGTATTGTTCGGCCCAAGTTTGTACTACTTTTTCAATCGAATTAACACCCATTTCAGCCAAAGTCAATGCGTGATTGGGCGAAAAACAAACCACTTTGTTGATGCCACGTTCGGGTTTTTGTTGGAATAAATGAGTGTCTTCTTTTTCAAAAAAGACGTCGTCTTTAAGTAAAGCGGAATAATCGTTTTCAAAAACGTAACAGTCGGAATAATCCTCATTTTTAACACCATTGGCGCGAACATTTCCTGAGCACAAATAGCAGTTGGCATCGTGTTGCGGACGATGTTTTTCGACTACGGCTTCACTTTGGCCTTGCCATGGACGCTTGGCGCGATGCGGCGAAACCAATATCCATTCATCCAAAAGCGGATTGTAACGGCGGTGTGGATGTTCGTTGTTATTGAAGTTTTTCATTTTACTTTTTCCAATTCAACTAATTAGACCTAACAGGTTTTGTAAACCTGTTAGGAGTTTTATACTGTGTTGTGCCTTTGGCGATTTTAATTTTGTAGGCTTTCAATTCGATGTTGAATTCTTTTTTGTACAAGTTAGAAATTTTTTCAATCAACTCGTTTTCGCTTCCTTTTTTGACTAAGTTGATGGAGCAACCACCAAATCCGCCGCCCATCATACGAGCGCCTAATACTGATTTTTCAAATTGTGCTGTTCGTACTAAAAAATCAATTTCATCGCAACTTACTTCGTAATCTTCCGAGAGACCTTTGTGAGTAAGCGACATTAATTTTCCTAAACGTCTGAAGTTACCTTGCTCTAAAGTTTTTACGGCTTCGTGTACGCGCTGGATTTCGTTGACTACAAAATGACAACGTTTGAAACGAATTTCGCCCAATTCGGCTTTCAAATCAATGATCATTTTTTCAGTACAATTTCTAAAACTAGTCACTTCTGGAAAATGATTCTTGATGATGTCCAAACCTTCTTCCACTTCTTTTCTTCGATCATTGTAACCTGAAGTTAAATGGGTATGTTTCACATTACTATCCAATAAAAGTAACGAATATTCTTTGAATTCGGCTTTGTGATACTGATGTTCCAATGAAGTACAATCGAGTTGAATTACGCTGTTTTTTTTGCCAAATACCGAAGCAAATTGATCCATGATGCCGCAATTGACACCAGCAAATGTATGTTCGGATTGTTGACCAATAACGGCAATTTCCTTGCGGGATAAACCCAAATCGTACAATTTATTAGTTGCATAAGCAATGCCACATTCTAAAGCCGCAGACGAAGAAAGTCCAGCGCCCATTGGAATAGTACTGCTGAACACGATATTCATTCCTTTTGTAAATGGTTGAATTGCTTTGAGTTGATGTAAAACACCTAAAATATAATTGACCCACATTTTATCAATGGGTTTCAAGTCGGCATTTAAATCAAACGAGTAATTGTCACTTAAATCTTTTGCGATGATAGTACATTGAGAAGTCTCGTTTTTGGAAACCGCAAAACAGATGTATTTGTTGATTGCGGCGGGTAATACAAAACCATCGTTGTAATCAACGTGTTCGCCAATGATATTGATTCTTCCGGGCGAAAGGAAAATCGCATCGGGTTTTTTTTGAAACAATTGTTCAAAATGGGTTTGTGTATCGTGAATTAATTTTTTCTTCATTTGGAATGTAATACTACTTTTTAAAAAGTTTGAGTTCTATAATGATGTAAATGCGCGTTAGGGATTACTTCACCAAGAGTTTATTTTTTATTTGTGTTCAGTGAATGCTTCGCATTTGCAGTGAAAATCCTGTCGTTGCGAGCTTCTGTATTATTTTTGAGATTGCCACGCTTCTTCAAGCTCGCAATGACAGATTGCAACGGAAAGCCCGACCCTTGTGGGAACGCCCAAATCGTAATTCCATTAATTAACATTTAAATTTACTTTTGCAGAATTGAGTCCGTTGGCTTTGGCTTCCAAAACTACTGTTCCACCTTTCTTGCCAGCTTGAATAATAACTTGGCATTTTCCGTTGAATGCGCTGCGTTGCCATGCTCCATCTTGGCATTTGTCAGGTTCGTGTGAACTTGGATCACCATTGCCTAAACCGATGATTTTGGCATCGCCTGAAATATAGAATTTCACCCTATTGTCTGCAATAGGAACTTCGCGTCCTTGTTCGTCAGTAATTGAAATATTGACTACTGTTGCATCTTTACCGTCGGCCAACAATGTGGTTTTGTCGGGGATCATTTCCACATTGAAAGCGCGTCCGGTGGTTTCAACTTTAGTTTTAATTTCTCGTCCTTTTTTATAACCAATGGCTTCTAATGTACCCGGTTCATAGGTTACATTCCATTGCAAATGGCTGTTACGTGGCATAGTTTTTTTGCCCAAACTTTTTCCGTTTAAAAGCAATTCCACTTCGTCGGCGTTGGAATTCACCCAAACATCAATGGGTTTTCCTGTTTTTTCTGGCCAATTCCAATGCGGAGAAATGTGTAAAACGTCTTCGTCGGTCCACCAACTTTGGTAGTAGTAGTAAATGTTTTTTGGGAAACCACAAACGTCTAAAATACCAAAATGCGAATTGATATTTGGCCATTTGTAAGGCGTGGGTTCGCCACGATAGTCAAATCCGGTCCAAACGTAACCGCCCAGCCAATACTTGTTTTCGGCAGCTAATTTCCACCAATCTTCCGCTTTGCTTGCCCACCACGGATGCGTAATGTCTTGGTCGGGCACATAGGCTCGGATTTCGTCTTTTTCGTAAATACCTCGAGTAGTCACGGTGCTTCCCATTTCGGTTCCTAAAACCGGTTGGTTGGGATGATCGCGATGATAATCGGCCACGGCAAATTGACGGTAATTGAAGCCGCGAATCGGGATGACTTCATTCACTCCTTTGAAATCATTGCCCATATCGGCGGCATACGTACTCGTTCGTGTGGGGTCTAAATCGCGTTGAATGGCAAGAAGCGATTGTGCAATTCGTTTCCCATAGTCATTGCCTTGAATATTTTGCTCTTCGTTACCAATCGACCATAAAAATACCGAAGGATGGTTGCGGTCGCGAAGAATTAATCGTTTAAATTGATCTACATATTCTGGGCTACTGTTGAGTAATCGCTGTTCATCGAGTACCAACATTCCCAAACTGTCGCAGGCTTCTAATAGCTCGGGAGTAGGAGCGTTGTGGCTGGATCGATATGAGTTGGAACCCATTTTTTTGAGTAATTTAATACGGTAATATTGCATGTAATCAGGGAGCGCACTGCCAATTCCGGCATGATCTTGATGGTTGTTGGTGCCTTTAATTTTGAGGTGTTTTCCGTTGAGGAAGAAACCTTCAGTAGCATCAAAAGTTACGGTTCGCACGCCAAATCGGGTTTTGGTTTGATGAACGATTTCATTTCCTGATTTCACTACAGAAATTACACGATACAAATACGGATCTTTTAGTGACCAAAGACGCACATTGTTTAGGTTTACTTTATTTTTAACCGTTTCGTTTTTATTAATTCCCAATGATAGTTTTTGCTCAGAGGTTTGAGCGAGTACTTTTCCGTTTCTGTCAGTGATATACGAATAAACAGTACAATTGGCATTTTTAAGTTGGTTGTTTTGAACTGTTGTTTCAATGCTGACGGTTGCGTTTTTACCATTTACTTCCGAATGGACAAAAAGACCACCTTGAGGAATATGAATTTTGTCTGTAATGTTGAGCCAAACGTGTCGGTAAATGCCTGCGCCTTCGTAAAACCAACCTTCTGCTTGCGTGGCATCTACTCGAATAACGATTACATTGTCGCTTTCAAAATTGATGTAATCTGAAACATCGTAGGAGTTGCCGACATACCCGCTAAAGTTGGTGCCGACATAAAAACCGTTGAGCCAAATGGTTGCATTGCGATAGATACCGTCGAATTGGAGTTCAAATCGTTTGTCACTTTTGGATTTTTCTACGGTAAAATGTTTTCTATACCAACCAATGCTCGTTTCAGGATACGGACCGCCAATGGGTTTGTAACCATGTGAATCCATTTCGTGTGTGGATGATTTAACAAAAGGAAGTTCCACCACCCAATCGTGTGGCACGTTTATTTTACGCCAAGTGGTATCGACATATTTTGGATTAACGATAGTTGTTTCATACACATTGGATTTGTGGTGTAACAACTTGTTGCTATAATCAAAATCTTTTTCAGGGTTGGATGCGTGGCCAAAGTGGAATCGCCAATCTTCATCGAGGCTTATTTTTTCTTGCGCATTTCCAAACCAACAAAGGAAAAAGAGAAGGAGGAAAATACTATTATGGATTATTTTTTTCATAAATGAACGGTGTGGTTATTCTTTAAATGCATCTAATGCTGGCGATGGCTTTCCGTCGGGCAACCAAGCACTCAAAGCATATTGACTCCAGCTTCTGGCGCCTTGCGGTTCCCAATACAAAACACCAATGCCTTTGTTGTTAGGGACATTTTTTACCGCTTTAATCGTGGCGGCTAAAAGTTCGTAGGTGTTTTGAATTTTATCGTCTTCGCCACCGACTTCAACAATCATGACTTCTTTATTGTAGCGTTGCGCCATGTCATTAAGGTTGAATTGTAAGTCAGCTATAGTTTCAGAGTAATCTTTTTTAATCCAATACGGATAATAGGATAGTCCAATTATATCGTATCGCACTTTTTGAGCAGAGGCATTGTCAAAGAAAGTTCGGAATTTGGCGTTGTTGTTGCCTTCGTCTACATGCACAATGACTTTGATATTTTGGTCAACGGCTTTAACTGCATCATAACCTTTGTTGAGTAATTGACCTAATTGTAGCCAATTTTCAGTACTTCCATCGGGCCAAAGCATTCCACCTGGAATTTCATTGCCAATTTGTACCCATTCTGGAGTCACACCTGCATTTTTCAAACTGTTAATCACATCAAATGTGTGGCCGTAAACGTCGTTTAATAATTCGGTAAACGAATGATTTTTCCATGCAGCGGGTTTGTTTTGCTTGGCAGGATCGGCCCATGAGTCACTGTAATGAAAGTCAATCATCACGCGCATGCCCATTTTGTGAGCACGTAAAGCCATTGTAATGGTTTCTTCTTTGCTACAATGTCCGCTGGCTTTATCGTCGCTGGGATTCACAAAAACACGTAAACGAATACTGTTCATGCCGCGGTCTTTGAACAATTGTAAACAGTCTTTTTTCTCACCATTAGAATCATAAAATTGATAACCCGTAGCTTCCATTTGCGGTAACCAACCTACATCGGCGCCTTTGGCAAATGTATTTTTTGTGGCTTGTTGCGAAGTGGCACAGGAACTGAAAAGTAAAATTGTAATTGCTAAAAAAAAGTAGTTTTTCATCCTTAATTTTGACTAAAAGCTTCCATTACAGGAAGTGAATTATTGTTAAAATCCCACAAAGCTTGGTTTTCAAACGGCGAGCCATTGGTTGATTGTGGTCCGCGAAAAGCAACCCATTCGCCACCCCAATAACAAAATCCTTGACCGTAAGTTGATTGTTTCAAAGTGTTTTTAATGGCCAACACAAAGCTTCTTTGACCAGAATTTGAGGCTGGGT
Organism: Flavobacterium sp.; assembly: GCA_016787805.1. Taxonomy (GTDB): domain Bacteria; phylum Bacteroidota; class Bacteroidia; order Flavobacteriales; family Flavobacteriaceae; genus Flavobacterium. The sequence continues at coordinate 19,322 of JAEUTY010000043.1, read as the reverse complement.
AACCTGGAATAAGTTGGTCTTGTAAACCAACAATATTATTGGTCCAATCGTTCCAATTTAAAGTAAATGGATAAGCGGTTTCGGCAATCAAGACTTTTTTGTTGTGGGTTTGACCTAATGTATTAATCGTGTTGGTTACGTCAGATAAAATTTTTCCGTGCCAAACTGGATAATAAGATAAACCAATATAATCGTAATTGATGGAACTTACTTTGTTGAAAAACCAAGTAGCTCCTGAACCAATTCCGGCATAATGTAACATAATTTTGGTATTGGGAGACTGTGTTCTAATCGTATTGCTAATAGTTGAAAGTAATTGCAAACACTGCGATTCGTTGTTGATTAAATGTCCTTGTGGCCAAAGTAATCCGCTGTTGATTTCGTTGCCAATTTGAATGATATCGGGTTGAATTTCCGTCAAAATAGTGGAAGTGTAATTATTAGCCGCTGTTTTCAAATCGTTAAAAGACAAACTCGCCCATTCAGCGGGAGTAGTTTGCGCTCCAGGATCAGCCCATGTGTCTGAGTAATGAACGGAAAGCCAAACTTTCAATCCAGATTGGCGGGCTCTAATGGCTAATGCTTTTACTTCGTTGAAAGTAGATTGGTTTACACTAGGTGTTTTCCATAAACGAATGCGGACGGTATTGCAACCTGCATTTTTTAATGTAGCTAAAGGGTTTTGCGCAACGCCGTTGTATTTGTATACGGTTCCTTCGCTTTCAATTAATGGGATGAATGAAATATCGGCGGCTCTGATGAATGAGTCTTCAGGAGTTGGTTCTGGTGCTGTTGTTGCTTCCTCTTTAGAACAAGAGAATTGCAATGTTGCCAAAAGCAATAAAGAGACAAGAAGTAATAGTGTTGACTTTTTCATAGTTAGAGTGATTCAAATTTAAAAATGGTTTGGTGCTTATAAGTGTCATTTTTTTTCAAAATGGCACTCGGAAAATCAGCATGATTAGGTGCATCGGGGTAATTTTGTGCTTCAAAACATATTCCACTGGTTGTATGGTAATTGGTGTTTTCTTTTCCTTTTATTTTGCCAAAACAATTTCCACCAACATACACATGAATAGCAGGTTGGTTAGTGAAGACAGCCATTTTTAACTTGTTTTTCAAACTAAAAAGTTGTGCTTTGGATTCGGTGGAATTATCTATTATAAAGGTGTTGTCAATTGGTAACGGACATTTTTTAGGCGATGAAAAATCGAGCGAATGATTCCTTAAAGATATGAGTTTTCCTGTTGGAATGTTCTCTGAATTAGTTTCTAAAATAGCATTTGATTTGATAAAAACTTCTTGATTTTCAATGGTTTCAGAATGTCCATCCAAGTTGAAATAACTGTGTTGAGTCAAATTAATTATTGTATCTTGAGAAGAAGTAGCTGTCATTTCTACTTTTAGTTCATTATTGTCTGTAATGGAATAGGTGACTTGTGTGGCGACTTCTCCAGGATAATTTTCTTCGTTATCTGCACTGATATACTGCAAAGTAATAGTGTTTGATGAGAGTGCAATCACTTCCCAAAAAGCTTTACTAAAGCCTAAATTTCCACCATGTAATTGGTGTTGGTTGTGGTTTTTGGTGAGCTGAATTTCTTGGTTATTTAAGACAAATTTAGCTTCATTGATTCTTCCTGCAAAGCGACCCACTATTGCCCCAAGATAAGGAGCGCTCGATAAATCAAACGAATTAAAATAATCTTCTGCCGAATCAAAGCCCAGCACAACATCGACTTTGGTAGTTGCTGAAGTTGGAATTTTTAGTGATTGTATTATCGCGCCGTAATTCAGTACATTCATTTCAATGCCATTCGAATTGGTCAATGTATAGCAATAAACAACATTACCATTAGGATGGTTTCCGAATGATTTGATAATTTTATCCTCTTCTAAATGTGAAAAATGATTGTTTTGCATGCGATTTTTGTCAATCTGATACCAAATGTAAAAAGATTTTTTTCAAAACCATACCAGTACCTACCAGTTTTATTGTATCTTGCCACCAGTTAATTCTATTTTTATGAAAATTGTTACTATTGATATGAATTCGGCCATACCTAAGTACAAGCAAATTGTGCTTTCGGTTGAAGTAGCTATAGCTGAAAATCGATTGCAACGTGGAGACAAATTGCCTTCGGTAAACAAAATTAGTTTGGAATTTTCTATTTCACGAGACACGGTTTTGTTGGCTTATGACGAGCTCAAGAAACGTGGAATTATCTACTCAATTTTAGGTAAAGGCTATTATGTAAAAAGCGTAGAATTTAGTTTCGAACAACGCTATTTTCTTCTTTTTGATGAGTTGAATAGCTTCAAGGAAGATATTTACACCTCTTTTTTGGAGGCCATCAATAATAAGGCGCAAATTGATATTTTCTTTCACCATTTTAATGCCAATATGTTCAAGAAATTAGTAAATGAAAGCAATGGTAGCTATTCTAAATATATTGTGATGCCAACGAATTTGATTGAAGCCGCTGCCATAATAAAAACATTGCCAAAGCACGATGTATACGTTTTAGACCAGACCAATTCAGAGTTGAATGACTATCCTTCAGTACATCAAAATTTTGTGAAAGACATGTACAATGCACTTGTGGAAGCAAAACCACTTTTGAATAAATACCAAAAAATGGTGCTTATTTTTCCAGGTTTTCGAGAGCCATTAGGAATGAAAATTGGGTTTGAAAAATTTTGTATTGATTATTCCATTCCATTTGAAATTAGTGCTGAATTCACCAATCGAGAAATTAAGGATGGCGAAGTGTATGTCATTCCCGATGATCGCGATTTGGTTAGAGTGATTGAACAATCGAAAGCGCAGTTGTTGCAATTGGGAACTGATTTTGGAATTATATCCTACAATGAAACACCGTTGAAAAAAGTTGTTGAAAATGGCATTACAACTATTTCAACAGATTTTAAAGCCATGGGAAAACTACTGGCCAATATGATTTTGGAAAACAAAAAAGAACAGATTGAAAATGAAAATCGACTGATTTTGCGTGGGTCTTTGTAAAATAAAAAACTCCTTAATTTCTTAAGGAGTTTCTTGTGGGCGATTGCTTGTTCCGATGCAATCGAAAAGGGTTCGAATCCCCGACCACTTCCGATGGAATCGGAATGCTCTGAACCAGCTGAGCTAATCATTATTAGTGATTAATTCTTGAATTTTTATTCTGCTCTTCTAAGATTTTATTTGAAGCTCTCTTTTGTTAGCTTCTTTTTTGGTTACGTAGTTTTCGGTGTAAACCACTTTCCAATCGTTTACATTTCCAGTAAAACCTTTGCTTTTTTGATTGTGACTAATTAACCGATCTTCAAGATTGGAAGTAAAACCAACATAATATCGGTTTTTAGTGGTGCTGAAAAGGATGTAGACAAAAAATTCCATGGCGTAGATAGTTTTTAAAATAAAAAAAACTCCAACATTTCTGTTGAAGTTTCTTGTGGGCGATGAGGGGTTCGAACCCCCGACCCCCTCGGTGTAAACGAGGTGCTCTGAACCAGCTGAGCTAATCGCCCCAATGTTTTTTCTAATCTTCTGACTCCCGACCACTTCCGATGGAATCGGAATGCTCTGAACCAGCTGAGCTAATCGCCCGATTAGTGCTTGATTGCGAGTGCAAATATAGAACTCTTTTTTATATCTGCAAACATAAATCAAAAAAAATTATAAAATTTCTGCTACCACAAAGGTGCTTCCGCCCACGTAAATAAAGTCTTGTGCAGATGCGTTTTTCAAAGCATTTTTATAAGCTTCTGAAACAGAATTATATACTTTTCCCAAAAGCCCGAATTGTGCTGCTTTTTCTTTTAAGGTTTCAGCATTCAAACCTCGAGGAATTTCGGGTTTGCAAAAATAATAATGCGCGTTTTTGGGGAACAAAGGCAAAATTTCATCTAAATCTTTATCGTTTACTACACCCAAAACCAGGTGCAATTGGTCGAATTTTTCTTTTTGAATTTGATGCAAAACTATTTTCAATCCATGTGAATTATGTGCTGTGTCGCAAATTGCCTTTGGGTTTTCATTGATTTGTTGCCATCTCCCTTGTAATCCTGTGTTTGTAATTACATTTTGGAATCCTTTTTTAATGTGTTCTTCCGAAATTTTGAATCGATTTTGCTCTTGAACAACTCTCAGCGTTTGCAATACCGTTCTTTTGTTGTACACTTGATAATCACCCAAAAGAGGCGATGGATAAGTTGCATCAATCAAATCGGAAGCAAAATAAATTGACGAGTGTGTTGATTTCGCTTTTTCTTCAAATACTTTTCGGGTTTCTGCTGTATATTCTCCAATGACAACCGGACTGTTTTGTTTGATGATTCCCGCTTTTTCGAAGGCAATTTTTTCCAACGTATCACCTAAAAATTGCGTGTGATCGAATCCAATATTTGTTATCACCGAAACTTCTGGTATGATTATGTTGGTCGAATCCAATCGTCCACCCATTCCAACTTCAATGATATTGATATCCGTTTTTTCTTTTCTAAAATAATCAAAAGCCAATCCCACCGTCATTTCAAAAAAACTCAATTGATTTGCTTCAAAAAAATGCTTATTCTCAACTACAAAATCCACAATAAACCGTTTCGAAATTTCGTTTCCGTTGATTTTAATGCGTTCGCGAAAGTCTTTCAAATGTGGCGACGTGTACAAACCTACTTTATAACCTGCTTCCTGAAACACCGAAGCTAACAAATGCGAAGTCGAACCTTTTCCATTAGTTCCCGCTACATGAATACACGTCAAATGCTTCTCAGGATTATCTAAGTGATTGGCTAACAGAATAGTATTGGTCAAATCTTTTTTGTAAGCCGAAGCACCCTGTGTTTGGTACATCGGTAATTGTTGAAAAAGCCAATTGATCGTCTCAGAATAGTTCATTACTTTCTTAATAAAAAATAAGGAAAACAAAATATTTTCCCAAATTTATAGTTTACTATTGTAGTAGAATTTATTTTTATGCAAATTTGAGATTATTTTTAAAACGAAATCAAAAAACACATTTATATGATTAATTTTTTTCTTCAAGTCCAAAATGATTCCATTGCCAATGCAGCTGCTGGCACTATGATTGAAGGCACCGTGAAAGCCGAAGAAATTTCGGTGCTAGGCTTTATTTTTAAAGGAGGATTTTTTCTAATTCCTATTGCACTTTTATTGTTCTACACTTTTTATATCATTATCGAAAGATATCTTTATATCAAAAGACGAGCTGCCGTTGACAATAACTTAATTCGTGATATTCGCGATCATTTGAATGCAGGAAATATCGATATGGCAGTTTCTGCAGCCGATAGAAGCAATACAGCTACAGGATACATTTTGCGCGAAGGAATTCTAACCATCGGACGACCAATTGCCGAAATCGAATCGAATATGGAACGCGCTGCCAACATCGAAGTAGGTGAAATGGAGAAAAAATTAGGTCAATTAGGATTAATCGCTGGTATCGCACCTACTTTTGGTTTTATTGGAACCATTTCAGGGGTAATTAAAATTTTCTATAGTATTTCGCAAACCGAAGACATTAGCATCGGAAATATCTCTGGAGGTTTATACGAAAAAATGATCAGTTCTGGAGCTGGTTTGGTTGTGGGTATTATCGCTTATGCAGCGTACCACTTATTCAACGGAAGAATAGACAGTTTTACACTCGCCATGCAAAAACAAGTACTCGATTTTGTTAACATAATTCAACGTCCAAATGGTAAAACGAAATAAACGATTTCACGCAGAAGTAGCTACTTCTTCGCTCAGTGATATTATGTTTTTCTTGCTTTTGTTTTTCCTGATTATATCAACATTAGCTAATCCGAACGTAATAAAAATGACGCTTCCCAAATCGAAAAACAATGAGAAAACCAACAAGCAACTCATCAGTTTATCGGTTACCGAAGACAAACGGTTTTATGTCGACAAACAGCAAGTGTCTTTCGACCAACTCGAATCGACTTTATTAGCCCAAATGGGAGACGCCAAAGACCAAACTGTCGTGGTGCGCATTCCATTCAACTTGCAAGTACAAGATTTAGTAGATGTGTTGCAAATAGGCGTAAAGAACAAATTAAAGTTTGTCATCGCTACGAGTAATTCGAAGTAGTTTTTAATTATTAGAAGCACAAGTAAAGTAGTTCTTTAGAATTATCGTCCTGCTTTCCGCTCTATCTTTTATAAAAAAAGCATCCGCCTAGGCAGATGCTTTTTTTATAAAAGGATGCCGCTGCACACGAGCGAAGCGAACTGACGAAGTAATCAGGGCTAGATTATTAGTTTTTTATTTTCTTAGAACAATCGAACTAGTCTTTCAAACTGAAGTTGTAGCGAATCGTGCCAACTTGCTTTTCAGTACCATCCGGACTTGAACTCCATTTCGTATTCATAGCAGCAATACGAGCTTGCGTAGCCAAACAACTGGCTGGATTAGTAGTTCCTCTTGCGCCTGGTTTAGCATCTACTACATTACCGTTTTTATCCACAGTAATCTGAACCACTACAACGCCTTCTTCATTACAATTGTAGGCTGGAGCTGGTTTGGTCAATGCTTTTCTTCCTGTTAAAGCATAACCCGAACCATTACCTAAGCCATGACCACTTCCGTTTCCGCCACCACTGCCAGAGCCTGAACCAGGGCCATTTCCTGTTCCGTTGCCAGGGCCATTTCCGCCACCTGTTCCACCACCAGAACCGCCTTGTCCGTAGCCACTCGAATTGATACTTCCATTGGCTGAACCTTGGTTGCCTTGAGAACCACTATTCCCATCACCACCTTTTTTAGAACCTTTAATAATACTCGAAAGCGCATCATTTGCATTGTTGTTTACTTTAGGTTTTTCGGGTGTAACGGGTTTTGGGTCTTTAATCACCACAGGTTTCGGATTTTTAGGCGTATCGTGCTTCGGAATTACAGCATCTGTAGCATCGGCCTCATCGTCTTCAGCGATAATATCTTCTTGCGCAGCACTACTCGACGTAGTTACTTTGCTCACGTCTTTCACATTCAATTCTTCGCTTCGGTAATCGTTTCCAGAGCCAAAATCGGTGTCGCCAAAATTAACTTCAACGCCGCCACCGCCACCGCCACCAGCAAGCATAGCCAACTCTTCGTCGGATGGAGGCCAAAAGCGAATGAAAAATAAAATCACAATTAAAACGGCATAAATCAATGTGGCAACCACAAATGATTTTCTTTTTTCGGAAGGAGAAGTGTCTAAACTCATAGCTTCTGTTTTATGTTTTAACGTCGAAAGATAGTAAAAATTGTTATTCTTCGGCTGTTTTGTTGTCTTTCAGTGTGTTTTTTAACCAAATAAAACCCATAATTCCCGAAAGTAATGAGGCAATCAAAATCATGAATTTGGCATTATTGATTATGTTTTTGTCTTCAAAAGCCAACAAGGTTACAAATATCGACATGGTAAACCCAATTCCGCCCAAAAAACCAACTCCTAATAACGATCGCCAATTGATATCATCTGGCAATTGTGTGAGTTTCATTTTAACGGCCAAATAACAGAACAATAAAATTCCAATGGGTTTCCCTAATGCCAATCCAAAAATGATGCCTAAAGAGTACGGTTCGGTAAGATTATTGGTCCAATCGTTTCCAATTACAATCGCAGTGTTGCACAAAGCAAAAATAGGAATGATACCAAACGCTACAGGATAATGCAACCAATGTTGTAATTGATACGAAATAGTGCTGGGTCGTCCATTTTGAAACGGAATAGCAAAAGCCAATAATACCCCCGTTATTGTAGCATGAACTCCCGAATGCAACATAAAATACCACATTACAACGCCACCAATCAAGTACAAAAGTAAATTATTGACCTTCATTCGATTCATCACCAAAAGAAGCGCAAAAATACCCAATGAAATGAGTAAGTTGGTAAAATAAATGGTTTTGGTATAGAAAAGTGCAATCAAAACAATCGCGCCTAAGTCGTCAATAACAGCAAGAGCTGTCAAGAAAACTTTTAGCGAAAGTGGTACTTTATTCCCTAACAATGATAAAATTCCAATGGCAAAAGCAATATCAGTCGCCATAGGAATTCCAATGCCATGTTGGGTTGCGGTTCCCGAATTGAAGCCAAAATAGAGTAGCGCTGGAATCGCCATTCCGCCCAACGCTCCCATCAAGGGTAAAATAGCATCTTTGATTTTGGATAACTCGCCGATATAAATTTCTCTTTCTAATTCGAGGCCAATCAACAAAAAGAAAATCGCCATCAAGCCGTCGTTAATCCAATGTTCGGCATTGTGACTTCCCATTTGATAGTGCCACATGGATATGTAATCTTCAGAAAAAGAAGAATTAGCAATCAAAAGAGAGAAAATGGTACAAATTACTAATACCAATCCGCCAGCTTTTTCGCTTTCAAAAAAAGATTTAAATAATCGAGTTACTTTCAATTATACGAGTTGTTTTAATGCTATTTCAAATGCTGTAGCACTGATGTTGGTTTTATTCGGATTACTGTTGTGCGCTTTTTCGATGGCTTTTTTAATGGTTTCAGAGGTGTCGTAAAAAATGGCTTCGTCGGTCATTTGTACTTTCTTTTCCATGAAATAGGCAAAAACGCGCGCCATTCCACAGTTCGATATAAAATCGGGAATCAAACTGATTTTGCTGTCAGTTTCTTCCATAATTGGGCCAAAGAAAATTTCTTTATCGGCAAACGGAACATTCGCACCACAAGAAATAACTTCCAAACCAGAGTTGATCATATTGTCTAGTTGTTCTTTGGTAACCAATCGTGAAGCGGCACAAGGAGTGAATATATCAGCACCAATATGCCATATTTTTTGGTTGATTTCGTCAAACGGAATCATATTTTCGGCAACCAATTTATTTCCGTCTTTGTTTAAAAACAAACGTCTTATTTCTTCAAAAGTATAGCCATTTTCATTGATAACTCCACCATCACGATCAATAATTCCGATGATTTTTACGCCCATTTCGGCTAAATAAAAAGCCGCAGCAGAACCTACATTACCAAATCCTTGTACGATGGCTTTTTTGCCAGAAACATCTCCACCATAGGTGTTATAATAATGGCGAACGGCTTCAGCCACTCCATAGCCTGTAATCATGTCGGCGATGGTGTATTTGCGAAGTACATCAGGTGAGAATTTTGGGTTTTCAATTACTTTGATAACGCCCTGACGCAATTGCCCTATACGATTAATTTTATCGGCTTCTGTAGGTTTGAAATGCCCATTAAAAACACCTTCTTGTGGGTGCCAAACCCCACATTCTTCGGTAAACGGAATTACTTCGTGAATTTCATCAACATTTAAATCACCACCTGTTCCGTAATAACTTTTTAATAAAGGCGAAACGGCTTTGTACCAACGTTGTAACACTTCTTTTTTTCGAGGATCGTTAGGGTCAAAGTTGATGCCAGATTTGGCGCCACCAATCGCAGGGCCCGAAACTGAGAACTTCACTTCCATGGTTTTGGCTAGTGATAATACTTCGTTCATGTCAAGACCTTTTCGCATGCGAGTACCCCCACCAGCAGCGCCGCCACGTAGGGAATTAATCACTGTCCAGCCTTCTGCCTCTGTCTCGGAGTCTTTCCAGTTAAATACGATTTCGGGTTCTTTATTTTCGAATTTTTTTAGTAGTTCTTTCATTGTTCTTTCTGAAATTAATCAGTATTTGTTAGTAGTTTAGTTTGTTTTGCAAATATAAACTTTATAAAAGAATAGCGATTTGGTTTGATGAATTTTATTATTGAAAAGGTTGAGTTTTCCCATAAATACATTTATGATAAAAAACAATGCACTTAAAAGAAATACACTCACACTTAACAAAATAATTCATTTTGTAGAATAAAATAAATGGAATTTTATTGCCATAAACCTTAAAAAGCAACAAGAATGAAAAAAATTACTTTAGTATTTATAGTGTTGTTTTACACTATCACAAATGCCCAATGTTGGCAAAGCGTATCGGCAGGCTATCAAAGCACTTTAGGAGTAAAATCTGACGGAACTCTTTGGGCTTGGGGTGACAATGATTTTGGACAATTAGGGACAGGGAATTTCGTAGCTAAAAATGTTCCAACTCAAGTTGGAACGGATGCAAATTGGAAAGAAGTTTCGTGTGGAGAAAATCATGTGGTAGCTATTAAAACTGATGGAACGCTTTGGGCCTGGGGCGATAATTTTGGAGGGCAAATCGGTGATGGAGGAGTGGTGAATATGTCCAATACTCCAATCCAAATTAGTATGGATACTGATTGGCAAACCATTTCAGCGGGAAGCTCGCATACGTTAGCATTAAAAACCAACGGAACATTATGGGGTTGGGGTTGGAATTTTGCCGCACAAGTAGGTAATGGTACAACCACCGACGTACTTGTTCCCACTCAAATTGCTGTAGGTAGTACATTTAAAGCCATTGGTACGGGTGCTTATTTCTCGCATGCTATCAAAACGGATGGAACATTATGGGGTTGGGGAGATAATTCTTTTGGACAAATGGGTGATGGAACAATAAATTTTTACACAATGCCTACTCAAATTGGAACAGCCAACAATTGGAAATCTATTGACGGAGGTGATAGTTATGCATTGGCCATCAAAAGTAATGGAACGCTTTGGAGTTGGGGCGCTAATTACGAAGGAAATTTAGGCGATGGGACTTTACTTGACCGATTAAATCCAATGCAAATAGGAACAGATACCAACTGGAAGTCGGTGTCAACGAAGTTTTATCATGTGAGCGCTCTTAAAACCAATGGAACACTTTGGACTTGGGGTTTTAATACGTTCGGACAATTAGGTGATGCTACCAATACACAAAAATCGGTTCCTACCCAAGTTGGAGTGGCTACAAATTGGCTGATGGCTTCGGCTGGAGTTTACCATTCGATGGCTGTAAATAATGATGGTGTTATTGTGGGAAGTGGTGATGATCAATTTTTGCAATTGGGCAACGGAACCAACCCGACAACCAACACGTTTGTAATTATTGGAACTTGTGTTTCAAAAGTGCAAAATGCACAGTGTGGAGCTACTTTGTCAACAATTAACCAACAAGTTTATGCAAATCCTATTTCGGTTGCTCAAGGCTATCGTTTTAAGGTTACTGATTTAGTAACTAACCAAATTCAAACAATTGATAGAGTTTTACGTGTTTTTCAAATAACACAACTTGGTAATTATGCATTTGATAGAGCTTACAAGATTGAAGTCTCGATCAAATACAATAATGTATGGCAGCCCTATATAGGTTTGCCATGTACCGTAACAACACCTGCTACTACTACTCAAGTTCAAGCGAGTCAATGTAATACAGTGTTAACAAACATGAGCGATACGATTTTTGCCGATAATGTGCCTTATGCATCAGGATATAAATTTAGAATTACAAATTTGCTGTCTTCCAGTCAAGAAGAAATTGAACGACCTATTCGCGATGTTAGAATGACTGATTTTTCGAGTCCCGAATTCAACACAACCTATTCAGTTGAGGTTGCTGTGAAAAACACTAATGGAACCTATTTGCCTTACGGAGCTTTATGTAATATTACTACACCAAGCTTTCCAACCTCACAGTTGCAGAATTCACAATGCGATGTTTTGATAACCGATATGAATACAACTATTTATGCCGATTCGTATTCAGGGGCTTCAACCTATCGTTTTAAATTTGTAAATGGTGCTTTCGCCTATGTTTTTGATCGACCTAATCGATCGTTCAATTTGAATACTGTTCCAGGATTATTGAATGGAACAACTTACTCCGTTCAAGTAGCTTTAGAGATAAATGGTGTTTTCGGGCCATATGGTAAAGTATGTACTTTAACAACGCCTTCTTTAGTTGGTAAGTATGAAAATGTTGAAAAGAATGATAAAAAAGAATGGAATATAGTTGCCTATCCAAATCCGTTTGAAAATAATTTTAAATTGGAATTGATTTCTAATGAAAAAGAAATGGTGTCAATAAAAGTATATGATATGTTGGGTCATGTTATTGAAAACAGACTGGTTGAAACTACCGAAATTTCGCAGTTAGAAATGGGTTTAAATTACCCAAGTGGCATTTATAATGTCACAATTTCTCAAGGTAATTGGGTCAAAAATATAAGAATAATCAAGCGATAAGAAGCTAAAATCTTTTTAAAAACTCTTCAAAAAATTGGAGAGTTTTTATTTTATATTAATTTTCTCACAAGTTAAAAAGCAAGTTTTTGGGGATGAAAAACAAGTTGTAATCCGTTAAACGATTTTTTTGAAATTTCAACGAGTTATTTCAATTTGTATAGCTGTTATTAACTCACTTTGTACATGTTAAAATTTTTAAAATCAATTGTTTATAAAAGAGATGAGCTTTTATGGATGAAATTTTTATCAATTTTAATTCAACAAAATAAACAACAATCAAATGAAAAAAAATTACTCGAATGTGCTAAGTCAACATAGAATGTTGATTTGGCTTTGGAAAGGTTACTTTGGATTATTGCAACCCAAACTCTGTTCTAATTTGTTGACATTAAACAAATTTAAATTAATGATTCTGCTGTTAGTTATTATCAGTGCAGAATCAAATGCGCAAACATTTTCTTCAACGTGGAACCTAACATCCAATGGTAACGCAACTACAGCCGGAACAATTTCCGCTGCTGCTGCATCAAATGGCTCTGGTATTAACACTCCGACTTAAAGTTCTGCTGACGGAATTACGACTGCAGGCTGGGCGAATGATGCTGGAAGTTTGAATCAAAATGAATATTATCAGTACCAAGTAACGCCTACTGCTGGAAATAAGATTACGGTAAGTTCGGTAACACTCAATCATAGTGTGACAAATGGGAATTGGGTTTGTGCAGTTTATTATTCGTTTGATGGATTTGCAACGGCTGGAACTCAAATAGGTTCTAATTTTAATTCGAATTCAACTTCGCAAACAGCTCAAAGTTTTACTGGACTTTCGTACGTAGTTCCCACTGGGGGAAGTTTTACCATTCGTGTGTATGCATGGGAATCGGATGGAAGTAATAGACGGTTCCGAAACCGAAATGTAGTTATTTCAGGCTCTTCTTGTGCATTAACTTCCATTACTACACAGCCAAGTTCAGTTTCTGCTTGTGAAGGTGCTTCTGTCACGTTATCGGTTAGCGCAACTAATGCTACTTCGTATCAGTGGAAAAGAAATAATGTAGCTATAGGTGGTCAAACTTCCAACAGTTTAACTTTTGCTTCGCTTTCGCTTTCTGATGCAGCTTCTTACACAGTTGATGCTATTAGTTCGTGTAATACCATTTCTTCTAATGCAGCTGTTTTGACTGTAAACCCAAAACCAACAGCTTTAACGGTTACTCCTTCTTCAGCTACTGTTTGTGCTAATGAAATAACAACTTTGGTAGCAACTGGTGGATTAACAACCGTTCCAATTTTAAGTGAAAATTTTAATGGTGCTTCCAATAATTGGACATTAGAAAACACCTCAACTGGTGGGACAACTGCTGATGCAGCTTGGAAATTAAGACCCAATAGTTATGCTTATGATGTGGATGTTTTTAATAGTAATGATAATTCACAATTTTATTTGTCCAATAGCGATGATCAAGGTTCAGGAAGCACCACAAGTACTCGATTAATATCTCCTACTATTGATTTGACTGGTTATGCAACTGCAACATTAAGTTTCTACCACTACTATAGAGTAGCAACTGGTGATACAGCTAAAGTTCAAATTTCAACAAACGGTGGTACCACTTGGTCTACTACAGATTTAGCTTCATATAACACTAACCAAGGTGCAGATAATGCTTTTGCTTTAGTATCAATTAGTTTGAATAGTTTTGTAGGGAATAATAATATCAAAATTCGCTTCAATTACTCGGCTACCTGGGATTGGTATTGGGCTATAGATAATGTTTCAATTTTAGGAACAAAATCGTTTGTTACTTGGTCGCCACAAACTGGACTTTATACTGATGCTTTGGCTTCAAATGCCTACACAGGTCAAACGACGTCAACAGTTTATGCTAAGCTAGTGTCAGATCAGTCTTTCACAGCAACATCCACTAATCCAACTACACTTTGTGCTTCAAGTTCAAGTGTTACAGCTATAACCGTTTTGCCTAATGCAACGTATTATCAAGATTCTGATGGTGATGGCTTTGGTAATCCACTTGCTTCTCAGTTGAGTTGTACAGGAATGCCAACAGGATATGTAACAAATAGTTCTGATTGTAATGATTCTCAAATTCAATATTTAGACGCTGATGGCGATGGATTTGGTTCAACAACTCAGGTAGCTTGTGGCGTTGCTAATAATTCAGACTGTAATGATGCGCAACTTCAATATTCAGATGCAGATGGTGATGGGTTTGGTTCAACAACTCAGGTAGCTTGTGGTGTAACGAATAATTCAGATTGCAATGATGCGCAACTTCAATATTCAGATGCAGATGGGGATGGATTTGGTTCAACAACTCAAGTAGCTTGTGGTGTTGTTAATAATTCAGACTGTAATGATGCACAACTTCAATATTCAGATGCAGATGGCGATGGATTTGGTTCAACAACTCAAGTAGCTTGTGGAGTTGCTAATAATTCGGATTGCAATGATGCACAATTACAATACAATGATCATGATGGTGACGGATTCGGGTCGTCACTATTAGCTGCTTGTGGCGTTGCAAATAATTCAGATTGTAATGATACACAAATTGAATATTTAGATGCAGATGGCGATGGTTTTGGAACAACTGTTCAAGTAGCCTGTGGAGCATCAAGTAGTGGAGATTGTAACGACTCAAATAATGCTGTTCATCCGAATGCAACAGAAGTATGTTATGATGGAATTGATAACAATTGTGACGGAACAATTGACGAAGGTTGTACACCAATTGTTACAGTGATTCAGAGTTCTCAGTGTGGAGCTACGCTTCCATTAATCAGCTCAAATATTTATGCCAATTTAGTTCCAGCAGCTCAAGGTTATCGTTTTAAAGTGACCGATTTAACGACAAATCAAGTGCAAATTATTGATCGAGCGTTACGTGTTTTTGCCATTACTCAATTAGGAAACTACGCATTTAATCGATCGTATCAAATTGAAGTTTCTGTTCGTTACAACAATGTTTGGCAACCTTTCTATGGTTTGCCATGCACAGTAACAACGCCAGCTACTACAACAACAATTCAAGCGGCTCAATGTGGCTCTTCGTTGACTACAATGAACGATGTTATTTTTGCCGATAATGTTCCTTACTCAACGGGTTATAAATTCAGAATAACCAACTTGTTGACTTCAGCGCAAGAAGAAATTAGTAGACCTATTCGAGACATTCGCATGACAAATTTTTCGAACCCTGAATACAACACAACTTATGCAATAGAAGTAGCGGTTAAAAACACTAATGGATTGTATTTGCCTTACGGAGCACCGTGTACAATTACTACACCAAGTTTCCCGACTTCTCAATTACAACTTTCGCAATGTGATATCGTGTTAACCAATAGTAATGTGCTGATTTATGCTGATTCTTTTTCAGGCGCTACAACCTATAGATTTCGATTTACAAATGGACCTTTTACGTATTCATTTGACCGACCTATTCGTATTTTTAATTTGAATACAGTGCCAAGTTTATTGCCAGCCACGACTTATTCAGTGCAAGTAGCGCTCGAAATTAATGGAGTTTTTGGTCCTTATGGAAAAGTTTGTACACTTACAACTCCAGGAGGAGCAAGAGCAGTAACGCCTACAAATTTAGACTTACAGATAGCGACCTATCCAAACCCATTTTCTGAAAGCTTCCAATTGAGTGTAAAAACTTCATCAGAAGAAGTTGTTAATGTAAAAGTGTATGATATGTTAGGAAGATTAGTGGAAGAACAAAGTGCAGAAGTGTCAGAATTTAATGAATTGCAAATAGGAGCTTCCTATCCTTCAGGAATATACAATGTAATTGTTTCTCAAGGAGATGAACAAAGAGTTCAACGTGTGATTAAAAAATAATCTTACAATTGATTTAATAGGAGCCTCTTCGAGAAATTGAAGAGGTTTTTTAATAAAAAATACGTAAAATGACGTATACTTTCTTTTTCTCGGTTTTGCGTAATTTGAAAATTATTAAGTAGTAATTATAGATTGACAATGTTTTTATCAACACGAAAACGTTGTAGTTTAAGATTTTAAGATGTAAAACTTAATAGTATTAATTATAATTTATAACTTTAAAAGTTAAAAAAATAAATTATTCAAAAAAGAGAGTGAAGTTAGTCGATGCTAATTATACAAATCGCAATAAGTCTAAAAATTAAATTAAAACCATTTTTTATGAAAAGAACTATACTAAAAAGTGTAAATACACTAATCTATTTAGTGCTGTTTTTATTGGCTATACCCACTGAAGCTCAGAATATTTTTAGTGGAGAGCCAGTTCAAGTTGTAGGATCATTTAATAGCTATGTAACTACTCCTTACAATGCCGATTATAGAACCTGTTATTACCGTAGAGTTTCAACACCTTCAGGAAACCCAACCGATGGTAGAGGGCAATGGGTGACCAATATTAATGTACAAAATTCTGGAGGTAATGTAACACCAGTAAATATGACAGGTGGTAATGGAAACGGATTTTTATTCATTTCAGGCCCATTGAGCAATAGGTTCCAAAATAAATGGGTGTTTAGTGGTATTGGCTCAGGTACGGTTGATGCAATCAACAACATCTCTGCATACAATAGTGGAAATGACATGGGATTGAATATGTCAACAACAGGGCAATACAATTTTGTTTTTAACGACTGTGGTTATACGGGAACCAATGCAAAATATTACGTTGGATATACCTCTAGTATTGTTGTGCAGGCTTTTCGTACTAGTCAGACACTTGTTGGAGGACAAGCAGTAATCAATATTACAACTGCAGGAGTTCCTTCTCCTGAGCAAAAGATTTATGTTAGATATAGAGTAGGAACTAACGATTTTACTTCGTCAACTTCAGTGGTGCAAGCCTCTGGTTCTGGTACATCATGGACAGCAACAATTCCGCCTCCAAGTTGTAATACTACAGTTTATTATTATGTTTACAGCAGCACTCGTTCTTTAGCGCAAATTACTACCGATTCTGAAATGGATAGAACCTTGGCAACTTTACTTTGGGATGATAATGCTGGAAATAACTACTCAATTGTATTTGGTTCACCTACAACATACTATCAAGATGCTGATAATGATGGTTTTGGTAATGCATCAGTTGCTCAACTAAGTTGTGCAGGAGCGCCTACAGGATATGTTGACAATAGTGCTGATTGCAACGATAATCAATTACAATACTTAGACGCTGATGGCGATGGATTTGGACATGCAACAATTTTAGTAGCTTGTGGACCATCAAACAACTCCGATTGTAACGACAATCAGATTCAGTACCAAGATGGCGATGGCGATGGATTTGGAGCCAATATCTGGGTTGCTTGTGGGGTAACTAATAACTCTGATTGCAACGATAATCAATTGCAATACCAAGATGCTGATGGCGATGGCTTTGGAAATGCCGCTGTTTTAGTAGCTTGTGGATTGGCCAATAGTATCGATTCAAATGATAATTTACTAACTTATGTTGACAATGATGGCGATGGTTTTGGTCAAAATGTATACG
This sequence comes from Flavobacterium sp., assembly GCA_016787805.1. GTDB lineage: Bacteria > Bacteroidota > Bacteroidia > Flavobacteriales > Flavobacteriaceae > Flavobacterium. The sequence goes on along the minus strand of JAEUTY010000043.1, from coordinate 1,670 downwards.
CACCATCTGGGCCAACTAATAATTCTGATTGTAATGACAACCAATTGCAATACCAAGATGCCGATGGGGATGGTTTTGGCAATCCTGCTGTTTTAGTAGCTTGTGGGCCATCAAATAATTTCGATTGTAACGACAATCAGATTCAGTACCAAGATGGCGATAGCGATGGATTTGGCGCCAATATCTGGGTTGCCTGTGGAGTAACTAATAACTCTGATTGTAATGATAATCAACTCCAATACCAAGATGCCGATGGCGATGGATTTGGACATGCAACAATTTTAGTAGCTTGTGGACCATCAAACAACACCGATTGCAACGACAACCAATTACAATATACTGATGCAGATGGTGATGGATTTGGTTCTACAACGTTAACCGATTGTGGAGTTTCAAATAACTCAGACTGTTATCCAACAACTTTGACCTATCAAGATAGTGATGGCGATGGTTTTGGGAATCCTTCAATTTTAGTGGCTTGTGGTACGTTTAATAATACCGATTGTAATGACAACCAATTGCAATATACTGATGCTGATGGCGACGGTTTTGGTTCTACAACATTAACCGATTGTGGAGTTGCGAATAATTCAGATTGTTATCCTACAACTTTGACCTATCAAGATAGTGATGGTGATGGTTTTGGGAATCCTTCAGTTTTAGTGGCTTGTGGGACGTTTAATAACACCGATTGTAATGACAACCAATTGCAATACACTGATGCAGATGGTGATGGATTTGGTTCTACAACATTAACCGATTGTGGAGTGTCAAATAATTCAGACTGTTATCCTACAACTTTGACCTATCAAGATGCAGATGGTGATGGTTTTGGGAATCCTTCAGTTTTAGTGGCTTGTGGTACGTTTAATAATACCGATTGTAATGACAACCAATTGCAATACACAGATGCTGATGGTGATGGATTTGGTTCTACAACATTAACCGATTGTGGAGTTGCGAATAATTCAGACTGTTATCCAACAACTTTGACCTATCAAGATGCAGATGGTGATGGTTTTGGGAATCCTTTAGTTTTAGTGGCTTGTGGTACGTTTAATAACACCGATTGTAATGACAACCAATTGCAATACACTGATGCAGATGGTGATGGATTTGGTTCTACAACATTAACCGATTGTGGAGTTGCGAATAACTCAGATTGTTATCCTAATACTGTTTTATATGTTGATAATGATGGAGATGGATTGGGTTCGTCAACTTATGCAGCATGTGTAGGTGTTACAAACAACTCAGATTGCAATGACAATGATTTCCTAAACTTGACAGGAATTACATTCTACCAAGATGCAGATAATGATGGCTACGGAAATCCAGCAGTTACAACTTCGGCTTGTGTGGCTCCAGTAGGATATGTGTTGAATAGTTTAGACTGCAACGACAACAATGGTGCTGTTCACCCAGGCGCAACAGAAGTTTGTTACGATGGAATTGACAATAACTGTGATGGTAACATCGACGAAGGTTGTACACCAATTGTAACCGTAGTTCAAGGTTCACAATGTGGTTCAACCTTAGCTACAATTGATCAATACATTTATGCTAATTTGGTTTCAGGAGCTCAAGGTTACCGCTTCAGAGTAACGGATATGACTACAATGCAAGTTCAAACCATTGACAAAGCATTACGTGTATTCCAATTAACTCAA